>JADFDS010000001.1 GCA_018262715.1 Bacteroidota bacterium
AGCTACCTCATTAAGGATGGGCGCCATCATCTTGCACGGCATGCACCAGTCGGCCCAGAAATCAACCAGCACAACTCCATTCTTCGTCTTGTGTGCGAAGTTCTGTGCTGTGAGATGTTCTATCAGCTCACTGTCGGCTACTGCCGGGGCATTCTTCATCTTGTTGTACGAGCGTACAAGAAGTATTGCAACTACGGCAATTACAATCAAAGCTATAATCAGTCCTTTCATCTTCATTTACTTATTTTCGTTTTTTGTGAATGCAGGTAATCGGCAGCAGCCAGCGCTGCGACGGTTCCGTCGGCGACAGCCGTGGTCACCTGCCTGTAACGTTTTGCGTTGGGTTTCCGAACTCACTGTCGAGGATTGTCTTCACCTGCTGCATCGTCTGGATGCCGGATGTTGCCTTCACCATTTTTCCATTCCTGTAATACACAGTGTATGGCAACCCCATGAATCCGCGGGTAAGGGGTGCATTGCGTATCACCTGTGCCTCCGGATTGTCAAACTCCATGTCGAAACATTTCACATGGGTATAGACGGGTTCGAGCTCCTCCATGATTCCGTAAACCGGGATACACATCGGGCCCATCCTGCCGCAGCATACCATTACATTCTCATTCTCACCGATGACCTTTTCGAGCTGGTGTGCAGTCTCAACATGATTCAAATTCGTGTAAAGCATATTTTCTTTTTTTTATTGTCAACTGACTCCTGATAGCCGGACTGACTGATGCATAATTAAAAGGTCTGAATTCGCAAATCGCAAATCGTAGTTCGCAATTCATTTGGGCCTTCAGACCCAAGACCTTCAGACCTCAGACCTCAGACCTTCAGACCTCAGACCTTCAGACCTTCAGACAATTTTCACCTCGTGCGTCATCTCAATACCCGCCTTCCGGTAAACAGCCGAGACCCCGCAATAGCGCTCCATCGAAAGGCTGATCGCCTTCTCTATCTTTTCCATCTCGAGGTCCCTGCCACTGAACTCATAAATGATATGCATCCTGACATAGGCATTCGGATGCTCGTCCTCGGTATCTCCTTCCACCACAACGTTGAAGTACTCCACCTCCTGTCTCATTTTTTTCAGAATCGATATCACGTCCATCCCCGTGCAACCAGCCAGAGCTGCCAGCATGAGCGGTTTCGGGCGAGGTCCGCTGTTATCACCGTTTTCACCGGCCTGGTCAATAAAAAAGTGATGCCCGTTAACTTCAGTGTCAAATTTCATTTTGCCTTTCCAGGCAGATTCTATCCTGTGTTTCATTGAGTCGGTTTGTTTGACGCAAAAGTACATCCTCCCAGGACTCTCCTGGCCATGGCAATGGCCGGACAGATCATGACAATTATTGAAATGCGACAACAAAAAAGTTGCTGTGCTTCAGCCTCATGAAGCCAAGTTACTGATTATTATAAAATTGACGACACCCCACTGATAATGTGCGTTAATTCTTAAATTTGCACGTCACTCAATTGTAATGAAGACCATCACCAATACTGACAGGGAGTTTGTCTGCGACATCACCCTGCCCTGTTTCTCGGCACTTACGCCTGAGGAGACAGAGCTGGTTCGCGAAAGCAGGGTTCAGGTCGTTTTTCGCCGTGGCGAGAACCTGGCCAAACAGGGGGCTTTTGCTTCATATGTTATCTTCACTGTCACCGGTTACTCGAGGCAGTATATCGAGTGCAGCAACGGGCGCGACTATAATCTCCGGATCATCCGTCAGGGCGAAATGGTAGGGCTCTCGGCGGTCTTTAACCGGAATACCTTCAGTTATTCAGTGGTAGCAGTCACTGAGACAACAGGTTTCCTGATAGAGAAGGATGCCATCGCGGCGCTGGTGAAGCAGAACGGGACATTTGCCTTCAGCATCATCAGGCGGTACTGTGAGCACAACTCGCTGCTCTATACCTCACTCGACAATGTGCTGCATCAGCAGACCAATGGGCGTATGGCGACGGTGCTCCTGAGCCTGGCCCCTGAGAACTTCGGCGGTGAGGATCTCTTCAGGCATCTCTCGCGGCGTGAGCTTGCTGACTTCGCCGGCATCTCCACCGAGGGAGCAGTGAAGGTGCTGAAGAGTTTCGAGAAGGACGGGCTGATCAAACTCTCCGATAAGAGTATCACTTTAACCAACCGCCCGCGAATTGAGGAGATCAGCCGCACAGGGTAAGGACCATATCCGTAAATGGTAAGGACCGGATCTGCAAAGGGTAAGGATCTGATCCGTACAGGACAAGGATCGGATCCGCACACGATAAGATCCGTTGCCGGGCCGGCCGGAATTAAACACTAAAGCCTGATCATCACCGGCTGCAGATTGAATCCCTCCAGCTGCAGCAACAGAGGGGTGTTCCTCTCTTCCACACTGACTCCGGTCACATCAACCTGTACCGTGCGCTTTTCTCCGGGTAACAACACTATATAATTGTCGTCAAAGAAAACCGGTGTCAGCATTGTGCCGTCAGAAGCCCGCAACACCTTCATCCGAACGAAAAAGGCAGCAACGTTTCCGCTGTTGGCCAGGTCCACGCTGACCTTGCCATCCTTGTTCTTCATCATCTGGCCAACGATCTTTGCCTCAGGCAACGAGGTCAGATTCTTCCTGTCACCATCCTGCGGGAACCAGCAGGTATTCTCATCAACTGTCAAGCCGGTGGAAACATAAGTGATGCGAAGCTTCAGGAACTGAACCTTTGCCGGGCTGCCTGCAAGATCAGGCTTCCAGACTTTCACTATGCTGTTTCCGTCAACAACCTTCTCCTCCGCCTTCTTCCAAATCTCCCTGCCGTACTCATCGGTCAGCTTCGCCTCAAGCCTGAGCCCCTTGCGCTCCTTGGGCGTGGTGTTGACAATGTAGATTGCAGAGTCAACAGGATTGAACATCAGGTGCACCGGTGAGGCACCGTGCCTGAAGCCGTAAAAACCCGCATTCTGATCAAGATACCAGTCGTAAAACTGTCCCTTGAGCGCCGGCCACGGATTCTGGCTCTTCCAGACCAGGAAACCTGTGTACCAGTCCCACATGTGCGCTGTGTATCCCTCAACAAGAGCCCGGTACTGCTCATAGTTCAGCAACTGTGCCTTCCTGACGAAATCAGCCAGGTCAGAGGGTTCTCCCAGCCGCTCAATCATCCCGCCGTAACCCATATACTTATGATACCGCCATACCTCGTTCACCTCACCACCCACAGGCACGACAAGATCTTTCTCATCCATCATCTTCCTGAGGCTCTCGATGTTAGGCAATCCCACTGACCCTATCTCCGGATTGAACGGATGCCATTTCTCAGTGAAGAACCAGAGCGGCTCCCTGATATTATACGGTCCGTCAGCAGTCCCGCCGATTGTATTCCGCAAGAGCTCCGGCGAAGTTGACTCGCTCAGGTAAATCCGTGTTCCGTCAAGCTCCTCAAGCTTCTTCCGGATCAGGGTATCAAGTTCCGCCGGTGGCGGGAACTCGTTTCCCCCGCAGATAAGATACAGGGACGGATGAACCCTTACCATCTTCACCTGGTCTTCCACGGACCGAAGGAAAAGAGTATCATCATCAGGATACATGCGCCGGACCTCCTGGCTGTCCGCTTTTCTGACGGTATCAGGCCACCTCCCGTTGCAGTCGCCGGTGATCCACAGGTCCTGCCACACCAGAATGCCGTTCCTGTCACAGGCTTCATAGAAATCCGGCCTCTCGGTGATTGATCCGCCCCAGACCCGGATCATGTTCATATTCATTTCGGCATGCATCTTCACCTCAGCCTGGTAACGTTCCGGGCTGAGACGCAACATTCCGTCCGAAGCTATCCAGTTGGCGCCGCGTATAAAAAGTTTCTGGCCGTTGATGGTAAAGACCCGTGCCCCGGTTGAATCATCAAAGTAGCTTCCCGCCTCACGGAATCCGAACATCAGGTCCTCCCGGTCAATCGTGTTGCCCTTTCTGTCACTGAAGGTAATCACGGCAGGATACAGCGCCGGCTGACCCAGGCCGTTGGGCCACCATATCCTCGGATCAGTCTGTTTCTGTTCCGGAAAGGTATAGGTCACGGTGCTTTGGGGCGGCAGTTTTATCTTCTTTCTGTCAGTGGATCCCATGTATGAAACGGCTACCTCCCCTTCCACAATCCTGCCGGTCGGGTTCACCAGCTCGGCGGAGAAGGTCACGAAGGCAGGGTCCTGCAACTCGCCGGGGAGCCGTTCACCGGGAACCCTGGTACGGGCAAAGCTGTTTCTTATGTCAATATCACCTGTGATTTCAATTGTCACCGCATCCCAGATCCCCGTATTCCTGTCCCTGACCGGCTGTATCCAGTCCCACCCTGCCGTATACTGCATGGTCACATCACGGCCAATGGTTCCGTCGCCCCCTTGTCCGCCGTTGGGCATTCCCGGGTTAAGTGGCGGCTCCACCCTGACAGCCAACCGGTTATGCCCCCCGGGGTTCAGAAGGGAAGTTACATTGTATTTCCTGCGTAGAAACATACCGTCAGTAGCGGTGTCACTGAGGAGGCTGCCGTTGACCCAGATCTCGGCCCTGTAGTTTATCCCCCTGAAATTGAGCCACACCTGGCGGGTGGAGTCAAGTCCCGGGATTGAGAACCTTGTGAAGAACCAGTATGTGTAATAATCGCGACCCGTATCCCATACGTCAGGAATAGTCTCGTTATTCATTCCGTACCATGGTTCCGGCATAAGGCTGTTATTTACCAGTGTAGTCAGGACAGTGCCGGGAACAGTGGCATTTATCCACCCCTCCGGTGCAGGGTCCTCTGTGGTCAGCGCCCTGCCGTCAACAGTTAATTCCGATGCGCGGATTGCCCTCCATCCGGTTGTGATAGGTGTCTCCTGAGAGGAGGCCAGAAAAGTCAAACTCAATAAAAAACTGGTTATAATGACCTTTTTCATCTGTTGTTCCCTTATTAAACAAGTACGGAAAGATATTAAAATTATCCTTTCGCAGCGCGGCAGACAGGGCATGAATGCCGTAATCATCTCACATTCAGTGTTTAATATCGACAAAGTCACTGATAACCTGACCGGAGCCGGGGAAATAATTATTTAATGCCAGCTATTTGATTTTATCCGGGGAATTTCAAAATTGCATGTTTATTTCGTTTACAGATGCATCCCCCCATCGTTGCAGCCCGGGAAAGGCTGTTTGCACTGATACTGACCCAGCACCGCAGATGGGGCACTATCCTGATGCCATACATGCTGGAGAAGATGCCGGGGAGGGAGTATTACACCTCCGGCGAGGCGCTCTCACCCTTCCCCAATAACTTAACCCTTTCAGGACTTGATAACGAGGAGAAGGAGGCGGTACGACTGGTTAACGAGTACTCGGACCGCAACCTCTTCAAGCTTTTTTCAAAACACCGCAATGTCAAGGAATTCCTGGAAAATGTTGCCGAGAAGGAGTTCAGCGCACTGATAAAGCCATTTATGGAGTCAAGGATTGCGCAGTGTCTCCAGATAACCCTGAAGGAGGAGATACCACTCTTCCTCCAGAAGCCGGGAGTAAACACCCTGCATCATGAAGACAGGCTGAAAATCAATCCCTTAAAAGCAGATCCCGTGTTCCGTTTTGACCGCACCCCCGGAGAAACCGCGTACAGTCTGATAGTGGAATCAGCCGGCAAACCAGTCAACCTTCGCGGCCAGCAGATCGAGATACTGTCAAACATGCCATGCATCATCAGGTCTGGACATACCATCCACTTCATTGCTGAAATTGAAGGGACCAAAATCAAGCCGTTCCTGACCAGGGACAGGATCATCATTCCTGAGAAAACGGTGGAAAAATACTTCTCGACGTTCGTGCTCCAGGTGATCAACAGTCACCGGGTGACAGGAACCGGGTTCTCAGTTAAACACTCAGAAGCAGATAAAAAAGCATTTCTCAGTGTTGAGCGTACCCTCACAGGGGTTCCGGCAGCCATACTGAAATTCCGCTATGACAACAGGGAAATTTATTATCCTGATGATATTACCCATTTCACAACCTTCAGCAACGAAGAGGGCCATATCAGCTTCCTGCGGAAGGAACGGGATCCGGCATGGGAAAAGAGTTGCCTGGATGCGCTTGACGAAGCGGGCCTGACAAGTGACGACGGCATTAACTTCACCACCCCGGGGACCAGGGAAGCGGAAATGGAAACAATGTACAACCTTATTGAAACAGTCTCCTACAACAGGAAGAGACTGGAGGATGCGGGTCTGATAATCCGTACCGGCAGCCTTGACCGGCCATACTCGCTGCACAGGGTTGAGATAAGAATCAGTCACAAGGTCATAAATGACTGGTTTGACCTGAAAGCCGAAGTGATCATAGGACCGTTTACCATTCCATTCACGCGTTTCAGGAGGAACATTCTTGAAGGGATCCGCGAATACCTGCTGCCCGACGGAACGGTTGCCCTTCTCCCTGAGGAATGGTTTGCCAGATACCGGGGACTGTTCGAGATGGGCAAGGACAGCAATGACGATCTGCTGCTGCACAAACAGCATTTCAGCATCTTCAGCGAGGCTGTCTCCTCGGAAGAGTGCGACGCCTGTACCGGACTGGAGAAGCTTGTCATGCCTGAGAAGCTGGAGATATTGCCTGCACCGGAAGGGCTTAATGCAGAGCTGCGACCTTACCAGCAGGAGGGAATGAGCTGGTTACATTTCCTGCAGTCAAACAACCTCGGCGGTTGCCTTGCTGACGACATGGGCCTCGGCAAGACACTGCAGACCCTGGCGCTGCTCATGTTCAACAGGGAAAGGATGAAAGCCCGCATGATAAGCCAGAACTGCCCTGAACCGGGCGCTGACGGCAGTGACCTGACACAGCTCACCCTCTTTGGCAGAGAAGCTCCCCCGGCCACCTCCCTGATCATTGTACCGGCATCGCTCTGCCACAACTGGCACAATGAGATAAAACGTTTCTGCCCGTCAATGAAGACACTCATCCACTACGGCGCAACACGGCACAGGTCAGCGTCACACCTCTCCGACTACGATATTGTACTGTCAAGTTATCATACGGTCAGGCAGGACATTGATCTATTCACCAGGGTCTGCTTCTTTTATGTGGTACTCGATGAGAGTCAGCATATCAAGAACCCCTCCTCCCACCTCTACAGGTCGGTGATGAGACTGAGGGCCGATCACAGGCTGGTACTTACCGGCACTCCGGTAGAGAACTCACTGACCGACCTGTGGACACAGCTTAACTTCGTCAATCCCGGTCTGCTGGGATCACTCTCATTTTTCAGGAGGGAGTTTGCAAGACCAATCGAAAAGAACTACGAGGAAGAAAAGGAGAACAGGCTCAGGAAGATAATCCAGCCGTTCATCATGAGACGCACCAAGGAGATGGTGGTGAGTGAGCTTCCTCCGGTAACGGAGCAGGTCATACAGTGTGACATGTCAGACGAACAGGCTGCTGTTTATGAAAAGGAAAAATCTGCTGTCCGTAACACCATCCTGGAAAACATAGAGTCTGTGGGTATTGAAAAATCTGCCATCATCGTTCTCCAGGGACTGATGAGGCTCCGGCAACTGGCAAACCACCCCGTGATGACAGATGAGAATTACAACGGAGGCTCGGGCAAGTTTGACGCCGTAACCCATAATATCGGGAACGTGGTTGCTGAGGGACACCGGATACTGATATTCTCATCATTTGTCAAGCACCTTGAGCTGTTCCCCGGATGGCTGGAAAAGAACGGCATAGGATACACAATGCTCACCGGTTCTACCAGGGAACGCGGGAAGGTGATAGGCAACTTCAGAAACAATGAAAACATAAAGGTTTTCCTGATTTCACTCAAGGCCGGAGGAGTCGGGCTTAACCTTACAGAAGCCGATTATGTATTCATCCTCGACCCGTGGTGGAATCCCGCATCCGAGATTCAGGCGCTCAGCAGGGCGCACAGGATAGGCCAGGAGAAAAGGGTCTTTGTATACAGGTATATCTCCGGCAACACCATCGAGGAGAAAATCCAGCGGTTGCAGGAGAAAAAATCACGGCTGGCCGGAACTTTCATTGATGCCAACAATCCACTGAGCGATCTAGGCGTGAATGAAATGCTTGAGATACTTAACTGATTTTTTAATAGATTTACCTCTGAATTTACAAATCTTCTAAAAACGCTGCAATGAACACCTATCAGAACCATCCTCTTGCCGGGGCTGTCGATATTGACAGTGCATTCAACAAACTGTGGTACTTCTACAAGAAATACTTCCTGGGGCTTTATATTATATCCGTAGCCGGATCGCTGGTTTCATCGTTATTCATCTCAGGCCTCGACCTGACATCACTTCAGACTACCACTGATCCCGCCGAGATGCTCGAAAAGATGAAGGGCTTTGCAGGACCCTATGCCCTGGCTCTCCTGGTAACACTGGTACTGAGCGTATTGCTGCATACATGGGTTCTGGAGAGGCCTGCGGGAGATGCAGGCTTCACCTCTGCCCTGCTTAAAAAATCACTGGTTGCGTTCGTGCCGTACCTGGTTGCCATGATCATCTTCGGAGTGCTGACAATGATGCTGGTGTCAATCGGAATTGTTCTCCTGGTTCTTCCGGGGCTCTTTGCCATCTTTTACATGGCAACGGCAGGTCTTTTCGTAATGCCGGTAACACTTGCCGAAACCCGTAATCCCCTGGAAGCACTTACACGCTCCTTCAGGCTGACGCATAAAAACCTGTGGGCCAACATGGGATGGGTTATTGTCGTCCTCCTTATCCTGATTGTCGCATCACTGGTACTTGGAGCGATTGTGATGCTTCCGTTTACCGGATCATTCCTCAGGTCCATGGCCAATCCCGAAGAGGCTACGGCAATGCTTGAGATGGCACGCAACCCGGTCTACATCGGCCTCAGTGCCCTGACCGGCGGCCTGGTGACACCGGTAATGCCGATACTTGCTTTCCTGCTCTATTTCAGGAACAGGGGCGAAGAGGTGGTTGTTGAGGTTACCACCGACAGTGATACCACTGTGAAGGTTGAGGACCTGTACCCCCCGATGCCTCCCAGGGAGTAACAGCGCCCGGAACGGAACAGGAAAGCCTGCTTTACCTGCTGAACCTTTTCAACATTTTGCCGGAGATCTTCTCTTCCGGGTACTGCTTCGCGAAGGTGAGCCAGTAATCCTTAACGCTCTGTTTCATCTCCTTGCGGAGGATAAGTATCCCGATAAGGTTGGGGACAGCCATCAGTACTATTGCCACGTATGAAAGTGACCATACTATGGTTGTATCGGTGAATGATGCAATAAAGAATGCCACCACGAAGATGATGCGGTACCAGATGACATACTTCGGTCCCGCCAGGAAAGTAACCGCCCTGTCGCCATAGTAGGACCACGAAATGGCAGTGGAGAATGCAAAAAGAAGTAACCCGAAGGCGACTATATATTTCCCCCAGCCCTTCATCACGCTCCGGCTGAAGGCAAACGTGGTCATCGGGGCACTGTGTATGAGTGATTCACCTACAATGTCAAATGCCGCAGGATTGGCCAGCTTGCCGTCCCTGATTTCAATCACCCCTGTGAACGGTGCATTTCCTGCAGCGTATTTAACATTCTCTGCGAGGGATCTTGCGTGGATCAGTGATATGCCGGGAGTCTTTGAAATACCGTTCTCCACCTCCATCTGTCCGCTGAAAAGTGGCAACGGGGCCGTCCCGCGTACATGATCACCAAGCTTAACCACATCCTCGCTTCTGCTGTCGTCATACGCACCGACCACATACTGCATGTCAGTTGTCTGGAAATGGTTTTCGGTCTTGGTGTTCCATGCACCTGAAGAAAGGACTACCAATCCGGTCAGCGTGCAAATGCAGATTGTATCAATGAATGGTTCGAGGAGGGCAACCATACCCTCCGACACCGGCTCGGGAGCTCTTGCTGCCGAGTGAGCTATTGGTGCAGATCCCTGTCCTGATTCGTTGGAGAAAAGTCCCCTGTTCACGCCTCTGTTCATGGCGAAGGCGAAGGAGGCGCCGAGGAAGCCGCCGGCAGCTGCTGAACCGGTGAAGGCGTCGCTGAAAATGGCAACCAGTGACGGAAGGATATTCTCAACGTTGGAGAAGATGACAATGAGTGATCCGACAAGATAGAGCAGCGCCATGAATGGCACCAGTACCGATGTCACCTTCGCTATGCGCTTTATCCCGCCAATGATTATAAGCGCCAGCAGCACGGAGAGGATGGCTCCGGTGATGATATGCTTCACCCCGAAGGTGGCGAAGACGGCATTGGAGATGCTGTTTATCTGCGGCAGGCCGCCGGTACCGAATGAACACAGTATCGTGGCTCCGGCAAAAAAGCTGCCGAGGATGAGGCCGGTCTTCAGAACCTTTCCGTTTTTCGTGGTGATGTTGAGCCGTTTCTTCATGTAATACATAGGCCCTCCGGAGACACTGCCGTCAGGAAGTATGTCCCTGTATTTGTGAGATATGGATACCTCGACCATCTTGGTGCACATCCCGATGGCAGCAGTCAGAAGCATCCAGAAGAGAGCTGCCGGTCCGCCAAGGTGAATGGCCAGCGCCACGCCGGCAATGTTACCTGTACCGACAGTCCCGGATAAAGCGGTTGCAAGGGATTGGAAATGACTGGTATCACCAATATCATGTGAGTGATCGTATTTCCCTTTCGTAATTCTGATGGCATGCCTGAAATAGCGTATCTGGGGAAAACCAAGATAAATTGTAAAAAAAAGTCCGGTGCCGATCAGCAGCACCATGAACCAGACATGCCCGCCCAGGTAACCATCGAGCATTGTCAGAAAATCGTTTAGCTTATGCATAAAGGTCAGGGATTGCGATTATATCTTAAGCAGTCCTATCCCGTTAAGGAAGACTATCGTTATGGCAATTGGTGCAACAAATCTTATAATAAACCTGTATATGGAATAATACCTGATCTTAAGCTGACCTCCGTTCGAAAGTTCATCACGGGTATCCTTCCCCGGGAAAAACCATCCGAGGAAGATCACAATGAGCAATCCGCCAAGCGGCAAAAGGATGTTTGCCGTAGTGGTATTGAACAGGTCAAACGTATTCAGGCCGAAAAGTTTAATCCCGCTCGTGAGTCCCATGGAGAGCGAGGCGGTGATGCCGAGAATAAACATTGAAATGGTTGCGAGGACAATTGCCTTCCTTCGCGAAAGCCCGAGCTGTTCAGAGAAATATGCTACAATAACCTCCAGGACCGAAATGGTTGATGTCAGGGCAGCCAATGCCAGCAACAGGAAGAACATGAAGGAAAACACCATTCCTCCCGGCATCTGCTGGAAGATGCCGGGGAGCACTATAAACGTAAGAGCCTCCCCGGAGGCAGGAGAAATTCCAAAGGCAAATACTGCAGGGAATATTGCAATGCCGGCCAGGACTGCCACCGTGGTGTCAATGAGCGAGACCTGTACCGAAGTTGTTGCCAGGTTGTTGTCCTTCTGAATATAGGAGCCGTATGTAATGATTGTCCCCATGCCGATGCTGAGAGAGAAAAAGACCTGACCAAGAGCCATCAGTACTGCAGTGCCGGTTATCTTCGAGAAGTCAGGCCTGAAAAGGAAATCCATTCCCTTTCCGGCCCCCGGAAGGGTAAGCGATTTGATGCACATGATGATCAGCAGCACGAAAAGCAGTGGCATCATGATTTTAGTGGATTTCTCAATACCCTTCCTTACACCGCCAAGGACAATTCCCGATGTTGCAAGCATGAATATTGCAAACCATAGCGCCGGCCTCAAAGAATCGCTCCTGAAGGAATCAAACATGGCAGTAAGCTCGGCAGAGCTTTTACCTTTGAAACCGCCGATCACAGTCTGGTAGAGGTATTCCAGGGTCCACCCTGACACTGCAGTATAAAATGCAAGTATCATGAATGCTGAGATGATCCCCATCATCCCCACAAGGTACCATGGCTTACCGGGAGCGAGCATGCGGAAGGCACCGACCGCGTTCCGCTGTGAGCGCCGGCCAATGACCAGCTCCGACATCATCACCGGAATCCCGATCGCAAACATGATTACCAGATATATTATCAGGAAAGCGCCACCCCCGTTCTCCCCCAGGATGTAGGGAAATCTCCAGATATTACCGAGACCCACAGCAGAACCGGCTGCCGCAGCAACCACCCCAAGCCTGCTGCCAAATGAGTCTCTCTTTGAAAAATCGAAACCGCTCATATTTCAGACAATGATCACTAATCAAAAACAAGCAATCAAAGTTGATTAAAAACTCAATCCCTTGTATCTGAGCGATAAAAAAAAGTGTTCTGTGACAAATGCCTGCAGATCAGACTATTGTTTTCTTCCGAACCTTCTGGACATCTTCTTCGAGATCTTTTCGCCGGGGTACTGGTTTGAAAATGCCAGCCAGTAATCACGCACAGACTGTTTTACTTCCTTTCTTAGCAGTAGTATTCCTACAAGATTGGGGACGGCCATCAGCACAATGGCAATGTATGAAAGCGACCAGATGATTGTGGTATCGGTGAATGAGGCTATGAAGAAGGCAGCCACAAAGATCAGCCTGTATATCAGCACATACTTCTGGCCGAACAGGTAAGTGGTAGCCCTGTCGCCATAGTATGACCATGAGATTGCTGTGGAAAATGCAAACAGAAGCAATGAGAAGGTCACTATATACGACCCGAAGCCCTTCAGAACGCTCCGGCTGAATGCGTAGGTTGTGAGCGGAGCACTGTGGATAAGCGATTCCCCTCTCACGGTGAGAGTTGACACCGGGGCCAGTTTACCGGCCACGACCTCCAGTTCACCATTGAACGGATCCCTGCCTGAAAGGAACCGGACATTCTCTGCCAGTGACCTGGCGTGAATGACGGATATCCCGGCGGTGCTTATCACCCCTTCCTCAATTCTGAGCTTTCCGTTGTAGAGGTCAAGGAATTCATCTCCCCGCATATGGTTCCCAAGCTTCATTACATCCTCACTGTTGCCATCATTATACACTCCGGCCAGAATCTGCACATCAGTCGGCTGAAACTGGTTGTCAGTCTTGGTATTCCAGGCGCCCGAGGCCAGCAGCACCAGGCCGGTAAGGGTGCAGATGCAAATCGTATCAATGAAAGGCTCCAGCAAGGCCACCATCCCTTCCGAGACAGGTTCCGGGGCACGGGCTGCCGAGTGAGCTATGGGCGCCGATCCCTGTCCCGACTCATTGGAGAAGAGCCCCCTGTTCACTCCCCTGTTCATTGCAAAAGCAAAGGATGCTCCGAGGAAGCCCCCTGCTGCCGCCGATCCGGTAAAGGCATCGGCAAAAATCGAAACAAACGAGGGGATGATGTTTTCAGGATTGGAAAAGATGACCAGGAGAGCGCCGGTAAGATAGAGCAGCGCCATAAAGGGCACGAGCACCGAGGTAACCTTTGCTATTCTTTTTATCCCGCCGATGATCACCAGGGCCAGAAGTACCGAAAGAATCGCACCGGTTATAATGTGTTTGATTCCAAATGAGGCAAAGACCGAGTTTGAGATACTGTTTATCTGGGGCAGGCTTCCGGTGCCGAAGGAGCACAGTATGGTTGCTCCGGCAAAAAAGGCTCCCATTATCACCCCTGTCTTTATCACCTTCCCGCTGCGGGTTGTGATGTTCAACCGCTTCTTCATGTAATACATCGGCCCGCCTGACACCGAACCGTCAGGAAGAATATCCCTGTACTTGTGTGATATCGAGACCTCCACCATCTTCGTGCACATCCCGATGGCTGCCGTAACCAGCATCCAGAACAGCGCTGCAGGCCCGCCCAGATGTATCGCCAGGGCCACCCCTGCAATATTCCCTGTTCCGACCGTGCCTGAAAGTGCGGTTGCAAGCGACTGGAAATGCGAAGTATCACCCACATCATGCGAATGATCGTACCTGCCACGTGTTATCCGTATCGCATGCCGGAAATACCTCAGCTGCGGAAATCCCAGGTAGATGGTAAAGAAAAGTCCGGTCCCTATCAGTAGCACCATGAACCAGGGATGACCTCCAAGGTATCCGTCAAGCTTTACAAGAAAATCATTAAGTCCGTGCATGTCAGTGTTTCAGATGATTAAAATGCAAGTAATCCGAGCCCGTTCAGAAACACAAGAGCTATCGCCACCGGTGCAATGAACCTGATGATAAACCTGTAAAGGCTGTAATACCTGATTTTCAGGGAACCATCATTTGAAAGCTCATCCCTGACCGATTTGCCCGGGAAGAACCATCCGAGAAATGCCACAATTAGCAGCCCTCCTATGGGAAGAAGTATGTTTGCTGTTGTATAGTTAAAGAGGTCAAAGATATTCAGGCCGAACAGGGTGACCCCTTTCATCACACCCCATGACAGCGACGCGGCTATACCGAGAATGAACATCGAGGCAGTGGCAATTATAATTGCCGTCCTGCGGCTCAGGTTCAGCTGTTCTGAGAAGTACGCCACTATCACCTCCAGAACTGATATGGTCGAGGTCAACGCGGCAATTGCCAGCAGGAAAAAAAATATAAAGGCAAAAATCATTCCCCCGGTCATCTGCTGGAAGATCCCCGGAAGGACTATGAATGTCAGTGCTTCTCCGGAAGCAGGCGAGATGCCAAATGCAAATACTGCCGGGAAGATGGCAAGGCCTGCAAGCACTGCAATCAGAAGGTCAATCATAGAGACCTGCACCGCTGTGCCCGCCAGGTTGTTGTCTTTTGGTATATATGAACCATATGTGATCAGGGTTCCCATCCCGATGCTAAGTGAAAAGAATGCCTGGCCCAGGGCCATCAGCACCGTCGTTCCCGTGATCTTTGAGAAATCAGGCCTGAAGAGAAACTCAACTCCCTTTCCGGCACCCGGAAGTGTCAGGGCTTTTATGCACATAAAAATCAGCAGGATGAAAAGCAGCGGCATGAGCACCTTGGTTGATTTTTCTATCCCTTTTCGCACTCCACCCAGCACTATGCCCGCTGTTGCAAGCAGAAAAACGGAAAACCAGAGGGCAGGCCTGAGCGAATCAGTCCTGAAAGTGTCAAACATTACCGTCAGTTCAGCAGATGACCTGCCCTTTATGCCCCCGGCAAGGATCTGGTAGATGTACTCAAGCGTCCAACCAGCCACAGCAGTGTAAAAGGCAAGTATCATGAATGCAGCCACTATACCCATCATCCCCACAAGATACCAGGGCCGGCGCGATGAAAGCATCCTGAAGGCGCCCACCGGGTTCCTCTGGGTTCTCCTGCCGATAACCAGTTCGGACATCATCACCGGTATGCCAATGGAAAAGATAATAATAAGGTATACTATGAGGAACGCACCTCCTCCGTTCTCACCCAGGATATAGGGAAATCTCCAGATATTTCCCAGACCAACGGCTGAACCGGCTGCTGCCATTATAACTCCCAGCCTGCTGCCAAAGGAATCCCTCTTTGAAAAGTCAAATCCGCTCATGTTTTTTATTCAGTTTCAGCAATTATCTGTCTGATTTTCTAAAAATGGCAAAAAACTCCTTAGCAGCCAACTTTTGTGTTGAAAAACAGAAAAAAAGCGGAGACGCCATGCAAAACGTCTCCGCCTGACAATTGTACTGTCTATCTGATTAGTAAGCTTCCCGGGCTATGTAATGGGTATGCAGGAGTTCATGCGACTTATGGCCGTTGGGCTTCTCCAGGAATTCCTCGTAGATAGCCTTTATTTCGGGATTCTCATGAGATTTCCTGATATCCATATGCATGTCTTCCGAGTAGATTGCATCCATTCGTTTCTGGCGGACAGCAGCGTTGGTGGGTATGGGCTGACCGCCACCTCCAATGCATCCACCCGGGCAGGCCATTATCTCAATGAAGTGATATGAAGCCTTGCCGGTGCTCACTGCCTTCGCTACCTTGTTGGCATTCACCAGACCGTGTGCAATCGCAACTTTCAGTTCAGCTCCTTCAAGGAACCTCCACTCCTGGGTGGTACCCTCAATCTTAACTGTAGCCTCCTTCACCCCTTCCATGCCGCGGACAGGAGTGATATTCAGGTTATTGAACGGCACAGGCTTGCCGGTAACAAGTTCATATGCAGTGCGTAGTGCCGCCTCCATCACACCGCCGGTGGCTCCGAAGATGACCGCGGCGCCTGTGGATGTACCCATGATTGAATCATAATGGCTCGGCTCCAGCGTGCGGAAATCTATCCCTGCCTGCTTGATCATCACAGCCAGTTCACGGGTTGTGAGAACGAAGTCAATGTCCTTGTATCCGCTTGATCTCATCTCAGGCCTGTCAGCCTCATATTTTTTGGCGGTGCAGGGCATGATCGAAACAGAGACAACCTTCGAGGGGTCAAGTTTCCTCTTCTGCGCATAGAATGTCTTTGCAAGGGCTCCGAACATCTGCTGTGGCGACTTGCACGTCGAAAGATTGGACAGCATATGCGGGTACTTGTGCTCGATGAACTTGATCCATCCGGGTGAGCAGGAGGTGAACATCGGCAGGGCCATGCTGTGGTCATTCTCAACAAGGTTTTTCTTCAGCCTGGTGAGGAGTTCGGTTCCCTCTTCAATAATGGTAAGGTCAGCCGTAAAGTCGGTATCGAGTACCGAATCAAATCCCAACTGTCGCAGGGCGGTGACCATCTTGCCGGTAACCCTCTCGCCCGGATCATATCCCAGATCCTCGCCAAGAGCCACCCTCACAGCCGGGGCTGTCTGTACAACCACATGCTTCTCTGAATCATAAATGGCATCCCACACCTGGTCGATGTAGGTCTTCTCCGTCAACGCACCCGTCGGGCAGCGGTTGACGCACTGGCCGCAGTTGGTGCAGACAACATGGCTCATCGGCCTGTCATGGAACGACGAGATCTTCATATGGGCGCCCTTGTTTGCCACTGCTATTGCAGACACATGCTGCAGCTGTGCGCAGGTACGCACGCAACGCTGGCACCTTATGCACTTGCTGTCATCCTTAAGGAAAGAAGGAGATGATCGGTCAATGGTATATGCATGGTCCTCAACGAGGTCAAGGAACAAATGCTCACCGAAAGCGTATTCATTTGCCAGGGTCTGCAGCTCGCATTTCTGGTTCTTATAACACTTGGTGCAGTCTGCCCTGTGTTCTGAGAGAAGCAGCTCAACAATGTGTTTCCTGGCATTCCTTACCTTCAGCGAATTGGTATGGATATCCATCCCTTCAGCGGCCGGCATTGCGCATGCGGCGATCAGCGTGCGCGCTCCCTTCTGTTCCACCACGCACACACGGCAGTTGCCTGCCACACAGAGATCGGGGTGATTGCAAAGGGTGGGAATGATTATTCCAAGCTGTTTGGCAGCATCAAGTACTGTCGTTCCCTCCGCTACCTTTACTTCCTGATCATTTATTTTTAGAGTTACCATTTTCTTCTTTGCTAGTATTAGTAAATTATCTCTTCCCTGAAATTCTCAACTATTGATCTGAAGGCATTGCCAACCGACTGACCGAGGCCGCACTTGGAAGCCACCTTCATGGTATCGGCAAGCTTGACCAGTTCATTCAGATAGGTAGATTTGGCTTCACCCTTCTTAACCTTCTCAACTCCCTTGAGCAGCTGCTGGCATCCCACACGGCAGGGTGTGCACTGTCCGCATGACTCCTCCGTGAAAAAATCCAGGTAATTGTGGAGAACGTTGTACATCGAACGGGAACTGTTGAACAGTTTCATCGAACCTCCCGTAGGTACTCCCTCGAAACCGATGATTGTATCCTCGAACTTCTTGCGCGGTACACAGAAGCCCGATGCTCCTCCTACCTGCACTGCCTTCGTGTCGCCATCGCCGAACTCATTGACAAACTCCTGGACGGTCATGCCGAGTTCCAGCTCGAAGATTCCCGGAATGGGCGTGTCACCCGATATGGAAAAGACCTTTGATCCGCGTGAGTCCTTGGTCCCAAGCTTGACGTACTCCTGCGGCCCTTTCGCGATGATCATCATCGCAGTCACCAGGGTCTCCACGTTGTTGATTGATGTCGGTTTGGAGAACAGCCCTGATGTGGTCGGATAGGGGGGCTTGTTTCGCGGCTCGCCGCGGAATCCTTCAATTGATTCGAACAGTGCGCTCTCCTCACCGCAGATATATGCCCCGCTTCCCATGCGGTACTCAATGGTGAAGTCGTACCCGATCTCTGCAATCATCTTCTGAAACTTATGCAGTTCGAGGTAAAGCTGCGGCAGAAGGAACCTGTATTCACCGCGAAGGTATATGTAACCTTTCTTTGCTCCCATGGCCTTGCCGGCTATAGCCATGCCGCCGTATACCTTATATACTACACGGTCAAGGATCTCACGGTCCTTGAAGGTGCCTGGTTCTCCCTCATCGGCATTACATACTATATATTTCTCCGGATCCTTCTCGGCAGCGGTGAATTTCCACTTCATCCCGGTCGGGAAACCGGCACCTCCCCTGCCCTTCAGCCCTGATTCCAGTACCTGGTTTATGATTTCTTCCGGGGTCATCGAGAAAGCTTTCGCCAGCACTTCTTTTGCATCTATGCTCTCGAATATAAGATCAACTTTGGTCAGTCCTTTGCTTTTCATTGCAGTGCCTCCTCTTTATTTACGCATGTAACCTTTTATAACATCTATCACCGTCTCTGACGAGAGATCGGTGTAAGGCATGTCATTGACCAGCATTGCAGGCGCCTTGTGACACCATCCTATACAATTGGTCTCAAGCAGAGTAAACATCTTGTCAGGGGTGGTCTGGCCAACCTTTATCTTCAGTATTTCCTCCAGCGTGCTGATAACGTCATTCTTCCCCTTCATTGAGCATGTGATGGTCTTGCAGACCCTGATCACATTCTTCCCCCTCTCTTCCGTGTCAAGAAAAGTATAGAACGATGCCGTTCCGTATACTTCTGCCGCCGAGATGTCAAGCTCGGTGGCAACCTCTACCATCGCTTCATCAGTAAGATAATTGTGTTTTTTTACAATGTCCTGAAGGATCGGCATAAGGCTCTCTCTCTTCCGCCCGTATTTGTCTGCCAGCTCCTTCACCATGTTACCAGTTTGATACATTTCTGTTTGGGTTTTAGTGGTTATTTCTTATTGCATTTGTGTTAAGATTCCAACTGTGAAAATAATAACAATAAACTTTCAAAAAACCTTACTTATGTCATGTTTTTTAAAATAAATGTTATGCAACACCTCTCACGGCCATGCAGAGCAATGCTGAAGTGCGCATGCTATCCCGTCAATGATGCCAATTTCTCCACCCCTTTTACCTGAATCGTCCACCATTTTTTTGTATTTTAAGCCATCTTTGTGTTTAACAAAACAATAAATATGAAAACCAATATCGAAGTAAGATATGCAGCTCATCCTGATGATGTCAGGCATTGGGACACAGACCGGCTGCGCCGGGAACACCTGGTATCAGCGGTTTTTCAGGACAATGCCGTGACAATGGTTTATTCTCTTTATGACCGAATGGTTGCGGGAGGCGCCAAACCGGCCGGCGAAGCGCTTAAGCTTGAGCCTGTTGATGAGGTGAAAGCCGCATTCTTCCTGCACAGACGCGAGCTGGGGGTATTCAACGTGGGGGGGCCTGGCAGGGTAACTGCCGGCGGAGCGGAATACGCACTGGAATACAAGGAGGCACTGTACCTGGGCTGCGGTGACAGGGAAGTGACTTTTGAAAGCAGTGATGCCGCAAATCCTGCCCTCTTCTATTTCAATTCCGCACCTGCACACCGCAACTACCCTGACCGCAAGGTTACAAAAAAGGATTGCATCACCGCAGAGATGGGATCCGCCGAAGCAGCCAACCACAGGATCATCAACAAGATGATAGTACGGGAAGTGCTCGAAACATGCCAGCTGCAGATGGGGATGACCGAACTGAAACCCGGCAGTGTATGGAACACCATGCCGCCCCATACCCACGGCCGTCGCATGGAGGTTTACTTTTATTTTGAAGTCCCTGACGGCAGCGTTGTATGCCATTTCATGGGCCAGCCGTCAGAGACAAGACATATATGGATGAAAAACAACGAGGCTGTGATTTCACCTCAGTGGTCAATTCACTCAGCTACGGCAACCTCAAACTACACATTCATCTGGGGTATGGCAGGAGAAAACCTCGATTACGGTGACCAGGATTTTCTGAAGCAGACTGACCTGCGGTAGATACGCAAAAACGAATAAGAGCAGTGACATGAACAGCAACCTTTTCAGACTTGACGGCCGGGTGGCGCTTGTCACCGGCGCCTCATACGGGATCGGAATGGCGATGGCAAAAGCCCTGGCAGAAGCAGGAGCTACTCTTGTGTTCAATGACCGGAATCCCGACAGGGTGACTGAAGCCCTCGCCGGATACAGAAAGAGTGGCATCGATGCCAGGGGATATGTTTTCGATGTTACTGACGAAACAGCTGTCAGGGAGTATATTGAAAAGATCACCTCCGAGATCGGCGTGATTGACATACTGGTAAACAACGCAGGGATCATAAAACGGATACCTGCCCTTGAGATGGATGCTGCTGACTTCCGCGAGGTTATAGACATCGACCTTGCCGGCCCGTTCATCATGTCGAAAGCCGTGGCTCCGGGCATGATTAGGAAAGGGAGCGGAAAGATCATAAATATCTGCTCCATGATGAGTGAGGTGGGACGTGAAACGGTCTCGGCATATGCCTCCGCCAAGGGCGGGCTTAAGATGCTGACCCGCAACCTCGCCTGCGAGTGGGCTGAATACAATATCCAGGTGAACGGTATCGGACCAGGATATATCGCAACACCCCAGACAGCACCGCTGCGCACCGAAGGCCATCCCTTCAACTCATTCATCATCGGCCGTACGCCGGCAGCACGCTGGGGAACACCCGGAGACCTCCAGG
This sequence comes from Bacteroidota bacterium, assembly GCA_018262715.1. Taxonomy (GTDB): domain Bacteria; phylum Bacteroidota; class Bacteroidia; order Bacteroidales; family VadinHA17; genus SR-FBR-E99. The sequence goes on from JADFDS010000001.1 coordinate 20,832, forward strand.
GACCAGTGGTTTTTCTGGCCTCTCCTGCTTCAGATTTCGTAAACGGGCACATCCTCTATGTAGACGGCGGAATACTCGCATATATTGGAAAACAACCCAGGTAAAGATCAGATACTATGCAAAAGCTCTCACTCTTCCTGATATCACTCTTTCTCCTTGCCGGCTGCAGCGGCAACCGGATGAAGGTCACCCTTGATAATGCCCTTTCCATTGACCGGTTTGCCGAAACCGTTGAGATTCCCATCAGTGACATTGCCTCCAGGTTGGGTGATATTGATCCGGCAGCACTCGTAGTGACCGACAGCAAAGGCGCTGAGGTGCCGTCACAGATCATCCGGGCGGGCCAGGCCGAACCGCTCTCGCTTATCTTCCAGGCGGATGTAAAAGCAGGCTCTTCCGCAAGGTACTACATCGCTTCGGGGACTCCGCAGAGTTATGAACCAAAGGCTTATGGCCGGTTCGTACCGGAGAGGTACGATGACTACGCCTGGGAAAATGACCGTATCGCCTTCCGCATCTACGGACCGGCGCTCATCGCCAAGGATGGCCCGAGCAACGGCCTCGACGTATGGATAAAGAGGACCGGCAAAATGGTCATAGACAGATGGTATTCCGACTACCTCGCGGGCATAAACACTTACCATGACGATAACGGGGAAGGGTGTGACTGCTACAAGGTGGGACGCACACTCGGCGCCGGGGCCATGGCACCGTATGTTGATGACTCACTCTGGCTGGCAATCAACTTCGAAAACTGGAAGACCCTTGACAACGGACCCGTAAGAACCTCGTTCCGGCTCACTTACCCACCTTTCCTGGTTCGTGACGTCATGGTGACCGAGACACGGACAATCTCACTTGATGCAGGCAGCCAGCTGACCAAAATAACTGAAGAATACACGGGGATTGACAAGGAATTTACCGTGGCAGCAGGGATAGTCAGGAGGGAGGAAGGCTCTCCCCTGCTCTTTCCTCCTGAGAAGAATGCAATCGCCTACCGCCTTGACGGTGGTGAGGGCGGGATAACATACATTGGCACCGTGCTGACCACACCCGCCACAGCAGTGGAGGATATCGCTGATCACCTTATGATTGTCACACACTACCGCCCGGGGACACCCCTGACCTACTACACTGGGGCCGGATGGAGCAAGTGGGGATTTGAAACAGATGCTGCCTGGACCCGCTATGTAAACGAGTTCTCTCAGAAACTGGCTTCTCCCCTGAAGGTCAAAACAGAATAACAGGATATGCGGTCCGCTGCCTGTAAAACGGCCCTGGTGCTGCTGTTGATGGTGACGGCGGCACTTCGCACAGGCTGCGGTCAGTTTAAGAGTGCATTCACCCATTATTCAGTTGAGGACGGCCTCTCAGAGGGAGTTGTTCTCACCATGCACCAGGACCGCGAAGGGCTTATGTGGTTCGGAACGTTCGACGGCCTTAACCGGTTCGACGGATACAACTTTAAGGTTTACAAATCGGGATACAACTCCGCATACGGACTTACAAACAACCGCGTGGACCGGATCACCGAAGATGACCTGGGCTATCTCTGGATCATGAATAATGACGGTGAGGTGTACCGTATGAACACCCGTTCCGAGGAGTTCATCAACTTCAATGAGATAAGCTCCTCGGGATCAGGCAACTACTCCCCCGTCAACCAGATCTGCTGTTTCAGCGGCGGAGAGACCTGGCTGCAGGCCGAAGCCGGAACATGCATCAGGGTTATCTCATCGGCTTCATCTCCAGGTTACACGATAGACAGGTTCAATTGCCAGGGCAGTGATAACACTCCGGTAAAGGTCAACCTCATCAGCAGGGACAGTCGCGGGACGGCCTGGATACTTACCTCAGTCGGACTGTTCCGGGTCAGGGGAGATGATAAAGTGCCCGTCAGGGCACTCACCCCGGGCATTCGCCCGGAGGGCAGAAACGGTTTCTTCTGCATTCATGAGGCGGGAGACAGGTTATGGTTCGGCACCGGCAACGGAACCATCATTATTACCGATGCTGAGGCCGGTGCGTACGAGGAACTTAGCCTGGGAGTGCGCTCCGACATTATCAGCATCAGGCAGCTGAACCAGCGTGATCTGCTGATCCTTACCTCCGGCGACGGCTTCTTCGTCTATTCGCCGGTTACGGCAGAAAAAAAGCAATTCGACACGTCTCGGTACCCGGCGATGCCGACAAACAGCATGGTATCGGCATACGTGGACAGGTATGGCGAAGCGTGGATCGAATCTGCTGCCGCCGGTGTGGTGCACTATGATCCGTTCACGGGAACGGTGCGGCACTTCAGGATGAATGTTGACAAGACAAACCCGAATGTGCTCCTTCCCAGTTTCGTCATATTTGAAGATGTCAATGATATGCTCTGGATCTATCCCAGGGGAGGAGGATTCTCGCGTTATAACAGGGTAGAGCGCAGGCTTGAATACTTTTTCAATGAACCGGGAGGTGCTGACAGACGGTTTCCCAACCTGATACATTCGGCCCTGTCAGACAACCAGGGGAACCTGTGGATGTGCACCATCACGCGAGGGATAGAGAAAGTCTCTTTCTTCCCGAACCTGTTCAGGGTGCTGAGCCCCAAACCTGTGGCAGCCAGCCACTCAGAAAACGAAGTCAGGGCTATCTTCGAGGATAACAACCGCCATTTGTGGGCCGCAACGCGAGACGGCAGGGTTTACCTGTTCGATCCTGCAAAAAAAATGGTGGGATACCTCAGGGACAACGGCACCTTCAGCTCGGGCGAAGCATTCAATGCCCTGGTGTACGTGATCACCCAGGACAGCAGGGGGAGCATATGGATAGGATCAAAAGGCGGAGGCCTCTTCAGGCTCGAGCCTGTGACAAAAGGGCCCGCTTACTCCTACAGGATCACAGGATACCGCCATAACGATGCAGACCCGTACAGCCTGAGTCATGACAATGTCTACTCTGTGCATGAAGACCGCGGCGGACGGATATGGGTGGGCACATTCAACGGCGGTATAAACTACATCTCAGAGGAAGGCGGCAGGGTAAGGTTTATCAACGCAGGCAACAGACTTAAGAATTACCCCTATTCAAACCATAAAAGGGTAAGGTATATCACCTCTGACAACCATGGAAGGATTTGGGTTGGCACTACCAGCGGCCTGGTGATTTTCAGCAGGGACTTCGCGGAACCTGAAGACGCAGAGTTCACCACCTGCTTCTTTAATCCTGATGTCGAGACCAGCCTGGCCAACAACGATGTCCATTACATATACTGCTCGCCCGATGACGAAATCTTTGTAGCCACATTCGGCGGAGGCCTGAACCGGGTGACCCGCAACGGCGAAATGCCCGTATTCAAATCGTACACCGTAAGGACCGGAGCGCCTGATGATGTGATCCTGAGCATTGTCGATGACCTCAACGGAAATCTGTGGCTGAGCAGTGAAAGGGGTATCCTGAAGTTCAACAAGGCTGCCGAATCATTTGAGATTTACAGCGATCAGAGCGGCGTCGAGAAAAGGTATTTCTCCGAGGCAACAGGTCTCAGAACAAGTGACAGCGAGATCATGTTCGGATTTGACAACGGCATCTACTGCTTTAATCCGGCACAGGTCAGGAAGGTGAATTATGTTCCCCCGCTTCAGTTCACACGCCTTCTGGTTGCCGGCACCGATGTACATACCACCGGCGGCAACTACAACCGGCCGGGTGAAAAGGGTGAGCAGGCCACGCTTGAGCTGAAGCATGACCAGAAGAGTCTCACAATTGAGTTTGCGGCACTCGATTACCGGAATCCAAAAAACATCCAGTACGCCCACAGGCTCGAGGGGGTTGATCCTGACTGGATAATCGCAAGAGGGCAGCGTACCGCCTCATATACCAATCTTGATCCCGGTGAATACCTTTTCAGCGTAAGGTCAACCAACTCCGACGGCATCTGGGTTGACAACACACGCACGGTCAGGGTTACGGTGAAACCCTCATTCTGGCAGACACTCTTTGCCAGGCTACTGATCGTACTGGCCGGTGCTGCACTGATAGCGCTTGCAATTTATGTCATCTTCACCATGTACAAGCTTCGTCACAAGGTGGAGGTTGAACAGATCATCACCAACCTGAAGCTGAAGTTCTTCACGGATATTTCTCACGAGCTCCGTACCCCTCTCACACTCATCTCCTCGCCTGTAACCAACATCCTGCAGAACAACCGGCTCGAGCCCGAGGTAAGAGATCAGCTGACCCTCGTGCAGAACAATACCCAGCGAATGCTGAGGCTCGTAAACCAGATACTTGACTTCAGGAAAGTACAGAACCGGAAGATGAAGCTGAGAATAGAGGAGTTCCCGCTCGGACCGTTTATTAAGGGCATATGCGCTGACTTCCGCAAGGCGGCAGAGGATAAGGGGATCAGGTTTACAGTTGATGACCTTTCTGAAGGTGAAAAGGTATGGGCTGACCGAGACAAAGTGGAAAAAATCGTCTTTAACCTGATCACCAACGCACTGAAGTTCACCCCCCGCGGAAAGAATGTGACTGTCACTGTCAGAAAGAACAGTGACTCTCTGGAGCTGATAGTGGCAGACCAGGGGACCGGGCTCTCCAGGGAGAAGATAAAAAACCTCTTCATGCGTTTCAGCAGTGATGAAGGGGAGGTGACAACCCTCCAGCCCGGCACCGGGATAGGACTGTCGCTCAGCAGGGAACTGGCGGAACTGCACCGTGCCGAACTGACTGCCGAGAGTGAGGAGGGCAAGGGAGCCACCTTCCGGGTAATTTTCAGACTTGGATTCTCCCACTTTGACAACGAAACGGAATTTGTCCTGTCTGACGGACAGAATCCTCTCAGAACACGTCAGACGCCTTCAGCCATGCAGGAAGAAGATGAGGAGAATGAGGCCGTGGAAGGCGATGATGAACCCGTTCTGCTGTTCATCGAAGACAACGAAGAGCTCCGGAGCTTCATAAAGATTATCCTTTCTGACGGATTCCATGTCATTGAGGCCGGCAACGGTATCGAAGGGTTTGAGATTGCACGGAACCAGCTTCCTGATATCATTATCACTGACCTGATGATGCCTGAGATGGACGGGCTTGAACTGGCACGGCGGATAAAGGAAGAGGTCACCACTTCACATATCCCGGTTGTTGTCCTTACAGCCAAGTCAGACCTTGACACGCAGGTCGAAGCCCTGAAACGGGGAGCTGACGATTTCATCACCAAGCCCTTCAGCTCCACCTACCTAAGGGCCAGGATCGAAAACATACTCCGGCAGCGAAAAAAACTGCAGGAGCTGTTCCTCTCCTCACTTGATGACTATCACCGGCCGAAAAACGGTAAACCTGTTGATATCACTCCGTCGGAACCGGTAATAGAATCGTATGATGACAGGCTCATGAAAAATCTGATGGAGGTAATGGAGGAGAATATTGACAACTCGGCGCTCACCGTTGATGAGCTTGTATCGAAGATGGGAATAGGCAGGTCAGTCTTCTTCAAGAAGCTGAAGAGCCTTACAGGCCTTGCACCTGTTGAATTCATAAGGGAGGTGAGGGTCAAAAGGGCCGCTCAGCTCATAGAGTCAGGCGAATACACTATCTCCCAGGTCACCTACATGGTTGGCTGCAATGATCCCCGGTATTTCTCGCGCATCTTCAAACAACGCTTCGGGATGACCCCTACGGAATACAGGGACAAACACGTAAAACAGAAACAGGGCTGAGCCCGGCAAAATTTTACCATCTTCATGAAAAAAGTCCAATCACTCATTTGCTGCCTGCTTGCCATGACCCTGTTCCTCTCCTGCGGAAGCAGCAGAAACAGCGGGCTTGACTCGCCGCTTTGGTCAGTACGGATGGCCGAGTCCGAGATGATCCGGAACCCCTCGCTCTGGATGGCCGATTTCGTGACAGAAAAAAAGTGGAACTACACCCAGGGGCTGATGGGCCTTGCCTTCCTGAAGCTCTATGATGTCACTGATGACAAACGGTATTTTAATTACGCAAAAGGTTACGCCGATTCCCTGATTGACGCCGATGGAATAATGTATAAGTACAGGATGGATAACTACAACCTTGACCAGGTCAATCCCGGCAAGATGATGTTCATCCTGTACGACAAGACCGGCGATCCGAGATATGAGAAGGTGATTCAAACCCTTTACCGCCAGTTGCAGAACCAGCCGCGGACAGATGAAGGCGGGTTCTGGCACAAGAAGATATACCCTGACCAGATGTGGCTTGACGGTCTTTACATGGGTGCACCGTTTTATGCTGAATACGCTTTAAGGTATAACCATCCTGATGATTTCCGTGATGTGGTGAATCAGTTCCTGATTATTGCTTCCCGCACATATGATCCTGTCACAGGCCTTTACAGGCATGCCTTTGACGCATCGAAGAAGATGGCCTGGGCCGACAGCATTACCGGCCAGGCTCCTCACGCCTGGGGAAGAGCCATGGGGTGGTTCTCAATGGCAATAGTCGATGTACTCGATTTCCTGCCTGTGGATCAGCCCGGAAGGAATGAACTGACCGGGATACTGCAGGGCATGGTGCAGAAGCTGTCAGAAATCCAGGACCCTGCCACTGGCGGATGGTACCAGGTGCCTGACCAGTCCGGCGCTGAAGGAAACTACATTGAAACATCGTGTACTGCCATGTTCGCCTATTCAATTTTCAAGGGGGTGCGGATGGGCTATCTTGACGGTAAATACCTTGATATCGCGGAAAAGGCGTACCAGGGTCTCCTGGACAACTTCATCGTTACAAATCCGGATGGTACGGTGACCATGAAGAATATCTGCGGAGTAGCCGGCCTGGGAGGCAATCCTTACCGCGACGGCTCGTATGAATACTATATCGGCGAGGTGATCCGTGACAATGACCCCAAGGGCGTCGGACCCTTTATCCTGGCCAGCCTGGAACACGAGAGGATCAGGAAGTAGAAGGAAAGTCTGAAAGTCTGAAAGTCTGAAAGTCTGAAAGTCTCCGACCAAATTCTCCACCCTTTTGCCAAAAAAGTGTACTACCTCTGCAGGGTGCAGATATACCTTTGTTTCAGAAAAAAAACAGGTTGCTGATCATGCAATGTATTAAACCGGTTTTATTGATCTTCCTCGTTGCCGTATTGGCGTCCTGTACCGAAGATGACAACTGGAAGATAGCTGCAGAGATTGAAGAGTCAATCCTTATGACGACTTTTCCTGCAGATACAGTAATTATTACTGACTTCGGCGCTGTGGCTGACGATGCATCCTTCCTCAATACCGGAGCCATCGCTGCTGCCATCCTGAAATGCCACAGCGAAGGAGGAGGTGTGGTGTTCGTCCCGGAAGGGAGATGGACAACCGGTCCCATCACATTGATGAGCAACGTTAACCTTCACATAGCCAAGAATGCCACACTGGCCTTCTCAACTGATTATGAGCTGTACCTCCCTCCTGTTCTGACACGCTGGGAAGGAATGGACTGCTACAATATTCACCCTCTTATTTATGCAAGGGATGCTTCTAACATTGCCCTTACCGGGAAAGGCACCATTGACGGCCAGGCTTCAAACGAGGCATGGTGGTGGATGAACGGCAATCCCGATTACGGCTGGCGTGAGGGGATGAACAACCAGGTACTCTCAGGAAGGATCCGGCTGCTGGCGTATGAACAGAACCAGACTCCTGTTGAGGAACGCCGGTTTGACCTGGGGGGAGCGCTCAGACCGCAACTGATTAACTTCATGCGCTGCAACACGGTGCTGATCGAAGACCTGACCCTCAGGAACTCTCCCTTCTGGGTGATTCACCCGGTACTGACTGACAACTTCATCCTCAGGGGGGTGACCATCCGGAGTGCAGGTCCAAACTCTGACGGTTGTGATCCTGAATCATGCAACGGTGTGTTGATAGAAAACTGCCGCTTTGACACCGGCGATGACTGTATAGCCATCAAGTCGGGCAGGAACAACGACGGCAGAAGATGGTCAGTGCCGTCGCAGAATGTTATCGTACGAAACTGCAGGATGGAAGACGGTCATGGCGGGGTAGTGATCGGAAGCGAGATCTCCGGCGGATTTAAAAATCTCTTCGTTGAAGACTGCGAGATGGACAGCCCGGAGTTGCTGAGAGTGATACGTATCAAGACATCCTACTGCCGGGGCGGTGTAATAGAGAACATTAATGTACGCAATGTGAAGGTTGGCAGGTGTGAGGAGGCCGTGCTGAAGATCAATCTCATGTATGAGCCTCGGGAAAACTGCCTGAGAGACTTCCCGCCCTATGTAAGGAATGTGACGCTTGAGAATGTGACTTCAGCCCGGAGCAGGTACGGCGTTTATATTATAGGTCTTGACAGTATGGTCAACGTTTCGGATGTGACGGTCAGAAATTGCACCTTCAACGGTGTGGAGGATGGTAATCTGATCACCGGCGCTGAACACATCAGGCTGCGGAATGTCTCAGTTAACGGTAAAAAGACCAGGAGCTGACGTGTTATCTTACAGGATTCCAGCCGTCATGGCGGGTAAAGACATTTTCAATGGTATACCATTTTGCCTCCTTGCGGCTGAGCTGACGGCTCCACCCCACACGGGTTCCGGGATTTGCACCAGGGCCTGTGTTCCTGTATTCTGCATAACGGGCACTTTTCTCATTGGAAGGATTATCCCAGTTGTGCCACCCTTCGGGCAGAATATGATTGCCGAGTTCACACCTCATGAAGAGTGTTGCGGCAAACGGACGCCATGGCCTGCCAAGGTATACCCTTTCAATGCCGTCGGCAGCAGTGAGCCGGCACCGGTTGAAAACATATCCGGATTCCTGGTTCTCAACCGTTGAGGCGGCAGTTACATATGAATTTTTCTTGCTGTGAATATGACATCTTTCAAACCAGGCTGTTGCAGGACCGAAGATAAAGTCGGTAGTGCCCTCTATGTAGCACTCCTCGTAATACTGCCGGCTCTCCTGGTTGGCAGTGAGAAGCGTGTCCTGGTTGCCCAGCATCCTGCAGCGGCGGAAAACCGCCCTGTCTCCGTCAGCATGGACCGCCACCGCCTGCCCTACCGGACCGGCGCTGTTCTCAAAGGTGATATCCTCGGCAGTGAATCCCGAACCCTGAATCAGGATAGTATAGGTACGGAAGGTCCCCATATTGCGCAAACCGGCATAATCATCCCAGGTGATAACACACTTTTCCGCGCCCTCACCCTTCATGAAAAGGTTGGTAACCCACGACGGAATGACAACCTTCTCCCTGTAAACACCGGCCTTGATATGCATAAAGGTAGTGTCAGACATATAAGCCCTTATCGAGTTTACAGCCTCCTGTACGGAGGTGAATTCACCGGTGCCGTCAGAGGCCACTGTGATGTGTCTGGGCTGGCTGATCATAGCAACCGATTGCAATGCCAGTATTGCTGCAAATACGAACCTTTTTATCATGTGTGAATTATTGGTGTTTTGAGACTCTAATTTAGTTTTTTATTGCTATTTTTCCGACAAAGCTGAAAACCAATACAAGATAAATATGAAAGATCCGGGAAAGTACTCGTTCGGGATAGGTGACAGGTTCTCGCACCAGGGAAAAGCACAGCTAGAAGCGCTGATGAATGCAGCATCAAAACTGGGTGTTGAGATCACTCCCGTTTGGAATAAATCAAACAGGGAACACAACATTGTACATTCAGAGCCGGCTGACACCCGTGCCGAGGCAGATGCTTCCGTCAAAGCCATGAATTACAACGGACCGTACTTTGTCGATGCCGATCATATCAACCTCAATACTGTTGACCGGTTCATTCCTCACTCAGACTTTTTTACGCTCGACGTTGCTGACTATATAGGGAAGAAAGCATCAGACACCGATATCGAGGGCTTCGTTGAAGCTCATCGCACGTTCATCGGGGAACTCCGGATACCAGGTATCGGGGGCAGGATCATCGTGACTGAGAGCTATCTGAGGGAATTCGCCGGGAAATTCCTGTTTGCCGTTAATGAGGCTGCAGCCATCTACAGCCATATTGCATCCATCAAGGGAGAAGGGACGTTCGTTACCGAGGTATCGATGGACGAAGTAGACCAGCCACAGAAACCCATTGACCTGCTGTTCATCCTGAAAGGCCTGGCAGATCTGAAAGTCCCGGTGCAGACCATCGCTCCGAAATTCACCGGCCGGTTCAACAAGGGAGTAGATTATGAAGGTGACCCTGAGAGGTTCGGAACGGAGTTCGAAGAGGATATCCTGGTTATCAAATATGCAGTCAGGCAGTTTGGTCTTCCGGCCGGCCTGAAACTGAGTGTTCATTCCGGCAGTGACAAGTTCTCAATCTACCCTATTATCGGAAACCTCATCCGGAAGCACGACTGCGGCCTGCATCTGAAAACAGCCGGCACCACCTGGCTTGAGGAGGTGATAGGTCTTGCCCTCTCGGGCGGTTCCGGACTCGGCCTTGCCAGGCAGATATACCGGAACGCCTACGAAAGACGCGATGAGCTCTGTGGGCCTTATGCAAACGTCATAGACATTAAGCCGAACCTTCTTCCCCACCCTGATGAGGTTGATTCCTGGGAGACTCTTAAGTTCGCTGCTACCCTGAGACATGTGCCAGGAGACCCTGATTACAATCCAAGCTTCAGGCAGTTGATACACGTAGGATACAAGGTCGCTGCCGAACTGGGGAATAGCTATACGGACGCCCTCAGGGAAAATGAACAGATAATCTCAACATGTGTCTGGGAAAACATCTACCGGCGCCATATCATTCGTCTCTTTACAACAGATTAAATTCATGCCGATGAAAGAATACATAAATGAAGACTTCCTGCTCCGGGGTGAGACAGCCCGCAGGCTCTATCACGAACACTCGGAAGGATTCCCCATCATTGACTACCATTGTCACCTGAGCCCTGAAGCAATTGCCACCGACAGACGTTTCGAAGACCTGGGTCAGCTCTGGCTCGAGGGTGACCATTATAAGTGGCGGGCAATGCGAACCAACGGTATAGACGAGAAATACATCACGGGAAAGAATTCTACATTCCACGAAAAATATGACCGGTGGGCAGAGACCGTGCCGATGACCATGCGTAACCCGCTCTATGCATGGACTCACCTGGAGCTGAAGAGGGTATTCGGCGTTGGGAGGCTCCTGAACCCTGATACGGCAGCCGCGATATGGGAAGAGTGCACAGCCCTTCTTCAGCAGCCGGAATATTCTGCACGCGGACTGATGAAAAAATTCAATGTCGAAGTGGTATGCACAACCGATGATCCGGTTGACAGCCTCGAACATCATAAGACCATCAGGGACCAGGGCTTTGAGATTAAAGTCCTGCCTGCATGGCGGCCAGACAAAGCAATGTCTCCTGAAGACCCGGCAAAATTCATTAATTATATCTATAAGCTTGAAGAGACTTCGGGGATTGAGATAAAGGGATTTGCTTCACTGATAGAAGCTTTGCGTGTCAGGCACGCCTACTTCGCTGATGCAGGATGCGTCATCAGTGACCATGGGATCGAACAGTTTCATGCCGATGATTACACTGAAAAGGAGGTGGGGTATATCCTCCGGAAGGTGCTCTCCGGATCATGCCTGGAAAGCAGTGAGATATCAAAGTTCAGGTCGGCCATGTTGTATGAACTTGCAGTAATGGATAGCGAGAGAGGATGGGTCCAGCAATATCACTACGGTGCTATCCGCAACAACAACAGCCGGATGTTCAACCAGCTGGGCCCCGACACCGGATATGACTCTATAGGTGATTTCACGGTTGCCAGAACACTTTCAAAGTTCCTTGACAGGCTGGATGCCGGTGGAAACCTCGCCAAAACGATACTCTATAACCTCAATCCGAGGGACAATGAGCTAATTGCCACCATGATCGGCAACTTCCAGGACGGCTCAGTCCCGGGTAAGATCCAATTCGGTGCCGGGTGGTGGTTCCTTGACCAGGAAACGGGAATGATCAATCAGCTCAATACCCTGTCCCTGATGGGCCTCCTCAGCAGGTTCGTCGGGATGCTCACCGACTCACGCAGCTTTGTCTCATACCCCAGGCATGAGTATTTCCGCAGGATTCTCTGCAATATGCTGGGCGATGATATTGAAAAAGGCAAACTTCCTGAATCAGAGATCGGGACTATAGGCAAAATGGTAGAGATGATCTCATATTACAATGCCAAGAACTATTTCGGTTTCTGAAACCACCAAAATAAGAAAAGACAATGTCAGGTTTTAAACGGATAAATGTTGCACTGGGGATGGAAGAGACCGGTCTCGTACCACTCTTCTATCATCGTGATCCTCAGGTGTGCAGAGAGGTAATCGCTGCCTGCCATGACGGGGGAGCCAGGGTATTTGAATTCACCAACAGGGGCGACTTCGCACATGAGGTCTTTTCCGATGTAAGGAAATGGGCTCTCAACGAGCTGCCGGACATGATGATCGGTGCCGGATCAATTCCTGACGCCCCCACAGCCGCTATCTTTATGCAAATGGGTGCTGACTTCGTTGTCTCCCCGTCGCTGAATCCCGAGGTGGCCAGGATATGCAACAGGAGGAAAGTGCTCTGGATACCCGGATGCGGAACGATGACCGAGATTTCACAGGCCGAGGAGCTGGGTGCGGAAATAGTAAAAATATTCCCGGGTACCGCGGTTGGCGGACCATCGTTCGTCAAAGCCGTCATGGGCCCATGCCCCTGGACAAGCATCATGCCCACAGGGGGAGTGGAACCGACGGAAGAAAACCTTGCCGGATGGTTCGGGGCAGGTGTGACATGCGTCGGCATGGGATCGGCCCTGGTGACGGATAAGATTGTTGAGGAAGGTGACTGGAAAACCCTGGAGAAGACAGTGCGGAACACACTCAACCTCATCGGCAGACTGCGGACAACCCGAAGCTGACAGGACCTGACAGGCAGCTCTGACCAAGAATACGAACACTTGTATTAATCCTTTAAACAATCAATATGTCCTTAAAAACCTCAGAATCCGGGATGACAAACTACAGGTGGGCCATCACCTCATTACTATTCTTTTCAGTTGCAATAAACTACATGGACAGGCAGGTACTGTCACTAACCTGGAAGGATTTTATAGCGCCGGAATTTCACTGGACCAACAATGACTACGGAACCATCACCGGTCTTTTCTCGATTTTCTATGCCGTCTGCCTGCTTTTTGCAGGAAGGTTTGTCGACTGGATTGACACCAAAAAGGGATTTCTCTGGGCAATAGGAGTCTGGTCAGCAGGAGCTGTGCTTCATGCTTTCTGCGGGATTGCAACCTCTGGGATTACTGCCGGGAAATGGTTAGTGGGTTTTGAGGAAGCACGCAGGATAATAGGCACGGTGGATGACATCGGGCTGGTGACTTCGGTCAGTGTCACTCTCTTCATTTTCGCACGATTCGTGCTGGCTCTCGGGGAGGCGGGCAACTTCCCGGCAGCCATTAAGACAACTGCGGAGTTCTTCCCCAAGAAGGACCGTGCATTCTCAACAAGCATATTCAATTCCGGGGCACAGGTAGGCGCCCTTATAGCACCCATAACCGTACCGGTCATTGCAGCCAAATACGGCTGGGAAATGGCATTCATAGTCATCGGTGCAATTGGATTCATCTGGATGGGATTCTGGGTCTTCATGTACAAAAAACCTCATGAACACCCCCTGGTAAACAAGGCAGAACTTGACTACATCAACCAGGATACCATCTCTGAGACAAAGGCAAACAACAATGTAGCCAGACCGGAAAAGAAGATCCCCTTCCTGCAAACATTCAAATATCGTCAGACATGGGCTTTCGCATTCGGGAAGTTCATGACTGACGGGGTATGGTGGTTCTACCTGTTCTGGACGCCTGCCTACCTGAGTGACGTCTATGGACTGACATCAGACACCACCATGGCAAAGACACTGATATTCGTGCTTTACGCAATTGTCATGCTCTCAATCATAGGTGGCTGGCTGCCTAAATACTTTGTTGACAAACTGGGCATGGATCCCTATGCCGGGCGTATGCGCGCCATGCTGATCTTTGCTTTCTTCCCGCTGCTGGCACTTCTGGCACAGCCGCTGGGGCACGCATCCTACTGGTTCCCGGTAATAATTATAGGTATTGCCGGAGCTGCGCACCAGGCCTGGTCAGCCAATCTCTTTTCCACCATCGGTGACATGTTCCCGAAAACGGCTATTGCCACAATTACCGGAATTGGCGGAATGGCGGGCGGTATAGGCGCCTTCATCATCAACAAGGGCTCAGGAGCACTGTTTGACTTCGCATCTGGCACAACATTGGTTGACGGCCAGGCTGCAGTCATGACCAAGGAACTGCTTGCCGCCGGAGCGCAGTATCTTAATGGCCCTATGAAGTTTTTCGGGTTTGAGGGCATAAGGGCAGGGTACTTCATCATCTTCTGCATCTGCGCCGTCGCGTATCTTATAGGATGGATAGTGATGAAGATGCTGGTTCCGAAATACAAACCGATAGTAATTGATTAGATAAAAAATATAATAATGAATGATTTCAGTGATCTGAGAGGTAAAGTGGCCGCCATAACCGGTGGCAGCGGGATAATCGGAAAGACGCTCGCCAGGGGCCTCTGCAACGCCGGGGTGAATGTAATAATACTGGACTACAAGGCTGAAAGGGGAGCAATGACAGCCAAAGAGATCACCGCCGGACAGGAATCCGGATTGGCAACAAGTTTCGATGCGAATGTGATCGACCGTGATTCACTGCTCAGAGCGCGTGACCGGATAAGGGAAAAATTCGGCAGCCTTGACATCCTCATAAACTGCGCCGGAGGGAACAAAGCCACTGCCACGACAGCAAAAGAGTACATCGCAGGAGGCGAAAAAGACCTGCAAGGAACCTTCTTCGACCTTGATATCGAAGGATTTGACGGAGTCTTCGACCTGAACTTCAAGGGGACAGTGCTTCCCACAATGATCCTCGCGGAGGATATGGTCAGCAGAGGCAGTGGAGTGATCCTGAATATTTCCTCGATGAATGGCTACAGGCCTCTCACCAAGATCCCGGCTTATTCTGCAGCCAAAGCTGCAATCAACAACCTCACCCAGTGGCTGGCGGTCCATTTCGCGCCTGCGGGAGTAAGGGTCAATGCAATCGCCCCGGGATTCCTGCTAACGAACCAGAACCGGTTCCTCCTTACTGACGAAAAAACGGGTGGAATGACCCCGAGGGGTAAGAAAATAATCTCCGCTACACCTATGGGACGCTATGCCGAACCGGAAGAGCTGGTAGGTACAATGCTATACCTCCTCTCCGGGGCCTCATCATTCGTGACGGGTGTGGTGATACCTGTCGATGGAGGCTTCAGCGCCTACAGCGGTGTCTGACGGAACATTTTCTGCCGGCATTTGTATTATTTTTGAAAAATTTTTATCAGCACAACATGGGGTACCTGGAAGATTTTAAACCGGAAAAGGATTTTTTTATCGGTATCGATTCCGACGGCTGCGTCTTTGACACCATGGAGGTCAAGCATAAGGAGTTCTTCTGCCCGGCTACCGTGAAATTTTTCGGGTTGTTTGCAATTGCCAAATACGTACGCGAGACATGGGATTTCGTTAATCTCTACTCTGTAACCCGTGGTATAAACCGCTTCCCGGCACTTATCAGGGTCATGGACCTGCTCGCTGACAGGCCGGAAGTGGCAGAACGGGGAGTGACTCTTCCCGATATGGAACCGCTCAGGGAATGGGTAAGCAGAGAAACCAGGCTTGGCAATCCCCTGTTCAGGGAGTATGTTAAGGCTAACCCCCATCCTGCCCTCCAAAAGGTGCTGGAATGGACCCTGGCGATAAACGAAGACATTGCAGCCTGGTTGCGTGACACCCCTCCTTTTCCGCATGCACGTAAATCCATTGAGAAGCTTGACGTTGTGGCTGATACGATGGTTGTGTCGCAGACCCCGCTTGAGGCCCTGACGCGGGAGTGGAAGGAGCACTCGATAGACGGTTTCGTAAAGGCAATCGCCGGACAGGAGCAGGGGACCAAAAGCGAACACATTGCCCTGGCGGCCGTGGGGAAGTATCCCCCGGAGAGGATGCTGATGATAGGTGACGCTCCGGGTGACCTGAAGGCGGCAGATGATAACGGAGCCCTATTCTTTCCGGTGATACCCGGTGATGAGGACAGATCATGGAAACTGTTTCACGATGAGGCCCTTAACAGGTTCATCACCGGAACTTTCAGGGGTGAATACCAGAACAGGCTGCTGGGTGAATTCCGTCGGTCACTGCCGGAGGTGCCGCCATGGAAGCGTAAATGAGCGGACGAAACGGAGCCCTGCAAAGGGTAGATGCAATAATGGCACCACCCGCAGTAGCGGCAGGAGACAAAAAAATGGAATGACATGGTATACTATTCTGAAACTGACAGTGACAGGGGCCTTAACAGGGATAAGGTCAGGGCAGCTCTTGAATCTATCCTCAGCAACTTCAGCGGAAGGAAGCGGATGCTGATACTGCCTCCTGACATTACCAGGGCGCACTCGGGCGCGGGGGTGATTACCGAACTGCTCTGGGAACAGCTGGGTGAAAGGATCACTGACATCCTCCCGGCCCTTGGCACGCATATGCCCATGGAGGCCGCCGAGCTTTCAAGGATGTTCGGAGGAACCCCACACACACTCTTCAGGGAGCATCGCTGGCGAACAGACATAGAGGAACTTGGGAGGGTGCCTGCATCATTCGTGTCATCGGTGACAGGCGGACGCCTCAACTTTGACTACCCGGTGCAGGTTAACCGTCTCCTGTCATCAGGTGGCCATGACCTGATAATCTCCGTTGGCCAGGTGGTGCCGCATGAGGTGACCGGCATGGCCAACTACAACAAGAACGTATTCGTGGGCTGCGGCGGCAGCGAGGCTATCAATAAGAGCCATTTCATCGGGGCGGTGCAAGGTATTGAAAACATCCTGGGTACGGCTGACAACCCGGTCAGGGCAGTGCTGAACAAAGCTTCTGAGATAGCCGCCCAGCGATTGCCGCTGTTGTATATACTGACAGTTGTGGCGCCTGATGCGCAAGGCCAGCTGAAAATAAGAGGCCTCTTTGCCGGTGATGACATTGAATGTTTCAGGCAGGCTGCCGCACTCTCGCACAGGCTCAACTTCACCACCATGCCACACAGGCTGAAAAAGGTGGTGGTATGGCTCGATCCGGAGGAGTTTAAAAGCACATGGCTCGGCAACAAGAGCATCTACCGCACCCGCATGATGATTGCCGATGACGGCGAACTGGTGGTGCTTGCCCCCGGCGTCAGGACCTTCGGTGAAGACCCGGCCATTGACAGGCTTATCCGGAAATACGGTTACCGGACCACCCCGGAGATACTTGCATTCACCGAGGCCAACAACGACCTGAAGGAAAACCTCAGCGCTGCGGCCCATCTCATCCATGGCTCGCCCGAAAACCGTTTCAGGGTGACCTATGCCGCCGGCCACCTCAGCCGGGAAGAAGTTGAGTCTGTTGGCTACAGGTTTGGAGACCTTGCGCTGCTCATGAAGCGTTATGATCCGCGGGGCCTCAGGACTGGTTTCCACACCACCGCTGACGGCGAAGAGTTTTATTATATCTCCAATCCCGCTACAGGGCTCTGGAAGGCGGCAAAACAGGAATAGAATTATGAAGATTGTCATAGACGAAAAGATACCCTTCATCAGGGGCGCCTTCGAGAGGTGGGCTGATGTGGTTTATGCACCCGGTCGCAGCATCGATGCCCGTATGGTATCAGATGCAGATGCGCTTATTGTGCGGACACGGACCAGATGCGATGCCTCCCTCCTGGACGGAAGCAGCGTAAGGATAGTTGCCTCGGCCACAATAGGATTTGATCATATCGACACTGGCTGGCTGGAGCAGAATGGCATAAGATGGGCAAACGCGCCGGGGTGCAACTCCGGCTCCGTGATGCAGTACATCACCTCCCTCCTCTTCTTCCTGGCGCAAAAGCACTCGTCTGACCCCGGCTCCATGACGCTTGGCATAGTAGGTGTCGGCAACGTCGGATCAAAGGTGGCAAGGGCGGCAAGCGCCATTGGCATGAAGGTTCTGCTGAATGACCCGCCCCGGCAGAGACGCGAAGAAGGTGCAGAAACACAGACAACAGCCTTGAATTCGGAGGCAGGCAGGGGTGGAACTGAGAACCACGGCACAGATTTGTATACTGAGGCAGGCAGGGGTGGAACTGAGTTCCACTCACTACGTACATTATTGACAGATTGTGATATCATTACATTTCATGTTCCCCTCACCCACGATGGTGATGACAAAACATTCCACCTGGTAGACCGGGATATCCTTTCGCGGCTTGGCAGGCAGAAAATCATCATCAATTCATCGCGCGGCGAGGTGGTAGACAATCTCGCGCTGCGTGAAGCACTTAAGTCGGGGAGACTGCGCGGCGCCGCCCTTGACGTGTGGGAGGGAGAGCCGGCTGCCGACCCGCAGCTGATTGACCTGGCAGACATAGCCACACCTCACATTGCAGGTTACTCCGTTGACGGCAAGGCCAACGCCACCATCAGCTCCGTCCGGGTGGTGGCCGATGAACTCGGATTACCAATGCACGACTGGGCCCCGGCGGAGCTGCCGCAGCCGGCCATGCCGCTTATTGACCTCACAGGCAAGGGCGGCGCCGCGCCTGTCGAAATGGTGGCACAGGCAGTAAAACATACATACCCAGTGGAGGAGGATGACCTCCTCTTCAGAAACCACAGGGAAAATTTCGAGTATCTTCGCGATAACTACAGAATCAGGCGCGAATTCTCCTCATACAGGGTCAGAACCAATGACCCGGAGACGGAACGCATTCTAAAAGAACTTGGTTTTCAGATAACTAAATAAAATAGACAAACTATATCAACATGAAAGCAGACATTGGACTGATAGGGCTGGCGGTGATGGGTGAGAACCTGGTGCTGAATATGGAGAGCAGGGGTTATACAGTGGCGGTCTTCAACCGCACAACAAAAAAAGTATCCGCATTTGTGAACGGACGAGGCAAGGGAAAGAAACTCATCGCGGCATTCTCTCTTGAAGAGTTCATCTCAAGCCTCATCCGGCCGAGAAAAGTAATGCTCATGGTAAAGGCAGGCAAGCCGGTGGACGACTTCATTGAACTGCTGATCCCGCTGCTCGACAAGGGTGATATAATCATAGAGGGAGGTAACTCGCATTTTCCTGACACCATCAGGAGAACTGCCTATGTTGAAAGCAAGGGCCTCCTTTATATCGGTACAGGGGTTTCGGGAGGTGAAGAAGGCGCGCTGCTCGGCCCTTCGATGATGCCCGGCGGCTCCAGGGAGGCATGGCCTCATGTGAAGGATATTTTCCATTCCATCGCGGCCAGGGCTTCTGACGGCGCTCCCTGCGTCACCTGGATTGGCGACAACGGCGCCGGCCACTTCGTCAAGATGGCACATAACGGCATCGAATATGGTGACATGCAGCTGATATGCGAAGCTTATCACCTGATGCTCAGCTCCGGAGCATTCACATATGATGAGATGGCTGATATATTCGACGAGTGGAACAAGGGTGAGCTTGACTCCTACCTGATCCAGATAACCGGTGAAATACTCCGGTTCAGGGACACCGACGGCCAGCCGCTGGTCACCAGGATACTCGACTCGGCAGGCCAGAAGGGAACAGGCAAATGGACCGTCATCAGCGCCCTCGACCACGGGGTGCCTCTGAGCCTCATCGGCGAATCGGTCTTCGCCCGATTCATCTCATCAATGAAAAAAGAGAGGGTAAAGGCATCTCCCCTCTTCAGCAATCCGGCCGGGACGACCATTAAGGATAAAAAGCAGTTTGTTGATGATATCCGCAAGGCGCTGTATGCATCAAAGATCGTCTCCTATGCACAGGGTTTCAACCTGCTCAGGAACGCCGCAGCTGAATACAAATGGGACCTCAACTACGGAGAGATAGCAATGATATGGAGGGGCGGTTGCATTATACGGTCAGCCTTCCTCAACAAGATTTACGAAGCTTTCAGGCGTGAACCGGGCCTGCCCAACCTGATCATGGATAATTACTTCACGGGGATACTCAGGGAGAACAGTGACAGCTGGCGCCGCGTGGTGGCCTATGCGGTGGCAACAGGCATACCCGTCCCCACAATGAGCTCAGCCCTCGCCTGGTTTGACAGCTACCGTTCAGAGTGGTTGCCAGCCAACCTCCTCCAGGCACAGCGTGATTATTTCGGGGCACATACTTACCAGCGGACCGACAAACCGGAAGGCGAATTCTTCCATACAAACTGGACGGGACGCGGAGGTGATACCGCCTCTTCAACCTATAATGCCTGAACAGGCGCCGGTAACACTTTTTTCTATATTTTTACCTTAAACATTAAGGCCTGAATCATTATGATCAAAAATGTAAACGAACGCGCAGCAGACAATATCCGTATCCTTTCAATGGCTATGGTGGAAAAAGCCAACTCCGGGCACCCCGGAGGAGCAATGGGCGGTGCTGATTTCATTCACATCCTCTTTTCTGAATTCCTGAGGTTTGATCCGGCTGATCCTGAATGGATCAACCGTGATCGCTTCTTCCTGGATCCCGGACATATGTCGCCGATGCTCTATTCGGTGCTGACACTTACCGGTCATTTTACCGTTGATGACATCATGCAGTTCCGGCAGTGGGGCAGCGTGACACCCGGACATCCCGAACTGGATATAAAACGGGGTGTAGAGAACACCTCCGGACCTCTCGGACAGGGTCATACCATGGCCGTCGGCGCCGCCATAGCGGAAAAGTTCCTTACGGCCAGGTTCGGAAGGCTGTTTGAACACAGGATTTATGCATATATCTCTGACGGAGGAATCCAGGAGGAGATCTCCCAGGGAGCCGGGAGGCTTGCAGGTCATCTCGGGCTGAGTAACCTGGTGATGTTCTATGACTCCAATGATATCCAGCTCTCAACCGAGACCTCGGCAGTGACTTCTGAAGACACCGCAGCCAAGTACAAGGCTTGGGGATGGCGTGTGATGGAGATAGACGGCCACAGTCATGACCAGATACGGGGCGCACTCCGGATGGCAGCTGACGAAAACGAAAAACCTGTCCTCATCATTGGCAGAACGGTGATGGGCAAAGGCCTTATTGACGAAGCCGGGAACAGTTTCGAGGGAAAGACGTCAACACACGGACAGCCTGTCACACACGCTGGAGCTTCATTCAAAAAGTCAGTGGCCAACCTCGGCGGCGATCCTGAGAATCCCTTCGCCATCTTCAGCGATGTCAGGCAACTGTACGCAGAGACAATCCGGGGCAAAAAGGCTGCTGCAGATGCCTGGAAGCAGAAGAAGGAGACATGGGCAGCTGCCAATCCCGATCAGGCCCGTCTTCTCGGGAGTTTCTATTCGGGAGTCATCCCGGAAATTAATTTCGCTGCCGTGGCGCAAAAGGAAAATGATGCCACCCGGAATGCCTCAGCTGTTCTCCTGTCGCTGTTTGCAGAGAAGATCCCCAACATGATTGTCGCATCTGCAGACCTTGCCAATTCAGACAAGACTGACGGATTCCTCAAGAAGAGCAAACCTTTTGTCAGGGGTGATTTCTCCGGCGCATTCCTTCATGCCGGTGTCTCAGAACTTACCATGGCCGCCGTGATGAACGGAATGGCCCTCCATGGCGGTGTAATTCCCGTCTGCGGAACATTCTTCGTCTTCTCTGACTATATGAAACCCGCAGTAAGACTTGCCGCGCTGATGGGTCTGCCGGTCAAATATGTATGGACCCATGACGCTTTCCGCGTGGGCGAGGATGGTCCCACACACCAGCCGGTGGAACAGGAGGCTCAGATAAGACTCATGGAACACCTGAAGAACCACCACGGCAAAAACAGCATGCTGGTGCTCCGCCCGGCTGACGCCATCGAGACAAACATCGCATGGAAACTGGCCCTGGAGAACAGTACAACCCCCACGGCCCTGATACTATCACGGCAGAACATCAAGACTCTCCCGGCAACAGGCACGACACGGCCAGAAGCTGCTGCAATGGCTGCCAGGGGTGCCTACACCGTGGCAGAGAGTGACGGCAGACCGGATGTCATACTCGTTGCCAGCGGATCAGAGGTGGCAACACTGGTTGAGGCAGCCTCGCTCCTCATGGCTGACGGAATCAAAACAAGAATTGTATCTGCCCCCTCGGAAGGACTGTTCCGCCTGCAGAATGAACATTACCGCCAGAGCGTCATCACCCCGGACATCCCGGTCTTCTGCCTGACGGCAGGACTCCCGGTGACGATGCTAGGTTTCGCGGGATCACGGGGAAAGATCTGGGGTCTCGAAAGCTTCGGCTTCTCTGCCGCCTATGGTGTCCTCGACCAGAAACTGGGATTTACCGGCGGAAACATTGCCGGAGAGGTAAAGAAATTCCTCGGAAGATAGCGGTCTGCGGACCTGAGTGCGGTCTCCACGTGGGACCGCACTTTTTATAACCGGATAATCCTTATTAGTGTAATTTTGCTACGCCTAATCTTTAAAACCCGCTCAAATGAAAGTTCTGAAATGGATCTTTATCGTAATCATTGCATTGTTTGCAATCCTGATCGTCATCGGCTTTGCCATGCCGAAAGAGACTAAGATGACAACCACCGAGGAGATTAACCTCCCTCCTGCAAAAGTATTCCATTTTGTTGCAGGGTTTGTTGACCGTACAGCCTGGGATCCGTGGATCAAGGCAGACACTGCGGTACAATGCATGTTTGACATCGTGCCCGGATACATCGGTTCAAAATACAACTGGGACGGACCCGTGGTGGGCAAGGGATCGATGCTTGTGGATTCCGTTGTCTTCGGATCATACATCCTCAACCAGGTCTCACTGATGCCCGGAAAATCCATCCCTGAGGAGTGGATGTTTACCCCGTCGGGGAACGGGACATTGGTAAAGTGGACGATTACCATGACCTCCGGGTCACCCTTCGGCCGGCTGGCCAACAAGGCCTTCTCGGGCATTATTCAGAAGACCATGAACGGCGGCAGGGAAGCCCTCAAAACATACCTCGAGGCCAATGGCGTGCAGCTGAGCAACCTCACCGAGATCGGCATTGAAGAGTATCCTGCCGTGGAAGCACTGACTATCAGCGCTGTAGTCAGCCAGCAGGAAGCGGCCGCCTGGTATGGTCAGAGCCTCGGCAAACTCTATCCCGCCATCGAGGTGCAGAACCTTCAGCCACAGGGAGCTCCCTTCGCCCTGTATGAAGGATATGATCCGGCCACCGGCAAATTCACCATGACGGCAGGAATGCCTGTCTCTGCCGGAGGCAGAAATGCCGGCGAAATCAGACTGATGAAGTACAATTCTTTCCTGGCACTCAAGGGATTGCACAACGGGCCATATGATGAGCTGTCAGTTTCCTACGGAAAACTGGATAACTATGCCAGTGAGAACGGGATTGAACTCTCGGGCGCCGTGTGGGAGTTTTACCTCACTGATCCGGCTGACGCCACCAATCCCGCCCAGCTCCTCACCCAGATTGCCATGCAACTGAAAACTAAATAATTAAGTAATTACTAACTACAGACTGCCAACTGGTCCTGCCGTCCCGATCTGCCAACCGGCGGATGCGGGATTGATCCTGCTCCAGAGTCGCAGGCTCAAACTGCCGACTGGTACTGCTGACTTCTTTCATCCTTATAACAAATGCCAATCTACGACATCTCCCCCGGAGTCAAAGGGCTCATCTTCGATCTTGACGGAACACTTGCCGATACCATGCCATGGCATTACCAGGCATGGCAGAAGGCCTGCGCGCGGTTCGGGATAATAATGGAAACTGAATTCCTCCAGGCCCATACCGGCGCACCGGGATGGATGATAGCCGAGGAGGTGATAGCGGTTAACGGCAAGACTGGAATTGTATCTCCAGAAGAGATCATGCAGGTGAAGCTCGAGGAGTTCTATGAGATACAGCATAACGTCACCCCGATTGAGCCGGTGACTGCACTGGTTCAAAAATACTACGGCAGGCTGCCGATGTCTGTAGGTACCGGCGGGCACCGTGAGGCGGTAGAGAAGACGCTGGAGATAGTTGGGATCAGACAGTACTTTGATATTATAGTGACTGCGAACGATGTCACCAGGCATAAACCCCATCCTGAGACTTTTCTCAGGTGTGCGGAGCTGATGGGCGTCGCTCCTGCAGACTGCGAGGTTTTTGAGGACGGAGACCTGGGCATCGAGGCAGCCCGGCGCGCCGGCATGATCGCCACCGACGTCAGGACATGGTATGACTCGTCATGGTCTGAAGGTCTGAAGGTCTGAGGGTCTGAAGGTCTGAAGGTCTGAAGGTCTGAAGGTCTGAAGGTCTGAAGGTCTGAAGGTCTGAGGATATGAGAATTGCGATATTGTGGGCAACATTGCCTACTGCCTTATTTTACTGCCGGCTGCCAACTGGTACTGCTGACTTTTAACATATGAAAACAAGACTAATCATCACAGGAGACGGTTCCCACACTCTCTACGTGCCCGGGATGGATGAGCATTACCATTCCCGGTTCGGGGCTATGACCGAGTCAAGGCACATATTCATCAATGCCGGTCTTGCAAGCCTGGCGCCGCGTGACACAGCCGTCCTTGAGGTTGGTTTCGGCACAGGCCTGAATGCACTCCTGACTGCCATCCATGCAGGACATAAAAAGATCCATGTCAGTTTCACCACCCTTGAAAAAGAACCACTGGAAGCATCGGTCATCAGCAGGCTTAACTACGGCACCCTGGCGGGCGAAGGGGGAGAAAAACTATTCATGGCAATTCATGAAGCCCCATGGAACAAACCTTGCTCCATAACTGAATGGTTCACAATAGAAAAGAGGTTGACAGACCTAACAGCAGAAGACCCCCAGGGTCTTTATGACCTGGTTTACTTTGACGCCTTCGGGCCTGACAAGCAACCCGGGATGTGGAGTGAGACGGTCATGCGCAGGATCGCAGCCGTGACACACCCTGGCTCTGTATTCGTAACTTACTCAGCCAAAGGTGATCTTAAACGAATGCTGCGGTCGCTCGGTTTTGAAGTCACCCTCCTCCCCGGCCCTCCGGGAAAAAGAGTCATTACCCGGGCGGTGAAAAAATGATTTATGGTATATTTGCGCCACTGAAACAGTGACCGGATAATTAATCCGCTCCTGTAATCACATAAAAATGAAAAAAATGAAAGTAATCAGACTCATTCTCGTCATAGCCCTGGCAGCAATCGTAGTTTTGCCCGTAGCAGGCCAGAAGTTAAAATTTGCCGGCACCGAAGACTCTCTCTCATACGCTCTCGGGGTGGCCAATTATAAGTATTACACAGGTGACAGCATCAATATCAACACCAAAATGTTCTCAAAAGGAATGACTGATGCTTCAAAGGACAGGGCACTGATGAATGACACTGCCGCCAGCGCTTTCATTGTCAGCTATATGCAGAGGCGCGAAAAAGCCCGTCTCATGGCTGAGTACGGCCAGCAGATCGAGGTCGCAGAAGCATGGCTCGCAGATAATGCCAAACTGGAAGGAGTCATAACCTTACCAAGCGGACTGCAATACAAGGTTCTGCAGGAAGGAACAGGAGCAACTCCCGGACCGGAAGACATTGTCAAAGTACATTACACCGGAAAGACCATTGAAGGAACCAAGTTCGATTCGTCATATGACCGCGGCGAGCCTGCAGAGTTCAGGGTCAGCAATGTCATACGCGGCTGGGTGGAAGGACTCCAGCTGATGAAGGAAGGCTCACGCATGATGCTCTACATCCCCTATGACCTCGCCTATGGCGAAAGAGGCGCCGGCAACGTCATCAAACCCTTTGAAACACTAATATTTGAAGTGGAACTGCTCGAAGTGACAAAAGAAGAGTAATATCCCTCACTTGACATCCAAAACATTATCTTTGCCAAAAATTAATTCTAAAACATACACAATGAAAATCAAAGGTTTAGTTATTCTCGCTGTAGCAACAGCCATGATCGTATCATCATGCAATACAAAATCAAGCGTTACCGGCACCAAGGTGAAGAGCCCCGAAGACTCTCTCGCATACGCCCTCGGTATTGCCAACTATTTTTACTATATGTCTGACAGCATTGACATTAATCCGGTTTTACTTGCAAAAGGGATGCTTGATGCAAAGGAAGGCAAGAACACACTCGACGAGCAGATGGCACAGGGATATGTAATGACATACATGCAGAACAGGCAGATGGAGAAGATGAAAGCAATGTACGGCAAGAATATCGACGAAGGTGAAAAGTTCCTTTCTGAGAACAAGAAACGTGAAGGCGTACAGGAGACCACCAGCGGGCTTCAGTATGAGGTTGTTACATTGGGCACAGGACCGAAACCCGGCCCTTCAGACCTTGTGAAGGTTCATTACACCGGCAAACTACTTGATGACACCACATTTGACTCCTCAGTTGACCGTGGCGAGCCTGCAACCTTCGGCGTAAACCAGGTTATCCAGGGATGGCAGGAAGCAATTCAGCTGATGCCGGTAGGATCAAAATTCAAATTCTACATTCCTTATGAGCTTGCTTACGGTGAGCAGGGACAGGGCCCTATTCCGCCCTACTCAACTCTTAAGTTTGAAGTTGAGCTTATCGAGATCGTAAAGCAATGACATCAGCTGAGATACATACCCCGAAAGGGGTTATGAAGGCAGTCCTCTATGATGACGATGCCCCCGGTACAGTCAGTAACTTCGTCAAACTGGCCCGCGAGGGATTCTACGACGGACTTGCATTTCACAGGGTCATACCTGACTTCGTCATTCAGGGCGGCTGCCCCTTCTCGAAGAATCCGGGTGACCCGCGCGTGGGAACAGGCGGACCGGGCTACAAGATCAAATGTGAGCTTGCCGGCCAGAAACAATACCATGACCGCGGTGTGATGTCAATGGCACACGCCGGCAGAGACACCGGAGGATCACAGTTCTTTATCTGCCACAGCAGGACAAACACAAAACACCTCGACAGACAGCATACATGTTTCGGGAAGGTTGTGGAAGGACTTGAGGTGATTGACCTTATCAGGGCAGGTGACATGATCGAAAAAATAGTCATTGCAGAATCTGAATAATGGAATACCAGATCACGGGCAGGGTCGCGGAGGTTTATCCGGTCAACAGGATCAATGAACGGTTCCGCAAGCGGGAGTTCGTCATCGAGCATAAGGACAGCAGCGGCGGACAGGCTTATATTGACTTCATCAAGTTCCAGCTGACCCAGGAGAAGTGCGAGATAATTGACGAGTCGTGGCTGAGACAGGAGGTCACGGTGACTTTCAATATCCGTGGAAACCGCTGGGAGAAGAACGGGGTGGCCAATTACATCACCAACCTCAATGCACTTTCAGTTACCCGCGGGATTGCGGTGGCAGAGAATGGCCAGAAAGCAATTGTCAACCCGCAACTTGAAGATGCCCCGTCACCCAGTCCCGAACTTGACGACCTGCCGTTCTGATAAGTATTCATACGACACAACAGTGCCACATCCCACAAGGTGTGGCATTGTTTTTTGCAGTGAGAGACCGGAGGTGGGGTTAATACCCTATTCGCAATTCGCAAATCGCAAATCGCAATTACCATTATATTTGTCCAAACCACATCTCTGACCCATGACCCCTGACAACCCTCTCCTCCATGACTGGCCGACTCCTTTTGGCATCGCTCCCTTTAACCTCATCAGACCTGAACACTTCAAACCCGCAGTTGAAGCAGCAATCTCAATTGCCAGGAAGGAGATCGACGATATAGTATCCGAACCGGCAGAGCCCGATTTCCGTAACACCATCGAAGCCATTGAACAGGCCGGATCACTGCTCAGCCGCATCACCCCCGTGCTCTTCAACCTGAACAGTTCTGACACAACACCGGAACTGCAGGAAGCAGCCAGGGAGGTATCCCCTGTTCTCACAGCCTTCAGCAACGACATCTCACTCAATCCTGCTTTGTTCGGCAGGGTAAAGAGCGTCTACGAAAAAAGGGATTCTCTGGGCCTGAACCAGGAAGAGATGATTCTTCTCGACCGCAAGTACAAAAACTTCATCAGGGGCGGGGCCGGCCTGACAGAAAATGACAAGGAGCGCTTCAGGGCCATCACCATTGAACTTTCCACCTTATCCCTGAAGTTTGAAGAGAATATTCTTGCGGAGACCAATGACTTCACCCTCCACCTGACAGCTGAAGATGATCTCTCCGGTCTCCCGGATGGTGTCCGTGAGGCAGCGTCAGCTCTTGCAAGTGAGAAAGGGATGGAGGGCTGGCTGTTCACACTCCACGCGCCCAGCTTCGTACCGTTCATGCAGTATGCAGACCGTCGTGACCTCCGTGAGAAGCTATTCAGGGCCTACTCGTGCCGCGCATTCCGCGGAAATGAACATGACAACCGTGAACTGGTGTTCAGGATTACAGAGCTCAGACTGGAGATGGCGAGGCTCCTGGGATACAGCAATTATGCCGCATACGCACTGGAAGAGCGCATGGCCTCCACACCCGAAGAGGTGAAGAGGTTCCTCCGCAATCTTCTTGAAGCTTCGTCACCTGCCGGCAACAGAGACCTCAGGGATATCGAAGAATATGCCACCCGGAACGGACATGAAGGGAGGCTTGAGCGATGGGACTGGGCATACTGGTCAGAGAAGCTTCGCATGGAGCGGTACAGTATCGATGATGAAGCACTGAGACCATACATGCCTCTGGACAAAGTAAGGGAAGCTGTTCTGGGGCTGGCTACCAGGCTTTACGGGCTTTCATTCCGGGAGAACAGGAGCATTCCTGTTTACAATGAGGAGGTCTCTGCCTTCGAGGTGCATGACGGCGAGAGGGGAATAATAGCCATACTTATGCTCGACTTCCATCCCAGAAAGGGCAAGAGCGGAGGCGCATGGATGACCGGATTCCGCGAACAGTGGAAAGAAGGCGGGGAGAGAATCATCCCGGTGGTTTCGCTGGTTATGAACTTCACCCGCCCGACACCGGCACGTCCGTCACTGCTCTCGCACAGCGAGATGAACACCTTTCTTCATGAGTTCGGCCATGCCCTGCATGGTATGCTTTCAGACTGCACCTACGAGAGCCTCTCGGGAACCAATGTGAAGCGCGACTTCGTGGAGCTGCCGTCACAGATAATGGAGAACTGGGCATGGGAGAAGGAGTGGCTTGACACATGGGCCGCACATTACCAGACCGGAGAAAAGATACCCGGTGAGATGCTTCATAAACTCAGGGACTCACTGACCTATAACGAGGGATACGCGTGCATGAGGCAGCTCAGTTTCGGACTGCTTGATATGGCATGGCATACATTGGAAGATCCTTACACAGGAGACATCGTGACCTTTGAGCGGTCAGCAATGGGGCCTGCCGAGCTTCTGCCTTCAGCAGACGGCGCCTGTATGAGCGTCTCATTCGCCCATCTCTTCTCCGGCGGCTATGCTGCAGGTTATTATGGCTACAAGTGGGCTGAAGTGCTCGACGCCGACGCATTCAGCCTGTTCAGGGAGAAAGGCATCTTCAATAAGGAGACAGCCGGCTCATTCCGCCATACAATCCTCGAAAAAGGGGGAAGCCGTGAGCCAGATGAACTCTTCCGGGCCTTCCGAGGAAGGGAACCGTCAATAGAACCGCTGATAGAGCGCAGCGGATTTACCAGGCACTAAAAAAGCAGAGACGTGCAGCGCACGTCTCTGAAATAACCAACTTAAATTGTTCCCCAAAGAGGGAGTTATTCATATACTTCTACCACCCGGGTGTTTGAGTAAGCGTGTAACCTTTCTCCGTATACTGAGTAATCTGGTTTACACCTACCGGCGCAAGGTAAACCCTGTCCGTAAAGGCATCGCGGGCTGAGATGTTTTCCGGGATATAGTATCCCACCATATCTGCACCGTTGGTTCCGTTATATGTAACCACCGTCCCGTCAGCTTTCTGAACCTTCAGCTTGTTGACCTTTGCTTCAATCAGCCACTCTGGCATATCAACAGGGAAATTCATCCATAAACCCAGGTGCAGATCGGGATTACTGGTGACATCCAGATAGTTGTATTTCTTCCAGCGCTTGATATCGAGCAGGCGTGAGTGTTCGAAAACAAACTCCATTCTGCGTTCACGGCGTATCTCCCAGATAAGTGCAGGTACGTCAGTGTCGCGATCCGGATCATTAGGGAGGTTTGCCAGTGACAAATGTGCAGTTTTTACAATTCCTTTGTCTGTGGCTACTTTGTCCAGAGGCCGGTCACGTATTGCATTGATCGATGCATCGATATCTGCCTGGGTAACAGCCGGGCCACCCAAAGTGGCCAGTTCAGCCTTTGCTTCGATCCAGTTAAGGACCACCTCTCCAAGTCGCATTACCGGGGCATCATTGGTATTTGTATTTGAACCATATTCTGGTGGATAAGTACCCCCGGCAAATGTCGGCCCGATCCTGTCAATAAACTTGTCAGAGTAGACCAATGTGGAGGCTTCCTTCCTGGGTGTATCCCAGAAGGTTGCCTCGAAGCGTGGGTCACGTGTTGCAATCATGCTTGCCAGATCGAGCTTGTTTGCATTCGGCAATGTTGATGACTGATAAACCTGCCCGTCAGCACAGATGAATGACTTTGCCAGATCAAGATTGGCAGATTGTGGCTGACTCTCGGTGGTGTTGGAATACGAAGCAATATGATGAGTCACCTGCAGTGCTGCATCGTAATGCCTGTACATGATCACCTCCTTGTTGCCTCCCAGGTCCTGTGATCCGAACAGTGAACGGAAATCGCTCGCAAAGGAATACTTCCCTGAAGTCATTACTAAACTTGCGGCATCTGCGGCCATTTGCAGGTACTTCTGAGCTTTTTCAGAATTATTAAGGTGATATTTCTGCCAGGTACCTTCAAAAAGCATGAACCGGGATATAAATCCGGCTGCGATGTACCTGTTCAGGTACTGTGCACTTCCGTCAGAGGTGCGCATATTGGCCATGACATAGGTAAAATCATCATATACTGCATCCATTACCAGTGTGCGATTATCCCTGTCCTTATACAACAGATCCATTTCGTCGTCATTAATTAATCTGTCATAATAGGGCACGTCGCCGAAGACACTCACAAGCCTGCTATATTCATAACCCCTGAAGAAACGTGCAACAGCACTCCAGTGTTTGTAAGCATCCTCGGTAAGGTATTCATCCTTCATTGCCTCAATTCTCTCAAGGAAGAGGTTTGCCTTGCGGACATATGCAAAGTTCCATGAAGGCCCGCAATAGGTCGTCATCATTGAAGGAGCCTCACTGGTTGAGGCTCTCGATGCAGGGGCCTGGGTCTCGAAGCTGATCTGCTTGCCAGTCTGAGTGAAGTCATCAGCAAAATAATATCCCCGGAGCGGAGCGTAGTCAACACCCCATCCGGAGTTATAACCAACAAAGTAGTTTACATAGAACCCATTGGCGAAGAGTCGGAGGTTATTCTCCGATGTCCAGTAGTTCTGGTCATTCATTTTTGTCAGTACCGGTCTGTCGAGGAAATCTTCGCAACCGCTGAACAACAATGCTGCCAGAGCGATTATTATTGTCAATTTTCTTTTCATTGTTCCTAGTTTTTAGAAGTTAACCTGAAGACCTACCGATGCACTCTTGAAAGTAGGTACACCAACACCTGTACGATCCATGTTATAATAGGAGTCTCTCCACATTGAATATCCTGCTATTTCTTCCGGGTCAATAGGAAGCGTTCCCAGATGATCAAAGGTGAAGAAATTCTCAAGAGCCGCATAAACACGCACCTTACTGATTTTGATCTTATTGGTGAGGTTTGCAGGAATTGTATAGCCTACTGTGATATTTTTTAACCTCAGGTATGCCATGTTAAGGAGGTACCTTGTCTGAGGCACCATATTAAGGGTTGTGCTGCTTCCGGCGAGGTTATATGGACGGGGATAGAATGCATCAGTCCTGTCCGGTCTCCAGAAATCAGTGGCGAAAGCCTTTGGCATGGCTCCGTCAGATGAGTTATATCCCGGGATGGCCAGGAATCCATTACCCCAGACCTGCCTGCTGCCGACACCCTGAATGAAGAATGAGAGGTCAATCCCTTTATAGTCAAGGTCTGTACGGAAACCATACATATAACGCGGTGTTGAATTACCAATTATCTTAAGATCACCATAATCGGGCTTCCCGTCTGCATCTTTGATCAGCCTGTTACCGGGATTAATATAACCGTCTCCATTCCGATCGACAAACTTGACATCTCCTGGCATAAAGAGGAAGTTACCTGCCTGA
Source organism: Bacteroidota bacterium (assembly GCA_018262715.1). Taxonomy (GTDB): domain Bacteria; phylum Bacteroidota; class Bacteroidia; order Bacteroidales; family VadinHA17; genus SR-FBR-E99. Next base: position 53,095 of record JADFDS010000001.1, read on the forward strand.
ATTCTTCCCTGGATAGCCACGTTTTCAGGATCGGCAAGCTGATAGATTGTATAGTTGGCGCTCCCGGCCTCATTGGGTACCGTAACCTTAATCAGTTTGCCATCGTTGTCATGAGCAAAGTCGCTTTCCTGGAAGAGCCGGTCTGTTTCATAGCCCCATATCTCACCGTATGTTTTACCAACATACCATGAATCGATGCTCTGGGTTGAGCCGTATTCGGTTATTGTGGTAACAGCATCAGAAAGTGTGGCGGTAAGGTTGATGCCCAGACCATTCTCAAACCGGTGATTGTAATCGATCTGTATCTCGGCACCCTTGGTGCGGAGTGATCCGAAGTTTCCTTGTGGTGCGCTTGTACCAAATGTCGTAGGCAGACCCTCCTGCGGAACAATCATGTTCTTCGTGTCACGGATGAACCAGTCGAAGGTGATCCCAAGCTTACTCCTGAGCAGTCGGGCGTCGAATCCCAGGTTCAGAGTAGTTATATCCTGCCATGTAACAGTAGCAGAGACAGCGCCCGGGGTGGCGAACTGATAAAGTTTAGCTCCACCAAGCAGCCAGTTGCTCTGTGATCCGCTCATGGTGGGAATATAAAGTGAGTTCGGCACTGTCTGGTCTCCGATCGTACCCCATGATCCCCGCAGTTTAAGCATGCTGAGGGTGGGCTTTGCCCAGTCCATAAACTGTTCCTCTGTCATTATCCATCCGGCGGAGAATGATGGGAACCAGCGCCACTGCAAATTAGTTGGGAATTTTGATGTACCGTCATACCTGAGATTTCCCTCCAACAGGTATTTATCTTTATATGTGTAATTCAGTCGGCCATAGAATCCAAGTTGTGATTCCCATGCTTCTCCTCCACTGGTGGTCTGGGTTCCGTAAGCAAGGTCAAACTGGGGATTGGTGTAGTCAATCAACTGTGTTGTCTGGGACCAGTTGTATGCTTCCCGGTATCCTACCCTGTTCATCCCCAGCATGAATCCGAACTGATGATCATCCATGACATTCAGTGCATATGTTGAGTAAAGGTTCAGGGTGTTTCGCTGATCGTTCTCAGAGCGCCGATACATATGATCAGGGTTACCGCCAGGAGCGGTATAGTACATAGACAGTTCATATGCAGGTATAGCACCGGGGGTAGTTGGTGAAACCACCTGGCCTGTACTTGAGTCAACATAAACCCTTTCACCATTCTCATCAAGTTTAGGCACTCCTGCGCCCCAGTTATTCCGAACCGCAAAGGAAGTACCCGGCCGGTTTGCAATATTCTCCAGATTTGAATGTGTATAATCGAAGATTATTTTCCAGTCTTCAAGCGGAGTAATTTCAAGCCCACCATTCAGGCTGGTATAATTGTATGCCTGATTAGCGGTATTTGCTGCCGACAATTCGTACGCCGGATTCCTTGTCGGGAAACCATCCTCGGTGGTATACGGGTATGTCGGTCCCCAGCGGTAAAGATAAAGCCACGGGTCAGCAGAGGTAGAACTGGTGGCATATGCATATCTCTTATTCCTCTTGGAATACAGCGCACCCACATTAACTTTCAGCCAGTCAGTCACCTCCGTGCCCAGCCTGATAGATCCGTTGTAACGCTTGAAATCATCGATCTTTGAAGGCTTGATAATACCTGTCTGATCAAGGTAACCAAGGCCTATATTGTAATCTGTCTTGCCAGTCTTGCCGTTAATTGAAAAATTATGCAGCTGGGTGGGAGTCCACTCCTTAATCATGTAATCATAAGGGTCATAGGTCCTCAGCCCTATTTTCATTTCATCTGCATTGACATACCAGTCACGTCCATAAAGCATGGGGTCATTGGGTTTCACAACATCAGCCCATTTGTCCTGCCATTCGACAGCTTTCTCATACCCTTCACGAGTGATAATCCAGAATGCGCCTGCTCTGGTGCCCCCAATACGTTCAAAGGCAGCAACAGTATATTCAAGTGCCTCCAACTGGGCCATTTCCATTTTCTTCGAAATATTCTGGAATGACAGGTTCCCGTTATAGGATACATTCACACCCTCACTTTTTGCACCCTTCTTGGTGGTGATCAGTATTACGCCGAAGGCAGCTTTTGCACCATAGATCGAGGCAGATGCTGCATCCTTCAGAATTGAGATAGACTCTATATCATCAGGGTTAAGCATCTGAATTGACGGAATCTCTACGTTGTCAACCAGTATAAGCGGTGATGATCCTCCCTGAAGTGAACCGATCTGACCACGGATTTTAATAAGGGGATCAGATCCTATCTCACCACTGGGGATAACAACGCTAAGCCCTGGCATTGTTCCCTGAAGGCCTCGTCCAGCATCTGCAATAGGTCTTGCCTCAAGTGTTTTTTCAACATTTACCGTAGAAACTGCTCCGGTCAGGTTGGCTCTTCTCTGAGTGCCGTAACCGACCACAACGACTTCTTCAATAAACTCTACATCAGGACTCATTTTCACATCAATCCTGTTTGATGCCCCTACAGTCACCTCCTGGTTGGCATAACCCAGGGATGTGAAGACGAGTACCTGTCCTGGCGCCACATTGATCGAGTAAATGCCGTTAAAGTCAGTACTCGTACCAGTGGTAGTGTTCTTGATAATCACGTTGACGCCAGGCAACGCTTCATTCGTTGCGGCGTCTGTGACAGTCCCTGTCACGGTCTTAGGCTGAGCATAAATGCTTTGCGAAAGCATCAGTCCCAAAACCGCAAACAACATTAATAGTTTGGTTCTCATGTGATTGGATTTAGGGTTAATTAGTAATTGATTAAGTATTGTTCAAATAATCACAAATTCTTTTTCTACAAGCAATTTACTTCTTTATATGAATGATGTATTACAAATTTTCACTTTTTTTCCCGATTATTCCTATACCAGGCCGGTCAGGAAGGGTGATCTTTCCGTCGACTACCGTCATTCCCTCGTATACATCATTGCTGATCAGCAGGTTGCCATCAAGGTCAGCCCAGTCAACCAGTGGTGACAACTGGGCAGCTGCCGAGACGGCACAGGAGGTTTCTGTCATACAGCCTATCAGAATCTTCATCCCCATCTGCCTGGCCATAGTGATCATCTGGTAGGCAGCATGCATACCGCCACATTTCATTAGCTTGATATTGATCCCTGAATAAACTCCCTTCATTGGCAGGAGATCCTGAACAGTCTGCAGAGCCTCATCGGCAAGGATCGGCAGCGGACTCCGCTCCGTCAGCCAGGCTATGTCATCAACCTGCTCCTTCGGCATAGGCTGTTCAATGAAGAGAGCACCCCTCTCACTGAGATAGTTCGCCATCTCAAGTGCATAGTTGCGGTCCTTCCACCCCTGGTTCACATCGACAAAGACAGGCACATCGGTTACCGAACGGACCGTATCAATCATTTCTTTATCATTGTCCCTGCCCATCTTGATTTTCAACAGCCTGAAAGCACCTGCCTCCAGGGTTTTTTCCTTGACCACATCAGCAGTATCAATACCAATGGTAAAACTGGTTACAGGAGCCTTCTGCGGATTAAGCCCCCAAAGCCTGAACCATGGCTGGCCCAGAAGCTTGCCCGTGAGGTCATGCAGTGCGATGTCAAGCGATGCCTTGGCCGCATGATTGCCGGGCATCACCCCGTCAATGTAGCTCAGGATATCCTCCTTCAGGAAGGGGTCACTGAACTGTTCCATGTTGACCTTTGAGAGAAAATTGAGTACTGATTCATGGCTTTCGCCCAGGTAGGGGGGCATGGAAGCCTCACCGTAGCCTTTCACACCGTCATACTCGAGGGTAGTGAGAACCACCGGTGTGGTGGTCCTGGAGTTGGTGGCAACTGTGAATACATGCCTGAGTTGCAGTTCATAAGGCTTGTAGCTGAGCTTAAGGGGCCCTCCTTTCTTTACGGCACTTTTGACTCTGCCCGCCGACGGATCAGCAGGAGCAGCCTTGCATCCGGCAATGAGCGCACCGGCTGCGATGCCGCTGATCTTGAGGAAATCTCTCTTTTTCATTTAAATAAGTCAGATTTATAAAACCAGATGGAGCCTGCATGTCTGACCTGCAGTCCCCATGCCCTGTCAGAAGTACCAGCCGTGCTGTGCAACGCGCTCAAGGCCTTTGCCCTGTGTAAATCCGGTCACCCTTCTTGCTCCCTGCAATATCTCAAGAAGGTACGCGCTGTAGTTGGTCCTCGTGGAGTCAAAGCTGTTGACCTTAACGAGCCCCGAGGAGTGAATGAACTCTGTATCACCAATGTACATGCCGGTGTGCGTTATTCTCGGCTTGCCATCCCTTACCCTGCCAAAGAAAAGGAGGTCACCCGGCAGGAGAGTCTCGGATGGCTTGTCAATGCTCACCTCTTCTCCATACCTGAACTGGCCCGATGCATCACGGGTCATAATCACCCCGCCATAATAATATATTGTCTTCGTAAATCCGCTGCAGTCAACCCCTTTGGTTGATGTGCCTCCCCAGAGATAAGGTGATCCGGTGAAAGTTCTCGCAAAGCGAATCAGCCTCTCCGGTTCTATGCCTGCACCCTCTGCCCACTTCCGGAAATCTTCTGACTCCTGCTTCCTGACCTCCCCGGTCCTGCCGTCAGGCAGCAGCACAGTCCAGTAATCCCCCCTTGAGCCGGTCTTAACCAGTATCACTCCGAAAACGATGTCAGATACAGTCTCTCCCCTGCTGTCAGTAATAACCCCTGTGTGCCCGAGGTATATAAGCCGGTCACTACCCTTCCACACGGTCAGTTCCTCATCACTGAGCTCCGCCGCAGGATCATCAGTCCAGCCGATATATGAATCAGGCGTCTGTATTAGCAGCCAGTCATCCTGCTTGCTGAGTATCTTAACCGGTGTTCCCATCAGTGCCTGTGTTGCCATTTCTGCTGAATGCGCAGGTCTGGTCCTGATATTGCACACACTGACCGATATCAGGGCCCATGGCTTTTCAACCACCGCCGGATCAGGCAAAAGGGTGATGCTGTCGGCAAAAGTGACACCCGACTTTTCAAGCATCTCAATGACAGCGCTTTTAGCATCCGGGAGATTTGTTTCTCCTTTAGCCGTAAGAATGCCGCCTTCAGACATAACAAGACTGACATCACAGAGTGACTCGGCATGCTGGGGTACCATCTCAGTTTCTATTGCCTCAAGCTTTTCCGTCAATTCTGCCGGAACCTCTTTTTTCTGACAACCTGCAAACTGAAAAAGAACGAAAAATAAGACGAGATAGGTTAAGGGTTTCATGAAAGTTGTATTACATCTTACAAATCCAAAATTAAATATTTATAATATTCAAGTCAATAGGCAATTGAATTTTATTTAATTTGTCAGACAGAAATTTTATTACCGGCAGTGCCGGGACTTGTATTATCAGAATTGAAAACTGCCTGTTTCGGCCTTATTATGCCGGTCAGGCGACCGGCATGCAACATAAAATCAACAGCGTATGAAGACCTCAGGAAGAGCAATCATCTCTGCATCACTGGCACTTTTAATCACATTTCTTACCTCCTGCCATGCAACCGGGCAGGTTGTGGAGACAGGAATAGAGGTAATGGCCGGGAATAATTTCGACATCCTTCAGGGGAAAAGGGTGGGTCTGGTGACCAATCCCACTGGGGTTGACCGCAACCTCAGGTCAACGGTTGACATAATAAACTCTGCCCCGGGTGTCAAGCTGACGGCCCTTTACGGGCCCGAGCACGGCGTGCGCGGTGAGTTCACAGCCGGAGAATATGTTGAATCCGAGACTGATCCCGGTACCGGTCTTCCTGTTTACAGCCTCTACGGGAAAACGCGAAAGCCTTCACCAGACATGCTGAATAACATAGATATCCTGGTCTATGACATCCAGGATATCGGGTCAAGGTCATACACCTTTATAAGTACTCTCGGCCTGCTCATGGAGGCAGCTGCCGAAAAAGGGATTCCTGTCGTGGTGCTCGACCGTCCCAATCCGCTTGGCGGGATAAGGATGGAAGGAGCAGTCACCCGCCCCGGATTCTTTTCATTCGTCAGCCAGTTTGCTATTCCGTATCTGCACGGGATGACAGTGGGAGAGCTCGCCATGTTCCTCAACGGCGAAGGGATGCTTACCAATGGCACCAGGTGCGATCTTCATGTGGTGAAGATGAACGGATGGTCAAGGAAGATGATGTTCGAAGAGACAGGCCTGCAGTGGATTCCCTCCTCTCCTCATGTCCCGCACCGTGACACCCCGCTGTACTATCCGGCCACCGGCATAGCTGGAGAACTCTATGCCGTCAGTATCGGGGTGGGATACACAATACCCTTTCAGACCTTTGCGGCAGAATGGATCAACGCAGACTCACTTGCCACAGCACTCAGCGCACTGAAGCTCCCCGGAGTGATCTTCAGACCGGTTCATTACAAACCCTATTACAGCACACTCCAGGGAAAGCTGGTTCACGGAGTGCAGATTCACCTGACGGAACCGTCAGAAGCCCCACTGTCACTGATACAGTTTTATATCATGCAGGAGGCACATCGCCTGTGGCCTGACGAGAATCTCTTTGAAATATGTGATCCGTCAAGGCACCAGATGTTCGACAAGGTGTGCGGCACTGACGAGGTCAGAAAAGCATTCACCAGGGCATTCAGGGTGGATGACATCCTGAATCTGTGGACCACTGACATACCGGCATTCAGGGCCAGGGCCTCGAAGTATTTTCTGTATAAGTGAATTTTCCGGCCTGAATCGGTCAGGCCTATGGCTCTGCATTCCTGCATTTTGCCACTGACCTGACCCGCTGTCAGTGGATATTTGCCCCTTCGACGCTCTTTTCAAGCTCACGGGCGTGCTGCAGGAACTCATCGACAGGCATCTCCTTGTAATACACCATACCATGCGTTCCCCTGATCTTGGGACTCTCATTCTCATAGAAGAAATCCTTGCCCAGTATCAGCTGCACCTGCTTGAACTGTTCCACCCACACCTGCTGGGACAGGTGACTGAACGGTCCGTCATATGCGGGACTCGGGAATGATGCGTTCACCTGGCTGACATAGCAGTCACGGAACGACTGGTTCAGCACCGCCATTGAGTTGAGGGATACGGGCACGAAGACATTGGCTTCAGACGGCAGAAATCTGAACCAGACGTTACGGTAACCTATCACCCTCAGATTCGAAAGATCCTTCTCCAGGCCCCACTGCCTGAGTGCCTCGGCAATAGCCTGGAGCACCTTGTAGTGCGTATCGGGGCCGGAACCCTCGGGATCAAATGCAAGGCTGATGATGTTAGGCTGTATACGTCTGAGATACTCAAGAATGGGCTCCACATCGCGGTGCCTGTCAGGCTGCTGGGTGAAGATATCTCCGGTATAGAAGCCCAGCCTCATGTGCTCTATGTTACGAACCGGCACCCCGTAGTGTGCCCACACAAGCTCCTCCTCGTATTCCCTGAGCATACCCTTAAGCCTCTGTATGTCAGGCGGATTCTTCTCGCCACTGTAGCTCTTCCTTATCAGCTCAATGTTTTTCCTTATCTGTTCATTCAGATCATCCTTTGATTTCAGGCGATAAATATCAACCATGGCCCTGACAATCCTGTGACAGAGGCCCCTGAGCTTGCCTGCTTCATCCTTGTCGGCCACCTTATCGAGGTAATGACTCACATCCTTGTCCCACTTGAACCTATACCCTGACTCGAAGAAATCAGGATATCTCAGCATCTGGATCATTCCTGCAGAGATAAGACGCTGTGTCTCCTCAAGCAGGCCCAGGAGCATGGTGTTTGTCACCGCGGTGAATCCCGATGTGAGCACCGAAAAATGAAACTTGTTGGTGATCTCCCGCAACTGCGGAATTATGGCCGGGAAGATGCCCAGCATTATATCGTCATGATGTGGCCCGGTATGAAGGAAGGTGGTGTTCCGTTCCCTCCTGAGCCCGGCTTCAATCTTCCGTTTTGTCGACTCAATCACGTCAGCAACAGTGTTGAGACTCAGTCCGGGGATCAGTGAGCAGTATTCATCGTTCATAAGATCCTCCGGGACAAGCTTATGTGCATATTTCTCTATCTTCTGACACAGGTCGAAGACCGCCCTTTCTGTTTTCTCGAAGGTCCATTCGCCCTCTCTGAAGTATCTTTCAACGGAGTCATGCAACTGAACTGCTGCGCCGGCGGTGAGATAGAATCTGGCGCTTTTCAGTCCCTGAAGCACAGTGGCCGGATAGAGATTGTCCGGTTCATTCTCAAGCGCGTTCCTTACAACCAGTGCCTTGGCGTCACCGGCAGCAAAGATGATTGTCACAGCATCAGGATTGAATGTAATGGTTCCCAGGCCGATAGTAATCACCAGGCGTGTTCTTGACACCTCGATCCCGCCAAGATCGCCTGCAGAGGCCGCCTGTGTCTCGAAGTTTGTCGCGGTGAGCCTGGTGGCGGAGTTATGATCACTTCCCCTGGTGTTGAAGGCGATGTGCCCGTCAGGACCGATCCCGCCAAGAAAGAAGCCGATTCCGCCAAGGGCACGGATCTTCTTTTCATAACCGGTGCACCAGTTGTCTATCCTGAAGAGCGACTCCTGCTGCAGTTTCTCAAGAGGACCAACCGCTTCCCTGTTGCGGAGCGAGAGGTCAATGATGTTGTCAGGGAAAACCTCGGAAAAATGCTTCCCGTCAGCCAGAACTATCTCTTCCGAGTTGATCAGCAATGCCCTGTCCGGATCAAGGTCAAATCCCTCGATATAATAATTTCGCACATAGTCATAGAAGCTGTTGTGCTGGCGCGGGTCAATGGGATAAAACTCATCAATCTGTACGAAATGGAGGCCTCTCAGCGACGGTTTCTCCTTCAGGAACAGTCCGTTGTCCTCTCTGACCTTACGGGCTTCGGGACTGTCCCAGTTATTCAGCAGGTATTTTGTCCATTTGATGAAATACTCAGGTGTCTTGCCCGTAGGCAGGCTGATGACTCCGTCGGGGTTGCCGGCCACCCATTCAAGGAACCTGAGTGAGGTCAGAAGCCCCAGACCCGGGAAATTATCCACAACTATATACGGCATTCTTGCTGTCATCTTTGTTCTGCCCGAGCGTTCAAAGAATGCCTGTTCCACCTTGCTAAACCCGAAAGTACTCATATTCAAAGGTTTTTATGTTTCAATTCATTTTATAAGTGCATCAAAAAGGACCTCCACCGGGTGCAGGGCTTTTCTTCCTGTACCGTCCATGATATGGTGGCGGCAAGAGGTTCCAGGTGCTGAAATGACGGTCTCCGCAGTGGCTTCCCTTACCGCAGGGAACAGTACCATCTCACCTATCTTCATGCTGAGGTCATAGTGTTCCTTCTCATACCCGAATGCTCCTGCCATTCCGCAACACCCGTCATTTATCTCCTTTACCCTGTAGTTTGCCGGAAGTGAAAGCATCCTGATTGTCGGAGCCGTGGAGGCTATAGCCTTCTGCTGACAGTGTCCGTGAAGCAGTATCTCAGCCGGCCGGTCAGTAAAGCTTGCCGCGGATATATTCCCCCGGTCAGCTTCCCTGCAGATGAACTCCTCAATCAGCATTGCATTGCCGGCAAGGCGCCGGGCGTCATCAGCAAGTGTTCTTCCGGCCATCTCCGGATACTCATCGCGGAAAGCAAGCAGGGCTGAGGGCTCTATGCCCAGCAACGGCCTTTCATCGGAAACAACACCGCGGAGCAACATAATGTTCTTCACTGCAATTTTGCGTGCCGACCGGAGCAGCCCCTTCGAGAGGAACGTACGGCCGCTCTCAGCGTGGCGCGGTATAATGACCTTATAACCGAGTCTCTCGAGAAGCATGACAGCCTTGATGCCTATATCACTTTCATTATAGTTGGTAAACTCATCGGCAAAGAGGCAGACGGTACCCTTTGGGATCCCGGCGTTCTCCGTCCGGCTGCTGCCCTGACTTCCCGAGGTGCCTGAAAGGCCGGCTGCTCTATCACTGCCTGAAGCGCCCAGCTTCCCGTTCTTTCTCCTGTGACGCCTTTCCCAGGTCCTGAGTGTCACCGGTGAAAGCGCCGGAACAGGCCTTTTAACAGAAAAACCGATGATTCTTTTGAATACCGGCAGGCCGGTGACCAGGTTGGTAAGAGGCCTGAACATCATCCCGGGAACGTAAAGACGGGGCAGCCAGGCTATCAGCCAGGCGCGGAACGGGACGTGGTGTATATCATAGTAGTGTTGCAGGAACTCTGCCTTCAACCTGGCCACATCGACATTTGACGGGCACTCAGCCTTGCAGGCCTTGCATGACAGGCATAGATCCATCACACGATAAATCTCCTCGTGGTCAAACTTATTCTTCCTGTCTGACCTTGTCAGGAACTCCCTGAGAATGTTTGCCCTGGCACGGGTCGACTTATCCTCATCACGGGTTGCCATGAAGGTGGGGCACATGGTGCCGCCAACCAGTGCACTCTTCCGGCAGTCGGCTGAACCGCTGCATTTCTCGGCAGCATAGAGCAGACCCTCCTCTCCGGGAAACTCGAAAACCAACCCCGGATATTGTCTCCTCTCGCCAGCCGGGTAACGGAGGTTTTCAGTTATCGGAGGAGTATCGGTGATCTTGCCCGGATTGAACAGACCGGAAGGGTCCCATGTCTTTTTCAGCTCTTTAAGAAGAGCATAGTTATGAGGCCCGAGCATCAACGGGATAAACTCGCCGCGGAGCCTGCCGTCACCATGTTCACCGCTGAGCGAGCCGCGGTATTTCTTCACCAGGGCAGCCATATCTTCCGCCAGACCGTGGAACGTACGGATATCATCAGGATCCTTGAGGTCGAGCAACGGGCTGAGATGCAATTCTCCGGTGGCGATGTGGGCATAGTAGGCACAGCTGAGCCTGTGTTTCTCCAGGATGCCTGCGGCTTCAGCAATATAATCGGGAAAGAGATCAGGCAGCACTGCAGTGTCTTCGATCACCTGCACGCTCTTTCGCCGTCCCGGTATGTTGAGCAGCACTCCCAGTCCTGCCTTGCGCAGTTCCCATACCCGGGCCATCTCATCAGCGCCGGTGTACAGCGGGAAGTGGTATCCGAACCCTGCCGCGACCATATCTTTTTCCATGGCGGCGGCTGTCCTTTCAATCTCCTCAACTGTCGGCCTGGTGATCTCAATAAGCAGTATGGCTTTCGGATCTCCTTTGACAAAGAAACGGTTCCTGTTCTGCTCGATATTGTCCTTCGTGCAGTTGAGTATATAGTCATCAATCAGCTCCACCGCTGCCGGGTTATGCTTCAGCGCAATGATGTTGGCCCTGACGGCATCCTGCAGGCTGCCGAAGTGGGCACAGACCAGGCCGGTCCGGTCATTTGTCACCGGCACCAGGTTGAGTTTCATCGAGGTGGTGAATGCCAGGGTGCCTTCGGAACCTGCAAGGAGCTTGCAGACATTGAACTTCTGGCCGTTACCGGTAAAGGGATCGGTCTCAAGCAGGGCATCAAGAGCATAGCCATTGTTGCGCCTCCGGAGGGCAGGATGCGGATACTCCCTGCGTATCTCACCGGCATTGCGCTGATCGGAGAGCATTTCCTGAAGATTCCTGTAGATCTTCGTCTCGAGAAGTCCGGGATCACCGCTGCATTTCTTCCTGAACTCATCAGTGGTCAACGCACCGAAATGCACCTCAGAACCATCTGAGAGAATTGCGTCAACCTCGAGGATATGATCCCTGACGCTGCCATGAATGAGTGAATGTGCTCCGCACGAGTTGTTGCCAAGCATTCCTCCGATGCAGCACCTGTCGGCTGTCGATGTCTCCGGTCCGAACTGCAGCCTGTGGGGAGCCAGGTAACGGTTAAGCTCAGCGAGAACCACTCCGGGTTCAACTCTCACCCATCTCTCAGCGGGATTAAACTCCAGGATATGGTTGAGATACCTCGAAATATCCATAACAATCCCCGGGCCTACAACCTGGCCGGCCAGGGAGGTGCCTGCGCCTCTCGGTATCACGGAGCCGCCCGTGCCTCGTGCAAATGCCAGTATCTTCCTGATATCGGAGACCGACGCCGGCCTGGTGACAGCCACAGGTATCTCCCTGTAGGCTGAGGCATCAGTGGCATACAGGATCCGCTGAATGTCATCAGTATAAAGATCGCCGTCGAGCTCTTTCCTGAGGGGGTCAAAAATGAAATCCTTCTTCATGTACCGTTGGCATAATTCATATTATCTGGGAGCCTTTTTCCCGAAAGCCGGGTCAATCTTCAGGAGTGAGACCGCAATGAGCGGAATGACACTGCATATCATTACCCAAAGGAAGAAGTGGTTGTAACCGAGCTGTTCCTGGAGCCAGCCTGCAAACATTCCGGGAAGCATCATCCCGAGCGCCATGAAACCTGTGCAGATAGCATAGTGGGCAGTCTTGTACTTTCCTTCGGAGAAGTAGATCAGGTAAAGCATGTAAGCTGTGAACCCGAACCCGTAACCGAACTGTTCGACAAAGACACAAATATTAATAATCAGCATGTTATCAGTCTGGGTAAAGCTCAGGTACAGGAATGTGGCTGCTGTCAGCAGCATGCTCAGGGTCATCGGCCAGACCCATTTCTTCAATCCGCCCATGGCAGCTATCACACCACCGATGATGCCGCCAAGGGTCAGCCCGATGATTCCTACAGTGCCGTATACAAAGCCGACCTCGCCGGTTGTCAGTCCCAGCCCTCCCTTGTCTATCGGGTCAAGCAGGAACGGGTTGATAAGCTTAAGCAACTGAGCTTCTGCAAATCGGAATGTCAGCATGAAGAACAGCGCGGCGCCCACCTGCGGTTTCCTGAAGAAGGAAGCAAAAGTGGCTCCGAACTCCTTCAGCACATCGGAGGCCTTCAGGTTTTCATGCGGCCTGTCAGAGTCAGGTTTCGGGAGAACGAACCTGTGATAGAAACTCAGGACAAGGAATAACCCGGCAAGCACAAAGAAGGTGACTGCCCAGGCCATCGGGATGTTTCCTGACAGACCCTCATATGTTACTGAAGTATAGCCGGTAAGCTTTGAGTCAGCCTGGAACACCATGTAAGCAGGTTTGTCCCAGTTTGTTTCGTTGAAGACCAGGTGTTCGCCCTGGATAAGGGCAATGCTTTTATCTCCCTTTTTCAGGGCAGTGTTGAGAACCACCTCTTTCCCGTGAGCAGGTTTCCCGCTAATCCTGACGGGGACCACCGCCACGCTTCCTGTAACAGAGGCTGCAGCGCCCCTCTCCTCTCCGAAGTTTTCCCTGATCCAGGCTCCCAGGGGATCTGAAATATTACTGACCCACCAACCCTTTTCCTTAGCCATCTTCTCTTCAAGCTTATAGAAGCCGTTGCCGAGGTTGGAGGATTTGATTGAGTCGAGCAGTATGCCCAGGCTGTCCCTGTCGACAGTCTGAGTGCTGACCAGAAGTGAATCACTGTCAGGTATAAAATACAGGTCACCGGGCTTTGCCGCATTTTCCGTCACATGTGGCATCTGCAGAATAGTTTTCGAATACTGTGGTGAAGCCTCGATGAAGAGAGTTACCGGTTCCCTGCCCGAGGAGCTTTCAAGGAATCCCGCAAGGATTACCAGAAGGCCCTGACCGGTGATAGTTGCTATACGGTAGAATGTGCTTCGGATGCCAACATATTTTGCCTGCTGGTTGGTATTGAGCCCCAGCATGTAGAATCCGTCAGCGGCTATGTCATGGGTAGCCGACCCGAATGCCAGGAGCCAGAAAAATGCCAGGGTGATCTTGAAAAAGAACGACGCCGGAATTGTCAGGGCAATGCTGGCAAAGCCCAGGGCAAGAACAAGCTGGGTGATGACTATCCACCATCGTTTTGTTTTAAGCAGGTCAACCAGCGGGCTCCACAGGGGCTTGATAACCCACGGGAGATAAAGGAGGCTGGTGTACAGTGCGATGTCGGCATTGGAGATGCCCATCCGCTTGTACATGATCACCGATATAATGTTGACTGCCACATAGGGTAAGCCTTCGGCCAGATAGAGGGTCGGTATCCACGCCCATGGCGAACGGGTTTTTTCTTGTGCTGCCATACTGTTCTATAACCTGTTGAATGTGTATCCTTTTGATGTATAGTAATCAATTAACTCCGCCAGCCTGAGCCAGAGCTTGTCAGTGCGTTCCGGCGCCGTGCCCGGGTGGATCAGGATTATTGCCCCGTTCAGCCCCTGAGGTGAACTCTCCGCGAAGGAGGCCAGCCTCTGAATGAGCAGGTCCGATGAACGGTAATTTTCCATATCAGGAGTGGTGTAGTCGGCGTTGGTCCCGGTTCCGGGGGTGAAATTGACAAGCTTCATTCCCAGATCTTCTGTCCACCGGCTGATTGCGCTGTTGTACCATTCATACGGCGCGAGGAACCAGCGGGGATCCTCCTTCTTCAGCCCTGCCTTCCTGAGTGCTGCGATATTTCGTTTCAGGTCATCATTGAACTGTTGCTTTGTCACCAGCAGGGTGTCACGGTTCTCCCACGGAATATAGAGAAGATGCCCGTCTGAATGGGGACCCACGTAATGCCCCTCCGCTATCATCCTCTTTACCGTGGAATCAAATCTCCTGTTCCTCAGGAAATTCCCGGTAAGGAAAAATGACCCCCTGATATTCTTGTCTTCCAGTACATTGAGTATGTGCTCAAGCCCCTCTCCGTACTCATCGGCAGAAAAGACCAGGTGGATGCTCTTCTCCCATGCTTCTCTCCTTATTATAGCTCCATGCCCATCATAAACATCAGATGCTGACGCGGCCCTTTCTGCTCTCCCCTCCTTCTCAAGTGTTGAGAGATAATAGCTGAGGCTTGCCGTCCCGTCAAGAGTCGGCTCGTTGGTGCTGTAATCACCAATATCATCATGATAGACGGTCCGACCTCCCTGGAATGCAGCATAGGGATCAGGCCTGAGAAGGGTCAGTCCCCTGAGGTTATCATGGATTGCCTTGCTTATCGGACCGTCAACAAGCCCGCCGGTGGTTGTCTTTCCGAGGAAAACCGTCACTGCCGAGTGGGGATACAGGGGGTAGTCTCCGCCTGCCGGCAATCCGCAGATCATTGATGTGCCCCAGGGATTGCATCCGAAGAGCCAGTCGCGCATGGCAGCCTCCATGTAGTCAAAACGGTCATCCCCGGTTGCCTCACGGTAGAGTCTGCACTGGGTCAAAGCAGCCGCGACATAATTATTCGAACACCACACAAACGGTATCCTTACCTGGAAGACATCATCCCTTGTTCTTGAATTGATGATGTCCAGTCCCTTGCTCATGAACTCAGTATACTTAACTGAGTACTCCGTGCCGGAGAGACCGAGGCTTGCATGACCCAGGTTGACAAACGGATAGAACTGGTAGTGTCTTGCAGTATCCTTCTCAATCCAGGGAGTAAAGGGCTCGAGGGTTCCCCAGTAGTCGGCCTGCTCAAGGAAATACCTGTTGCCGGTTAGTTCCCACAGCTCCCATGCCGCAAGCTCCATATCATCAACATAATTGTCTTCCTCATAGAAGTAAGGAGAGACGTTGCAGGCGGTCTGGGTGGCCCCCGGGTCTGTGTGGGCAAACTCAAAAGCGTCGGCCGCCCTGGTTTCCATTGTCCTGGCAAAAAGGGGATCACTCTGGGCGAAGAGCCTGGCGCCCATAGCAAATACCGATGCAAACTTACCGGCAGTGGAGGCAACCCCCTCGGTGCGGTTCTTGAACGCGGCCAGCCCCTGAGGCCTGCCGGTCACGAAGTAAACGGGCCTGTAAGGCCCGAGGCCGTAACCTGTAGTATCAAGGTTGGGCAGCCGGAAACCCCTGTGATCACGGTCATCAGCCACCTGGTTGAACATCATGCCGCTGTCGGGATTCATCTTCAGAAGCCACTCCAGACCCCATTTCACCTCGTCGAGAATGTCAGGTATGCCATTGCTGCCTGCCACTCCGGCAGCATCATAATTGTCGCCATATATTCCCGGCGACATCATATAGGCGAACATCATCTGGTATACCGAGTTGGCGGTAGTGGCAGTGTACCTCAGGTGATCACTGGCATCGTGATAACCGCCGCGGACATCTATCGGGGTGCCTGATAGTGTCGGGTGATCCACTATCATCCCGTCATAACGGTGACATGAATCAGCAAGAAAGGGATTATACCCGCAACGCTGCTGCCTGATGTAATTTAGTATGAAGTCAGCTGTTCCGTCATATACATTTGCCCCGAGACGAAAGGTTTCCGACTTTGTACGGCTGTAAATTATATAGTATCCTCCGGGTGTTGTCAGCCCTGAAAAGTCAAGCCTGGCGGCAGCGGCCATTCCCCAGACGGCTCCGTCACAGATCTCGGCAGCACCACGGAAAACAGGTTTGTCAGTGAATGCATCATATACCGTGAATGATTTTTCCGCTACCGGCACCTGTGAAAGATACACGGCCACCTTGACCGAGCCCGGAAGGTAACCCAGCTGATTGATCCTTATCCATGAGTCAGCTTTGGCAGCGCCAGTGGCCAGTACCGCAAGCACGAGTGTGAGAGCAACTCTTTTCATCTCAGTAGAGTTTTTTGATTTCTGAGCCCGTGAAGTAATGAAAGAGAATCTGCCTGTAGGTGTATCCGGTTGCGCCCATGACCGCAGCTCCGATCTGGCACAGCCCCACCCCATGACCCCACCCGGCACCTTTCAGCACAAAGAGGATCTCTCCATTCTCTTCAGATTGTTCCACTATAAAGGCGGAGCTGTAAAGATGTGTTTTGGAAAGCGCCTTCCTGATTTCCAGCTCCTTGCCGATGACCATACTTTTCAGGTCACCTGTGATCCTGAGCCGTGTGATGCGGCCCGAAGTCCCCCTGTCAAGAGGTTCAAGCGATGTGATCCGCCCGAAGTTAATTCCTGTCCTCTCCCTGACAAGTTCACTGAGCTCATCCTGACGGTAGGTTACCTTCCAACGGAAAAAGTCATTGGTCTCCTGATCGTAGTTGTTGAGCACCTGAGAGAGGACATGCCTGTCGGTGGTATTGCAGAAGGCCTCCGGATTTCCGGTTATCCACCCGGTTGCGTTCTTTTCGTCAGTGAGGTCACTGTCAGTGGTCCTGGCTCCGCTTCCGGCATCGATAACCTTCCGGAGATACGGATGGTTTACCGGCTCCCATACATTTTCGAAGAGTTCAGTTGCACCGCCGCAGCACTTTGAATAACGGGCGTCGCAAATGAAATCCCCGTACATCAGAACCTCGCCGCCTGTAATCCGCACAGCCTCTTCAACAGCGTCAGTCGATGCCCTTGTGATCCCCTGGTACCTCTGGCAATGGTCGTCAGCGCAAACGTCAAAATCCCTGTGGTCTTCCCTGTCATACCACCTGGTGATTTCATCGTCCGTGATAAAGCTGGTGCGGTATTTTTCTCCGGTGTCGCTCAGTTGCAGGGTCTTGTCCATCTGGGCAAGCAGCCAGCTCCTGGAGATGACGGCATGAGCCTTCAGAAGCTCGGATGACGAGGTGGCGCTCATCTCCGATGATATGACGCTCACCAGGTACTCCTCAACGGGAAGAATATTCACCGCTGTCACCTGTCCGCCGCGTAATATGAATTTCAGGTTACCCCTGAAGGTCTGGTCCTCATTCCTCTGCCAGTGAAAATTGACGCCGATGGTTACGGCATGAAGGGTGAAGCTGCAACTCCCGAAGTCCGACGGTGTGAAGGTGATCTCATCGCCGGCCCTGACGGACCCGGCCTCACTCTGCAGGAGCAGCCCGTCGGCGCCTGCAACGGCAGTGTACATACCAGACAGCATCTTCCCGCTGTCGCCGGCAAGGAAATCGCCGTTAAGGGTGAATGTCAGGCCGCTCCCGGTGACAATCCCTACGCTGATCTCAGGTTCACTTTTTCCAGTCATAGTATTTCCTTTGTCAGGGTTTTCAATTCATCTTCCCCCAGGCATACCTCAGCGAGAATGTTCGTAATATCTTCAGCTGATATCTTTTCGAAGTCCTCACCCCTGGGGGTGATGAAGACTCCCCCCAGATCAACCGATGCCGGGCTGAGCAGTATCCTGCTGTCGCCTTCGGCGAAGTAGCACCGTGGCCTGTGCACTCTCCTGGGGATGATGTGCACCGTCCACCTCCCTTCATCATGGTAAGCCAGGATGTTAAGCATAGGTTCGGGCCGGTCAGGCTCCGAAAGGGCGAACCGGTCATGGAACCGGGCGAAAGCTGCGCTCAGGGCTTCAGCGTCACTGCCACGGAGAGTCAGAATGCCCCTTCCGTAACTGCTCCAGAGCAACAAATCCGTACCATTCTTTTCAGCAACCACCCTGCAGAGTGAGGGATTTACTGCATCCTTCTCAATCGGCAGGAACCCCCTGTTGCCAGCCTGAAAATGGAGGTGATCCGGAGCTGATGCGCCGCACTGCGGTCCGTTGTAAAAGATGACATAATCAGGGAGCGTCTGCGCCAGGCTGAGCATTATATAAAAGCTTCCGGCAATCCGTTGCGGGGTGTGACATCGTGAAACGATAGTCAGATGACGACGGAAAATCGGAAAAGGATTGATCAGGATTATGTAGTCATCCCCGAAGGGAACGCCCCTCTGCTCCCGGGGCCGGTTCTTCTCACAGAGAAAACATGACCTCGCCTCGATGGACCTTGCATCAACTTTTGCCGCCGAGGAGGTGATACGGCCCGGATTAAACTGTACGGAAATATCATAGCCGGGGAAAGAGACAGTGCGTACCATCACCCCGTCAAGCCGGGAATAATTGTCACGGGCCAGAGTCCATTCCCTGAACTGCCCCTCGAACAGATCCCTTACCTTCTGCGAATAATCAGTCATTCAAATCCTGTTTTCGACTGCCGGCCAGCATCCTTTTCCGGGCCAGCAGCTCAATTGTCCGTATTCTGTCCTTGTAAAGATTGTGGGCATTTGCCTTTGCCACATCAAGTACCGCATCAGAGTTTTCATCCCACCTGCGGCACAGGTAGAGCGGTTCGTAAATGCGTCCTATCCGGTAATGGCGGCTGATGGCAAGGCCCACTGCATAATCTTCCCCGTAGCTTACATTGGGGACCCTGATTTTCCTGAGCACGGGTGTATAAAAGGCCCTCGGTGCCCCGAGGCCGTTTATCCTCAGTGCATTGTTGCGGCCGTTATCAGGAGTCCACTCCCTGTGGTCTATCAGACCGGGTGGAATCTCATCCAGGTCAAAATTGACCATCCTGTATGAACCTACAACCATTGCACACTGCTGCTCATAGAAGGCGTCCACGACACGGGTGACCACGCTGTCATCGATGTACAGATCGTCGCTGTCAAGCTGAATTGCAAACCTGCCGCAGTGGTCACTGAAGACCGCCTCGTTCCAGCACCCCCCGATGCCAAGATCCTTCCTGCCGGGTATGATGTGTACCAGCCGGCTGTCCCCGGCAAATGACCTGATGATCTCTGTGGTACCGTCAGTGGAATAGTTGTCAACCACGATGAGATTGAACCGGTATCTGGTCTTCTGGTCAAGCACCGACCTGATGGCATCTCCGATGGTTTTCACCCTGTTCCTGACGGGAATTACCACTGATGCATCGTACCCAAAACAGTCATCATCAAAGCTGACATCACGGAACCGGGGGGGGAGCCATCCGCCAATACACCTGAGGTGATCAGTGCAGGCTTTCTCCATCTCTACCTGTACAGCCCTGTTGCGAGGGTCAACATAGTCAAACTGCTTCTCCCCCGTTTTCCGGGTGTCTGTCTCAACCTCCGTATACAGAAGTTCCTGGATATGAATCAGGGGAAATTTCTGTGATATTTTCAGCCTCAGGTCGTAAAGGCCGGCAAAACTGTACTCCTGGTCCATGCGGTCGCAGGCATCCCTGAACGCCTTCCCGCTGTATAGTATCACTGACCCGAAGTTGAAGTCGTCACGAAGAGCCCCCTCCTGGTAATCGATGACGGGATGGGGAGACATGACATCGTTCTTCTTCTCGTAATAATCGGAATAAACCATTCCCGCACCGGTGTCGTCACATATCTGCATCATCCTGGCCAGCGAGTGGCTTCCCATGTCAAGTGGAAATCCCTTGCTGTAAGTGAGAACATAGTCACTGTCAGCAGCAGTTGCCGCCATTTTCCTGAGGGCATCTGTTGCAGCGAATCCTTCCGAGGTGATCAGCCCGGCCTCTGCCCCCTCCGGAAGTCCTTTGCTCACCGGAGGAAGTACAACAAACACTTTGCTGACGAGGCCCGGGGATCTCAGCGACGAAATTGTAGCAGTCACCGACATGGCATCGGAAAAGGGAAGGAAACAGGTTACGGATTTATCCATGGCATATCTGTTATTTCAGTAAAAAGTCAAGTATCTGTTTCATAAGGTCATCACGGTCTTTCCGGCTGATGATGGTCTCGAAGGGGAATCCCATGACGAAGGTTCTCGCATCACCCGGATACATCACAGCTGCAGACGTGTTGTTTTCGAGGTACCTGAAGGCAGTGACTGACTGCTTGTCGGCAGGCTCAATGGCATCGGGTGCTTCGGCAGCATAAATCTTATCGGAAATGCCGGCATTGAATTCAAACCGGCCGCTGAAAACAGGTGCTGCCTTATCGGTGGCAGCCACGCTGCCTGTTCTTACTGCATGACCGGTCCGGGGCATGAAATGCAGGGTTCTCTTCACCAGCGATGCAACTGCAGTGTCATTAGTCATGACCAGGTCAGTGCCGGGGTATGAACCTGACATGAATACGGGGAGTGATGCCTTCTGCATCCGCTCAAGGGCACGCAGGAATTCTGGGGTGTAGATCCGGAAATCCTTCCTGTCAGGCCAGTATGCCGATGTGGTTGTCTTTTCCTCCCCGAACAGGAGATCAACCGCACACCATCCGGACAGATTAAAATCTTGACCTGTAAACACCTCATCACTGACCGAGAAGAATGATTTCCCGGCAGCCATCACTGACTCACCGTGAACGCGGGTGAAATCAAACGTGTTTCCCGGAATAACCCTTCCCTCGTCATTTGAGTATGAAGCGCCCCAGCCGGCATTATCATCATCGGTCCATGGCGAGATCCGTTCAAAATCATACTGGTCGCCTGTGCTAATGAAACTGTATCTGTCAGCCACACCACGATCATCCCACCATGCCACCCCGGCCATGCCGTCACGGTCAAACCATGCGGGGCCCGATATGCGATCAAATCCATTTACTATCAGGACAGCGCCATCAGCCGCAGGATTGATTCCAACGGCCAGCTCCTCTGACGGGAAGCTTTCGCCTCCCTCATTTACTGCCGTGACGCGGAAGCTGTACACAGTGTTGTAAGCAGGCAGTTCAGCAACAAAAGCGGTTCCTGAAACAGGGGTGCCGTTGTCAAATCCGTCATCGCCACTGCGCATGTAGACCCTGTATGAAACCGGAGCTGCGGTTGACTCCAGCGGATCGGATACCGGCTGCCACCGGATGGTGACCCGCCTGCCTTCAACCGGCTCAATTGCCAGATGAGAAACAGGCAGCGGCTGAACGACATATTCCCTTCCACCGGTATCAGCCAGGTACCTGAGAATGCCCTTGTAGACTGCCCGGCTTACATGAAAGCGGAACCTGGGATCAAAACCGTAACGCTGATCTGCCAGGTTCTGGTGCGATAAAAGCTCAAGAAGCATGGCTGGCACATCAGGCTTCCGGGCCTCATAATACGACCTGTCCCACATGGCACGGCGGGTCCATTCGGGATTGAAAAGCACCCTGATATCTTCAACGACCTGGGTCTGTACGATATCAGTGAGATCCCTGCTGGCCAGCCGGCTGGTGCCGTCAGGGAACAGGCCTCCATTGGTTATTGTTGAATATATTCCCAATGTCCCTATTATCGAATCATCCGGTGTAACACCGGCATCAGTATGAAAGGCAAACGAGAGGTCAACGGGTATGCCCGGGCCTCCCGAAGCTGTTGTATCAGGCCTGCGGAGCAGGTAATTGACCCACTCGGCCCTTGACATGTAATCATCATTATAGTCGTTCCTTCCCTTGTTGGGACTGTAAACCAGGGAGTCAGGCATGCCCGCATACTGAAGCCAGTACCTTGCTCCCTCGAGGAACCTGGGTTTGCCGCTCAGCTTCCAGCTGTACTCACGGGGACCCGGTGCTGAGTCTGCAGTTTCCTGCTGACTTCCGGTATTTAGCGACCACTGGTTTGATATCATTGATTCTGCCGGCCTGCGGGCAACATTCCCCATACCGCCGCCGAAACGAACTGCATCCAGCAGCGCTGCTGAGCCATCCATCCCCGATATGGTCACCGAGCCCTTCAGGGGATCAGCTCCTGCACCGAAGAGGAATGATCCGAGCCATAGCCACGTACCCCCCCCGATCGACTGGTCAACAATGAATTCACTGACACCCCCGGTATGAGTGACCCTGACCATTGCCTTCCCCTTGTAACCAGGTACCCGCGGATATGAGACTGTCACACCATACCATCCCCGCTCAGGGATCTCCGGAACATATAGTGCCGAACCGCTGCTGATTTTCAGTGAAGTGCCCGCCATAAACGGATTGTCACCATTAAAAAGGGTATCCTTCAGAAGAAATCCCTTTCCTGCCTTTTCAGGTTCTCCCGGAATTTGTAATACAAACCCGGAGGCCCCTGTGGATATGTCATTGTCTACTATGACCTCATTCACCTGGATATCCCTTTCACGCGGCAGAAGCACAACTGCGCCCGCATTCTCAAGCATAGGAGTCAGGTAAGGCAGCACATAGGCCATTACCGATATGTCTTCAACGCTGCCGAACAGCTTCGCCCTTTGCCACTCCCACCTGTCAAGCGGCATATCAAAATAATATCCGTGGCTGTGCCACAGGGCAATGTGCCTTCCCTCCAGTCCCCTTGACGGCGAGACAGCATTCACTCTCCGGATAAGCCCGGCAGGTGCTTCTGCGGCAGGCATAATACGGTCGCCGTCATCCGGCATCACGTTCCTGAAGTAATTGGGGACCAGGCTCTCCAGGCTTAAGCCGTTTGAGATCATATTGATTCTGTAACCGGCAAATTTTCTCCCAAGGGCAGACCTTACAGAGCTGTTAAGGCCGGTGACGGTTTCTTCCCTGATCGGGTTGTATGAGGCGGCCACGGGGAACCAGATATTTATTTCCCTCTTCTCTTCATCAACCTTCAATGAATCAATGACAAATCGCTCCGGGAGAGTTCCTTCCCCGACAGGGCTGACCCATTTCTCCATCTTCGAAACGGCAAGTCTCCCGGCCCGGCCGGCCTTCTGAGCGGCAGATTGCTGACCAGCGATCAGAATCGCCATTGTAAAAACCAATAAATGAAGGGGATGTGATATTCGCATTTCCGGATAGATTTTGCTGAATATAGTAATAATGATTCAAAAGTAGAAAGTTTTTTAAGATATGTCATACATCTGACAAAAAACTGATAATTCAATTTAAATAATTACATTTGTTATTACTTTGCGGTTACGAAGCGGTCAAAAAACGTAACTTGTCCCTGTAATCCGCTGAGCAGAAATATTAAAGCAAATTTCCCACACAGATGATACTGATCGCAGACAGTGGCTCTACAAAGACTGAATGGAGAGAGGTGAGCGATGGAGTTGCAGGGAAGTCATACATCTCTACAGGAATCAATCCGTTTTTTGTGACGGGTGAAGAGATGATCCGTCTTTTCGGCAAAGAGTTGCCGGAGTTGAAGGGAGCGGGTGTCAGCCGGATATTCTTTTACGGTACCGGGGTAAGCAATGCTTCCAAGGCTGATATTGTCAGGGCAGCTCTGTCTTCATTTTTCGGCACCGACAAGCTGTTCATCGGCAGTGATCTGCTCGGTGCAGCCAGGTCGCTGTGCCAGAATGAACCCGGGATAGCCTGTATCATAGGCACAGGCTCCAACTCCTGTTATTACAATGGTAATGAGATCGTTGCCAATGTCTCGCCACTGGGTTATATCCTTGGTGATGAGGGCGGCGGAGCTGTCATAGGGAGGAAGCTGGTGGCGGGAGTGCTCAAGAAGCAGCTGCCGGGCATAGTGATCGAGAACTTTTTCAGGGCTTATCCCTTCACTCCGGCCGAGATTCTTGACAACGTCTACAACATGCCCTTCCCGAACAGGTTCCTGGGACAGTTTACCAGGTTCATCTCTGACAATATCCATGTACCGGAGCTGCAGGCCATGATCACATCAAGCTTCGATGAGTTCATTGTCCGCAATGTGCTTTCATATCCCGAGGCACGCAGGTACCCGGTTCACTTCACGGGAAGCATAGCTTATCATTTCAGGCCGTTCCTCGAAGAGTTGCTGCTGAAGCACAGGCTCCAGCCGGGGCTGTTCACCCTTACTCCCATGGAAAACCTGGTGAAGTACCATATTCAGAATTCAGATAAATAATAATATGATCAGACAGGCTGAGAAAAAACAGGACCTGAGCATTACGGAGTCGCCGTCCAATTTTGAGGATCTTGACAAGATGACTGTCAATGAGTTGCTTACCAATATCAACCACGAGGATGCAAAGGTTCATGTAGCGGTAAAGAACGCCATCCCTGACATAGAGAATCTGGTTAACCAGATACATGTCAGAATGCAGAAGGGAGGCCGCCTCTTTTATCTTGGCGCGGGCACCAGCGGAAGGCTGGGGGTGCTTGATGCCTCCGAAATACCTCCAACATTCGGCGTTCCCGATACGGTGGTGATCGGTCTCATCGCCGGTGGCGAAACTGCCCTTCGCAAGGCAGTGGAGTCAGCTGAAGACGACACCACGAAAGCATGGAGCGAGCTTGAAATATTCAATATCAACACGAAGGACTCGGTCATTGGCATCGCTGCCTCGGGAACCACCCCGTACGTGATCGGCGGACTGCAGAAGGCGAGAGAGAATGGCATTCTGACCGGATGCATCACCTGTAACCCCAAGGGGCCCATAGTGGATGTGGCCGAATACCCTATTGTGGTAGTGGTGGGTCCTGAATTCGTTACGGGAAGCACCCGGCTGAAAGCCGGAACTGCCCAGAAGATGGTGCTGAACATGATCACAACCACCCTCATGATCAAGCTCGGAAGGGTGAAGGGCAACAAGATGGTCAACATGCAGCTGACCAACAAGAAACTGATTGAAAGAGGCACGAGAATGATTGTGGAGGAGCTTAATATTCAAAGGGAAGCTGCACGCATACTCCTTATGGAGCAGGGATCGGTGAAAAAAGCCCTGGAGTTTTACAGGGAAAACTATAGGTAAAATGACAAATGATGTCTTCAGTAAAATCGGTTCGGGGCTGACACTCAGTCAGAAGATTGAGAGACGAATCGAAGAAGCGATACGACAGAAGAAGCTGTTGCCCGGCTCCAAGCTGCCAACCGAAAAAGAGCTCTGCACTCAGTTTGCCGTGAGCCGGACAGCCCTGAGGGAAGCCCTCAGGCGTCTCAGCGCACGCGGACTCATCGACATCCGCAAGGGAAGCGGGATGTATATCTCTGAGCTTAAAATCGAGGATGCCATCAATTCACTCCATCTGTTCTATGACCTCAGGTTCAACTCTGACCTCATCCTGCAGATAATTGAGGTTCGCAGGCTCTTCGAGCCCGAAGTGGCCAGGCTGGCCGCTCGAAACCGTACGGATGAGGACATCCGCACCCTGCAGAAAAATCAGCATGAACTGGAGAAATGCAATCCTGACAACACCCAGCTTGAGGTTGACCTTATCAACCGGTTCCACATGAACCTGTCAAAGGCCACAGGCAACCCGATAGTGATCATAAGCCTGGAACCCGTTTACTCCCTCCTGCCCCGGATGAGGAATCTCATTTACGGCAACATTGAGGGTGAAAAGGATTATACCATGAAATACCAGAGCGAGCTTCTGGAAGCGCTGAAGGAGAAGGATTCCCAGAAGGCGTATGAAGTTTCCGTGGTTCTGCTGGAACGGAACATGGAGATCTATAAAAAGTACTTTAAAACCAACTGATCCACCTTTCAATCGTCTGCATGCCGCGCAGGATAACACTTGCAGCAGTAATTGCCGTTCTGACCTGCTTACCGGTTGCCGCCCAGGAACCTGACAGCCTGTTTATCGGCATACATCAGGCCGAAAGCCAATACTATTCCGGGGTCTTTGACACTGCCAGCCTTCGCTCAATTGCTTCCCCCGGGACACCGGTGACACTCAAGAGCAGGAAAGAGGGGGAGCCTGCCTTCCTGGTTTATGGCTGGCACCCGTACTGGGCAAGCGATACCGCATTCCTTCACTATGATTATTCAGTGCTGACCCATATTGCCTATTTCAGTTACGAGGTAGACACTGAAACCGGATCATATACAACCCTTAGAGGTTGGGACATCACCCCGGTGATAGACTATGCGCACCAGCAGGGTGTAAAGGTTATGCTCACCGTTACCAACTTCGGCTCTGACAGGAATATTGCCCTGCTCACAGATACCGTTAAACAGCGGCACCTTATAAATACCCTGATCTACCAGCTGAAGATGCGCAACGGCGATGGTGTAAATTTTGATTTTGAATCCGTCCCTGCTTCCATGAAGGCGAATATGGTAAGCTTTTGCAGAAGGGCTGTCCGAGGCATCAAGGCTGAGCTGCCGCAGGCTGAGATCTCCCTGGCAACACCTGCGGTAAACTGGTCTGACGCATGGGACCTGAACGCGCTTGCAGACATCTGTGACTACCTGATCATGATGGGCTACAATTATTACTGGAGCGGTTCCACCACCGCAGGTCCCGTGGCTCCCCTGCGGGGAGAAAACTACAACATCACCAGGAGCATCCAGGAAGACTACCTGGATGCCGGAGTCCCTGCCTCCAGGCTGCTGCTCGGCATGCCATGGTACGGCTATGACTGGCCGGTAAGCAGCAGCTTCAGAAAGGCCGGAACCACCGGGACAGGTTCATCACGGACATACATTGCAACCATACCGATGGTAAACGCTAACGGAAAAGCCTTCGACAACGACACAGGCGTGCCATGGATGAGTTACCAGAATGACACCCGGTGGAGACAAATGTGGTTCGAAGACAGCCTCAGCCTGCTCCTGAAAACAGACTTCGCAAAAAAAAAGAACCTGGCCGGAGTGGGCATATGGGCGCTTAGCTACGAGGCCGGAAGACATGAACTGTGGAACGGAATGAAGGCAGTGATCGAAGGAACAGTCTCTTCGGACGGCAGCCCGGCAATGCCGGGAACAGGAGGCAGCGAGATACTGAGCCTAAACCCGAACCCGGTAAAGGATAAGGCGCTGGTCAGCTTTTATCTGTCCCGTCCCTGCGCCATGAGCATTGCAATTTATGACTCAGGCGGAAGACTTGTGGAAGTGACCGAACAGGGCTCCCTCCCTCCGGGTATGATGACATCAGAAATTGATGCAGAAAAGCTGGCTCCCGGTATCTACTTCTGCGTGCTTTACACCGGCGAAGGCAGGTCTGTACGTAGATTTTCAGTTACCGGAAACTAAATAATGCAACGATATGAAAAAAGCAGTACTTTCCATTATCCTGGCCATCTCCCTGCAGTCAATGAACGGACAGATGCAGCAGGCAATTGAAAGAATAGCAGGTGAATATGGCCTGATGGGACTATCCGTGGTTGCTGTGTGTGACGGCAAGATCACAGGAGAGTGGTACACAGGTCTGAGGGACTATGACCGCAATCTCCCGGTGGACGAAAACACCAAATACCGGATAGCCTCCATCTCCAAATTCGTTATGACGACGGCCATGATGAAACTTTGCGATCAGAAGAGGCTGGACCTTGACGCTGATGCCGGTGATTACCTCGGATTCAGGCTGAGGAATCCCAACCATCCGGAGAAGCCCGTGACTGTAAGGATGCTGCTGCTGCATACCGGATCACTGAATGAGGGATCAGGTTATGATCCTTTCCTGATGGCAACCTACAACAATGTGGGAAATCCCCCCTCATTCAGCGAGCTGTTCGCGCCCGGAGGCAAATATTACACTGACGACATGTGGAGAAAGGAAGCTCCCGGAGAATATTATACCTACTGCAATGCCAACTTCGGACTGGCAGGCACAATCATAGAGAGGATAACAGGACAGCGTTTTGAGGAGTATATCCAGCAGACTCTCTTTATACCGCTGGGCATCAGCGGATCATATATCGCCGAAGGGGTGACTGACATCAACAACCTTGCGGTAATTTACGGCAGGGAGGATGGTAAATGGATTCCGGGAACTGATGACTACAAAGGGATGATGTCGTCACCACGCGACTTCTCGGGTTATGTCACGGGAACGAACGGCGCAGTCTTTTCGCCGCAGGGCGGCCTGAGGATCTCCGCCGCAGAACTGGCACGCATTATGATACTGCACATGAATAAAGGAAAATATGAAGGCAAGCGTATCATTTCCGGGAAGAGTATCAGGCTGATGCACCGGGCACAATTCATAACCACACCCGCCAACAGTGACAATGAAGGGGTGCGGGCAGGCAATCGCGGACTGAGTGTTCAGATACTGACCGGATCGGCCTCCGGCAGCATCCTCCCTGAAGGTTCTCATTTCCTGGGACACTCGGGATCAGCTTACGGATTAGTCTCAGACTTCTACTTCGATCCGAAGAAAAAATACGGATTCATCTTTATCACCAACGGTATTGCCGGAGGCCCGGAAGCAGGCTCATCAGGCTCGTTTTACAATTTCGAGGAGGCCCTGATCAGGGCGCTTCACGAAAACTCTGAAATGCCGTGTAAATAACCTTAGGAATTACTGATTGAAATATTTAGCTTTCGGTTTATTGACCGTACGTCATTAAACTGTAAACCTTTAGGATAATGGATATTTCATTTAATATAATTTCTCGTCCAATGTACAGAATATTAATATTTTGCATGATAATGGCTACCTCCTGCTCATCTCCTGAAAAACTCCTGAACAGCAACAGGGGTGACCGGATCTTTTTCGGCAACAAGGGCGGATTCACAAATATGAGTACCGATTATGTCCTTTTCGAAAACGGAAGTATCTGCAGACTGAAAAATGACAGTGTGATCAGGACAGGAAAGGTCAGCCGGGAAGAGGTAAGGGAAATCGAAGTCTCCCTTGATGCAATGAACTTCATGTCAGTTGAAACTGACGAACCCGGAAACATGACCTGGTATGTAAGTGTTGTGCGTGGTGACTCACGGAACGCGGTGCAGTGGTCAGATCATGACCGTAATCCTCAGCTTAAGGAGCTTTATGTCAGATTAATGAACCTGGTAAAAGAACAACAATGAACAAATACCTTGTTATACTGCTAATGGTCTTTCCGCCACTGGCAGCCAGCGGGCAGGCTAATCCATTCAAAATCAAGGAAAAAAAGAACGGCACACCGGTGATAGATCTCCCGGTCATACCCCGGCAGCCAGTCTCTCCGGGCAGGACTGTTGCCCAATCAGGTACTCCTCAGATCAGGACTCTTGTGCAACCCGTATTATCAGGTCACAAAGAGCGTTCAACTCAGATAATCAGGCATAGGGGCCGTCCGGTATTTATTGAAAAAGAAAGCAGGGAGACAAAGGCCTCACCGGAGGACAGGTTCTACATGTTTCTCGATGAGACAAAAGCACTGACCGGGGTCGAAAACCCGGGGGAGTCCTTCAGGATTACCGGAATCAGTACAGACAGGCTTGGCATCACACATATCCGTACCGTTCAGCAGTTCAGGGGAGTGGATATCTACGGCTCTGAGGCAACCGTTCATCTCGATGGCGCAAGGGAGCGGTTCACGGGAGCTTTTCACAGGCCTGACAGGAATACAAAGACAACTCCTTCAGTGAGTGCCGCCACCGCCGTCAGGAAGGCGACAGAGGATGTCAGCGCTGAGACAGTATACAGAAAGCTCTCTCAGAAAGAGCAGGAAATACTTGATTATTCAGCTCCCTCAACATCCCTTGTGCTTTATTCAACAGGTGAGGATAAGTACAGGCTGGCATGGGCCGTGACAATAAGACCCAACTTCATCGAGGAATGGAAATACTTCATTGATGCCGCAGGAGGTGAGATCATCCATAAATTTAACAGCACATGCTCTGACGGGGCTGTGCCCGCCCAGGCATATGACCTTAACAACATACTTCAGACAATCAGCGTGTACCTGGAGTCAGGAACGTATTACCTTATTAATATTTCTGAACATATGTTCAACGGGGCCACTGACGAGGGAGTCATAATGACCCTGGACGCAAACAACACCTCCACAACTGATCTTGATTACAGCTACATCACTTCGTCAAACAACGCATGGCCCGTCAGAAGCGCGGTCTCGGCGCACAACCATGCCGCACTGGCTTACAGGTATTTCTGGAACACATTCGGCCGCAACTCGATCAACGGGCGCGGCGGTGACATCATCTCTCTCGTTAATGTGGCTGAGGATGACGGCACCTCCATGGAAAATGCATTCTGGAACGGCAAGGCTGTCTTCTACGGCAACGGTGGCACAAGCTTCTACTCACTGGCAGGAGCGCTTGATGTAGCCGCTCATGAACTCGGTCACGGTGTGGTATCAAATACTGCGAATCTTGAATATTACGGGCAGTCAGGCGCCATTAACGAAACGTACGCCGATATCTTCGGTTCGATGGTCGACAGGGACGACTGGCGCATAGGCGAAGACATAACCAAAACATCTTACTCCCCTTCGGGAGCGCTGAGAAACATGGCTGACCCTCACAACGGTGGCACATCTCTCAGCCATCCGTACTGGCAGCCGAAAAGTGTTTCCGAGATGTACACCGGCAGCGAGGATAATGGCGGAGTTCATATAAACAGCGGTATCGGGAATCATGCCTATTATCTCTATGCCACCGCCGTGACAAAGGAAAAGGCTGAACAGGTATTCTACAAGGCGCTGACCGATTACCTGACCATGACCTCAAAGTTCATCGATTTCAGGATCGCTGTTGTACAGGCAGCCACTGACCTGTACGGGGCATCATCAACCGAAGTCGCGAAGGCAGAGGAAGCGTTTACGGCAGTAGGCATCCAGCAGGAGGAACAGGTGGATAAGATACAGGATTATACCGTAAATGCCGGGCAGGAGTACCTCCTGAACTACAATACCAGCTCCTCCTTCTCCGGAACATTATACAGGACATCCGGCACGGAGGACGCACCCCTTACCTCAACGGAGATGAAAGGTAAGGTCAGTGTGACTGATGATGGTTCACTTGCTGTCTTTGTATCGACCGACAGCAAACTGAGGGGATTATCACCAGATAATGCTTCCGATCCCGGTGAGTTTATGATCTCCGGTCAGCAGGTCTGGGATAATGTTGCCATTTCAAAAGACGGAAAGAGGATAGCAGCAATCAGCATCTACGCTGACACATCAATTTATCTTTTTGACATTTCGGGGGCAGTGGTCCGTGACACTGTCTTCAAGCTGTACAATCCCACGACAAGCCATTACAACACCACGGCAGGCGGCGTACTGTATGCCGATGCTGTTGAATTCGACATAACCGGCCAGTACCTTGTCTATGACTCCTATAACGAACTCACATCCTCCACCGGAGAAGACATCGGATACTGGGATATCGGGATCATCAACGTTTGGGACAACAATGAAAATGACTGGGGTGATGGTACCATTTCCAAATTATACGGCTCCCTGCCGGAGGATATCAGCATAGGCAATCCGGTCTTCTCAAAAAATTCACCCTGGATCATCGCATTCGATTATATTGATGCTGCTAACGAGCAATATGCCATCCTGGCTGCTGATCTTAATGCCGGGCTCGATAATCTCATAACCATGAACAATACACTCGGTTATCCCTCCTTCTCAAAGAACGATGACAGAATTGCCTTCACGAAGGCGGACGGGCTGTCGCAGAGCATATATACCATCGGATTGGGCGCTGACAAGATTTCTCCCGCCGGGACTGAATCAGGGTATATTCAGGATGCCAGATGGCCTGTTTACTTTGCCACCGGTGAAAGAGCGTTGTCTCTCCCGCCCGTGGCCGACTTTACCGTTGACATCAAGACCGGAAACGCACCTCTCCGGGTGAAGTTCTTTGACCTTTCGGCCAATCAGCCCTCCTCGTGGGCGTGGACCTTTGAAGGAGGAACACCTGCATCTTCAACGGAACAGAATCCGGTCATCAGCTATAATACTCCCGGCACATTCAGGGTCTCACTGGCTGCATCCAATAACCAGGGCAGCAACACCAGCACAAGGAATGGCTACATCATCGTATCTGCAGCTTCGGCGGTTGAGGAGACCGGGCAGGATGCAATCATGGTCTATCCCAATCCTGTCAGTGACATCCTGCATATTATCAGTGAGACAGAGTATTCAGCCAGGCTCTTTGATCTGAACGGCCGGCTGGTTCACAGCGGAACAAATGACCAGATCATAAATATGACCCGGATGGGCAAGGGTGTATACCTCCTTGAGCTGACTGCCGGCGGAAAAACCACCAGACTTAAAATTGTAAGAGAATAATTAACCGGAGAAACAATGAATGCTGAACTTATCACTGCTGTTGCAATAGGCATAGGACTGGCGGCCAGCGCCGGCTTCAGGGTGTTTGTACCAATGCTGGTTGCTGCCATCGCAGCCAAAACCGGAATACTGCCACTGAACGACAGCTTCCAGTGGCTGTCATCATGGCCTTCGATTGCCATTCTTGGAACGGCAACGGTGGTCGAGATACTGGCTTACTACATACCGGTGGTTGACAACCTGCTTGATACTGTCTCCACGCCCCTGGCGATAGGTGCCGGGACCCTCCTGCTAACCTCGGTGCTGCCGATAGACAGCGAGCTCATGAAGTGGATCACCGGCGCTGCCGTGGGCGGTGGCAGCGCTGCCGTGGTGCAGAGCGGCAGCGCCCTGACAAGGCTCACCTCGACTAAGCTGACGGCCGGCCTGGGCAACCCGGTGGTAGCAACAGTAGAGAACGTGGCCGCCACAGGCACTTCCATCCTTTCACTTGTAATACCGTTTTTTATCCTGGCTCTCTTTCTGCTGCTCACAATCCTGATCTTTACCTCAGTAAGAAAGAGGCTGCGCCGGTCGCACAATGAAAACTTAAGAGCCTGAAGAGATTATGCGACAGAAGGATGCCATTGCAGTCTTCTGGTTCAGGCGCGACCTGCGCCTGGAAGACAATGTGGGTCTTTACCATGCCCTGAGGTCAGGGCACCCGGTGTTGCCGGTTTTCATTCTCGACACCGAAATCCTTGACAGGCTCGAAGAGAAGGCAGACCGGAGGGTGGCATTCATCCTGGCGGCGCTGGGGGAAATAAATAAAAAGCTTGCGTCTGCCGGCTCATCGCTGAAGGTTCTTCACAGAACACCCGTGGAAGCCTTCCGGAAGATCCTGGATGAGTATGATGTAAAGGCGGTTTTCACCAACCGCGATTATGAGCCATACGCCACTGCCCGCGATGAAAAGATTTCACTCCTCCTGAAAAACTCCGCGATTCCGTTCCACTCATTCAAGGACCAGGTGATCCTTGAGAAGAAAGAGGTGGTCAAGTCTGACGGTACGCCTTATACGGTTTTTACGCCATATTCACGGGCCTGGAAGAAACAGCTCACTATTCAGGACACGGAATCATTCTTCTCGGAAAAGCATGCCGGCAATTTCCTGAAGTTGCCGGCTGCCAGAATCCCCGGTCCGGAAGAAATCAGTTTCACAAACACTGACACTGTTTCGCCGGTACCGGCAATAAACCAGGAAATTATCAGGAATTATCACCTTACCCGCGACATTCCCTCACTTGAGGGGACAACGAGGCTTGGTGTTCACCTGCGTTTCGGAACCGTCAGCATCCGGCAGCTGGTCAGGACCGCACTCGATCTCAATGAAACCTGGCTGAATGAGCTCATCTGGAGAGAATTTTTCATGAGCATCATCTGGCACTTCCCGCATGTAACCGACAGTTCATTCAAAGCCAGGTATGACGCAATACAGTGGCGCAACAACGAAGAGGAGTTTGACAGGTGGTGCAACGGCATGACCGGTTACCCGATAGTGGATGCAGGCATGCGTGAGCTTAATACCACCGGCTTCATGCACAACAGAGTCCGTATGATCATTGCCAGCTTCCTGACAAAGCACCTGCTTACAGACTGGCGATGGGGCGAGGCATACTTCGCCGGAAAGCTACTTGACTACGAGCTCTCATCAAATAACGGCAACTGGCAGTGGGCAGCCGGCACCGGCTGCGATGCCGCCCCCTACTTCAGGGTGTTCAACCCCGCAGAACAGACACGTAAGTTTGATCCGCAGATGCGCTACATAAACCGGTGGGTGCCCGAACTCGGCAGCCCCTCCTATCCTTCACCCATGATTGACCATGCGATGGCACGCCAGCGCGCCCTGGCAACCTATGCATCGGGCCTCGGCCGTGGCGATTGAAGACAATCACGGGAAGGATTTCAGGTTTTTCAGCGGCGATTCTCAAATTGCTTATCTTTAGTCCTGAACCTCTACCCTGAACCTCGTGATTATGCTTACAAAAATCAGATCCCTCTTTAATCCTTCCATGTACCAGGGCTGGGGCAATACCCGCAGGTATTTCGAGGGGTGGTATTTCAAGGTGGTCAATGCGCCAGAGACCGCAGCCTTTGCGTTTATTCCGGGAATTTCAATGAATGAAGCCGGAAACAAACAGGCGTTTGTACAGGTCCTCGACGGCAAGAAAAAAACAGCAGAGTATTTCCCGTTTGAATCCACCGCATTTGTTCCATCCGAAAAAAACTTCATGGTGACTGTCGGCAACAATTTCTTTTCTGCGAGCCGGATGAGACTGGAACTGCCTTCAGTCAGCGGAGAACTTACTTTCACTGGTACCAGAGAATGGCCAAATCCATGGTACGCCCCCGGAATTATGGGGCCGTACACATTTGCACCGTTCATGGAGTGCAATCACGGTATCGTGAGCATGGACCACGGCATCAGTGGCAGCCTCGTCATAAACGGGGAGGAAATTGATTTCACCGGTGGCAGGGGCTATATCGAAAAAGACTGGGGCCACTCGTTCCCCTCGGCGTATATCTGGATGCAGTCGAATCACTTCGCAGCCAATGGCATCTCCTTCAAGGCCTCCGTTGCCCGCATACCATGGCTGACAGGAAATTTCACAGGATTTATCAGCGGACTGATGATCGATGGCCGTCTCTACCCCTTCACAGAGTACGGAGGATCAAAGATCGTCAGCCTTCAGGTAACCCGACAGAAAGTGGAAATCACATTCAGGAACAGGAAACATACCCTCTCAGTCTCAGCTCCCAGGGATACGGCGACACCGCTGGCAGCACCGATTAAAGGATTCATGGGAGGCCGCATAGAGGAAAGCATGACTTCGGCAATAAGCCTTATGCTTTCTGAGACATCAACCGGCCGTGTTATCTTCAGCGGTGAGGGCAGAAACGGATCCATCGAGATATCAGGCGACCCGGATACCCTTATGCTGCACTGATTTCAGGCAGGAATTCAGACCGGAGAGTTAAAGGAATAGTTATCCGGCTAAGTATTCCTTTTCAGGTTCAACAGTTGTTTTATTATCTTTGGAAGCGACTGCAGTAGCGGCACCGCAGCCGTTACTTCGCTATTCATCAGCATACTATGACCTCTGGTACCGTACTTTTCTTCAGAACTTCCTCCGGGAATGTTATCGCTGTCAGGGCAGAAGGACAACTCACCCGGGATGACACGGCAAAGCTCTCATGGCTTTTCGGCAACGCCAGCCTCATGGAAGCGGAGACCGTCAGTGGCACATTCATCGGACCCAGACGCGAGATGATAACCCCCTGGAGCACGAACGCCGTGGAGATAACACAGAACATGGCAGTGTCAGGCATCTCAAGGATCGAGGAGTACTTTCCAGCCGCTGGTGAAAACCCGGCTCATGATCACATGCTTCAGAGGATTTATCACGGACTTGACCAGGATATCTTTACCGTGCACCATGAGCCGGAACCGGTACGGGAGATTGATGACATAGCTGCATACAATGCACAGGAAGGACTTGCGCTGAGCGCTGAGGAGATCAGATACCTTGAAAACCTTAGCCGTAACCTGGGAAGAAAACTTACAGACAGCGAAGTATTCGGATTCTCACAGGTCAACTCCGAGCACTGCAGACACAAGATCTTCAACGGCACATTCATCATTGACGGAGAAGAACGCAAATCATCACTCTTCGACCTGATCAAACGTACCACGAAAGAAAACCGTAACCACGTCGTTTCGGCATACAAAGACAACTGTGCCTTCCTTGACGGGCCTGTCACCGAACAGTTCGCCCCGGCAACCCAGGACAAACCTGATTATTTCTGTGCAAAATATATCCAGTCGGTGCTTACCCTGAAGGCTGAAACCCATAACTTCCCCACTACCGTTGAGCCATTCAACGGAGCCTCCACCGGCACCGGCGGCGAGATACGTGACCGTATCGCGGGCGGCAAGGGCTCCCTGCCCATTGCCGGCACAGCCGTCTATATGACCTCCTACCCCAGGCCTGACGGACCACGCGAATGGGAAAAGTACAGTGAGCCGCGCAAATGGCTCTACCAGACACCTGAAGAGATACTGATCAAAGCTTCAAATGGCGCCAGCGACTTCGGTAACAAGTTCGGCCAGCCCCTTATCTGCGGCTCGGTGCTGACCTTCGAACATTTCACTGACATGAAGCGCTATGGTTTTGACAAGGTGATAATGCTTGCAGGCGGTATCGGTCTCGGGAAGAAATCCGACAGCACCAAGAATACACCCGAAAAAGGTGACCTGATTGTGCTCCTCGGCGGCGACAATTACAGGATCGGGATGGGCGGAGGGGCTGTCTCCTCGGTGGATACCGGAGCCTATGACAGCGCCATCGAGCTCAACGCCGTACAGCGCGCCAATCCCGAGATGCAGAAGAGGGTATACAATGCCCTCAGGGCCATGGCCGAAAGTGACCATAACCCGGTGATATCACTCCATGACCACGGCGCCGGAGGCCACCTCAATTGTCTTTCCGAACTGGTCGAATCAACCGGCGGCACCATTGACATCAGCAAACTGCCGGTGGGTGACCCCACCCTCTCAGCCAGGGAGATCATAGGCAACGAATCACAGGAACGGATGGGCCTTGTGATAAGAAGCAGCGATGTGGACCAGCTGACTTCGGTGGCCCGCCGCGAACGGGCTCCCATATACGTCATCGGCGAGGTAACAGGTGACCACCAGTTCACCTTCCTTAATCCGTCCGGCGGCAACAGACCCATCGACCTGCAACTAGCAGACTTCTTCGGGAAACCTCCGCGGACGGTCATGAATGACACCACCATGAAGAGCCTGACCGGAGATCTCATCTATGAGCCTTCTGACCCGGCAAGATATCTCGATGCAGTGTTACAGCTTGAGGAGGTGGCATGCAAGGACTGGCTGACAAACAAGGTTGACCGTTCCGTGACCGGAAGGATAGCTGTACAGCAGTGTGCCGGTGAACTGCAACTTCCTCTAAATGACCTCGGGGCCATAGCCCTCGATTACCGGGGCATGAACGGCATGGCCACCTCACTCGGTCATGCTCCTGCAGCCGGCCTCGTCAGCGCTGCCGCCGGATCAGTCCTCTCGATAGCCGAAGCTCTCACAAATATCGTCTGGGCTCCAATGCCTGACGGACTGAAGAGCGTCTCCCTGTCGGCCAACTGGATGTGGCCGTGTAAAAACCCGGGAGAGGATGCAAGACTCTATGAAGCGGTACAGGCGGCCAGCAACTTCGCGGTAGCGCTGGGAATAAATATCCCCACCGGCAAGGACAGCCTCTCAATGACCCAGAAATACCCTGACGGAACGGTATACAGTCCCGGCACCGTCATCATCACCGCTGCAGCCGGGGTAGAAGATATAAGGCGCATTACCGGCCCGGTGATAAGAAATGATGAGTCCGCTTCACTCTTCTGGATTGACATGAGCGGCATGAGGCACGAGCCTGGAGGTTCGGCGTTCAGCCAGACCATCGGCAGCCTGGGAACCGTGGCGCCCGGAGTGGCAGATGCGGAGTACTTCGCAGCCACATTCGAGACCCTGCAACTGATGATTAAAGACGACAGGATCATTGCAGGTCACGACATCTCTGCAGGAGGAATGATTGTCACCCTCCTGGAGATGTGTTTTGCAAACCGCGAGGGAGGATTGACCCTGAACCTTACGGAGATCGGAGAGACCGATACCGTCAGGCTGCTCTATAGCCAGAACCCCGGTGTGATCATCCAGGTCAGGGATGAGGCTGAGACAGAGGAATTCCTCTATGAAAGAGGTGTACGTTTCGCATCCATCGGACATCCTGTAAGAGAAAGAAAACTGTCAATAGTCAACGGCGATAACCATTTTGAGTTTGACATCGACCGTTGCCGCTCGCTATGGTACAGGAGCTCATACCTTCTTGACCGCAGGCAGTGCGGACCTGTACTTGCCAGGGAGCGGTATGACAACCATGGCGAAAAGGCGATTAAGTTCGACCTGAAGAACTTTAAAGGCAGCTTCCGGTCACAGGGCATCACACCTGACCGGAAGGCAACCACGGGAGTCAGGGCCGCAATCATCAGGGAGAAAGGGGTGAACGGTGACCGTGAGATGGCTTATGCCCTCTGGCTGGCGGGATTTGACGTCAGGGACGTGCATATGACAGACCTCATCTCAGGACGTGAGACACTGCAGGACCTCAGCATGATTGTCTTCGTCGGCGGCTTCTCAAATTCCGACGTTCTCGGTTCAGCCAAAGGATGGGCGGGAGCATTCCGGTACAACGAGAAGGCCCGGATAGCACTGGAAGATTTCTACAGGAGAGAAGACACCCTCTCACTGGGCGTCTGCAACGGATGCCAGCTGATGGCAGAACTCGGGCTGATTGTGCCGGAACACAAAGAGATGCCCAGGCTGGAACACAATGCCTCTCATAAGTTCGAATCAGACTTCCTGGGAGTGAAGATTACTGACGGCAAATCTGTTATGTTCACCGGCCTCGAAGGAATGGAGCTGGGAATATGGGTGGCCCATGGTGAAGGCCGCTTCTCCCTCCCGCTGCCTGAAAAAAATTATAACGTCGTGATGAAATACAGCCGGAGCCACTATCCGGCCAATCCCAATGGGTCAATGTACGATGTGGCAGGAATCTGCTCTGCCGACGGCAGGCACCTGGCAATGATGCCCCATCTCGAGAGGTCATTCATGCCTTGGCAGTGTGCATACTACCCCGCTGACAGGCGCAATGAAGACATTACACCGTGGATGCAGGCATTCGTAAATGCCCGCAAATGGGTCGAGGGAAAGAAAAAGTAAAGTTGGCAGCGCCCCGGGCGCCAGAGCAACGGTTAATTGACCTTGGGCTTCAGTATCACTGAATTGATCAGGGTATGCTTCGCAATACTGAGCTGTGAAAGATCAGAAGAATGTGGCTCTACCTTGTCACTGATAACCTGAACCTGGTATTCACCGGGTTTTGAGAAAAATACGGATCCCATATGTGAGTCAGCCCTGTACCAGGGTTCGGTAATGCTCTTGTCTCCAAGGACTATCCGGTCACTGACCGGCTTCTTTTCAAGCTTGGTCTCACCTGCTGTAATAATTACATTCTCTGCGAAATGAAGCTGGGTGGTGTCAACTGTCAGGCTTGAAAGCCATACATCCCAGCGGCCGGGTTTCTCAACCTTGAAAAGCCATTCGGCAGTATTGTACTGCGGGTTGTCATCAACCTCTATAAGTTCTGCCTCACCGATACTCAGAACAACAGCCTCCCCTTCAACGGTGGCGCCTTTCCTGTTCTTACCCTCCTGGCCGTTGAGGCCGGCGTCATTCTTGCATGACGTAAGACCGGAAAATACCGCAACACCCAAAACAACTGCAGCAAAAAATATTCTTTTCATTCTTCGACTAATGTTTTTTTTATTACCGGCAAAAACTATTCCAGAGTTATCCCGAAAAATTATGGCGCCAAAGTAAATGGAAATAATTGGAATACGAAGCGTCAATAATTCAAATATTTGCAACCTCCTAAATTTTTTTTCAACCATTGCTGGTTGCCCGGGAGTGTCTTCTTGCAGGTCTCTTTTTTGCGTTCTCCCTTCTGGGTGCCGGGAGGGCAGCCGCCACCAGTTCGGCGATATCGCTAACTTTGGTTTCAGTGGCCTGGACAAAGGTTTTCTTGCAAAGCGGACAGGCTGTAATCAGTTCATCAGGCAAACCAAGGGTGAGCGTGCGGGCCGCATCGGCAGCTATCATCGCCCGTTTTCCGGATGACAGGGTGAGATTGCCCAGGCTGCCGCCACAGCAGAGTGACATGTTCCTCTCCTGCTCCGATGACTGCAGCTCTGCCACATAGCTTATGACCGCCCTGGGCTCTTCGTAAATGCCTGAACCGCGTCCAAGCTCGCACGGGTCATGGTATACCACCTTTTTGTGAAGGTAACCGAGACGGAGCGAGCCTTCTTCTATAAGCAGGTTGATAAACTCAGAGTGGTGCATTACCCGGGCTTCAAGATAGTAGCTCTCCCTGAAGACCTTGTAGCAGATGGGACATGACGTGACCAGTATCTGTGCACCCGATTTCCAGATAACGTCTGAGTTATGGTTTATCAGTTCCCGTGCCTCCCTGTCCCTTCCGGCAAGCATCAGCGGCCTTCCGCAGCAGACTCCTCCGTTTTCATCCATGAACCGGTACCTGACCCCGGCGCTATCCATGATCTTCTTCATGGCGACAATCACTGAGGGGGTGAGGTGGGTCATGCATCCGGCAAAAAAGAGCACGTCGGCCTTCTCAGGCTCTTCCCTGACAAGGTATCTGTATGACTGTGTCGGTCTCCTCTCAAGAGTGCTTCTTCTTCGCATCAGCGAATATTTCTCCTGCAGCTTCAGGGTCCTGTCACTCCTCTCACCCTGTCTCCGCTCAATCAGCCTCATGGGACCAAGTTCGATGCCCACAGGGCATACCTCCTCGCATCTTCCACACATTAGGCAGTTGGCTGTTATGCCTGCGATGTCACGGTCGTTCCTCAGGCCCTTGATAAAGTACGCCGACTGTATGTCATGTATCCCCGCAGCATAGCTCATCTGGCATGTGCTGATGCAGACGCCGCATGATGAACAGGCATGCGTCTGCACCTCGGTGTAAGATGAATGCCTGTCGCCTGTGGAGATGCCGGAGTTGCGCATGAAGATCAGGAAAAGCTCCACCGGTATGTGAAAATACCTTGATACAGGAAGAAGGAAAAAGAATGTTCCGAGAGAGAGGGAATAGAGCCACCAGAACCAGGGCGCTATATCTGCCGCCGGCAGGAACGATGCAAGGGCATTCCCCAGGTTTCCGGTCAGGAAGCTGCCGCTGCCGTGCACCCCGCAGGTGAAACTTTCTGCCAGCAGCCTCGAGGGGAAAATCAGCCAGAGGCTGGTAAGGGCGATGCGGTCTGTCCAGGTGTGCTTCGTTGTCTTCTTCATGCCCATCAGCCGGGGAGTGAATCTCTTGATAATCGCCAGCAGCAGTCCTGACAGGATGAATGCCAGCAGGAGGTCCATCCAGAAACTGTATATGCCTGCAAACCCTTCAGCCCCGTGGTCAGGATTAAACCAGCGGAAGAAAATGGCGTGCGACGGCGGGTTGAGATGCTTCTCCCCGAAGAAGTCGGCCTCGATGGTGCCAAATACTATCAGGAGGAACCAGCCGAAGGCAAGGCTCATGTGCATATACCCCAGCACCGGGTTTTTTCTGAAGATCTTGAGATGCAAAAGGCTCTCCATGGATATCTCTCTCAGACTGTCCATGAACGGCCTCCCGAAGAAGCCCCTCTGCAGACGCAGTTTGTCTGAGCGGGAAAGGTTCCGGAACCATACGGTGCTTCGCACCACACTGTATATCAATATGAAGTACAGCCCCAGGTTGAACGGTAATGTAAACAGCTCAGAGTTCATTCCGCTCCAGTTTTCCTATTGCATCGGCAGCCGCTGCCACCACATTGCGTGTATTTACCCCCCGCGGACAGACAAGCAGGCATTTGCCGCAGAGCATACAGCGCTTCACCTCTTCACGGAGAGGTTCAATCTCTCCCCTCCTGATGTAGGTGTTCATCCGCCTCAGGTTAAATGAGGTATGCTGGCCAGCAGTGCATGTTGCAGTACACCCGCCACAGGCAAAACACAGCCTGAAACTTGGCTCCTTCAGAGTGATAAATTCCCGTACTTTCCTGTCAGAGGAGTCATAGTCAATCAGCCGGCTCCGGTTGATGGTGAAACCAAACTTATTTGACTGCGCGATGCTCATCTGCTGTTAAGGTATCTTACTGTTTCCGCCACTGCCGCCCTCGCGTGCGAAATGGTATCGGTGATATTCATCGGAGCTGTGCAGGTGCCTGCGTAAAAGATGCCCTTTATCCCGCTGAGATTGTTCCCATAGTGGTGATCAGCGGTCTCGAGGAACCGGTTGATCCCTCTCTTCATCCCGGAGGATTCTGCCAGCTTCATCCCGGCCCCGGCCATCTCCATCCCGACCATCAGTACCATAATGTCAAGTTCCATCTTCAACGGTCTGCCTGCAAGGGTGTCCTCCACCTTGATCACCAGCCTGTTGTTTATATTGACAGATGCTTCTGACACCTTGCCCCTGATGAAATTAACGTTGTGAAACTCCTGTGACTCGCGGTAAAGTTCCTCGTAGTAAGGACCGTACATACGCATGTCCATGTAAAAACAGAAGACCTCGCACGAGGGAAGCATCTTCCTGATCTCTATCGCCTGTTTTACGGCGGTAACGCAGCATACCTTGGAGCAGTGGTTGTTGTTCACCTTCTCATCACGTGAGCCCACACAGTGAATAAGCCCGATACGTGCAGGCACGCTTCCGTCTGCCTTTGCCACGCGGCCCCTGTTGAACATCCCCTCGAGCTCTGCGGATGTAATGACATTGTCGTAGATCCCGTAACCGTACTCCTCTTTCCTGCGGGCATCGAAGAGGTCAAACCCGGTGGCCACTATCACCGCATCAGCCTTCTCTTCAGTCCCTCCGGAGAGGCTCACGAGCACGCCGCTGCCATGGTGCCTGATCTTTTCTACCGTGGTCCCGGTGATGATGCTCAGGTTGCGTTGCTCAATATGTTTTCTGAGATAGTTTCTCACCTCATCCGCCGGGCGGCGGTCGGGGAAGAGAGCATGCCACTGCAACAGGTGCCCTCCGGGCTCGTCATCCTTTTCGATCATGGTGACACGATAGCCCATTTCGGCAAGGGTGCCTGCCGCTTCCATGCCGGCAACACCGCCTCCGGCAACTACTATGTGCGCTGAAGTGGTCTTCATCCGTTTATCAGGTTGGCAGGCTCGGGCAGCCTGGAGCCATCCTTCGCGAGGAAGCGCTCCGAAGGATCTGCCTTGATACCCATCCTGCGAAGCAGGGGAAGCGACTGCACATTATGGTACTGAAGCCCGAGCTCCCATGGATTGTATCCCAGAATCAGGCCGGCGACCTCCTCATAAGTCAGGACGGGAATTCCCTGGCCATCAGCACCGTAGGTAATGCCGTCAATCTCCCTGATGGTGTACTGCCAGCGGTCCATGAACATGGTGCAGCCAGGGCAGTTGGCAATTATCATATCGGGCCTGTAAGGTTCCATCGACTCAAACTTCTTTCGCGAGGCAAAGAGCGAGTAGCCCCTGTTGGCCTGCACCAGGTACTGTCTGAAGCCGAAGCCGCAACAGTGACGCCTTTCCGGGTAATCAATGATATCACCGCCCCAAGCTTCAACCATGCCAACCAGCACATGCGGGAACTCAGCCCCGCCCACCCCGTACTTCGGGAACATCTTCGAGTAATGGCATCCGATGTGTTCAACCACCTTCAATGGTTTGCCGGTGTTTATGTCGACAAGATTGTACTTCGCCTTGCGGGCTATCTGATCCCTGAACTTATAGATGATGTCACTGGTGTGCGATATGGTTTCCGGAACTTCAAATGTGCGCCCTGTGGCCTTATAC
This sequence comes from Bacteroidota bacterium, assembly GCA_018262715.1. Taxonomy (GTDB): domain Bacteria; phylum Bacteroidota; class Bacteroidia; order Bacteroidales; family VadinHA17; genus SR-FBR-E99. Next base: position 96,989 of record JADFDS010000001.1, read on the forward strand.
AGATCCTCACGGGTTCGTTCAAGCGTCTCCGGAAAATGTTTCCATGTCTCGAGTATCTCTGAATAAATGCCAAAAGAGGTGACACATGAGATTGCTATGTGCCTGTACCCGGCTTCGGTGGCGAGCGCAAAATGGCGTGCCACTACAGCCTGTATCGTTTCAAACGGCACAACATCACCGTGGTAGCCAATGCCAGTGCAGGTTGTGTGCCGGGGATCCTCGAAGACATCCTTGCCCAGATCATCACGGAGAATTTTCAGGAAATACTGCTCCGAGCCGGCAAAGAATGTCTGCCTGATGCATGACCTGACATAAAAGAAATGATCGTCAGGGATCTCCTTCTGGTATTCTGCCCAGATCCTCTTCTTACCTTCCGGTTTCATATACATCCTTCCTTATGTCTTCAGGTTCATTCTGGTGGCAGCCGCTGTCGGCCGAGACCACATGCCTGAAGTATTCAAAATCACGCCCTTCCTTTTTGAACTCCATTCCCATCTCTTCAGCCTTCTTCTCGGAGGCCTCTTCGATGGCATCATATAGATCCTGTCCGCCGGTCACTTTAAAAATGCTCTTCAGCTCATCCAGCACATCATCAGGGATAAGCCTTGTGGGACCCTCCCTGCCGTTGAGCTCACCGCCGAGACGGGCAAGCGAGTCATCCATGTGATTGTAATAGTGTTCCCATGCCGGGCCCTGTTCCGGATGTGCCTCAGGGTCCACGTCATATGAGACAACACAGTAGCCATGCTTGAGAACATTGTCGCCCACTGTACGCTTGATGGCGAACTGCTGTCTCCCCTTCTCGGATGCAGTGAAGTATCCGAGTTCCTGTGACAGCTTACGGAGGGCCATGATGACCATGCCAGGGGTGTTGCCCCTGGGGCACCGGGTCTTGCAGCTCATGCACTGCCCGCAGTACCATATGGTCTCGCTCTTCAGCAACTCCCTGATAACATCATTGTTGCGGGTCTGAACGAGGTCGACAACCCGGCGCGGATCATAGTTGTAATATTCGGCTGCCGGACATATGCCTGTGCATATCCCGCAGTTCATGCAGGCCTTCAGTCCCTCTTCGAAACGTATGTCCTGCAACAGCCTTGAATAGAGATCTTCCATAAGTTCGGATATTGCCATTTTAGGGAAGTTCAAAATTAGCAATGACTTATGACGCCGGGAACGGGATTAACACCCATTTTGGCGGGAGTATTTATACTTAGAAGCAGGCAGTGGGCAGTATCAGTAGGCAGTTTGAGACTCCGACGTAGGAGGTGGCTCAATCCCGTATCCGCCGGCTGGCGGATCGGGAAGGCAGTACCAGTAGGCAATCGGCAGCAAAGTAAGGCAATAGGCAATAGTGCCATGGATTACCACTATTGCCCGCATGGCATACAGAATTGCATTCATTTGGCTATATGAAACCGCTGAGTTGCCCGCAGGGCATACAGCATTGTAAAAGAATGAATAACTTTATTCCCAAACCCCTGCCCAATGAAAAAAACCGGAATCATCAGCCACCTGTTCCTGCTTATGGCCGCCGTTTGTCTGCTCTCTTCCTGCAAAAATGAAACCGTGATCACCTTCCGGTCACTGCTCCGGGAGATGACCTCCGCAGAGACGCTGACACGGTATCCCACACCAGACTACAGGCTGGTGCAATTCAGCTCATACGACAGACGCAGCATCCACCCTGACAGCGCAGGATGGTACGCCAACAATGACTATACCCATTTCATCCGCGAGGAGACTACCGGCGGCCGGTGTGAATATGTAATGCTCGAAGCAGACGGCCCCGGCGCCATCGTCCGCTGGTGGATGACATTCGGAGATGAAGACGCCCTGAACTCATACATCAGGGTTTATCTCGACGGCCGGACCGAACCGGTAATTGAAGGCATGGCTCCGGAACTGGTTGGCGGGGGTGTCCTGGCCCCCGCACCCCTGAGCACATCAGTCTCACCACTGACGGAACCGCAGCGCCGCGGTTACAACCTCTACCTTCCCATACCGTTTGCTGAAAAGTGCATCATCACCCTTGAAAACGACTCCGTTCTCATCACACCACAGAGACGCAAACCCTCGATTTATTACAACATTGATGTCCGGCTATATGAAGAGGGCATCAGGGTTGCCTCTGTAAAAAGCGAAACGTTTCGTGATGACACCCTTGCCATCGCAGAATGTGCTGCGGACCTCGACAGGGCGGGCAGCAACCAGACAACGGGCAAAGAGCAGAGATCATCCGATGGCATGTTCCCTCCCGGCACGGAATGCCGGATATCAGTTACGGGGAAAAACCTTGCTGTCAGCAACCTCTCACTCAGTCTCTCCGGATCCGATACTGCAGCCCTGCTGAAAGGGACCATCATCCGGATGTGGTTCGATGGCCACAGTACCGTGGAGGTGCCGGCTGGCAACTTCTTCGGCACCGGCTACACATACAACTCCTGTCACACCCGCTTCACGGCCGCTGAGACCGACGGCACGCTGAGCTCTTCATGGCTGATGCCATTCCGTGACAGCTGCAGAATAAGCATCCTCAACAGTACCGATGACACAATTGCTGTAAAAACGCTGGTTACCCTGGCACCCTACAGGTGGAATGAAAACTCAATGCATTTCGGAGCGTCATGGAAGGAGTACCCGGGGTTTGAAACAGCCGGCTCAGAAAACACCGGGGGAACGGGACTGCACACTGACGTGAATATAGCCGGGCTCAGGGGGAAAGGGTTATATGCCGGTGATGCAGTGCTGGTTTTCAACACTGCTGACGCCTGGTGGGGCGAGGGTGATGAGAAGATCTACACCGACGGCGAAACTTTCCCATCATCCTTCGGAACAGGAACGGAGGATTACTACGGATATGCATGGTGCCGTCCGGAACTGTTTGACCACCCTCTGATTGCACAACCGGCAGGATATGGGAACTTTCACCCGGGGATGAGCGTGAATATGCGCTACAGGATACTGGATGCGATACCATTCAGGGAATCACTCCGGGCCGACATCGAAATGTGGCACTGGGTGAAAACAACAATCGACTTTTCGGTCACCGCATGGTTCTACAGGCTGCCTGAATTTTAAATGAGTACGCCGGCCGCGGTCGAGCATGTCGTCTTGCCCGGGAGGTCAGACTATCTCTTTTTCTCTTTCCCCCGGCGGGAAAAGTATCGGAGCCATATGCCGGTAGCCGTGAACACCAGCAATGACAGGCCGGTAAAGGTGGTATAGATAAGCTTGAACAACTCTCCATCAATGCCAAACAATCTGTCTATCACTGACATGTCATGTATGTCTTCAACCAGGTCTGATCTCCTGTTCTCCACATAGAGCACCTCTCCTGTTGCGCCGTCAAGCTGAATGCCATGGTAGTGATGTGCGAACACGAACTTCACCATCCCTTTGTCAGGCCTTATGTCAATCCTGTCTAGCTCCTCGCTGAGCCCTTTTCTTCCTGTGGCATGAAGTGCCCTGACAGCTAAAGCGTTAAGCGAGTCAAGCGGAAGCCATTGCCGGAAATCAGAAGTAGTCCCCTCATGGGAGACCGGATGCAGATACCCGTTGCTGTTCTTTTTCCAGCCGAGGAGTATCCCCGAGACAGCTACGATGATCAGGGCCACAGAGAGAAATGAGGCTGTCAGGCGGTGAATTTTCCTGATCAGTTTCACCCTTTCCCCGTTTCCGTTTGTACCTGTTGTCAATGCCATCCTGCCTGTTTTTCTTTCAGGGGCATAAAGAAAGCACTATCATTCCGGAAATCCAAAATCCGGTTGCACACACCGCAGTAACAGACAAATCCGGCAACAGGCAGCTGTTTAATACCACCGTTTTCTCATCTTGTCTTTCTCGTTGACAGGATTGGCATCAAGAACGAACATGCCACGTCCGTGCGTGGCAATGATTATCATATTGTCACGAGGGTGAATCTGCAGGTCATGCACATACGCGAAAGGAAGATCACCCAGCACCTCCCAGCGGGCGCCACCGTCCTTGCTGACATAAACACCGGCATCAGTTCCTGCATAGAGCAGATCCTTCCTGACCGGATCCTCCCTGATGACATTCACCGGTCCCACAGGAATATTTCCTGAGATATCAGTCCATGTATCACCAAAATCGGTTGATTTCCAGACATATACCTGGAAATCATCATCACGCCTGCCGGTCTGGGTCATATACACTGTGCCAAGATCATATTTTGATGCCACCACACGAGACACCCACCTTACCGGAACATTCTTCGGTCTGAGCTCGGTCCAGATCTTTCCGCCGTCTTTCGTACGCCAGATCCTGCCGTCATCAGTGCCTGCATAGAGAAGTCCTGCCCTCATGGGAGATTCATCCAATGTCTGGATGGTCTGATAGCTTATGTCGCCCTGCTTTTTGGGGTCATTGAAGGTGAGGTCAGGGCTTATGAACTCCCATGTGTTACCCTTATCGCGTGACATCATCACATACTGCATCCCATGGTAAACAATGTCGGGATTATGCGGTGAGAGAAGCGTAGGAGCAACCCACTGCCCGCGTAACCTCGGCTCGTCGGCATACCTTACCGGAAGGAGGTCCTTGCGGCTTGCCGGGTAATTGTCTATCTCTGCCCTGGCCAGCGCACCGTAGAAGGTACTTGAATAAATTGTGTTATTGTCGCGCGGGTCAACCGCATGAGAACTCCCCTCTGCCCCTAGGGTGTTCCTGAATTCCACGGGACGTACCCTGTCGCGCCCGCGCGAAAGATCTACACCCCCGTAGAAGCTGTGATGATCCTGAATCGAGCCGAATACCCTGAAAGGTACGCTGAAGTCATACGCGATGTTGTAGAACTGTGCAAGAGGAAGCTCCGCAATAGGATATTTCCAGGTGGCACCCTTGTCATACGATATTGTCAGGCCGCCATCCTGTACATTAAGCAGGTAATTGGGATTGTTCGGGTCTATCCATAATCCGTGATGGTCTGCATGGGGCCCGTCGAGGGTCCTGAAGGTTGCACCTCCGTCAACCGATTTGTGGAGCTCAATGCCAAGCGTAAATATGGTGTTCTCATCCTTCGGGTCAACCCTGATCTGCCCGAAGACCCATCCATAAGTTCCCGAGTGATACTCCATATAAACCCTGGTTTCCCCGGTGAGCCCGCTGACCTGCTTCCATGACGCCCCGGCGTCACCCGAACGGTAAACCGTGGCTCCTTTGATGACATCCTGCTTCTGACGGCCGTAAGAATCAAGTTCACCGGGCTTTGCCTTATAGGCTATCTCGTAGTTGTCAAGCAACAGGTAAAGCACATCAGGATTGGAGAGAGATATATCCACGCCTATGCGACCGCGGTGCTGCGGTGCGGGAAGCCCCGCGTTGATCTCCTTCCAGGTTTTGCCGCCGTCAGTCGATTTCCAGACGCCGCAATTGCGTGTATCCGCAAATGTGCGGGGATCATTCCACTTAAGCCTCGTACGTTCCCAGGTGGTAGCGTACAGCGTGTTCGGATCACGAGGATCAAGCACTATGTCACAGACACCGGTATTCTGATTTATTGAGAGGATCTTCGTCCAGTTCTTCCCGCCATCGGCGGTCTTATACAATCCGCGCTCCTCGTTCGGGGTCCACTCATGGCCGGGAGAGGCAACATAAACAATGTCAGTGTTCCCGGGATTGACCCGTATTCTCCCGATAGTGTGGGTGTTCTCAAGGCCCATAAGGTCCCAGGTCTTGCCTCCGTCAGTGGTTTTAAATACACCGCATCCTGCATTGGAGCTTCGGAAGATATTGGCCTCACCGGTACCAACCCATACGACATCCGGGTTCTTCGGGTCAATTGCAATGTCACCAATTGAGGCTGTAGGCATCTCGTCAAATACGGATTCAAAAGTGGTTCCCTCATTGACTGATTTCCACACACCGCCGGTTGCTGATCCCACCCAGATTGTGTATTGTCCGCCCCTGGGCGAAACTGCTTCGACGTCAGTGCACCGTCCGCTGATATTGGTCGGACCTATGTACTGCCAGTGCAGGTCCTTATATGGTGATGAAGCCCTCAGACCGGCCTGGGCGGCGAACATCTTCACACGCCCGGTTCCCTTGAGGACCGGCTGTTTTGCCTGGGCAGAGAGCCGGAAAGGCATAACAAACAAAAGGATAACCAACAAGATTGCCGGAACAATTCCGGAGGTGCATCTTTTCATTACTGTCAGGTTAGGTTGATATTTATTATTTATCTGTTTTTTGCAGGACACCGTCAGCTTTTCACCTGCTGCACGGCTTCGCACACTGAGGCGTACCGCCAGGCCTTCATGAAGAGCCTTATGATGAAGAGCGCCTGGGTGGCGATAAAAAAGAGGAAAACCATTATTCCCTTTTCGGGAGTTGAAGTGGCGGCAAACCACATCAGCGCCGCGATAAATATTACATTGAAGATAATGACGGCAAGGACTGTCAGGTATGAGTGCCAGAACCTCTCCCTGATTGCCCTGAAGCCTGCCCCGAGTGCCCTGAACACCTTCCGCGATCCCGTGGCGGCTATCCATCTCCTTGAGGCATCGGCTACAAAAAGCCATACCGGCAGACCAAGAGCCCATATTACATAGAAGAGATAAAAAAACTTCCCGTTCTGACGGGGCGAACCGGAGGCAATCAGGCCGGCAATCACGGGAATACCAATCAGCACGAAGGTGTAGGCTCCTATAATCAGAATCATCAGCAGCGCGATCTTGAGAAACGGGATGAAGTTGCCTGCTGATGCTCTCAGGAAATCAGAGACCTTCAGCCCTCCCCATGCCAGGGAGAAACGCCTGAAAAGACCACCTGCAAAGAATGTCATGATAAAGAAACCGGCAAGGCTGATAAGCATTGTGCCGGCAGAAACTGACGCCATCAGCCCGCCCAGGGATTTGCCGAGGTCTCCGGCAATGCCGAGGTCAAATCCGTCATTGAGACGCTCAATTGCCAGGCTGCTCCCGAACATCATATTCAGGAACGAACGTAGCGGAAACCCGACCGCCAGCGTAAGAACCAGGGTTGTAACCCAGATAAGGAGTATAAGTTTATATGAAGATGCCGCAGCAGCAGCGCCGTTCTTCAGTGTCTTGAATAAGCTCATCTCGGAAAATTTAAAGGGTGAAAATTGAAATCATCATCTGCATCAGGAGAACAAACTTGTTCAGCATGCGCCTGGTGGCCGTCCGGTTTGGCTCAAGCGTCCATGAGTTGTTGATCCGGTTCACATCCATGTCAATCCGGTCATACGGATCGAGCTTGGCCCAGACCACTTTACGGGCGCCTGTATACTCATAATCCTTATAACTCGTTTTCCCGTCCCACTTTTCTAGAACCTCCTCTCCGTTATCAAATCTGACAAGGATTTCAACCGGCAGCATGACTTCACCCAACCTCTCGACACTTACCCGTGAGATATAAAGTGTGTCGCTTTTACGGTCGCTGCGGGCGTATGTCACCGAGTCGCCATCTACTACGCCAGAATAGCTCCTTATCCTGAAGCTTGTGATTCCCGAGACTCTGTAATCACATTCCCCCTTGCCGTAAAGCACCTGGTCAAAGAACCAGTTCATGTTCTCACCGAACCTGTCACCATGCTCTTTCTTCACAACATCGTTCACTACTGAAATAAAGTCGCGCCCCGAAGGGTGGCGGAAAGCCCAGCGGCGGTAATATTCCCTGAAGACATTGTCCATGGTCTCATCACCGATAATTCCCTGGAGGGTGTGCAGCCATGTTGCCGCCTTGTTGTATGACATCATGGAATAGGTCCCGTGAGGATACATCCACGAAGGGAGATCATTCGAGGCAATTGTACGGTTTGATGAGCTGATGTAGCTGAGCCTCCCCTGGTCAGTGTCTGACATCTTCAGGAAGGGAAGCCTGACGAGTCCGTAACCGCCTCCATAGTAATGGTCAACAATGCGCTGCTCCCAGTACGAATTGACGCCTTCATCAAGCCATGGCTCCTCAAACTCATTGCTTGCGAGGATTCCCATGAAGTATGCATGACCAAACTCGTGTATTGTCACCATCTCGGGCATCTTCATAAATGTCGGCACTGCGCCGCCACCCATGGTGGTGAACAGAGTGGTGTACTCCATCCCTCCTGCACCTGAGCCGGAAAGAGGAGGATCAACAAATGTCAGGTGAGGCCAGGGATAGGGCCCTACCCTGGCGGCAAGATACTCAAGCGCATAAACAACTGCATCCAGGTGGTTTTCAGCCTTTGACAGACCCATCTTACTGGTCAGGAAGGTAATGTCAACATTGTTCCATTTCCTGGTCACGACCTTGTATCCCGGCCATGCGGTCCATGCAAAATCTACTATATCCTCAGCCCTCCATACCTCCTTCTTAAGGCCACCGCCGAGATCAATCTCCTCAATAAGTTTTCCCCCTGAGCCTGTAACAAATTCGGAGGGAAGGGTGACGGACACGTTGTAAACAGAATGGTTCGAATAGAACTCTGAGTTGGGATGAAACTGGTGACAGTTCCAACCGTCAGTTTCACGCTGCCGCATGCCAGCCGTCTCATAGACCCCAAACTTCGGGAACCACTGTGCAACGAAGTGAAAATCATCATCATATCCGGTCCGCTGAATCGGTGATGGCAGCTTGGAGATGAAATCAATCTTCAGTACAAGAGTGTCTCCGGGAGCCACAGGCTCAGGAAGGACAACCCTCAGTACCGTTTTGTCATTTTCATTGCCGTCATCAGGTGCAACATACCCACAGGATCCCATGAGGTCATTGCCACTGCCGTCCCTCATGGATTTGATTTTGACCCAGCCCCATCCGTCGTCACCGGATGCAGACCATCTTCCTCCGGAGGCAAAAGTACTCTTGTTGCTGCTGAAGGCGTTGAGATACATGTGCATCATCGCCTCCCCTACCGGCATGGATGAGTGATTGACCCACCACGCCGTCATCTGGCCGCTGACAGTGTGCTTCCCCGGGTCAAGGGTAACGTCAATGTCATACCCTGTAAGCCTAGCACTCAGAGGCTTGTCAACAATAACCTGTCCGCCTGCCGTGAACGGAAGCAGACACATAAAAACTAGCAAAATCCGTTTCATTACTGTCCGTTTAATGAATAAACCCTTAAAATTAAACTATAATTTCCTCGCTTTACTAACTTTGCACATATTTCTTATTTTGTGCAATGGCTAGAAAGAGTACACGTGATATGATAATTGACGTCGCTGCCGGGCTGTTTGCCACCGTGGGTTTGCGAAGGACCACCATGGAGACGATAGCGGCTGCAGCCGGACGTGGCAGGCGTACTGTGTACATGTATTTCAGGAACAAAGCCCAGATCTATGACGCAGTGGTTGAGAAGGAGATCAGGCAGATCACCGGACCACTGAGCTCACTGGCACGGTCTGACGGGGAACTCGGGACAGTCATTCATCGTTATGGTGAGGAGAGGATGCAACTGCTGGGCGATCTGATCATGCGCAATCCGTTGTTGATGAAGGATTTTTCCCAGGGGCACAGCAGGATAGAGAAGCTCAGGGACAAGCTTCAGAAGGCTGAGATGCAGATACTTATTCCTCTCTTCAGAAGGCATTTGCCGGAGACTGAGGTGTCAGGGAAAATATCACCTGAGGATTGTGCCGGACTCTACCTCGGGATGCTTCGCGGTAACGACAGGCTGTTGACAAAAACGGACGGTCTCAGTGAGGCCATCCGTCTCTCGTCAATTTCTTCATGGCTGTTGCTCAGGGCCATCTCTGGCAGTTGAGCACGGCACCCGTCACAGCGCCGGAAGAATCATTTATCAGAAACTTTTTATGTCTGTCGCGGGGTGGCACATTTGTGCCGCAGGGTGGCACATTTGTACCGCGGGGTGGCACATTTGTGCCGCGGGGTGGCACATTTGTGCCGCGGGGTGGCACATTTGTACCGCCGGCTGCAATGCCCGGGACCGGTTGTTTCAGCTCAGCGAGCGGTACTTCTTCATTATGTCTCCTGAGTTCAGCATGAAATCGATATACTGAGCACGTGTATAGGGAAGCTTGTTAGCTGATTTCTTCATTGATAGTTTCCCGCGGAAGCTGTCAAGGTCCTTGTAACCGTGACCGTCCATCCATTTTTCAATCTCCCCGGTCATGGATTCTACAACTTCAACCCCGTTGCGATAGAGTGTGCTGACAACCTGCACCGCATCAGCCCCGGCCAGGATCATCTTTATAACATCATTTGCCGAGTAAACTCCTGTTGAGGTGCAAACGGACGACCTGACATTACCATGCAGCATGCCGGTGAACCTGAGCGGGAGCTTGTTGTCCTCGCTGCTGCTGAGGTTATACGGCATTGTATGCTTCTCACTGTATATGTCGATATCGGGCTGAATCAGCCTGTTGAAAACAACAACCGCGTCAGTGCCGGCTGTGTCAAGCTCAGATATGAATTTAAGCGTGTTCGTATAGTATGGAGTGAGCTTCACAGCCACCGGAATCTTCACGGCCTCTTTTACCTTGCGAAGGGTCTCCACCTGTTTCTTTTCGATCGTTTCACGATCCTTGCCCGATTCGTCAGGGAGCGAATAGAAATTCAGTTCCAGTCCGTCAACACCTGTTGCTGCTGCTTTTACTGCGTATTCAACCCAAACCTCGTCATTAATGGCATTGAGGCTGGCAAAAAAGGGAACAGATACAGCCTCCCGGGCTTTCTTCAGGTGAAGGAGATAGTCTTCAGGTGATTCCGGCACTGTATGGGAGTTGGGGAACAGCGTCACCTGTTCGGCGTGTCTGTGCTCATACTCAGTTTTGAGTTCGTATAGCTCAAGATTCTCGAGTTGTACCTGCTCTTCGAAGAGAGATTTGTAGACGATTGCTGCAACACCGGCCTGTTCCAGTTTCTGCAGCTTGTGGATGTCAGTCACCATGTTGCTGGCACCAGCAATAATAGGGTTCTTCAGCTCGATGCCCATGTAGCGTGTTCTCAGATCTGCCATGACGTTTATTTTTTATGTATAACAACAGGTTAAACAAAAAGTTCGGCGTGAGGCTGATTAAAACGTTTGCGGCTGCTGGGGATCCGGTCGGCGGATTTACACTGCATGGCGCTGGCTGTGGCGCAAAAAAAAACGGCCGGGGGTGCCGGCAGTAAAAAAACGGCCGGGGGTGCCGGCCGTCAATTTTTGTATGTCAGAATTTATTTTGCCTGGATAAACTGTCCCTTTGTAACCCAGTTAACCACCTCGTCAGAGAGAGGTTTGACTGCAGGTTTGAAGAAGCCCACGAGTTTGCCGTTCTCATCTATGATATATTTCTGGAAGTTCCATGATACTTCCGAGTCGAGCACACCGTTTGCGCTTTTGCTGGTGAGCCATCTGTAGAGGGGGTGCATGTCATCGCCCTTGACGGAAATTTTTGACATCATCGGGAAGGTCACTCCGTACCTGCTGTCGCAGAATTGTTTGATTTCCTCGTTGCTTCCGGGCTCCTGGCCCATGAAATTATTCGCCGGGAATCCGATTATGACCAGCTTCTGTTTGTATGCCTTGTTGAGCAGTTCGAGGTCCTTGTACTGGGGAGTATGGCCGCATTTTGAAGCAGTATTCACTATCATCACCTTTTTGCCTTTCAGGTCAGCCATGCTGTACTGTTGACCGTCAATGGACTCGACGGTAAAGTCGTAGAACGACTTCTGAGACAGGGCGGGTGCCAGGATGAAGGCCATCAGTGCTGCCATGGTAAAGAGTTTTTTTTTCATTTTTTCAGTCATTTAATTCAGTAATAACAAACCTGGTGCCAAATGGTTTCAATGCCCGTAATAAAACTATCCGGGAGGCCGAAGTTACAAAAATCTTTCTATTTTTGCATCGCCGATTCGGGGTATAGCGCAGTCCGGTTAGCGCATCTGGTTTGGGACCAGAGGGCCGCAAGTTCGAATCTTGCTACCCCGACATAAGAAAAAGCCCGGCCCGCCGAAAGGTGGAGCGGGCTTTAATTTTTTCGAGCGACGAAAGCTTGCTTTCAGGAGCGAGAAAGAAATTAAAGACCGGAAGCTCGCGCAGCGAGTACCGGGCTTTTTCTTATAGTCACCCCCCCGAAAAGTGATCATGAGCGAGCTCCAGCGAGCGAATAATCACTTCAGACCGGAAGCTCGCGAATAACCACACCCCCCCTACTCGTACCTTAACGCCTCAACCGGGTTTCTGTTGGCAAACCTGTAATAGTTCACTGCCGCAACAAGCGCTACTGAAAACAGAATTGCCAGGCTGCAAAGGACAAACAATCCCCAGTGCATCGGAACCTTTACCGCGAAATTCTGCATCCATTTGTCGACGGTAAACCAAACCCCGATCAGGCCTGCAAGAACAGATGGGATGGCAATGTACTCCAGCTCAAGTATAAAAACTTTAAGGATATCAGAAGTAGTGGCGCCGCTTATCTTTCTGACGGCCAGTTCCTTCTGATGCCTGCCGGCCTCACTTGTTGTATAACCAAGCAGACCGATAACCAGGATGACCAGAATAACCGCATTCCCCGCCATCAATGCATTCCGGAACCCCTTCTGGGCATTATACATGTTCTCAAGATCCTCCTCAAGGCTCCTGACGGTGGCATCTTTCTGAGGCATTCCCAGGTTCATTACATCCGCAATCTCCTTTTTCATACCAGATTCCAACCCCTCACGCACCTTGACAAGTATCAGGAATGAAGAAGCCGGTTTCTCGATTTTCATTTGTACGAACCTTTCTTCTGGCAGGTAGAAGAAAACCGCAGGCCGCGTGTCGGGTTCCGCTATTGAATTGATTATGAAATCGGGGAAAACGCCACAGACAGTTGTTGATCCGTGTTCGGTTATATGGATTTGTTTTCCCACGACCCCGTCCGTCCAGCCAAAGTGCATCTTCAGCATATCTGACCCCTTCTCACTGATCACAATATCATTTACAGCCGTATTGCCGGGTGAAAAGTTTTGTCCGGCTGATACCTTAATATCCAAAATCGAAAGGAAATTCTCATCTGCCTCGTAAAAATCAGCAACATTGAACAACTCCATCTGTCCGTCATGTGGTCTTACATTATTACCCGAAGCGCCGTTAAGTGGGAGACCGTAACCCAGGCCTACATTTTCCACCTCGGGCAACGCCCGAAGTTCGTTCAGAATGGTCTGAAGCCTGTTACCATCCATCCCAACCGTAGATCCGTAATAGACTCCATCCACATTGTACCCATGGTCTGCGTTCTTCATCATGCCGAATTGCAGTGTTACGAAGATCATCAGGGTAAGGATGAACGAGGCGCCTGCAAACTGAACGGAGAGCAAAGCAAGTTTCCACCTGTTGTTTTTCTGCTTGTATGACCGGAATACGGTTGCCACCGGAATTCGCGAAAAAAACCTGCCCGGGAACCATCCGGTTATCAGTACAAGTAATGTAACAATTGCCAGCAGCGGTAATATAACATAAGGGTTCATCACGGCAGCGATACTGTGCCCGAGCTGTGATTCAATAACCGGCTTCAATGCTGCTATGATCAGGACAGCTCCGGCCATTGAAATGAAGAAAAGTATCAGGGTTTCGACGAAGACAATCAGTTGCAACGTTCTGGCCTGCGCCCCGAATGTCTTATGGATGGCAGATGACTTTGCCCTGGTTACAAGTGCACTGAGGGTCAGCAGAATATAATTCATCAGCGAAACGAAAAGCACAGCGATTGCAATTGTGCTGAGAATGATTATCATATCCGTCACACCTCCGGAATATAATCTCCTTATTGGCAAAAACGAATACTTAAGGATACTCCCTCCGTACTCCGTCTCCAGCCTGACAATATCCTGATGTACCTCCTGCATTTTCCGTACTGCAGGCGCAAGGCTCTCAGGAGCGGCACCGGGCTCAAGTTTTACACATGTATAGTACCTGTCATTACCCATCCAGTTATCTGTTCCGTCCCAGGTAAAATGCTTCGTTGATACCATCGAGATGAGTAAATCATAATGATAGTTTGTATTCTCCGGCAGCTCTTTGAATACTCCTGCAATTGTCAGTTTCTTGTCGGGATACCTCTTCAGGGTGATCACCTTCCCGATTACGTCTCCACCTATCGCCTTAGCAATTTTCTCCGATACCATACATGCCAGTGGCGTTTTCAGAATCTCAGCCGGATTCCCCATGACGACCTGCCGGGGCAGAACATCAAAGAGAAATTCGTCGCTCAGGGACACGTCTGCTTCGTAACTGTTAAGGTCTTCAGCATAAAATACATTTGTGCCTATCGAATTCAGTCGGCAGGCCGCTTCAATACCGGGGACCTCAGCCTTCAGACCGGGTCCGATGGCGCCGCTGACCCTCGGATGACTCATCATGTCTTCCGATGACTTGTCCGGTCTGAAATTCTCATGAACAACATAAATTCGTCCGGCATCCGGATAGAAGCTGTCGTAACTGTAATAATACAATACTTCGGCAATGAGCAATATGCCAAAAGCCAGTCCGGCTGAGAGTGATATGATACGGGTGACTGTATGTTCTCCTTTCCGGAACAGAGGTCGAAACGCCAGCTTGAATGTGTTCATGAGGATTTTTTTGATCAAGTCCCTTTGAATACAGACCTTAAAAAAAACAAATCGTTGCACTCCGGTCAGAGATTATTCCTCTTTTTGCCTGCCGTATCTGTTACCGGACCCTGGCAGTCAACCGGAATGAGGATTGACATATCCGGGTACACCGTCGTAATCCGAGTTTCAGAACCGGCATGAAAACTATAGTTGCAATGACTGAAAATTGGTCAAGTATACCTATCTTTAGCTTACTGAATTGAAAATGATCAGTTAACACAAATATCCACACACAATGAACAATCTATTCAGAGGATTATTGGCAGGTATCGGGGCATGGAAATTAGGCGGCGGATGTCTGGGCACTATTGTGGTTTTTATAATTATCTGGGTTCTGCTTGGACAATGCAGTTAATTATTCTGCTGCAAGCAACCGCAGGATTTGAATCAGATCTGGAGTATTGATCACAGATGAGTATGAAGATATGGATACAGCTATGATATTTAACAGGTTCTGGAATCGCTATTCCACGGAAAATCCCGGTGCAAAGCGAATATATGATCTTTTAACAGCCAGGGGCGAGAAGGTTGTACATGACCACATCGCCCTCCGAACATTCGATGACCCCAGGATGAACATTGATGTGATTGCCCGGCTCTTTACCGAAAACGGGTATGAAGCATGCGGGAACTATGAATTCAGGGCCAAAAAGCTGAGAGGCAAGCATTTTGAACATAAGTATGATCCGGGCGCACCCAAGGTGTTTATCAGCGAACTTCTGACAGATCAGTTCAGTGATTACCTGAAGACGACCGTCCGCGGATACCTGGACAGCCTGGCTGCCAGCGTTTATGCTGCCCCTGACCTGACGTACGGCGGCAGCATATGGGGTAAAATTGCATTTGACACCTACAACAGGCTGCGCCAGGAATCAGAATACGCAGCCTGGCTGCTGGTATACGGCTACCGCGCCAACCACTTCGCTGTTAAAGTCAATGAACTGAAGCAGTTCTCAACCTTACAGGAGGTCAATGAATTTATCAAGGGAAACGGTTACCTCCTGACGACTGTCGGAGGAGAGATCTACGGGACACCCGGGGAACTGCTTGAGCAGTCTGCAACCCTGGCTGAGATCCGGCCCGTTGAATTTACAGACGGGGTCTATGAGATTCCCTCGTGCTTCTATGAGTTTACCCTCCGGTATAATCGGCCTGACGGCACCCAGTACCCCGGATTCATTGCCGCCAACGCTGACAAGATTTTCGAAAGCACAAACTATTATAACAGGCAGGCTGAAATGATGTAGCCGGTTTACATTTGCAGTCTTTCCCGCCTGTCAGCCGGAACCTCATCAACTGCCTGTCACGATTCTGATTCAGCCACGCAGGATCTTCTCCATCTTCCTGCCTTTGGCAAGCTCATCAACCAGCTTATCCAGATACCTGACATTCCGGATTAAGGGATCCTCGATTTCCTCCACCCGGTATCCGCAGATTACCCCGGTGATATGCCGGGCATTCTCATTCAGTGAGGCTTGTCTGAAGAATGTTTCAAATGTCACCTCTTCATCTATCAGCTCCTGCAGCTTCTTCCTGCCGAAGCCAGTCAGCCACTCAATGACCTGGTGCAGTTCCTCCTCCGTTCTGCCTTTCTTCTTTACCTTCGCCACATACAGTGGATATACTGAAGAAAAAGTCATTTTTGCTATTCGCTGATTCTGTGTGTCCATAAAACAGGTATCATTATGCTTCGCTATGATACCAAAATTTAATCATAAATGACCCTTATGTCAAATTTTTCGTGACATCCTTAATTCTGAACTGAATACTCAATTTTCCAGCAATTTGTTCACGGTAAACCGTATCCTTTCGTCAGTAGCCACCTCAGAATACCCCTTGATAATTTCCCTGATGATCCGCTTTTGGTCAAGAATAAAGAATACCGGATACGACCCGATGGAGTAATTATCAAGTACCTCCTTGTCTGCCTGCAGAAATGTATAGTCAAACTGGTTGCGGCTCATGTAATTCCTGAGTGCATTCATGTTCTTGCTGGTGCACTCTATTGCCACAAGCGCAAAATCATCCTTCCCGTACTCGCCGTTTATCTCCTTCAGAAATGGTATCGACGCCCTGCATGGCCCGCAACTGACACTTGTAAATTGTAACAGAACAACCCCGGAGGTTAAACCTGCCAGCGAGACAGTCTGATTATCTGCTGACTGCAAAGTCCACTCCGGAGCTTTACCGTTTAAGAGAGAGCTTTTCTCCTCATCTGTCCTTTTATACCCGTACTGTCTTATCTCATAGTCGGGAGGGAAGAAATCCGCAGCTCTGAAGTCATTGATATCAAGCTTGTTGAACTCAGGGTCAAGAGATGTCGAAACTGAGATATCATGAGACATTTCGCGCCTGACCTTATACGGAAGATCCGTCGCCTTATCTATCCACAGTTCATAAATCGAGGTGTTTTCGCCATAAGTATAAGGTGAAAGGGGCATATGGATAGCTTTTCCGAAGAACTCAACCTGTTGTTCCTCATTAATGGTCAGACGAACAAACACATCCTTCTCCTGTTCCTTCAACTCAAGGGTGATGCTGTCTCCGGTGGTGAGTGCATAACTGATTATGCTCGTCACATAGTTATAGAATGGTGCACCTACCGGCCTGAAAGGCAGCTGCCTCACCTTGAAGCTGTCAATCAATATACCTTTCTCTTCGTCATAGAATGTGGCCACCATCTGGCCGTCGTAACAATAAGATGCCTTTGTTCCTGTCAGTGAATCAAGTACCACAAAGCTTGACCCTATAGCAGTGTCAGGCGGATTCCTGTACTCCCTGTAAAATCGCCAGAATACAAAGGAAGCTGCGGTATCACCGGGACTCCATGACTCGCCAAACTCGTAGTAAGATGCAGTTTCTATCTGCCTGAGGTTGCCCAGTACAGTGTTCAGGTACTCTTTAGAGGTGTAGTCCCTGCCGCATGAGGCAAGGAGAAGCATTAACATTGCAAGACCGTAGATTTGTCTTTTAATCATGATTTTGTCTTTATTTAGTACTATACTGTAACCACCTTTGGTTGTAGCAAAGCAAGCCACATCCGCCGGAAATCAGTTCATAATTGTTGTTGAAGCGAAGGTTCTTCTGATACCTTTTCTATACTCCACTGAAGGATATCCGAAAATGACAATCACTCCTTCCCTGCTGGAATATTTTATACCGTGATGTTCCCTGAACCTCCGCCCGCTCCCGCCATACTGTATCATCGGATGTACTGATCCCAGCATGCAGGTGCCGAGTCCGAGTGATTCTCCGGCATACATTGCTGTGGTTGCAGCCACAATAGGGTCAGCCGGGTCAGTGAAGGGCGAACCGTAAAAATACATCGCAAGCGGGGCATCATAAGTCACGACATTTATGCCATTTCCCATGCAGCCGATGAAGATATCAAACATGGGCTTCACAAAGCCCCTGAACATCTCGTCATTGGCTTTTCCCCAGAATGGGCGCATCAGGGTCAGGAAAAACGGGGAAACGAACCAGCGCATTTTTTCCAGGAAGTCACAGAAGTCAGCCGCAAACCTCCTGGTTTTTTCCTTGCTGTCAAGCACAAGTACATTTACATCGGAAGGCGGCAATCCCATCGGAGAGGTCACGGCTGCATCCAGGATTTTCTGAATAATCTCAGGTTCTACAGTTTTGTCCCTGAACTCCCTGATGCTCCTGCGTCGCCTGAACAGGTTTATCACCTGATCATAACCAGCGGCGGTATCTGTTGCGGGGAGCTCAAAAAGGTCACCGGGAGAGATTGTCCTTCCGGTTATCTGAATCGCACCTGTGGGGCACATTGCCATGCAATGCCCGCAACCGATGCATCCGAATGCAGGATTGTTGCTCAGGTCCGCCTTACCGTCCCTCAGCACGAGGCTGAAATCCTTGCACACCTCGACGCAGTCACCGCAACCGATGCAGATTTCCTGGTCTATCCTGATGTCGCCTTTTTCTTTCGCTCTTGTTGTCGGAATTGCCATGATTTATTCTGT
>JADFDS010000002.1 GCA_018262715.1 Bacteroidota bacterium
CATAGGTGATGATCTCCTGGCCGTGATTTGCATCAATAAGTACCTTCAGGAGATCCCGTCCCTTCATCATCTTCCCCACAGTAAAGGGGCTGAGAAGGTTGTAGTTGATCTGGTCGAGCTTCTTCGTGTCCTTGCGCATATCACGTTTCGGCCATTTCTGGGCGTCGCGGATGGTACCCACCGAGCGCAGGTTGATTCCCGGGATCAGCTGTGACTCATAGCTTACCTCGGTAAGGTATGAGAACGGGAAACTTGTTGTGTCAACGTTATGGTAGTGCCGGCCCACCACCAGGGTGAACGGTCCTATTCGCGAGGGCCACAGCACATATGAATCTGATGTGGTCTTCGAGCCTCTCTCCATGATACCCTGGTGTATCGGTCCCAGCTTGTACATATGGTTGCTCTGGTTGGAGCCGCTGCCTGCGTTCATGAATGAGAAGATGCCTGCAATCAGGAGAGTCGATTTGTGATGGGTTACCGTATAGGGTCCTGCAAAGATGGAGCATGCCTCTCCGTGATACCCTCCGCAGTTCGAGAAGAACAGGGAGTTCTCGGCTGAATACTGTTTTGAGAGGGTGCATCCCTGACCGATGAAGCACTTGTCAATGACTGCGGCGTCATTCACCTTTGATCCGGAGCAGATGATGAAGTGATCCATTATCACGTCATTGCCTATGTACACGGGATCCCTGAATGAACTGTTGACGGATCCCTCGGCCAGCCTTGAGACATCCTCTATCACGGCTCCGTTGCCTATCCTGACGTTCTTGATTGTGCCGCAGCCGGCGATGTATGATCCTGAGCCGATTTCGCCGCGGTCTGATTTGACGCTTTCTGCATAGTCATCTATGAGCTTCTCGATCTCGGCGATGGCTGAAGGTCTGTGCCTGTACAGTGTAATGATATAGGCCATGTGTGATGTCAGCCGGTCCCAGATGGGGACCTCCCTGCCGCCGGTCTCATTGAGAACTGCCACACGGGTTCCGTTTCCGAAAGAGGTGTGCCCCTCGGTTGAAATATGTCCGCAATTCCTGATAACCACCCCCTCACCGATGTCATAGTTGGCGATAAAGCCTGTGATATCAGTGATAGTGACGTTGTCAGCTATTGTGCAATTGTGTATGTGTGCGTTTTTTATGCCGTGCATCAGTGGCAGTCCGCATCTTTCGCGGGCCACGCCGTTGAAGAGGCCCAGCCTTACGGTACCGGAGAAGGTGACATTCTGAATCCTCTCTGCATTGAACGGATCCTTGACAAATACACTTTCCCATGAGTTGCTCCTGCAGCCTGCTGCCTCGAGGCCGCGAATTTCTCCTATGCTCAGACTTCTGTAACCGTCAGCCATTATTCCCAGCTTTAATTATTCTACAGTAACTGATTTTGCAAGGTTCCTCGGCTGGTCAACATCGCATCCGCGAAGGACAGCTATATGGTATGAGAGCAGCTGGAGGGGCACCACGGCAAGCACCGGGGCGAAGACTCCGATGGTCTCCGGAACTTCCATCACATGATCAGCCATGTGGCTTATGACCTGGTCGCCTTCTGTCACAACGGCTATGATCTGGCCCTTGCGGGCCTTGACCTCCTGGATATTGCTGACGATCTTGTCGTATGAGTTCTCCTTCGTGGCTACAACCACCACGGGCATATGTTCATCTATCAGGGCAATGGGCCCGTGCTTCATCTCGGCAGCGGGATAGCCCTCGGCATGTATGTACGAAATTTCCTTGAGCTTGAGGGCGCCTTCCATGGCCACAGGATAGAGCAGGCCCCTTCCAAGGTACAGTGCGTTGGTTGAGTCCTTGTATATCTTTGCCAGGGCCAGCGCCTTGTCATTCATCTTCAGTGCAATGTCCACCTTGCCGGGCAATGAAGTCAGTTCCTGGATCAGTCCGCGGTAACGCACCTCATCAATCAGTCCCTTCCTGTAGCCTATCTCGAAGGCAACCATTGCCAGTGTCACCACCTGGGTGGTAAAAGCTTTCGTTGATGCAACGCCAATCTCCGGTCCGGCATGGGTAAAGACGCCGGCGTTGGTCTCACGGGAGATTGATGAGCCCACAACGTTGCAGATGCCAAGCACCAGTGCGCCCCGCTCCTTTGCAAGCCGGATGGCTGCCAGTGTGTCGGCTGTCTCGCCGCTCTGGCTGATGGCCAGTACAATGTCTCCCTTCTTTATGACCGGATCACGGTACCTGAACTCGGAGGCATATTCAACCTCAACGGGTATGCGGCAATATTCCTCGATGATGTATTCTCCCACAAGGCCGGCGTGCCATGATGTGCCGCAGGCCACTATCAGTACCCTGTCGGCCGTAGCCATTGTGTCAAACACGTTGTGCAGCCCGCCGAGCATGAGACCTGACTGGTTTGGGAGTACCCTTCCCCTGAAGGTGTCATGTATAGCCCGCGGCTGCTCGAATATCTCCTTGAGCATGAAATGAGGGAAGCCCTCCTTGTCAATCTCGCCAAGCTTAAGGTCTACCTCCTTTACTTCGGGTTCAACCCTCTTGTTCCTGATAGCCTTGAGCACCATCTCATCCTTCCTGATCACCGCGAGGTCATCGTCGTTGAGATAGATTACCCGCTGGGTATGCTCGACAATGGGAGTGGCATCGGAGGCAATGAAGTTCTCACCGTCACCCACACCTATCACCAGTGGTGAGCCCAGCCTTGCGGCGAAGAGTTTGCCGGGTTCATCACGGCAGTAGACGGCAATGCCGTATGTTCCCTCCACCTTGTTCAGGGCCATGATTATAGCCTGCTCAGCCGAGAGATCACCCTCAAGGTAGAGATGCTCCATAAGGTTGGCAAGCACCTCCGTGTCAGTCTGACTGGTAAAACTCACATCACGGCTCTCAAGATGCTTCTTGATCCGTGCATAGTTCTCGATAATACCGTTGTGGACCACTATGAAATGACCCCTGCAGGAGACCTGAGGATGAGCGTTTATCTCGTTGGGCTCACCGTGGGTGGCCCACCTGGTATGCCCCATGGCGATGGAGCCGTCGAAATCCTTGTTGCGCACCATCTCCTCAAGCTCGCGGACCCTCCCCGCACACTTGAATATCTCTGTTCTTTCGCCATTGCTGATGGCAATCCCGGCTGAGTCATAACCCCTGTACTCCAGCCTTTTAAGTCCGTTTATAACAATATCACGGGCAGGACGGGATCCTATGTATCCTACAATTCCACACATAAAGAAAAACTAAATATTAGAACTCAATATATCGTGTAAGCAAACTCCAGCTTAAATGCCGGCTCGTTTGCGTTAGCCCTGAAGATAGCATTCCGGGTTACGGTGAGAGGAAGAAAGAGTTCCACGGATGGTTCTTCTATCTCGCCGTTGAGGTATTTCTGGACGAAGGTGGTAATATTGAAGAGGTAGTAGTCATTGTCACTGTAATATGTGCCATCCATAAAGCTGATATCATGCATATAGTCCGGGATGACCCGGGCCTTTCCGTCGGCGTCGCGGTAGCGGACATAAACCCTCTGCGGCATGTTCTTGTCAACCAGGGTTTCGCCGTCAAGAATTACCGGGGCAATGATTCTTGCCTTGTTAACCGCAAGGTTAGCAACATCCCTGAATGGTTCGAGAGTCGGCATGTCAAGCTTTACGTATACCCCATGGTATGACTGAAGGTAGGCGGCAGTGTCAGCCACGAGGTCATTGACATGAAGTATCTGTTTGGCGGGGTCTCCTTTTGAGCGGTCATGGGTGAACCTGTTATAGTTCACAGCCCTGGGAGTAGCCACAAATGAATAAGTGTATCTGAGTGTGTCAGATTTATAGAAGATGGTTATACCCAGCGGGTCAATGGTGGCTCCCTGGGATGCATCCATTACAACCAAAACCGGATTGGGTGAGCTTTTCATCATGCAATAGAGTCCCTTGAAATAATCCTCGTAGAACGGAACTCCGGCGGATAGTTTGGTGGTATCTCTAAGCAGGTATTCACCAACCGAATTATCGAGTTTCACCCTGAATGATTCTCCGGCTTTCATTTTGGGAAGAAAGTATTCGCCGAGAAATCTGATTGTGTCAGGGTCCTGTCCTGAATAGTATTCATCGGGGTCAGTGAGCCTGGTCCCGGTTTCGCAGAGGCGTATCCGGTGGACTGATGTGGAATCATCACCCGAAACACCCGAAGGTAACATGGTCAGCAGAACGGAGTCGATAACATAAGGTTTGGCCGGCCACTTGCCGACGAGCCTGAGCTGCGTCACGAAGTCACAGTATGTGTTTCCGAAATACTCATCATTGATTGACCCGATGATCATCGTTGTGTTGTCGCTCGAGACGGAGAGTTCGTCATACATGGTATATGCCTTAATGGCGACGGTATCGGTTGATCCTATTTCTATGAAGTCGCTGTCAGGCAGCAGACCGATGCCGATTTTGACGGGGTCCTGTGAACACGACAGCAATGCTGCTGTGAGCAGGACGGAGAGGGTCAGTATGAGTGAAGGCGCTCCCTTGCGGGTATTGCCGGGTTTGTTATTTTGCAGATTCCAGAAGGAGTTTGTCATAAAAGTCATTGTATGCATCTATATAATTCTCCTCTCCCTGGTACTCAAGCAGAGGCTTTCCCATGGCAGTGATCCTTTTCTTTACCTGTTCGTCAATCTTCTCGCACCCGAAAATAATTCCGTCAGAGTTCTCGGCGGCAAGGGCCGTCAGGTTGAGAAAATCAGCGCTTCCTTTTATAGACTTGAGAGTGCCGGTATCAATCCCGTCTGCCAGTAGCTTTTCGGACAGAGAAGATTTTAACGGCTTTTTAAATCCGTTATTGTAAATCGAATAGACTGATT
Source organism: Bacteroidota bacterium (assembly GCA_018262715.1). Classification (GTDB taxonomy): domain Bacteria; phylum Bacteroidota; class Bacteroidia; order Bacteroidales; family VadinHA17; genus SR-FBR-E99. The sequence goes on from JADFDS010000002.1 coordinate 4,816, forward strand.
TGACCTTGCTGAATACCGGGTCATCGGAATAGAGTTTCCTGAGATAGAGGGGCACCAGGGATGCGAGCCAGCCGTGGACGTGCACTATGTCAGGGCTCCAGCGCAGTTTTCTTACCGTTTCAATAACTCCACGGGCAAAGAAAATAGCTCTTTCGTCATTGTCTTCGTACTCATTGCCTGCGGCATCAGCCACAGTATGCTTGCGCTGAAAATAATCATCATTGTCAATGAAGTACACCTGCATCCGGGCACTCTGAATGGAGGCTACTTTAATAATAAGAGGATGGTCGGTGTCATCAATGATCAGGTTCATCCCGGAGAGGCGGATTACCTCATGCAACTGGTTTCTTCTCTCATTGATTGAGCCATATCGGGGCATGAATGTACGTATCTCCTTCCCCCGTTCCTGTATGCCCTGCGGCAGATCACGGCTGATCTTTGAAAGCTTCGTTTCACCGAGATAGGGCATAATCTCCTGTGAAACAAACAATACCCTTCTGCTCTCCATTAATACCTCCCGATATACCTAAGGATTTATCAAAGTGCAAAGATAATAAAAAAAACTCAATTAATTTCCAAGCTTAGAGACAACGGGTTACTGACAAAAATGGTGTTATTTTGCAGTACCGGACACTATCGGGGTGCCGGAAAACGATCCGGCGTTCAGACAAAAAGCATTAATTATGAAAGTACTGACAACTGCCAAGGAAGTAAGGGAACACTACAGGATCAGCGTCCTGCGCAACCCGGGCTTCGTGCCTACCATGGGCGCACTCCATGAGGGTCATCTTTCACTGGTGGCAAGAGCAGCGGAGAGATGCCGTATGGTGGCCGTGAGTATATTCGTCAATCCCACCCAGTTCAATGACCCGCAGGACCTGCTCAAATATCCCAGGACCCTCGACGCCGACCTGGAGATGCTCTCAGGCCATCTCAGGGAAAATGACTTTGTCTTCGTGCCGTCAGTGGAGGAGATCTACCCGGAGCCGGATACACGCCGGTTCGACTTCGGTGAACTGGAGAGGGTGATGGAGGGCGTTCACAGGCCCGGCCATTTCAACGGCGTAGCCCAGGTGGTCTCACGGCTCTTTGACATTATCAGGCCGTCATACGCCTTTTTCGGGCAGAAGGACTTCCAGCAGCTGACCATCATCAGGGAGCTAGCACGGCGCGATTATCCGAAAGTTGAAATCATCGCCTGCCCCATTGTCAGGGAACATGACGGGCTGGCCATGAGCAGCCGCAACCGCAGGCTCCTGACACAGCACCGCGAGAAAGCCGGCGAAATATACCGTACCCTGATCGCTGCAGCAGCCATGATCTCTGACTATGAAATAAATGAGATCAGGGAGTTCGTGGCTGACCGCATAAACATGATCCCTGACTTCAGGCTTGAGTACTTCGAGATAGTGGAGGAAGGCACACTGAAACCGGTTCATTCGGTTATTGAAATGTCACCGGAAAAGAAATATTTCGGGTGCATTGCCCTGTGGGCCGGAGAAATAAGACTGATTGACAATATTGAGATAGGATTGCGGTAAATCAAAGGATAATTATCTTTGCACCTTCAGAAAACAATCTGGTTCATAAAATGACAATAGAAGTACTCAAATCAAAAATACATAATGTCACCGTCACCGGTGCTGACCTCAACTACGTGGGCAGCGTCACCATCGATGAAGACCTGATGGATGCCGCCGGCCTTCTTGAACATGAAAAGGTCCACGTGCTGGACAGGAACAACGGAGAGAGGCTTGTAACATACGTTATCAGGGGACAGAGAGGGTCAGGCGAGATATGCCTTAACGGCCCTGCTGCAAGAAAGATTGAAGTTGGCGACGTGGTTATCATTATGGCATTTGCAAACATGACTCCGGAAGAGGCCCGCTCATTTGTGCCCCGGATTATTTTTCCCGATACAGCCACCAACAAAATTATCTGACACTTGAATAACGGCTTTAAGCAATTCCTGAAGGCAGTATTGTTCCTGTCACTGGCTGCCCTGCTGCTATGGCTGTCATTCAGGGGCATCAAGCTTGGTGATCTGTGGGCTGTGCTCCGCAATGCCAACTACTGGTGGCTGATACCTGCCGTAGCATTCTCGTTTCTCAGTTTCATCATCAGGGCCCGGCGCTGGATACTGCTCATCGAGCCGCTGGGTCACACTCCGACCCTTGCCCACTCAAGTCATGCGGTAATTACCGGTTATTTCGCAAACATGATCTTCCCCAGGCTTGGAGAGGTTACAAAGTGCGCCGCCCTCTCCCGCAAGGAAAACATCCCGTTTGACAAGCTTGTGGGGACGATGCTGGTTGAACGGACAATAGACATTCTGACGGTGCTGGTAATACTTGGCGCCGTTCTTGCCGCGGGAAGCACCGCCACGGGAAGCTTCCTCTCCGAGAATGTATTTATGCCGGCTGAAAGGAAGATATCGTCATCCATCGGATCAACCACCGTAATTACACTGATCGTGGTGTTCCTTGCAGTGACAGCCGTGGTTATGTTCTTCACCCTCCGGGAAAGGCTGTCGGTCAGGCCATTGTTCAAAAAGATGTACTCCTTCTCTGACGGGTTGTTTTCAGGGCTCAAATCAATCGTCAGGCTTAAGCGCAGGTGGGAGTTCCTTATTATGACAATTTTGCTCTGGATCTGTTATTTCTTCATGTCATACTTTCCCCTGCTCTGTCTTGAATCAACATCGCACCTGGGCATAGGAGCCACAATGTTCATCCTGGTCATTGGCAGTTTCGGCATGGCCGCACCCGTTCAGAGCGGACTGGGAGCTTATCACTGGATTATTTCCCGCGGGCTCCTCGTGGCATACGCAATTCCCCTCGAGGAGGGGCTCGCCTACGCCACGCTCGAGCATGAGTCACAGATGATTCTCATTGCCATCACCGGCGCCATTTCGCTTTATGCGCTCTTTGGCAGGAAGGGAGGAAAGGTGCTCTCCTCGGTGGTCACTGAAAACAAGGGCTGATACCTTTTCTTTTAGTAAATTTGGCTGTTGCATATTCCTTTTCCCATGGCGAAGAATAAATCTGTCTATGTGTGCCAGAACTGCGGCGCAGAGTCACCCAAATGGATAGGACACTGTCCCTCATGCCACGAGTGGAACAGCTACCGCGAAGAGATAGTCACCGCTGCACCGCCCGCAGCGCCCGGAAGGGATGCCGTACGGCGAAAACCGGAGCTCCTGTCAGGGATAGAGGCGAACGAGAATGACCGGATAACATCGGGCATCGGGGAGGTAGACCGGATCCTCGGAGGCGGGATGGTGAAAGGCTCACTGATACTCATGGGCGGTGAACCCGGTATCGGCAAATCGACCCTTGCGCTTCAGATAGCGCTGGCCACGCCGGGAAGGACGGTACTGTACGTATCCGGCGAAGAGAGCGAGGGACAGGTCAAGCTCAGGGCAAAACGGCTTGACGGGAAAAATGACAGGTGTTTCATCTACAATGAGACTGAACCCGAGAGTGTCCTGACCCAGACAGGTGCAATCAAACCCGAATTGCTGATCATTGATTCAATACAGACACTGAGCTCTTCGATGCTCGAGTCATCAGCCGGGTCTGTCACACAGGTCAGGGAGTGTGCGGCTATGATGCTTCGCTATGCCAAGGAGTCAGGTGTGCCCGTGATACTGATAGGCCATATAACAAAGGATGGCACCCTGGCCGGTCCGAAGGTTCTGGAGCATATCGTCGACGTGGTTCTGCAGTTCGAGGGAGACGGAAACTATGTCTTCCGTATTCTCAGACCTGTGAAGAACCGTTTCGGGTCAACGGCCGAGATAGGGATCTTCGAGATGGGATCAAAGGGCCTGCGCGAGGTTACCGACCCCTCGGAGCTGTTCATCCGCCGTGACCGTGATCCGGCCAGCGGGGTGACCATTGCCGCCACCGTAGACGGGGTGAGACCATTCATGATTGAGACCCAGTCACTGGTTAGCAGCGCCGTCTACGGCACACCGCAGCGAAGCTCCACCGGCTTTGACACCAGGAGGCTGAACATGCTGCTTGCCGTGCTTGAGAAGAGAGCCGGGTTCAGGCTGGGGGTGAAGGATGTTTTCCTGAATATCGCAGGCGGACTGAAGGTAAGTGATCCGGCTATTGACCTGGCCGTGGCCGCAGCCGTGCTCTCATCAAACCTCGATGCGCCGGTTGACCATCACACCGCCTTTGCCGCCGAGGTGGGCCTCTCGGGAGAGGTAAGACCGGTTGCTAGGATTGAACAGCGCATTATGGAAGCCGCCAGGATGGGATTCACTGAGATGGTCATCTCCGGATTTCACCGCGATGTAAAGGATGTGCCCGGCCTGAAAATATCGAAAGTTTACAAGATCGAGGGGCTGGTCAGACTGCTCTTCTCCTGAATTGTCAGTCGTGCAGACCGTCTCCTCCGTCCGCGCCTCAAACCACTGATAACTGACAACTGATAACTGATAACTGATAACTGTTACCGCCTTCCTCCGCCCTAGTACTCCCTCTGCCTGTACGGATTGCCCTGCTGCTCCCTGTTCACCCTGTCACAGTCAAGATCTACATTGAATCCGGGAGGCGCTTCAAACTGTGATTCTGCTATCACTGAGAAATCCTTGTCGGCCAGCAGCTTCTGCATAAAGATCCCGAACACCGGAAGGGCCATGTTGGCACCCTGTCCCATCGAGAGATCCTCGAAATGGATTGCCTGGTCCTCCCATCCTGTCCAGACACCGGCCACAAGATCAGGCATGACTCCCATAAACCATCCGTTGGAGTGGTTCTGCGTGGTTCCGGTCTTCCCCCCCATCTGGTTGGTAAGCTTGTAGGTAAGCCTGAGTCTCACGGCGGTACCGCTGCTTACCACACCCTGCAGCAGCGAGGTCATGAGGTAGGCATCATCCTCGCTGATAACCTCGTCTATGAACGGGGTGAAGGTGGAGATGACATTCCCGTTGCGGTCTTCTATCCGCGTAACATAGAGCGGCCGGGTATACACCCCCTTGTTGACAAAGGTTCCGTATGCCCCCACCATCTCCTCGACGGAGAGATCTGAGGTACCGAGGAATATGGAGACAACAGGATCAATATAGCTCCTGATTCCCATACGGTGCATTATGTCAACCACCGACTGCGGTGAGAATTGCTTCATCAACCAGGCTGATATGTAGTTTTCCGACTGGGCCAGCCCCCATTTCAGCGTCACCATCTTGCCGTGATACTCCTCAGGACCTGAGCTTCTGGGCCGCCATATCGTGTCATTGACCTCGAAGGTGCGCTCAATGTTCTCAACCTCGTAGCATGGCGAGTAACCGTCCTGCATGGCCAGTGTATACAGGAAGGGTTTGATGGTGGAACCCACCTGTTTCTTCTGCTGGGTGACAGCATCATACTTGAAGTACCTGAAATCAGGTCCGCCGATATACGCCTTGACATGCCCCGTGTGGGGGTCCATGGCCATGAATGATGATCTCACGAAAAACTTGTAATACCTTATCGAGTCAAGCGGTGTCATAACGGTGTCTCTCTCTCCCTGCCATGAGAACAGCTTCATAGGCACGGGCGTGTTGAATGCCAGCGTTATCGAGTCCTCGGGCACACCGGCCCTTCTCATGCTCTGGTACCTGTCGCTCTGCCTGACTGACCTTGCCATGATCTGGTTCACCTGTGCCGTGGAAAGGTCATTTGAGTAGGGGGGATTCCGGTAATTCCTTGCCCTCTTGTCAAAGACCGGCTGAAGGTTTTTGGAAAGGTGCTCGGCAAGAGCCTCTTCAGCATAGGTCTGCATCTTCGAGTTAAGGGTGGTATAGATTCTCAGTCCGTCACGGTAGATATTATATGGTGAGCCGTCAGGCTTGGTGTTTTTGTAGCACCAGCCATAGAGCGGATCATTCTGCCAGCGCCAGAGAGCCTCATTGTAGGCATCATCTGAAAAGAACCTGTCTCGTTGCGGTTCCTTGCTGTTCATTGTTGACCTTATATACTCTCTGAAGTATGTTGCCGGGCCCGTGTTGTGGCTGTCCTCGCGAAGGTCAAGACCCAGCGGAAGCTGGCTGACTGAGTCTGCCAGGGCACGGGAGATGTACCCGTACCTCTCCATCTGTGAGATTACCACATTCCGCCTCTTCAGGGCGCTCTCCTCATTGCGGAGGGGATTGTAGGCCACAGAGTTCTTCAGCATGCCGACCAGCATTGCCGACTGCTCGATATTTAGAGAATCAGGGGTGGTATTGAAATAGATGCGCGCAGCCGAATTGATGCCCACGGCATTATAGATGAAGTCAAACACGTTGAGATACATGGTGATAATCTCTTCCTTCGTGTAGCTGCGCTCGAGCTTCACTGCCGTCTGCCATTCCTTGAACTTGGACACCGCCAGCTTCGAGGCACGCACAATGGCCGGATCATTGGAGAGATCCCTCGGCAGGAAAAGGTTCTTCGCCAGCTGCTGTGTGATGGTGCTTCCACCTCCGGTGTTCTGACCAAGCATGATAGTCTTGACCAGAACTCTTGCAAGACCACGGAAGTCAATGCCCGAATGCCTGTGGAACCTGATGTCCTCAGTGGCGATAAGCGCATCAATCACATACGGTGAAATATCTTCGTAATCAGTCCATGTGCGGTTCTGTATGTAAAACTTGCCAAGGAGGACATTGTCTTCCGAATATACCTCGGCAGCAAGGCTGTTGTCGGGATTCTCAAGCTCCTCGAAGGAAGGGATCGGGCCAAGCCTGTTGGCGGAGATCAGCAAGAACAATGTCAGCAGGAACACTGCCGGCAGAGATATTATTACCCAGAACCAGATAATGTTTTTCCGGAATTTTTTATCCCTCATGATACCCTCATTATAAGGCCGCTAATTTAATGATTAATACAGAATTTTTCTCAAAATTTTGAAGTTGGCGCCCTTATTCATTTACTTTGCCCTGTTTTTAAAAAAACTCGGATGACTGATAATCTGGTAATAGTTGAATCTCCTGCCAAAGCAAAGACGATAGAAAAATTTCTCGGAAAAGATTACACCGTTGTGTCGAGCTTCGGGCATATCCGTGATCTCGTACGAAACAACCTGGGTGTGGAGGTTGACAACAATTTCGCACCGGTATATGAAATACCTGAAGACAAGAAGAAGGTTGTTGCCGAGCTTCGCAAGCTTGCTGACAAGGCCACAACAGTATGGATTGCTTCCGATGAGGACCGTGAGGGGGAGGCAATTGCATGGCACCTGATCTCCGTTCTCGGGCTTGACCCGGCAACAACGCGCCGGATTGTATTCCATGAGATTACGAAAGATGCCATTACCCGTGCCGTGGAATCGCCGCGGCAGGTAGACATGAACCTGGTCAACGCCCAGCAGGCACGCCGGATACTTGACAGGCTGGTAGGCTTTGAGCTTTCACCTGTGCTGTGGAAAAAGGTACAGCCTTCACTTTCTGCCGGAAGGGTTCAGTCTGTAGCAGTGCGCCTGCTTGTTGACCGTGAACGTGAAATAATTGGCTTCGTTGCTGATTCCGCCTTCAGGGTAACCGGCACATTCAGCGGAACAAACAGTGAAGGGAACGAAGTGCAGCTCAAGGCAGAGTGCCCGAAGAAATTCAGCACGGAGGAAGATGCAAGACTCTTCCTGGAAAAGTGTGACGCCTCTGCATTCACAGTTGAAAATATAGTGGTCAAGCCCGGCACCCGCTCGCCGGCGCCTCCCTTTACCACCTCCACCCTCCAGCAGGAGGCCTATCGCAAGCTCGGTTTCTCTGTGGCACAGACCATGTCAGTGGCACAGAAACTGTACGAGGCCGGAAAGATCACATACATGAGGACCGACTCCACCAATCTCTCCTCGCTGGCACTCAACACCGCCAGGGAAGTGATTACCAATGAGTACGGTGCAGCCTACTCGCGCACCCGGCAGTTCAAGACCCATTCGCGCGGTGCCCAGGAAGCACATGAAGCCATCAGGCCAACCTACTTCGACAGGAAGGAGGTTACCGGCAACAACAATGAGAAGAAGCTCTATGAACTGATATGGAGAAGAGCGATAGCCTCCCAGATGGCCGATGCCAGGGTGGAAAAGACAACCATAACCATTGGCATGTCTGCTTCACCCGTCAGCTTTACGGCAACCGGTGAAGTTATCCTCTTCGACGGCTTCCTGAAGGTTTATACCGAATCATATGACAGCAACGCCTCCGAGGATGAAAAGGCAATACTGCCCCGCGTTGACCAGGGGATGAAACTCACACCCGGAACCATCACCGCCCTCCAGCGATTTACTTCACCCCCTCCGCGGTATACGGAAGCGAGCCTGGTGAAGAAGCTCGAGGAACTCGGGATAGGAAGACCGTCGACTTACGCGCCTATTATATCCACAATACAGTCAAGGGGTTATGTGGCCCGTGAGGACAGGCCCGGGGAGAAGCGAACCCTTGCCCAGCTCGCCCTCTCCAAGGGAAAAATAACCAGGAGCGAGAAGACCGAGATAGCCGGCAAGGAGAAGTCAAAACTCTTCCCGAAGGATATTGGCATGATTGTGAACGACTTTCTGATTGCCAATTTTCCTGACATCCTCGATTACAACTTCACTGCAGGTGTGGAGAAGGAGTTTGATGAGATAGCCTCGGGCGAGGTGAAGTGGGAAAAGATGATCTCCACATTTTACGGACCCTTCCGGAAGACCGTTGACGAATCTCTTGCCACGCGGGCGAAGATGACCGGCGCGCGGCAGCTTGGCACAGACCCGGCAACGGGCCTGCCGGTTGCAGTGAAGATGAGCCGTTTCGGGCCCGTTGTACAGCTGGGCGAGGCCTCGGAGGAACAGAAGCCCCGGTTCGCCAACCTCAGACGTGACCAGCTGCTTGAAACCATTACCCTTGAGGAGGCCCTCGCCCTCTTCGCGCTGCCGCGCGCCGTGGGTACCTTCGAGGATAGTGAGATGACCGTGGGGGTGGGTAAATTCGGACCATATGTCAAACATGCAGGCAAGTTCTACTCTCTGAAGAGAGGCGTTGATGATCCGTATACAATCACCGGAGACAGAGCCATTGAACTGATCACGGAAAAGAGGGAAGGCGACAAGCAGAAGGTCATCAGCGAGCTGGGTGATATCATGGTGCTCAACGGACGGTACGGTCCGTACATCATGCATGACAAAACCAACTACCGCATCCCGAAGGGAACTGACCCCCATAAGCTTACCAGGGATGAGTGCCTGGCAATAATAGAGAAGGGAAGCAAGACCAAAACCACCAGGGGAAGGAAGAAGAAGTGACCTTATATAATATGATTGACCTGAACCAGTATATTGATCCCGTCTGCCTTGACAAGCCGGGGGTGGAGCCGCTTAAGGGGTCTTCTGCCTTTCCGCACAATATGTTGGTGAATACCGGGAATGAGCCCCTGGGTGACCTCAGCGGATTCGCAGTAGCCATACTGGGTGTGCCGGATGACCGCTCTTCAGTGAATACAGGAGCGGCACAGGCGCCTGATGCTGTCAGGAGGAGTCTCTACTCCTTCTCCAGGCTGCCGGGCAGGCTGAAGGTCACTGACCTGGGCAACTTCAGGCCGGGGGCCTCCTTCGATGACACCATAGCAGGCCTTCGCGACGTGCTTCTCCAGCTTCTGTCACAGAACATCGTTCCGGTGATCATAGGGGGAACAAGCTCCCTGATGCCGGCTGTTGACAGGGCGCTCTCTGCAGGAAAACAGAAATGGTCAATGGTGTCGGTTGATTCCCGTATAGACTTCACCGCCGAGAAGAGACCGCCCGACTCGCTCAACTGGATGAATGACCTCATCTATCGCAGCGGCAGCTGCCTGTCACACCTCTCAGCCATAGGGCACCAGACCTATCTCACTGACCAGCAGGTGGTGAACAGGTTCAACCGCCGTCATTATGACATGATGCGCATTGGCGAGGTTCGCTCCGCGGTACATGAGACCGAGCCCCTCTTCCGTGACGCCTCCGCCGCACTGTTTGATATCGGATCAGTAAGGCAGTCAGACGCTCCCGGAACATTCCTTCCGTCAGCCAATGGTTTCTACGGCGAGGAGATATGCCTCCTTGCCCGGTACGCTGGCCTCTCAGATAACCTGAAGATTTTTTCTGTGACGGAGGTCAACCCGGCCCTTGACACAAGGATGCAGACATCGCACCTGGCAGCGCAGCTTGTCTGGTTCTTCCTCGAAGGCTTCTCTCAGAAGCAGTACGAAGTCTCTTACCTCAGTGACCAGACGAACAGCAGGTTCACCCGTTATCATGTAACCCTCAGTGACCTGGAGAGTGAAGCCATCTTCATAAAGAGCACCATCACCGAGCGCTGGTGGATGGAGATCCGTAACACCCGTGGCGAACCGCAGTATCTTGCCTGCTCATATGAAGACTACCTGATGGCTAACCGTGATCAGGTACCCGTCAGGTGGTCACGCGGAATGCTCCGCCACGGCCACTGATTTTTGGCCTCAATTTTGTGGCATGTATATTTTTTTATTTATTTTACCCGTTATATGTAAGGGTTTACAGGCACACCCCGGCTATGAAGAAAACAAGGATATTAATCCTGGCATTGTTACTCCCGGCAGGCATCGTCTGCGGTCAGCAGGACCCGGTGTTCAGCCACTACATGTTCAATACCCAGACATATAATCCCGGGTTCTCGGGCATGTCGGGGATGATCACCGCCTCGGCACTTACGCGTCAGCAGTGGGTGGGTTTCCCCGGTGCGCCCTCAACCATGCTTTTCAACATCAATATGCCGTTCAGCCTCTTCGGTTTCCGCAGTGGCGCCGGCCTGCTTGTGGAAGCAGACAAATACGGATTCAGCAATGATATTGACATCACTCTTTCCTATTCAGGCCTGTTTTCGGTCGGAACCGGTACCCTCGGAGCCGGTTTCAGCATTGGGGTGCTCAACAAGACTGTTTCGCCGGAATGGTTCATCCCTTCGGGCCCGGGCCATACGCCTCCGACAGGTGACCCTCTGATTCCTGAGAATGATGAATCTTTTCTTGCAGCTGACTTTTCCGCCGGGGTATACTACCAGGGGCTCAACTACTATGCCGGGCTGTCAGTCACACACCTGAACCAGCCAAAAATAAAATATTCTCAAACAGCCACTTACGTCAGCCGCCAATACTACTTCACTGCCGGTTACTACTTCCAGCTGCCAAACCCTGCCTTTGAGCTTGTCCCCTCAGTTTTTATAGTAAATGACGGCGCCACAACACAATATTTAGCCACAGGTATGGTTAGATACAATAAAAAGATATGGGGTGGCGTTTCTTACAGGATAAGTGACGCAATCACAGGATTCGCAGGCATAGAATTATACAACGGTCTAAAGATTGGATATGGATACGACTTCCCGATATCGGAGATCAGAAAAGGAACCAGCGGCTCACACGAGTTCGTTGTCTCTTACAGCTTCGACATTGGTCTCGGGAAGAGTGTCACCAGATACAAGAGTATCAGATTCCTTTAATGGACAGGAAAAAATAAAATTACTTGCATATTTAAATTAATGAGTATATGAAAAAGGTAACCCTTTTAGCTCTTGCGTTGATCTTGATTTTAAGCAGCTGTGGCTCTTACGAATCAGGCGAGTTGACAGGCGTTCAGGGAAGGAAGAAGTTCTATGAGCCGGAGCCGTTTGAGATGGCATTCATACCGGCCGGTTCCTTTGTACAGGGACCAAGTGACCAGGACCCTCTGCGCGCAATGAACAGCCTCTCCAAGACAGTTACAGTGGAAGCATTCTGGATGGACCAGACAGAGATCACCAATAATAAATACCGTCAGTTCACCTACTGGGTGCGTGACTCCATCCTCAGGACCAGGCTGGGAGAGGAAGGAATTGAGGGTTACGAATTCTTCAGGACTGACGAAGAGGGCAATGTCATGGAACCCAACGTGCTGAACTGGGAAGAGGAGATTGACATGGATGATGAGAACGTCCAGGCCGTGATGGAATCAATGTATTATCCCCCCGAAGAGAGATTCAACGGAAACAAGCAATGGGACACCCGGCTCCTGAACTACTCCTATTTCTGGGTTGACTACAAGCAGGCAGCCAAAGCCAGGTACAACTACAAGGAACAGAAGTACGAGGGTACCGTAACTGACCTCGAGGGCAACACCACCGAAGTGAAAGACCGTTCATCATTCATTATGCATCACGTGGTGAATATCTATCCTGACACCCTTGCATGGATCAGGGACTTCACCTATTCATTCAACGAGCCGTGGGCGACACTCTATTTCTGGCATCCCGGTTATGATGACTACCCGGTTGTGGGAGTATCATGGATCCAGGCACGCGCATTCAGCGTGTGGCGTACCAACTTCATGAATGAGCACCTGCGTGCACAGGGCATCGCCGACGTACACAACTACCGTCTCCCGCTGGAGACCGAGTGGGAATATGCCGCACGCGGCGGACTTGACCTCTCAATGTACCCATGGGGCGGTCCCTACACACGCAACTACCAGGGATGCTTCCTGGCAAACTTCAAACCGCTGCGCGGTAACTACATCGACGACGGAGCCGTTTACACCATAAAGGTGGCTTCCTTCGAACCCAATGAATACGGATTGTTTGATATGGCAGGAAACGTGGCCGAATGGACTTCGTGCGCCTACCATCCCTCATCATATATCTTTACCCATGACCTCAACCCCGACTATGAATACAACGCCCGCCCGGACGATCCGCCCGTGCTCAAGCGCAAGGTCATCAGGGGAGGCTCATGGAAGGATATTGCACTGTTCCTTCAGACATCAACAAGGGACTACGAATACCAGGACTCAACAAAATCATTTGTCGGGTTCCGCAATGTGAGAACTTACATCGGAGTTAATAACTAATACCGTCTAACTTTAATACATAATCATATGGGCCTCTCGGAAATTGTTCATACTAGTAAGTGGAAAGGATTCATGTCCAAACTTTACGGCTGGGGTGCTTCAGTCGTGATCATCGGTGCACTCTTCAAGATTCAGCACTATCCGATGGCTGGACTATTCCTCTCTGTGGGTCTTATCACAGAAGCAATCATCTTTTTCTTTTCGGCGTTTGAGCCGCTCAAGGAGGAGCCGGACTGGAAGCTTGTCTACCCCCAGCTTGATCCGAATTACTCTGGCGAGGATATCGGTTTTGCAGCTGTCGGCGGCGGTGGCGGCGGTTATGGATATGGCGGTGGCGGCGGTGCCGGCCTCTCGCAGTTTGACAAGATGCTGTCTGACGCAGGAATCACACCTGCTGTGTTTGACAGCCTCAGCCAGGGACTGAAGAAGCTCACCGAGACCACCAATAACTTCAACGCAATGGGTGACCTGGCAGCTACCACCAATGAGTATGCCGGCACAATAAAGAAAGCAAATGAGTCTCTCATGAACCTCTCCGAGTCTGTCAGGCAGACTGCACGGTCAATGACTGATACCAGCAACGTCTACCAGGCTATCGGTGAGTCTTCAAAGACCATCGAAACCGGAGGCAAATCATACCATGAGAAGCTCGAGGCTCTCAACAAGAACCTTTCCGCCCTCAATGCAGCATATGAACTGCAGCTTCGCGGCACAAATGATCACGTGAAGAGCGCTGAAACAATCTATAAGGGAATGGAAGGTCTGATGAAAGACCTCACCGGTTCAGCTGATGACACGAAGAAATATCGTGAACAGGTGGCCAAACTCAACGAGAACCTCAGCTCACTTAATAACGTCTACGGCAACATGCTTGCTGCCATGAATGTGAAGTAATGTTGAGTTCATCAATATATACGATAACATCTAAACTATCCGCAAATGTCTAAGGGAAAAGAAACCCCGCGGCAAAAGATGATCGGGATGATGTACCTCATCCTGACAGCAATGCTTGCTCTTAACGTTTCGAAGGAGGCAGTCGAGGCTTTCAGAAAAGTTGACATGAGCCTTACCAAGACTACCGCCAATTATATCAAGAAAAATGATATAACCTATGCAGCTTTTGATGCAGCGGCGGCAGAGAACCCTGAAAAGGCGGGAGCCTGGAAGACAAAGGCCTATGAGATTAAGGGACGTGCCGATGAACTCTATAATTACATCCAGGATCTGAAGGTTGAGATCATTACCACGGCTGAAGGTTCCGATTCGGAAGCACTCCTTCCCGATAACCAGATAGATATCAACAAGGTAAAGAAGATCGACGAGAACAATGTCCCTTCTGAAATCCTCGTTGGTGCAAACCAGGGCGGAAAGGGAAATGACCTTAAGGCCCTGATAGAAGATTACAGGGAATACCTCGTTGAAACCCTGGAAGGCAAGGATGCCTCAGCAGAACGGTCAATACTTGATATTCTCAATACTGACAACCCTCAGAACCTTGAGAAAACAGGTACTGAAGACTGGGTCACGGCCAATTTCCAGACCATGCCTCTCGTTGCTGCCATAACCATGCTTTCAAAGATGCAGGTTGACGTACGCAATGCAGAGACTGACGTTCTGAACTTTCTCTATACCCAGATTGACGCCGGTGCATTCAGGTTCAACTATATCGTCCCCACGGTCACAACGAATACCTCTTATGTAATGCAGGGGAATGAATACGAAGCCAAGGTATTCGTGGCAGCCACTGACACCACCCAGGATCTCGAGATTTTCGTGGGCCCATATACAACGAAAACCAATCCTGACGGAACTCCTCTCTACGAACCCACCAGCCAGGCCACACAGCTGCCGATTGATGAATCAGGCAGGGGAGTTTACAGGGTTAGACCAGGCTCGGTAGGTGAGAAATCATGGGGAGGCGTCATAAGGATGAAAGCCCCGGATGGCAGCGTACGCACTTACAAATTTGACCAGAAATATTCCGTGGGAATGCCGAACGTGGTAGTGTCACCCACCGCCATGAACGTCCTCTACCAGGGAATACAGAACCCCCTTGACATTTCAGTTCCCGGCGTCGGATCAGACAAACTGACCGTCCGTATGACCAACGGTGACATCAGCAAGGGAAAATACAAGAATTACCGCGGTGAATATGTGGCACAGCCACGTACCGTGGGACAGAATGCCCAGATAATCGTGTCAGCCAACATAGACGGCAAGGTGCAAAGCTTCCCGCCTGTGGAATTCAGGGTCAGGAGATTGCCCGACCCCGAGGCACGGTTCGCAAATATGAAGGAAGGCAATGTACTCAAGAGCGTGGCCGCCGCACAGCAGGTGGTGACCGCAGTGCTCGAGAACTTTGAGTTCGACCTTACATATACAGTGACAGGCTTTACAGTCTCTGTCAATGACAAAGGCTATGAAATCACAGCCGAATCAAATAACAACAGGCTTACCGACAAGCAGAAAGGCCTCATAGGAAACCTGCGCGCCGGACAGAAACTCATAATAGAAAAGATCAAGGCTGTTGGCCCCGATGGCAGAACCAGGGACCTCAACCCGATTATTCTCAAGATTAACTAACAACAGAAGATACAAACCATGAAGAGGACAATTCTGGCAGGCCTCGCAGGCCTCCTGATGTGTACAGGCGCAATGGCCCAGTCGTTCGGCGACATCTATACCAAGCAGATGCCCGATAATCAGAAGGTTAATTACACCTATCTGAATGAGTCAGACGTGATCTGGTCAAAAAGACTATACAGGATAATCGACCTGAGGGAAAAGATGAACCTGAACCTCTACTATCCGTCACTTAAGTATGATGCGGCTCAGAACCGCTTCACATCGGAGATGTCAGACGGAAGGATGAACTTTTCGGGTATCCTCCTCAACGAGATCCTTTCGGGAAGGGTCCCGGCCACCGACGGTGACGCCATGACAGTACCAACCACGTACAATGACATCGCTGCCAAGATGAACCGTGACACCCTAACCATCGCTGTGGTTGGAGCAGATGGACTGGAGCATGACTCAACCGTGACCAATATGGAGAACCCTGCAGACATCAAACAGCTCATGCTGCTCGAGGAGTGGTTCTTTGACAAGAAACATTCTCGCCTTGATGTCCGTATCATAGGCATATGCCCCATTTACATGGGCTATGATCCTATCACCTCAAGGCTCGTCAAGAGACGTCTCTTCTGGATAAGGTACGAGGATGTAAGGCAGGCACTGGCTACCAGCGAAGCATTCAACTCGTTCAATGACGCCCAGCGAATCTCCTTCGAGGACCTGATGCTTCAGCGCAGGTTCAACGGGTACATCGTTGCCGAATCCAACGTCTACGATGACAGGTCCATCAACCAGTACAAGATGGGCCCTGCACAGATATTCGAAGCGGAAAGGATCAAGAACGAGATTTTCAATTTTGAACAGGATCTTTGGGAATATTAGGATCGTAATTTGAATCCGTATGATGTAGCGACAGGTCTGAGACCTGTCGCTACGTGTTTATATATTCCCATACCTGCATGCATCCTCGTGGCGACAGGTCTGAGACCCGCCGTTACCTGCATGATTACAGAATTTTGTATATGGATGCAGGATCCTGAATTATTACAGGAATTTTTCCCCGGCCTCACGGCCGACATCATCAAGGTACAGTTTGATATTCTGTTCCTGCTCACGCGAAACAATCAGGAGAACATCACCGCTGTCAATGACGATGTAGTCGTCAAGCCCCTGTATCACCGCCACCTTTCCCTGCGGGAGGCTGATGATGTTTCCTTCTGAATTGTAGGTGAATGCCTTCGAGTTCAGCACGGCATTGTCATTCCTGTCATGCTCAGAATGAAGATAGAGTGAGCTCCAGGTACCCAGGTCTGACCATCCCAGGTCAGTGCATATAACATACACATTATCTGCCTTTTCCATAATGCCGTAATCCACTGAGATGCTGCTGCACTGTGAATAGGCCTGCGTTATGAACTCTCTTTCATCCGCAGTGCTGAACAGAGCTTTTCCGTCATTGAATGTATGGAAGATATCAGGCAGGTGCCTGCTGTACGATTCCAGTATTGTTGAAGCCCTCCAGATGAATATGCCGCTGTTCCAGTAGAAATCGCCGCTTTCCAGGAAGAGCTTCGCCATGGCCAGCCCCGGTTTTTCGGTGAAGGCTTTTACCTTGTGAAGACCCTCGTAGCCAATGACCGGCTGCATTGTATTGGCCTGTATGTAGCCGTAACCGGTCTCAGGTCTGTCAGGCCTGATGCCGAGGGTAAGCAGGGCGTTATTCTCAGAAGCAAACCTGAAAGCTTCATCCATCACATTCCTGAACTCATCCTGCTTTCGTATAAGGTGATCCGAAGGAGCCACCGCTATCACGGCATCCGGATTCTCCGCCATTATGCGGAAAACGCCGTATGCAATGCACGGGGCCGTGTTGCGCCTCAGCGGTTCGGCCAGAACATTGTCCGGGTCTATCCCCAGCTGGCTGACAACAATATCACTGCTGTCCTCGTTGGTTACCACGTAGATGTTCTCAGGCGGACATATGTCTGCAAAACGGCGGTAGGTCATCTGTATCAGGGTCTCTCCCGTCCCGAGGATATCAAGGAACTGCTTGGATTTTTCCCTTCTGCTCAACGGCCAGAAGCGGCTTCCCACGCCGCCGGCCATGATCAGTAAGTAGCGATTTTTCATAACTATTCTTGATCGGTCTGCACTGCCGCAAATATATAAAAACCATCGGAGGAATACCGGAGCCGGCTGAGAAGCCACGAATTATTGTTAAATTTGACCATACAATTATTCCCCATGTTCAGATTCTTGTCAGGATTCGGCTCTTACTGGATGTTGCTCGGCAGGGTGTTTGCAAAACCTGAAAAACATTCCATGTATTACCGTCAGACCATGAAGGAACTGGTGAGCCTCGGGCTCCGGTCAATAGGGATTGTCACCATCATTTCCTTTTTCATGGGAGCGGTTATTACCCTTCAGACAGCCTACAATACCGAGAACCCCATCTACCCCACCTATCTGATCGGTCTCGGTGCCAGGGACTCCATAATCCTTGAATTCTCCTCAACTATCGTTGCACTCATCCTTGCAGGCAAGGTGGGCTCAAACATAGCATCCGAGATCGGCACTATGAGAGTGACGGAACAGATTGATGCCCTTGAACTTATGGGAATCAACTCTGCCTCGTACATCATCCTCCCGAAGGTGGTGGCTACCGTCATCTTCAACCCCTTCCTCACCCTGATAAGCATTATCACAGGCATTATCGGCGGATGGATCGTCGGCACCAGCGCCGGTGTCATTACCTCACAGGACTATATCTACGGCATTCAATACGCCTTCATCCCTTACTATATCACATACTCACTTATCAAGACTGTCTTCTTTGCCTTCATCATCTCAACGGTTTCGGCACACCAGGGATACCATGTAGAGGGAGGTTCCCTCGAAGTGGGCCGTGCAAGCACGAAGGCGGTGGTGTACAGCAGCGTTACAATCCTGCTCTTTAACGTCATCCTGACACAACTGCTTCTCTCATGATCAGGGCTGAGCACATATCCAAATCATTCGGTGACCGCCGGGTTCTGACAGACATCTCCGCCGTCTTCGAGCCTGGCAAAACAAACCTGATCATCGGAAAGAGCGGCTCCGGGAAAACCGTCTTTCTCAAATGCCTTGTCGGACTGCTTGACGTGGATGAGGGAGAAATCTACTACAATGATGTCCCTTTCACCCGTCTCGACTTCCGTGGTAAAAAGGAGCTCCGCCAGAAGATGGGCATGCTCTTCCAGGGAAGCGCACTCTTTGACTCAATGACTGTTGAGGAGAATGTCAGGTTTCCGCTTGACATGTTCACCGGCATGTCATACCCGGAAAAACTTGACCGGGTCAACTTTTGTCTTGACCGGGTGAACATCGTAAACTCCAACCGGCTTTTTCCTTCCGAACTATCCGGAGGGATGAAGAAGAGGGTGGCCATAGCCAGGGCCATTGCACTCAAACCAAGATTTCTGTTTTGTGACGAACCCAACTCAGGCCTTGACCCGAAGACATCAATAGTCATTGACGAGCTGATACGGGAGATCACCGTAGAACTCAACATGACCACAATTGTCAACACTCATGACATGAACTCCGTGATGGAAAACGGAGAAAAGATCATATTCATCGAAGAGGGGGAGAAATGCTGGGAAGGCAACAGAAACGAGATCCTGAAGTCAGACTGCAGCAAACTCAATGACTTTGTCTTCGCCAACTCACTGGCGAGACAGCTTAAGGATTCCTCAAAATAAAAACCGCTCTACATCGGGGGAAGAGTCTTGTCCCTTTCCCTGTTGCCGAACAACAGGTTGAGGCCCAGCCGTGCATTGACGGTATTCATATTCTCGGGAAGCCTGATTGTCTGCTCCCCGCTTGTAAAGCTTGAATACTTAAGGGGTATATTGTCAACCAGGACAAAGAACTGGAAGGGTCCTCCCCTCAGCGCCATCCCGAAGCCAAGGTTGTCAAAGCGCCTGTTGGCCGCAGTGTATGCCAATGTGGTTGAGAAGATATTGCGGAAGTGAAGATTACCTGAAAGGGTCACTGACTGGTGTGCCTGTGGCCCCTCAAACCGTGTCTGTGACAGCAATCCCAGGGTAAAGTACCTGACCGGTGTGTAGCTGAAGGCTGCGACCACTTTTGCCGGCAGGTATGTAGTGTACTCCTGCGGCGAATCTGCAAGCTCCAGAACATTCTGGAGGCTGTCAATGGTCCAGTTGATCAGCTCTTCGAAATCGAGGCTTTCATCATATACATCCTGCATGGTCAGACCGTTGAACTTGAAAGTGGAGTTGATCGTAAGCTGTGACAGGTCCCTCTTCCACCTGATAAATCCGAGATCATTTACGGCAGCCGATACGGCCAGTTTTTCGCTGAACCTGTATTCAGCGCCCAGATCAATGCCCGCACCCGGGTTAGCCAGCTCTTTCAGGTATGATATCGCGTTGCGGGTATCATCAAACCTTGCTTCGTCGAATTCTGCTCCGTGGATGGTGCCGTCACTCTCTGTTGTGAACAGTACCGGGGCACTCATGTTCAACGAGATATCAGCGTCAGCCGTATGGGTGAAATCTTCATTTACCGTAAGTTTGGAATGGTTGTTTGTAAGGTATGCAGACGCCACTCCCGACAGAATTTTAAGCCTGCCTCCTATCCTCAGCTTTTCGGTGATGTTTCCTGAAGCCCCGAGTCCGATCTCGTGGTAAACCATCATGTCTGTCCTGAATGAAGAGAGGTCAAGTGTTTTTCCGATGAAGTCACTGTTACCGCCCAGTCCCAGCCTGAAGAGATCACCCGGGAATACCAGGTTGGCTTCTGCCCGTTCAGTGATGTCAAGGCTGAACCTCAGGTTGTCCTTAACCGTAAAGGCGAGACCAAAAAGCCTGACTCCGGCCTGCGGCTCAAGAGAGTTGTTGTCGCCCAGTCCTGCCAGGAAATCATTCAGCCAGGGACCCCTTTCCAGGAAGGAAAGGGTGGAGTCGGAGATGACACCGCTTGTAAAGAGGTCTGACAGACTCAGGAAGTTGTTGTCAAGTCTGACGGAGATATCGGATATCCCGGGTAGTCCAAGGTAGAACCGGCCTGTCGGCTTAAAGGCCGGATTGAGGGTAGTAGCCTGCGGCAGGTTCATGAAATAAAGAACCTGGCTGTTCTGAGAATGGCCGGCGGTGACTGCTGACAGCAGCACGATCAGCGCCAGAATTTTCCTTTTCATATGGTTTTATTATTTTGAACCGGAATTCAGTTCGTGATTACAAAGGTAGATCTCATCTTCGACTGAGATGAGGTTCCAGGTACTTTTATTTGACACTTTTCCAGTGTTGAACAGGGGCCCTGCCGGACGCGGGAAACCACTCACGGAAGCTCCGTTTCGTCCGATGAGGTGAAGCATCCCTTTTCCTGTATCATAGATGGCTATTCTCCTCTCATCCGTTCCTGTTGAGACGATCCATGGCCCTGTCACCTCCCCTCCTCCGGCACTGTATCTCCACATCTCGTGACCGGAGCCGTCAATGGCTCTCAGAACACCCTGGTCAACAGTCAGGCGGTCAGTCACGTCGTCACCATCAATATCACCAAATTCAGACCTGTGTGAGGCAGAGATCCCTCTGATAGTGTCTTTCTTTACCGTGCCGTCAAACAGCAGCCTGACTGTGGCACCGTCGAGAGCGGAAAAGATAATGGAAGGTTCATCCTCAGCTGTCAGCCTGGCAACCGAACCCGGAGCCTTCATCAGAGGCTCCTGGTGGGCTACCCTGATATTGCCGGTGCGGTCAAGCACATAAACCGCCTGGTCATCAGCCACGAAGAGATAATCCTTACCCCTTACCCTGAAGAAGGTTACAGGATCAGTGACCTTTCCCCTGGCGGTAAAGAGATTCCATCCCCTGACCGGTGTGCCTGACCGGTCATAGGCATATATCTTCCGGTCATCACCGGCTATGAAAAGCCTGTAGTCCTTGTTGTTCTCATAATCAAAGAGGGCAAGGGTGTTTGAAGCCGGCGACTGCATCTTTACCGGGAATTTGTCAACATAGTTGCCGTTCCGGTCGATAAGGTGCATATAGTCACGGCCGGTAAAAAGAAGTTGCAGTTTACCATTTTTGTAGTAATCTATCATGAAGATATCACCGGTTATCTTTTCCCTGATTGCTGCCTTCCAGAGTATCTTGCCTGAAGAACTTATAAGGTAAATGTTGTTGTTGCGGTCCTGTATGAATATTTCCGTTGCACCGGTGTTATGGTTGGTGAAGAAGAACGGTTTAACCGAAGGTGCTGCATCAAGCTTCACCTTCCACAGGAGTTTGAGCCCGGATGAATCTGTTTCACCGGTTGTGACTTCTGTGGCTGCGGCTGCAGCCGGAGCGCTCCCCGGGTGTTCACCGCCGGAAGTATACCTTACCGAGAGGCTCGTATAGATCATCTCATTGCTTGGCGTCATGCTCACCCCAACCCCGCTGATTCCTGACAGCGCCCTGTCAGTCAGGGAGGCGGCTGCAGCCGGGGTGAGATACTCAGCCAACTGTGACTTCAGCACCCTGCCCGATGAATAAAACAGAAAGGAGCTCTTCGTGGGCAGGCTCTTTTCCATCTCCCTGAAACCCGGGTCATTGATAAGGGTATTTCCGCCGGCTGACTCCCTGAGCACTGCCGCGAGTGCTTCAGGAGATTGAGAGAAGATCATGTATGACCTTGCAAATGTCACCCATTCGTCACCGGCCCTGCTTTTTTCCGCCCCGGCAAGGATTGATGCCACCCCGGTGAATGGCATGCGGTAGATCACCTCCTCCGCTCCGTCACTGTTCCTGGCTGAAGCCACAAAATGACTCTCCCTCAGTCCCATGGAGCGGTACTTTGCAGCCAGTCGCTGCCGCAGCACCTCTTCCGCCGACTGTGGGTCTGTCATACGAAAGAGACGTATCCTCACACTGCCCTCACCGAATGCTATCAGCCCTTCAGTAACCTCTGTGCCGGTGAACGGGCTCAGAATGAGGGCAAGGTCAGTCGCATTTATTGATGCCGGGTCAGTTGCCGTTTCGCCGGAGAGTGAGGCGCGGCGCATCACCGTGCTGTAGCTGAGGGTATTGCGTGGAAGAAGTTCATGCACACCGTTCTCAGCCGGTGCAACATCCCTGAGGCGGTCTGCACCTGTACCTGCACCTGCAGTAGTCAGGAACCCGCTTATGAAAAGCCCGTCCTCCGCGGTGGTGAGATCTCCGCCCCCGGCAATTGCCACTGACGAGATGACGGAGATATCTTCAGGGTCAGTAAATGATTTCAGGAAAGGCGGAAGGTTTCTGAACAGCACGAACAGATTGTCAGCCGTTTTGCCGGCAGCGCTGACAACCTGGGTGAAACCCTGCTGGTGCCGTATGTCTGAACCGGCGCTCCTGTTGTCAAGGGCTGCGGTAATCATGCTCTCCGAGGGAGTTATGATCAGGATGCCGGAGGTGAGAGCTAAATAAACTGGCTTCTGCCTGCTCCCCCGGGTGAATGTAAGGGTGAATGTTCGTGTGCCTCCAAGGTCGCGCTTGTCGGTCACTGTGGCCCCCGCCTGGCTGCACAGCAACGTCAGCTTCCTTGCCGTGAATGCAGGTCCGGTGCTCATCACTGCCAGCGGCACAGTCTGCCTCTGCCCGGCAGCATGAAAAGAAATGAGCATCCTCCTGTTGCTTATAAGCTCACGAACCTCCCTGCCGCCGGTGACACTGTCAATTGAAGAGGCAGAGCGCACAAGCGACGCGGCCCAGTCCAGACCTGACAGTCCTGACAGGATGCCTGCAGGATCGGTAATACGGGTCAGCAGCTCGGGAAAATCACTGGTTTCTATGACGAAAAAAGCATCGGCAGGCACTGCCTCCCACGGGTCAATAACCACCACCTGCTTCTCCTTGCGGAGAAAGAAAGCTGCCACAGCCAGAGCAATGGCAAGAATCCCCACCAGTATGATGCCGGTTCTCTTCCGCACAAATATCCCTGTTGTTATCTAACATCAAAAATATAAAATATTAGGATGCCCCGCGAAAGAGTTTGACGAGACGCTGCTGTTATGCCGGGAAACATATCCGAAATGAACACGAATGGAACGCTTTTTGTGCGAAAAGAAACGCCAAGACATTTTTACCAATGAATAAATTCACCTTTCTGCTGCTGTTTTTAGCTCCGTTGATGAGCCTTAGCGCCCAGACAGTCACTGTTCTCAGTGCCGATGACGGCAAGCCGATAGCAGATGTGGCTGTATACAACGAAGCCAGAACACAGTTTGGCTATACCAATTATTCAGGGAAGGTGAGCCTCTCGGGATTCAGCGGGGAACAGCCGGTCTTCTTCCAGCACTTTTCATACGAGAGGGTTTCGTTCACCACTGAAGAGCTTATGGCTGCAAAGTGGGTGGTGAAGCTCGAGACAAAAACCTTCGAGGTGGAGGAGTTCATCGTCTCCGCGAACCGATGGGAACAGAAATCGGAGGAAGTGCCCAACCACATCAACGTGGTGGCGCTCCCGGCTGTAAAGATCATGAATCCGCAAACGGCAGCTGACCTGATCTCCATGGGCGACGTCTTCGTGCAGAAGAGCCAGCTCGGAGGAGGAAGCCCCATGATTCGTGGCTTTGCCACCAACAGGGTGCTTATTAACATTGACGGAGTGAGGATGAATAATGCCATCTACCGTGAAGGCAACATTCAGAATGTCATTTCAATTGACCCGAACATAATAGAACGAACGGAAATCATCTTCGGACCGGGCGCCACCATGTACGGCAGCGATGCCCTCGGCGGGGTTATGGACTTCCATACCCGGAGGGCTCTCTTCTCTACGGGCGACTCCCTTTTCGTCAAGGCCGAAGCAATGGCTCGCTGGTCATCTGCCGCCGGCGAACAGACTTATCACGCATGGATCAACGCCGGCGGCAGGAGGGTGGCCCTCCTGTCGTCAGTGACCTGGTCTGACTTCGGCGACCTTGTAATGGGATCAGTATCACACTCGGAATACCTTCGCGACCTCTACCAGGAGCGTATCGGCAACCGTGACAGCGTGATTATGAACAGCAACCCCCGCAGACAGGTGGCTTCCGGCTACAGGCAGATCAACACCACCAACAAGCTCCGCTTCAAGGCGGGAAAACACCTGGATATAGATCTGGCACACCATTACTCCCACCTCTCCGATGTCCCCCGCTATGACAGGCTCATCCAGGTAAAGGGCGGAACCCTGAGGTACGGCGACTGGTATTACGGGCCGCAGGTGTGGATGATGACCAACGCCTCGATGCGTTATAACAGGCCTGCAAATCTCTTCGACGAAATCCGCCTCACAGTGGCAAGGCAGGATTACCGCGAGAGCCGTCATGACAGGGCGCTCAACAAAACTGACCTCAATGAGCAGTTTGAAAAGGTAGGGATCTGGTCGGCCAACCTCGACTTCGACAAAAAGACCGGCAAAAGGGATAACCTGGCGTACTACGGAGCAGAATATGTATGGAACACCATCCGCAGCACCGCCGATGTGAAAAATATTCTTACCGGGGAGACCGAGCCTGCCGGGTCACGCTATCCCAACGGGAAAAATATCTATAACAGCTTCTCCCTGTACGGTGGTTACAAGTTCAACCTGAGCAGTAAGTTCACAGTAAGCACGGGAGCCAGGTACAACTATGTCAGCCTGAACTCGGAGATAGCTGACAACTCATGGTATAACTTTCCGTTCACCACCATCGAGTCAGGTAACGGTGCCCTCACCGGTGCTGCCGGTGCCGTCTACAGGCCCGATGGCCGTACGGAGCTGACTGTCAACCTCTCCACCGGATTCAGGGCTCCGAACCTTGATGACCTGGGCAAGGTTTTTGAATCGGCCCCCGGGGTGCTGGTGGTGCCCAATCCTGACCTGAGACCGGAATACCTCTATAACATTGACCTTGGCGCATCAAGGGAGTTCGGCAAGATGCTCCTGGCAGAGGCGTCGGTCTTCTGGTCGTATCTTGACAATGCCATGGTGCGCAGAGAGTTTCTCTTCAACGGAGAACCCACATTTGTCTTCCAGGGCGAGGAGAGCCAGGTCTATGCCATGGTCAATGCCGGATACGCAATTGTCTACGGCACCCAGCTGAAGGCCGAACTGCGACCCTCATCATTCATCAGGGTCAAATCATCACTCAGCCTCACTGCCGGACATGACGATGAGAAGGCTCCATTGAGGCACGTTCCGCCGCTGTTCGGGGCAACGCACCTGATCTATGAACGCTCGGTTCTCAAAGCCGACCTGTATGCGGTCTACAACGGAAGCATAACCAATGACAGAATGGCCCCCAGTGAGAAGGACAAACCATATCTCTATGCCGAAGACGAAAACGGCAACCCGTGGTCACCCGGATGGTTCACGCTTAACTTCAAAACCTCCTGGAACATCAGCAACAGGCTCGAACTGACAGCGGGGATAGAGAACCTGCTTGACCTCAGGTACAGACCCTACTCCTCAGGCATCGCAGCACCCGGAAGAAACTTTATCGTTTCCGCCAGAATCAAGGTCTGAAATCAGGCAGTAGCCAATAACCACCAGGCAATAGTAATACCCCGCAGGGGTTCCGGAATTGTAAATGACCGGCACCAACCTGACCATTCCCCGTAGGGGATAAAGAATTTTGCCCTCATGGCTTCCCTGCTTCTACCTTTTGGATTTCCAAAATGAATGCGTAATTTTCAGAAATTTTGGTACTCAGAGGGTAATGAACCGTGGTTACAGGCTTGCTGAACTCAGCAGCAAAAAAGACATCAGGGACTTTCATGATCTGCCGGCATTTATAAACAGGGAAGACAAGAATTGGATAAAGCCCCTCTTCAAGGATATTGAGACAATATTTCACCCTTCCTCCAACACGCTGTTCCGCACCGGCGAGGCAGTAAGGTGGCTGCTTCGCGATGACACTGGACATGCCGTTGGCCGGGTGGCGGCTTTCTATAGTAAGAAAATTGCGAGCGCCCACGGAGAACAGGTGGGGGGAATGGGTTTCTTCGAATGCATTAACGACAGGGAGGCTGCGGCAATACTGTTTGACGCCTGTCGCAACTGGCTGGAGGAGAAGGGAATGAAAGTGATGGAGGGACCTGTGAACTTCGGTGACCGCGACCGCTGGTGGGGATTGCTGGTTGACGGATTCATGCCCCCGAACTACTGCATGCCCTATAACCCGCCATACTACAGGGAACTTTTCGAGGCATACGGATTCAGGAACTATTTCGACCAGTACACATACCACATGCCTGTTGACGACAGCAGGCTTGATGCTGTAATCAGGGAAAAGGCGGAAAGGATCTTCAGCAACCCTGACTATACATTCAGGTATATGACCCTGAAAGAGTTGCGTGACATTTCCCGTAACTTTATGATAGTCTATAACAAGGGGTGGGCACGGTTCCCGGGTGTCAAGACAATCAGCGAGGGCCATGCAAAGCTTATCCTCAAAAGCATCAGGCCGGTGCTTGACGAGAAACTTCTCTGGTTCGGCTTCTACAGGAATGAACCCATCTGCTTCTTCATAATGCTCCCCGAGGTCAACCAGATTGTCAGGCATCTCAACGGCAAGCTCAATCATGTCGGAAGGTTGAAATTCCTGTGGTACAGGCATATTAAAAATGAACTGACCAAGGCATTCGGCCTGATCTTCGGCATTGTGCCGGAACATCAGCGCAAGGGGGTGGAGGGAGCTCTGATAATGTCATTCGCCAGGTTGGCGATGTCTGACAGGTTTCCGTACAAAGAGCTGGAATTTAACTGGATAGGCGACTTCAATCCCTCAATGATGCACCTTCTTGACCAGATAGGCGCAAAAATAATCAAGACGCACATCACATACCGGTACCTGTTTGACAGGGATGCACCCTTCGAGAGGGCCCCGGTGGTCAATGCGTGAATGGCCTGTAGCCAATAATCTCCCTGACCTCACGGATGGTTTTTGAAGCGCTGGCCCTTGCCTTCTCCGCACCACTTGCCACAACCTTTCCGAGATAATCCGGATCATTGAGTATCTCGTTGATCCTTATCCTGATGGGATCAGTAACCCTGATGATGTCCTCGGCAAGCTGCTTCTTCAGGTCGCCGTACCTTATCTGGCATGTGGCGTGCTGCTCACGGAAATGCTGAAGCGTGGAGGATTCAGAGACCACCTCCATTATTGTAAAAAGGTTTTTGACCGGTTCTGACGGTTCGGCACCCGGTTTCTCCGGCCCGGTATCGGTAACGGCTTTCATTACCTTCTTCCGGATCTCTGCAGGCGTATCGGCCAGGAAAATGCCATTCCCCTCGCTCTTGCCCATCTTACCCGTACCATCAAGGCCCGGGATCTTTATAAGTTGCCTGCCGAAATTATAGGCATCGGGCTCCGGGAAATATTCCACGCCGTACATTGTATTGAAGCGGCGGGCAAACCGGCGGGTCATCTCGAGGTGCTGCTCCTGGTCCTTTCCCACCGGCACCTTGTGAGCCCTGTGAATGATAATATCAGCCGCCATCAGCACCGGGTAGGTCAGCAGGCCTGCATTGATGTTGTCAGGGTGCTTGCGGATCTTCTCCTTGAATGAAGCAGTACGCTCAAGCTCCCCTACATAGGAAATCATGTTCAGCAGAAGATAAAGCTCGGTCACTTCGGGCACATCGCTCTGCACATAGACTGTTGCCTTCTCCGGATCAATTCCTGCCGCAAGGTATTCGGCAAGCACCTGCCTGATGTTGCCATGAATGTCATCAGGATGCGGATGTGTCGTAAGTGAGTGATAATCTGCTACAAAGAAAAAACAATTATTCTCATCCTGCATCCTGAGGAAATTCTTCAGAGCGCCAAAATAATTTCCCAGGTGAAGATTGCCCGTCGACCGTATCCCGCTTACTACTGTATCCATTAATAAAATATTAGCAGCTGCAAAAATAGCTATTATTCACGAATTCATTTCATTTCCGGCAGGATCAGTCAGGAGTGTCGGTACCGAACTTATTTCGTACTTTTGCGGCGTAATTCATGCACAATGGAATCGACACGGCAGAAGAAAGTTGCACGTCTGGTGCATAAGGAGCTTGCGGAGATCATCATGCATCACGGGACAGAACTTGCGCCCGGGAAGATGATATCGGTGACCACGGTGCGCGTCAGTCCTGACCTGTCCCTCGCAAAGACATGGATCAGCGTCTTTCCTTCCGAAGGATCTGCCGCTACCCTTGAAGTTTTACGTACCAGCGTACCCAGACTGAGGTATGAGCTGGGACAGAAGGTGCGCAACCAGTTGCGAATCGTTCCCGAAATCGCTTTTTTCATTGACGACAGCAACGACTATATCGACAATATTTCCAAACTGCTCAAGGAATAAGCCCGATGCACTATGACCCGATCAAGGATCTCCTGGGGCAGGTTTTTAACCGCCATCCGCTTCTGCGGAAGCTCTTCTACCGGCTGCTGAACATCCTGCTCCTCCGTTCATGGCACGTCAGGAGGGCACTGAAAAACCTGGGGCCTTCGCTTCCGGACAGCGCAAATGTCCTTGATGCCGGGATGGGCTTCGGCCAGTACTCGTGGTGGATGGCCTCGCATTTCACTTCGTGGCAGATCACCGCGGCTGATATTAAGAGCGAACAGGTGGCAGACTGCAACGAATTCTTCCGCCGGACCAAACTTGCAACAAGGGTGCACGCCGTTGAGGCTGACCTTGTTACCTGGAGCAGCGTGGAGAGTTATGACCTGATCCTTTGCGTTGACGTAATGGAACATATTGCTGAAGACCGCACTGTTTTCGCCAATTTCCTGAAGATGACTGCCGGGGGCGGTTACCTGGTCATCTCGACCCCCTCGGACCAGGGCGGTTCGGATGTCCATTCCGACGGCGACACGTCGTTCATCGGTGAACATGTGCGCGACGGATATGCCAGGGAGGAGATAACGGAGAAGCTCCGGACCGCAGGATACACAGAGGTCAGCGTGTCATATACCTACGGCACCCCGGGCAGCATTGCATGGAGGCTTTCGATGAAATATCCGGTCATCATGCTCTCAGCATCAAAACTCTTCTTTATTCTGCTGCCTTTCTACTATCTTGCCGTTATGCCGTTCGTGCTGGCGCTCAACTGCGCAGACCTGAACGGGAGCCACCGGAAGGGAACCGGGTTGCTGGTAATTGCCCGCAGGAGCAGATGAAGCTGTCACTCTACATAGCAAAAAGATACCTCTTCGCAAAAAAATCGCGGAACGCCATCAACGTGATCTCAGCCATCTCAGTGGCAGGGGTGACAGTCGGAACAATGGCGCTGATAACCATCCTCTCGGTCTTTAACGGCCTGGAAGATATGGTCAGAAGCATCTTCAGCACCTCTGACCCGGAGATAAAAATCACCCCCGTTGCCGGGAAGGTGTTCACCCCCGACAGTCTCATGCTGAAAAAGCTGGCTTCCGCCGAAGGTGTTGACGTCTATGCGATGACACTGGAGGAAAATGCTCTCCTCCGCTATGATGAGCAGCAATATATAGCTACCGTGAAGGGAGTGTCACTCAACTATGCCGCTGTCACTGACCTCGATACCGCAATGTGGGACGGTAACTTCATCCTGCAGGGCGAAAACGGGAATCCCTATGCAGTAGCCGGACTGGGTGTGGCAAACTACCTCGGAATGCGGCTTAACTTTATCTCCCCTCTGGCAATTTATATTCCTGACCGGAAGGCAAAAATCAGGGGAACGCCTGACAATGAGTTCACAAGGAAGTATATTTTCCTCTCGGGAATCTTTGCTGTCGAACAGGAATTCGATTCAAAATATGTCTTCCTCCCCCTTGACTTTACCAGGGAACTGCTCGACTACACCGACGAGGTAAGTTCCATAGAGGTGAGGATGAAACCCGGAGCTGATGAGAAAAAGACGCAGAATGCAATCAGGGAGGCAATGGGTGACGGTTTCCGCGTGCAAAACCGCTATGAGCAGCAGGAGATATTTTACAAGGTGATGAAGGCTGAGAGGCTGGCTATCTTCGTTATCCTCTCATTCATCCTGATCATCGCTTCTTTCAATATCATCGGATCACTGACGATGCTGATTATTGAAAAAGAGAGGGATATAAGCATCCTGAAAAGCCTGGGGGCAGATAACCGCCTGATCAAACGGATATTCATCTATGAGGGCTGGATGATATCCTTTATCGGAACCATCATTGGCCTCCTGCTGGGATTCGTCCTCTGTGCGGCACAGCAGCACTTCGGCATCGTCAAGCTGGCAGGTGAGTCGTTGCTTATTGACGCCTATCCCGTCAGGATGCGCCTGGCTGACTTCTTCGTGGTTGCTGCAACGGTGCTTGCAATAGGTTACGCAGCAGCATGGTACCCTGTTCATTATCTCTCGCGCAGGCAACTTAAAGACAAGGAAAAAGCCATTAAATGAAGACGGTATACAAAATATTCGTTGTGACTGTCATGCTGATGATTATGTCATGCGGCGACTCGGAAAATGAAAAACCGTCGCGGAAGATGCGCATCCCGGAAGATAAGCTTGTCAGGATACTCACTGACACCTATCTGACGGCAGGTATGATGGATCTCATTTCCATGAGGGAGACCTGGGCTCAGCGTGACTCAATTCAGAACTATGCAGATGTCATAGAGAGCCACGGTTATACCTATGAACAGTTTGAAACCACGATGAGGTACTATTTCACGGGTAAACCCAGGAAGCTGTCAAGGATATATGACAGGGTAACCGGGAACCTGCTTGAACTGGAAACGGAAGTGATGACCCAACAGAATGCGGTGAAGCCTTCTGAAAAAAACCTCTGGACAGGCAAGCCCGACTACCGCCTGCCGGAAGACTTCACCCGTGATCCTGTCTGGTTTGACATCCCGGTTGACAGGCCCGGTGAATATATCCTTAAGGCCGACATCCGTGTTTTTGAAGACGATAAGAGTCTTAATCCGAGGGTCACCGTTTACTTCAGCTACCCTGACAGCACCGGAGAGGAAAAGCGCGACTACTGGCAGGAAATCTTCCTTGGAAAGGACGGGCAGATCCGTAACGTTCAGATCAGCCATACCCTTGACAGTATTCCCGGCTCACGCCTGCGCGGATGGCTCCTGAATCATGACAACCAGCCTGGTAAGTGGGAAAAGCATGCCCGCATAGCGAATATCAGAATAGTGCACGCTGACGACTTCGCAGTACAGTGACAGTGAGAAGAATATCTGCCCAATACCTGTTTACCTCGGCCGGAAGGCCACTCAGGAGAGGCATCGTCACCGTTGCCGGCGACGGCACCGTGACCGGTGTCGAGGATACCGGCGGCTCTCTCAGGGAGAGTGCTTCAACGGAGTTTTACAACGGCGTTATCATCCCGGGATTTGTCAACTGCCATTCGCATCTTGAGCTTTCCCATATGCGCGGCCTTATTCCCGCCGGAGGCGGACTGAGTGACTTCATTGTCTCCGTTCGCGACAGGCGCGAGGCATCAGATGATGAAATCATGGCTGCTGTCCGGGCCGCCGACATTGAAATGCGTTCGGGCGGGGTGGTGGCTTGCGGCGATATCTCAAACAGCCCGGTCACTGCGGTCACAAAAAGCAAAAGCCCCATCCGCTACATCACCTTCGCCGAGGTCTTCGGCCTGGACCCGGCTGTTGCGGAAGTCCGCATGCGGGGAGCCCTTGAGGTGTGTGAGGAGATGAGGCGCCGGAGTCTTCAGGCACAGGTGACACCTCACTCACTCTATTCCGTCTCCGCTCCCCTTTCTGAAATGATAAGGGAACAGATTTCACCTGATTCAGTCATCTCACTTCATTTCCTGGAATCGGATGACGAGCGCAAAATGGCACAGGGCCACGCAGATGCAGCTCTTGGCCTCTCCCGTCTTGCATCACGCTTGTTGCTGGTACACAACACGGTGATCACCAGGGAGGAGGCACTGAAGGTGGCATCTGCAGGGAACACCTGGTTCTGCCTCTGCCCATCGTCAAACATGTATATATCCGGTAAGATGCCACCCGCTGCGATGCTGCGGGAATTGACCGGTAAGATTGCAGTGGGAACTGACAGCCTTGCATCGACATGTCGGCTGAGCATGATCAGCGAGTTGCTGCTCCTTCAGGAGGCCGTGCCGGGCATCCCCGCGGAGGAACTGATAAGGTGGGGGACGATCAACGGGGCCATGGCACTGAAGTGTGATGACATACTCGGATCAATAGAACCCGGCAAGCGCCCCGGCCTGCTGTTGGTGGAGCCGTTCGACCTGCAGAATATGCGCCTGCTTCCGGAGAGCCGGGTGCGGAGACTGGTATAACATATGTATCTGCTCCCTGAGAGCCGCGTGTGGAGACTCGTATAGCACTTGCGTCTGCTTCCGGAGAGCCGGGTTCGGAGATTGGCATAGTCCCCCCCGCAGTCGCCGGCATGAACCTGGCCCTGGCAGGCATATACTTCACCGCAGAGCCGGATATGCATATTATCGTAAATTTGTAGCCTTGATCAATCATTCGCGTAATGTCCACTTTCCTTTTTGACAGCATTGTGTTCGGGCCGGTGCACAGCCGCCGGCTGGGCGTATCCCTCGGGATAAACCTCCTTCCCGTCACCCGCAAGGTGTGCTCCTTTAATTGTATATACTGCGAGTGCGGCTGGACACCGGGCAAACCGGGGCCTAAGGAAAAGCTTCCGACACGCAGCGAAGTCCGCGATGCCCTTAGAAAGAAACTTTCCGGGATGAAGGAGCAGGGCAAGGCCCCGGATGTTATCACCTATGCCGGAAACGGCGAACCTACACTGCACCCCGACTTCGCCGTGATAATAGATGACTCCCTGGCACTGCGCGATGAGTTCTTCCCCGCGGCAAAGGTGTCAGTGCTCTCCAACGGTTCCATGCTCCGCCTGAAAAGCGTTCGTGAAGCGCTGAAGAAAGTTGACCAGAACATGCTCAAACTTGATTCGGCACTGCCGGATACTGTCAGGCAGATTAACCAGCCGCATGTGAAAACTGACCTTGCCAGGTATGAAGAGTATATCAGGGAGTTCAAGGGCAGGTTTATCATCCAGACCCTCTTCGTCAGGGGTGAGTGCGACGGCCGGACGGTTGACAACACCACTGAGGAAGAGATCACCGCATGGCTGGAAGCCATATCCAGGCTCAGACCTCAGCAGGTGATGATATACACCATACACCGCGATACGCCGCTGGGCAACAGTCTCAGAAAAGTGCCGGTAAGCGAACTCAATGCCATCGCCCGCAGGGTCAGCCAGTTGGGTATCACCACAACCGTCTCGGGATAACAGCCATGAACGGGATGAAAGTCCTGATAAGCCCTCTCAGCTGGGGTTTCGGCCATGCCGGAAGGATGATACCCCTTGCGATGGAGTTGGAACGAAGGGGCTGTGAGGTGGTCTTCGCAGCTGATGCACCCCTGACCGAAATGATCGTAAGGGAGCTGCCGGGTATCAAAACGGTTGAAATTCCGGGCCTCAGGATCAGGTACTCCCGTTACCTGCCACAGTATGTCAGCATCTTTCTGCAATTGCCTGTCATAGTTGCGTCCGCGGTAAGGGAACATGCCACCCTCCGCAGGCTGGCGAAAGAACTTGACCCGATGGTGATCATCTCTGATAACCGGTTCGGCTTCTGCCATAAGAAAATCTTTTCAGTCTATGTCACCCACCAGGTGAGGATCGCTTTCCCCGCGTTCCTCGCGTTCCTGGAGCCGCTGGCTGCGTGGATGCACCGGATGATAATCAGCAGGTATGATCTCTGCCTGGTGCCTGATTATCGCGGCAGCGAAAATCTTTCGGGAAGGCTCTCGCATGGCGGCAGGCTTCCTGCGAATGTTGCCTTTATCGGGCCCCTCTCAAGGTTTGGAGTTGCCGGTACTGAACCGTTTCCGCCCTGCCGGATGAAGAGTGGACCATTATCGCCCTGCCGTACGAAGAGTGAACCATTGTCGCCCTGCCGTACGAAGAGTGAACCATTGTCGCTTTCCCGGGCGAAGAGTGAACCTTTGCAGCCGGACACGGGGGCGCCTCCCTCATCCCTGGCTCAGCCTTATGCCTGCCTTATTCTGTCAGGACCTGAGCCACAGCGATCCCTGCTGCTCCGGAAGGTTTCTGAATCTCTGCGGGAATTCCCGCTGGCAGTGCTGAGTGCCACACCTCTGAATACACCTCTGCCTTCCGGCCAGGCAATACATTTATTAACCGGAGCTGAAACAGGCACAATGCGGCAGGTTATTACCGGGGCATCCATGGTGATTGCAAGAACCGGATATACTTCAGTTATGGAGCTTGTCTCCCTTGGCATGGGAGCAGTGCTTATACCCACCCCGGGACAGACGGAACAGGAGTACCTTGGCAGGCACCTTGACGGACGTTATGGTTTTATCACCATGAATCAAAACAGGCTTGAAAGGCTGGCTTCAGTGATCCTACCTGAGCATAAAAAAGAGTGACAGGCCCATTATCACTGTCCCGGCGGCCAGTCCTGCCCAGACCTCCGAGGGCGAATGATCACCGAGGTATATTCTTGATGACATCACTGCTCCGGCTGTTAGCGCAACGGCTACAGCCTGCCAGAGCATGCTGATGTTGTACACTGCCGCCATGAAGATAACCAGCACCATCAATCCCCCGATGCCTGAAGCATGCAGCGAGATCCTGTAAAACATTGTTATCAGAAGTGTGCTGAATGTGACAATAGCTATTGAGATGAAAAAAGCCCTGAAGAGACCTGGAACCTGCATCCTTAGCAGAATGAAGGCTGTCAGGCTGTACATCAGAAGTGAAAATGAAAGCAGGATTACCCTCTCATTGCGGTCGCGGGCATTGAATGTTTTGATGGCGCCCCGGGCGTAAAGGACAGTTGCGAGGGCCATTGGCATAAGCAGGTTATTGGCCATCACAAGTATTAAAATCATCCTTTTGATCTGGGGGGGAAGAAATGAGTGCAGCGTGTGTGCGCTGTAAATAATCAGCAGTCCGTACAGCGGCAGGAATATCGGGTGAAAAACAACTGAAAGTATTTCAGCCGCTCTCTTCAGCCACTGTTCATTGCCCGGATGCATCCTGCTCTCCTCCTCACCTCTGCCATTGCCAGGCAGTCCATTGTCTCCGGGGTTCATTTTATCTCCTTCCTAATCCTGAAAATCTCAACCAGCCAGAATGCTCTGCTGCCTATTTTATCTCCTTCCTCATCCTTGCAACAGGAATATTCAGCTGTTCCCTGTACTTCGCCACGGTGCGGCGGGCTATCTGGTAGCCCTTCTCCTGTAGAATTTCTGTCAGCTTCTCGTCCGTCAGCGGCTTGCGCTTATCCTCATTGCTGAGGCACTCCTGCAGTATCCTCTTTATCTCGCGGGTCGATACCTCATCACCGGCATCAGTCTGCATCCCCTCGGAGAAGAAGAACTTCAGCGGGTAGATGCCGAAATGGGTCTGTATGTACTTGCTGTTCGCCACGCGTGACACCGTTGAAATGTCAAGCCCTGTCATCTCGGCCACATCCTTGAGTATCATGGGCTTGAGTTTGGTGTCATCGCCTTCGGTGAAATAATCCTTCTGGTACTCGAGGATTGCGTTCATCGTCAGCAGCAGGGTATTCTGTCTCTGTCTCATCGCATCTATGAACCACCTGGCAGCATCGAGCTTCTGTTTCACGAACATGATGGCGTCACGGTTCTGCTTGCCAGCCTTCTTGTCACGGGAGTATGTCTCAAGCATCTCACTGTAATCCCGGTTGATCTTCAGTTCGGGGATGCTCCTGTTGTTCAGGCTGAGCTCAAGGCCGCTGTCACTCTGTTCAAGGATGAAGTCAGGAATTATATGCTGTGCCGATCTGGCATACGGGTCGCTTATGGTGCCGCCGGGCTTGGGATTGAGTTTCAGGACTTCGTCAATGATCCCTTTCATCTCGCTCTCGCCGATCCCCATCCTGTTCATGATCTTTTCATAGTGCCGCCTGGAAAACTCTTCGAAGTAATCTGTAAGAACAGTTTTGGCAAGAGTCACGGAGGGGACAGACTGGTCTTTCCTCCCTATCTGAAGCAGCAGGCATTCGCGAAGGTCACGGGCACCAACGCCAGCCGGTTCCAGATCCTGTATTATCCTGAGTATCGCATTCAGCTCGTTGACATCTGTGGTGATGTTCTGCAGGAATGCAAGGTCATCAACCATGTTCTCCACCTCGCGGCGGAGGTAGCCGTCGTCGTCTATGTTGCCGATGATATACTCACCAAGGAGGTCCTCCCGCTCGGTGTCTGTGCGAAGGTTGAACTGCTGTATCAGGTTTTCGTGGAATGATGATCCGGCGGCATATGGAATATCTTCGCGCCGTTCATCATCTTTCGATGCGTTGTTGACCTGAAGCCTGTAATCAGGGATATCCTCGTCATTCAGGTAATCATCGAGGGCAAACTCATCCTGTTCGCGTTCTGCCTGTTCGTCATCAACCTCATCGTCATCCTCATCGCCCTGTACCTCATCCTCTTCAGGCCCCTCTTCCAGGGCGGGATTCTCCTCCAGCTCCTTCTTGATACGCTCCTCCATCTGCATGGCAGGCACCTCCAGCAGCTTGATCATCTGGATCTGCTGCGGGGAGAGCTTCTGTAGCAGTTTCTGCTGGAGTTTCTGGTCGAGCATGGAGTCTATTGTTCAGCAGTTTAGAATTCAGCGTTCCTGGGAGTACGCGGGAACGGTACCACATCGCGGATGTTAGACATACCGGTCATGAAAAGAATCAGCCGCGCAAAGCCAAGTCCAAAGCCCGAATGCGGTGCGGTGCCAAACTTTCTGGTATCAAGGTACCACCACAGATCCTTCAGCGGCAGGTTCAGCTCCTCAATCCTTCGCGTCAGCTTATCCAGCTCCTCCTCCCTCTGCGAACCGCCTATTATCTCGCCGATGCCGGGGAAGAGCACATCCATGGCCCTGACAGTTTTGCCGTCATCATTCTGCTTCATGTAAAAAGCCTTGATGTTCATCGGGTAATCGGTAAGTATCACCGGTCTCCTGAAGTGTGTCTCCACGAGATAACGCTCATGTTCTGCCTGCAGGTCACGGCCCCAGCCCACGGGATACTCCCACTTGCGGCCGGCAGCCTCCAGGATCTTAACAGCCTCCGTGTAGGTCAGCCTCATATAGCTGTTGGCAAGCACGAACTCAAGCCTCTCAATCAGGCCATTGTCAATCATTTTGTTGAGAAACTCCAGGTCTTCACGGCAGTTGTCAAGTCCATACCTGATGAGGTACTTTGTAAAATCCTCAGCGAGGTCCATGTTGTCTTTTATATCCCAGAAGGCCATCTCCGGCTCAATCATCCAGAACTCGGCCAGGTGGCGCGGGGTATTTGAGTTCTCTGCGCGGAATGTGGGGCCGAAGGTATAGATCTCGCCAAGCGCCAGGGCACCAAGCTCACCCTCGAGCTGGCCGGAAACAGTAAGGTTGGCCGGTTTCCCGAAGAAATCCTGCTCATAATCTACTGTACCGTCCTTTTTGCGGGGCAGGTTTTCAAGGTCGAGGGTGGTTACATGGAACATCTCACCGGCGCCTTCTGCGTCACTGCCGGTAATAATGGGTGTATGCAGATAATAGAATCCTCTGTCATTGAAGTACTTGTGTATGGCATAGGCCATGGCGTGACGTATCCGCATCACAGCTCCGAATGTGTTCGTGCGGAAGCGCAGATGGGCTATTTCCCTGAGGAATTCCATCGAATGACCCTTTTTCTGCAGCGGGTACGTTTCCGGATCACATTTGCCATAAATTGTGATATCCGATGCGTTGATCTCCACGTTCTGGCCTTTGCCCTGCGACGGTACCAGGGTACCGGTCACAGCCAGGCTGGCACCGGTGGTAATGTCTTTCAGCAGGTCAGCGGAGAAGCTGTTTATATCAATGACAATCTGAATGTTGTTAATCGTCGAGCCGTCATTCAGCGCCACGAATGCCACATTCTTTATCTCTCTCTTTGTCCTGACCCAGCCTTTGACCAGCACCTTTTCTCCTGTTACATGGCTGGCAAGCAGTTCCTTTACTTTTTTTCTCATTTTAAATGATCATCGCATTATGCAGGCAAAAATAGCATTTTGTTCCTGTTGCCATACTGATCTTCGCACAAATGGCACTGTTTTTGTGCTCAGACGCAATTTTTCAATAGGTGGCGGCGTTTTTCAATGGTACCGGTATAGCTTGACTTAATCAGGCAAAAAGGGTAATTTTACTGTTCTAACTGTAAACGTTTATATTATGGAAGTCGACAGCAAGATCATTGTGGTGCCATGGGATTTCACCCCGGTGACTGAATATGCATTGCAGCATGCCATCAAGATTTCGCTTATGACGCGAAATGAAATCTGCCTGCTGCATGTTGTTGAGAAAATCACCAGCGACGGAGGGATGAAGGCCAAGCAGGCTGCCATGGAAAACAGGGGGAATGATGTTGAGCGCAGGTTTGGCGTAAAGGTCAAGACTCATGTTGCCAGGGGTACCATCTTCAAACAGATTCCTGAATTTGTCAATGACCGAAAGGCATCTCTGGTGGTTATGGGTACGCACGGCATGAGCGGCATGCAGAAGCTTACCGGCAGCTGGGCGCTGAAAGTCATCGCAAAGTCGAAGGTGCCCTATATAGTGGTCCAGGCCCCGCCGGCTGATAATGAAAAGTATCATGACATTGTGTTCCCGGTCGACTTCCGGGCGGAGGAGAAGGAGAAGCTCTCCATGGCCATCTTCATGGGAAAATACTTCGACTCCAAGATCCACATCCTGAAAGCCGTCAGGAAAGATGACTCCCTGGCAAAAAAGACCAACCTGAACCTGAACTATACTGTCAGGATGCTCATTCAGAATAATATAGAGTATGAGATTCGTGAGGAACCGGCTGACAAGCTGGGCGAACGCGCCCTTGAGGTGGCCCAGGAGATCAAGGCAGACCTGGTGCTGATCATGACCACCAAGGATATCACTTTTGCCGACTATGTCTGGGGCGCCAAGGAGCAGTACATCATCGCCAACAGCTCGAAGATACCTGTCTGCTGCGTGAACCCGACCTCGGCATTTGCCAACCTCGGTCAGTTCATGTACGGCTAGAAATTGGCGATTTTCGATTTTCGATTTTCGAATTAATACCTGAATAAATCGCTAATCGCTAATCGCAATTCGCAATTCGCAAATCGCAATTCAACAATGTCCATTGTTGTTCAAAACGTCACCAAGAACTATGGGCCGCAAAAGGCCCTGGATGATGTTTCATTCACCATCCCGGCAGGGGAGATTGTAGGTTTCATTGGCCCCAACGGCGCAGGAAAGTCGACGATGATGAAAATTATCACCGGCTTCTTTCCCGCAGACGCGGGACAGGTGACGGTATGCGGACTCCCCGCCGGTCCGTCAGCCAGGGAGATGAGGCGGCAGATAGGCTACCTGCCTGAGAACAACCCTCTCTACCTCGATATGTATGTGAAGGAGTACCTCGGATATGTTGCCGACATTTATTCGCCGGGCAGAAAGAGCCGCGAAGCTGTCAGTTCCGTTATTGAGCGCACCGGACTCACCCCGGAACAGGGGAAGAAGATAGGCGCCCTCTCCAAGGGTTACCGGCAGCGGGTGGGACTGGCACAGGCACTGATTCACGATCCGAAGGTGCTGATTCTTGACGAGGCCACCACCGGGCTTGATCCCAACCAGATAGTGGAGATACGTAACCTCATCTCCGAAGCCGGCAAAGAAAAGACCGTGATGCTGTCGACACATATCATGCAGGAGGTGGAAGCCATCTGCAGCAGGGTGATCATAATAGACCACGGCCGTATTGTGGCTGACGGCCCCTTGGACGAGATTTCCTCCCTCGCCGGCGCCCGCCTCGAGGAAACATTCAGACAACTGACCGGGAAATAGCCCGCAGCCAGCAGAACGATCATGCCAGAGAATGCTCATTGAGCATAAAGAATTGTAATACTGCGGTATATAAACAGATCCTCGAAGAGGATCAAGAATTGTAAAGGCAGACTCACCCCCTCCCCCTGGCCACTCTCCGGACTGTACCCGGTAACTAATTCATTGGCTGCCGATCGAACTCTGCTGCCTCTCCAGCCACTTCGAGAGAAAAAGATCTTAGACCGAATTTTCAATATTTAGAGAACAAGAGTATTGGGCCACGATACAGAGCCTCTTTAGCATTATTTATATTATTTGGAGAACGTCTAAATTAGTTCCCTGCATAAAAATATCCTGAAATTTCATGTCACAAAATCCAGGATTGCGACACGTACGGATGAATGACACCCCTAAAAAGGA
This sequence comes from Bacteroidota bacterium, assembly GCA_018262715.1. Classification (GTDB taxonomy): domain Bacteria; phylum Bacteroidota; class Bacteroidia; order Bacteroidales; family VadinHA17; genus SR-FBR-E99. Next base: position 45,502 of record JADFDS010000002.1, read on the forward strand.
GAGCATCCATCTTTGATTGTGTGGAATACAATTAGTAAGACTGAATGTAAGTATTTGGTTTAATAACTTTTAGCTGCAGATTAAAACTTGTGAATTATGGGAAAAGAAACAATTGGAATCAATATCTGGCTGTTTGTTGCAGGTCTTGTATTGTGGACTGTTGTCCAATCATGCGAAATGAAGGAGGCAACAAGTAATGAAAATGTCAAGCCAGTTGGCCATTATGAGGAAAATGAGTACAACTCTGATTTCAGTGATTTCGCCCGTGTGGTGAGTGAGGCTTTGAAATCTGACAAAGACTTTCGTTACATGGTCAGAGATGAAGCGCTTCAATTAATTGATGGCGATTATGATGTGCTATTGAGACACTTCGTAGACAAACAGGTAAAAGCCCGATCATCTTTAAAATCAGAAATCAGAGATTATACGGTTAAAGAATTACTGGAGGATTCCTATATGGTGGGTGGGATTAACAATACAAAATCTTCCGTGTCGATAATAGATGATCTTCTGAGAAAATATCCCGATATGCAAATCGCGATACCCGTACACGCTGAAGAGTGGAATGTAAATAACTATATCCCAATAGTAACATTTCTGCCATTAGAATACGACGACGCATCTACTAAAACACTGACTGGTTATGATTCGAAGGGTAATATCGTAAGCATTGATGCAATAAATGAACCCGATGAGCCGGTCATTGTCATCAGTGAGAATGAAAGAATGATCATTGAGCCTGATCCGGACAATCCGGTAAAGCCTTCTGCTCCGACCAATCTGATCGGGACGCAGACAGAATCCGGAATCAGGCTGACCTGGACAATGCCTGCCGGTACCGACCCATCGAACACTTCTGGTTACTACATTTACCGTAAAACCACAGGATCTCCGGCCTACAGTCTGACACAAAATGTGTACGGAGCATATAACAGAAGTTATGATGACAATAATGTAGAAGCAAGTCGTTCCTACTCTTATTATGTGGCAGCATACTACCAGGGGCTTACTTCTGATCCATCTAATTACATTTCAATAACAGCCCCAAACTACCCTAAACCTCCAACATCATTTGATGCAATTCAACAGACAAGGAATGAGATTGAGTTAAGATGGGAAAACGATCACACTCAATATATCCAGGAAACCAGGCTTTCAAAATATATTGTCGGAGTTACTCCTGGATATCAATTTTATAAATCTTTCTCCCCTAATGAACATAACTACATTGACACAGAAGTAATAGCCGGGAAAACGGTTAATTACAAAATAAATCATGTAACCTCCTTTGGGGAATCAAACGCCAAATATGATTTTGTTAAAGTTCCATATCGGGATATATCACAAGAGTCTCCGGTCTATATCAAACAGATAAAATTTACGGACTGGACACTCGAAAGATGGCCGGCAGGCAAGCCTGAATTCTATATTGCAGTTAGTAATGTTGATGCGGGCAAAGAGCCATATACAGTTCAGGAACAAATAGATTGTCAATTTGTAGACAAGACTAATGTGTCCCAGGTCTTTTACGGCAAAGAGGTACTTAAATGGAAACCTGGTTTTTGGTATGATATGCTTACATTCACTGTCCTTGAGTATGATAAGCCTTCCAGTAAATATACTTTTGAAATTTCGGTGGCATATAACCAGAAGGACGAGAAAAAACAAGGTCTGCAATCCACTGGTGCATCTGATTTTGAAATTACTTTTGAAGACCATGGGGAAAAATGTGGTAATTCGTACCTGAACTATTATGACCAACCTGAACGATGGCTGGTATTTCCTAATTATGGCGTTCAAATTCGTGTTAGTGAATCAGATAATTAAACCTAATTAGCCATGTGTAAACAAACAGTCATTCTAATTGCCCTGTTTCTGTCCGGACTCCCTGCGTTCTCCCAGGAGAAATGGTTTGACGAGAGCAATGGTAAACCCGGAGTTGAAATCGGGTATTTGTATCTTTACAATAACCTGAATGCAGATAACTATTTCAAATTCAAATATAGAAATGCCACTAATAACGGAGATGCAAGTATCGGAGGCATCAGTCTTAAACTAAATATCCCGACAAAACTCGAATACCTGGATATTACCGTTGGATCAATATTTGTGAAAGGCCTGGATTTGTTGGAGTATGGTTATGTAAACCCGCAGTATGCGGATAATCATGATTACATAATCAACGGAGGAGGGGTTTATTTTGGAGTCAGCCCCGGGATCAGAGGTAAAATATTCAGCATTACCACAGAGTTTGGAATAGGGTTCTTTTCTTTCAAGGAATATGTAGGAATTGTAAACATTAGCCGCGACCCGTTTGCTGACGAGCATAACCTGAAAGCATCGTACGGCCCGGGAGCAATCAGCTCTGTCAGCCTGGGCATAAGAATCTGGAAACTGGGGATTAATCCATCCGTCGTTGCCATCTACTCAGGAGGCGCAGGGGCGAGTTTCACGTTCTATGGCTTCAACCTGCCAATTACCTTTCAATTCTGAATTGCTTCAGGAACGGTCAGGTCTGCCACCTGACTGTTCCTGATCTTCAGTAAAATCCGGAACAACGTATTCCACGCCTTGCGGTGTGGTGCTACTGGTGCTGAATCCGAGCCAGGGAGACAGAGGGGCACGGTATGTATGCGGATTCCTGCAATTCCTGTAGCCCAACCGCCATCCTTACGATTGCCATCGCTGCAGGCAAGGCAACGGTCAGGCTTGAGACCGGCAACAAACACATTGACTTCTGACTGCCGAAAACCTACTGCCTCTCCAGCCACCTCGAGAGAAAGAGATCATAAACAGAATAATACTTCCCGTTGCTGTCACTCTCCACATAGATCATCTCCTTGTCAAGCAGGGCATCAACAGCTCTCTTTGATCCCGCTGGCGTTCCGAGGGAATGTTTGCCAAGGAATTCCCCTGACTGGGGCTTATATACCTTCCCCTCCTTCGCCACGGCCATGAGAAGCTGCCATTGGTTGGATGTAAGCAGATGGCGGTATTGCAGAAATGTCTTTTCCTGTTCATCCAGGATTTCCCCGCACACCGTTTTCGCTAACCGAATATCAATTTCTTTCGCCCCGGTGCTGAAAAGAGTATTGCAGACAGACTGGGTATAGTATGTATGCCGCCTGGTCCAGTCGAGTACAAAACTGATCGCTTCCTGAGATACCTTTCTTTTGTTTTCTGCAAACTTATCCCCGATAAACCGGCTATAACTATCATCAGAGATAGCCGACAGGCTCATAATTCTGGTACTTGCAAAGAAAGGTCTCTTTGAGCTGTGAAAGATCTCATGCATCATATGCTTGTTGCTGCCACTGAATATGAAATGAATATTTTTCAGCGGCTGAATCATAGTCCTTAGCATGGCCTCGGCATTCCCCTCCTCGTATGAGGCAATCGACTGGAATTCATCGAATGCAAGGTAAATTTCAGTCCCGAGGTCATCAAGAAACTTCAGCAGGGCACTAAGCGTAACCTCATATTCCGAGGCAGATGAATATTCAAACTTCACCCCCGGAGCCCCTGTCAGAGGATCATAAGTAATAACCGGCCTTAATCCTTTAAGGAAAGTAAGAAAACGATTCCCTGCCCTTTTTTTCCGTGGCAGTACATTCATTGAAACTGTCGCCAGCTGACGTGTAAGATCCCTGATGTTCCTTGTGGGATACAGATCAACATAGAGACAAACAGATCTGATATCTTTTAATATTTTATCAAAAACATGATATATTAATGCAGTCTTTCCCATTCTACGAAGGGAAATCAGGGTTGTATTCAATCCTCCGGTGAGATTCATTAAAAGTCTCCCGGTTTCCGTCTCTCTGTCGCAAAACAGCTTGTTTCCATGATATCCGACTACCGGAAACGGATTCTTTGAAGTCATGACACGTCGTTTTATATTGCAAATATATATATTTTATACACATTTTGTATCATACATTTTGTATCATACATTTTGCATGATTTCTATAACTGAAGAGTGCCGACTCCATTATTGCCATCGCTGCAGGCTGACTCATTCGCTTGAATGACCCGCATCACATCTCCGTGGGTCGCAGACCTGCAAGAATTCGCAATTCGCAATTCGCAAATCGCAAATTATATTATCTTTGTGCCGTTATACGACAGGTGGACAGATTTGCACTGATTGCAACCACGGAAAAAAATGCTAAAACGGTTTCCAACCGCTGCTTTGCCAACAATCCGTCCCTGCCATTGTTAAACGTAAAAAATTAACAGATGAGCTATTTATTTACTTCTGAATCCGTTTCCGAAGGGCACCCTGACAAGGTAGCCGACCAGATCTCCGACGCGCTTCTTGATAACTTCCTGGCATGGGACCCCGAATCAAAGGTCGCATGCGAAACACTGGTCACCACAGGCCAGGTGGTTGTTGCCGGCGAGGTCAAGACAAAAACATACGTAGATGTACAGTCAATAATCCGCGAAGTCATCAACCGCATCGGCTACACAAAGGCCGAGTACATGTTCGACGGCAACTCATGCGGAATCTTCTCTGCTATACATGAACAGTCGCCCGATATCTCCATGGGCGTCGAGCGCAGGAAGAAGGAAGAACAGGGTGCAGGCGACCAGGGAATGATGTTCGGCTACGCCGTGGACGAGACGGAAAACTTCCTCCCTCTCTCTCTCGATATTGCCCATGAGCTTGTATACCAGCTGGCAGAAATCCGCCGCGAAGGCAAACAGATGAAATATCTCAGGCCCGACTCAAAGAGCCAGGTCACAATTGAATATAACGACAACGGCACCCCGAAGAGAGTGCACACCATAGTCGTTTCCACCCAGCATGATGATTTTGACAAGGACGAAAAGAAGATGCTGGAAACGATCAAAAAGGATGTGATCAACATCCTCGTTCCAAGGGTTAAAGTGCAGTTTGGCAAAGAGGTACAGCAGCTCTTTGACGGAAAAATCAAATATCATGTCAATCCCACCGGCAAGTTCGTTATCGGCGGACCTCACGGCGACAGCGGCCTGACGGGCCGAAAGATCATCGTTGACACATATGGCGGCCGCGGCGCCCACGGCGGCGGCGCATTCTCGGGCAAGGACCCCTCGAAGGTCGACCGCTCGGCAGCATACGCAGCACGCCATATAGCAAAGAACATGGTTGCCGCCGGCGTTGCCCGCGAAATGCTTGTCCAGGTTTCATATGCCATCGGCGTGGCCGAACCGGTTGGCATCTTCGTGAATACCTTCGGCACCTCGAAGGTGAAGCAGAGCGACGGTGAGATCGCAAAGATCATTGATAGGATGTTCGACCTCCGGCCGGCAATGATTGAGAAGGAGTATGGCCTGCGCAAGCCTATCTACAGCGAGACTGCAGCCTACGGACACATGGGCCGCGTGCCGCGAACCGTTGAGAAAACCTTTAAGTCATTCAATGGCAAACCTGACAAGAAGGTAGCTGTCCAGCTCTTCAGGTGGGAGGAACTCAACAAGGTCAGCTCAATAAAGAAGGCATTCGGGCTGTAGAAATACTATAAATCCCTGAACGGGATCTGCCGGCCTCTAGAATGAGGCTTTGACAATCCGCGCAATATTATCCGATCTGCCGAGGGTATAGTAATGTATCCCCGGCACTTCGTTTTTAAGGAGGTCGCGGCTCTGCACCGCAGCCCACTCTATGCCAACCTCCCTCGCCTCATCATCAGTGCGGCACTGCGAGAGCTGATGCACCAGCTCCTCAGGCATGTCAATATGAAATGTCTGTGGCAGGAGGTTCACATCGGTCATTGCCGATACCGGCTTGATGCCGGGAATCAGCGGTACCGTCACCCCCATTGCGCGAAGGGCATCGCGGAACGCATAGAACTTGGCATTATCAAAAAACATCTGTGTCACAATGTAGCTCGCCCCCGCCTCCACCTTACGCTTAAGGTTGGCCATGTCACTGGTCATGTTGGGAGCCTCGAAATGCTTCTCCGGGTATCCGGCCACGCCGATGCAGAATGACGTTGCTGCGCTGTTCTTAAGGTCCGGATCGAGGTAGTGTCCGCGGTTCATGTCAGCAATCTGCTGTACCAGCTCATTGGTGTTTCGGTGGCCGCCCTGGTTGGGAATGAATACACGGCTGCCACGGGGCGGATCGCCGCGGAGCGCCAGCACATCATTGATTCCCAGAAAATTCATCTCTATAAGGGCGTTCTCCGTCTCCTCCTTTGTGAATCCGCCGCACAGAACATGAGGCACGACGTTCACGTTGTACTTGTATTTCACCGCAGCAGCAAGTGCAATTGTTCCCGGGCGTTTTCGCGTGACACGCCTCTCCAGAAGCCCGTCCGGTCTCTCCGTCAGCACCTCTTCATTGCGGTGCGAGGTGAAGTTGATATAGGCCGGCTCATACTCAAGCAGAGACTCAATAGTCCTGTATATGCGCTCAATGCTGTGCCCCTTCAGCGGCGGCAGCAGCTCAAAGGTGAAGAGCGGCTTTTTCGAATTCCTTATAAGGTCAATTACAGTCGTTCGTTCCATTATGCAAATCTAAAGATTCGGAGCCAGCCATCTTGCCGCCTCCTCAACGGTCATGCCGCACCTGTTGGCATAGTCCTCAAGCTGGTCGCGCCCGATTGTACCCACGTTGAAGTATGATGACCCGGGAGATGCAAATATATAACCGCAAACCGAAGAAACAGGCACCATCACAAAACTCTCTGTCAGCGTGACGCCTATCGTCTCCGGCACCCTGAGTATATCAAACAGCACCTTCTTGCCGGTATGGTCGGGGCATGCGGGGTATCCCGGCGCCGGCCTTATGCCCTGGTACCTGACCTTGAACATCTCAGCCATAGTGAGCTGCTCTCCTGCTGAATAGCCCCAGTGTTTCATGCGTATCTCGCGATGGAGCCATTCGGCTGCCGCCTCGGCGAAGCGGTCAGCGAGTATTCTCAGCATTATGGTACGGTAGTCATCTCCCGCAATATCTGCCGGCAGCTGATCGACGGTCTTTACCGACACCACGAAGAGCCCGGCGTGATCATCCTTTTCTGCGACGAAGTCTGCGAGGCAAAGGTTAAGCTGCCCCGGTTCCTTCTCCTCCTGGTTACGCAGGAACCGAAGCCAGGCTTCGCCGTGGGCGGTATCCAGCTTCACATCATCCCCATGCCGCTCCGCCGGGAAGATCCCAGACAGCGCTGCGGCCACCATCAGGTCACCGCTGATAATCCTTTCAATCATCACCAGGGCATCGTCATAAAGCTTCTTCGCTTCGGCCCCCTTTACGGGATCATTGAAGATATCAGGATATTTGCCGTTGATCTTCCACGCGAAGAAGAAGAATGTCCAGTCTATGTATTCAGCAAGCGTCCGCAGGCTCACTGGGCCGGAGTTTATTATTCCCGGCATCGCCGGCGCAGGCATCGGTTGCAGGGTCTTCATACCGTTGGCCCTGGCTGCCGGTAATGTTACGAGCCTCTTCTCCCTGCGTGATGCCTCATGGTCACGGCGCAGCTTTTCGTACTTCTCCTTCATGCTCCTGCCGAGAGAGCCGTCAGGAGCCACCAGCCCCGACATAACAGGCACCGCCCGCGATGCATCCTTCACATATACTGCGTTATACGTGTAAACCGGAGCTATCCTGACCGCTGTGTGTATCTCCGAGGTGGTTGCCCCGCCTATCAGCAACGGGATCTTCATCCCCCTCTCCTCCATGAGCGATGCGATATGCACCATCTCCTCAAGCGAAGGGGTGATCAGCCCGGATACCCCGATGAAATCAACATTCTCCTTTACGGCTGTATCAAGTATCTTTTCCGCGGGCACCATCACACCGAGGTCTATCACCTCGTAGTTGTTGCACGACAAAATGACCCCCACAATGTTTTTCCCGATGTCATGCACATCACCCTTGACTGTTGCGAGCAGCACTTTGCCTGCAGACGAGGCTTCTCCGCCCTTCATCTCCGCCTCGATGTGCGGAGTCAGCTTTGCCACTGCCTTCTTCATCACCCTGGCGCTCTTGACCACCTGCGGCAGGAACATTCTTCCTGATCCGAACAGGTCTCCCACCACGTTCATACCGTCCATCAGCGGACCCTCGATGACCCGCAGTGCCCTGTCATACTGCGGGCGCGCCTCCTCCACATCATCCTCGATGAATGTGTCTATGCCGTTCACCAGGGCATGCTTTATCCGGCTCACCACATCTCCGTCGCGCCATTCCGGGTGCTTTGTTCCCTCCTCCTGCTTCGCTCCCTTCATCGTCGAGGCATACTGCAGCAGCCTGTCGGTGGCATCCTTCCTGCGGTTCATCACCACATCCTCCGTCAGCTGCAGCAGCTGCGGCTCCACGGAGGTATAGACCTTCAGCAGTCCGGGATTAACGATCCCCATATCCATGCCTGATTTAATGGCGTGATAGAGGAACACCGCGTGCATTGCCTCCCTGACCGGGTCATTTCCACGGAACGAGAACGACAGGTTGCTCACTCCTCCGCTCACCCTGGCAAAGGGGAGGTTTGCCTTAATATATTCAGTGGCTTTGATGTAATCAACTGCATAGTTATTGTGCTCCTCGATGCCTGTGGCGATGGCCAGGATATTGGGATCGATGAAGATGTCCTCCGGCGGGAAACCGGCTTTCTCCGTCAGCAGACGGTACGATCTGTCAGCCACCTCCCTGCGTTTTTCGAAGGTGGCAGCCTGTCCCTCCTCGTCAAAGAGCATCACCACCGCGGCAGCGCCGTAGCGCCTCACCAGCCGGGCTTTCTTCAGGAAATCCTCCTCACCCTCCTTCAGGCTGATGGAGTTGACAACCGGTTTGCCCTGTATGCACTGCAGCCCTGCCTCCAGCACCTCCCACTTCGACGAATCGACCATGATGGGAAGCTTCGCGATGTCAGGCTCGCTCATCAGTATGTTGATGAACCGTCTCATGGCTGCGGCGCCGTCAATCATGGCATCATCCATGCATATGTCAATCACCTGTGCGCCACCCTCCACCTGGTCACGCGCCACATCGAGCGCTGCCGCGAAATTCCCCTCGCGGATCAGCCGCGCGAACTTTATTGAGCCGGCCACGTTGGTCCGCTCACCTATGTTGACGAAGTTGCTGTCAGAACGGATCACCAGCGGCTCGAGGCCTGCAAGTGCTGTGACATGTTTCCTTTCCGGAAGTGACCTGGGTTTCTGCCCCGCGGCGGCGGAAGCTATAACCTTAATATGGTCCGGGGTGGTGCCGCAGCAGCCGCCGATGATGTTCACCCAGCCGTTCTGGATGAAGCTTTTTATGATGTTGCCCATGTATTCGGGCGACTGGTCATACTCCGCAAACTGGTTCGGCAGACCGGCGTTGGGATGTGCCGAGACGAAGAACGGGGCTTTTGCGGCCAGTTCCTCAATGAATGGCCTGAGTTGTTCCGCCCCAAGGGCACAGTTCAGACCGATGCTCAGCAGCGGGTAATGCGACATTGTAATAAGGAACGCCTCGAGGGTTTGCCCCGTAAGTGTGCGGCCGCTGGCATCGGTGATTGTGCCGGAGACCATGACGGGAAGGTCTATACCCTTCTCTTCAAGGATCCCGCTTATTGCAAATAGGGCTGCCTTGGCATTGAGTCCGTCAAAGATGGTCTCAACAAGCAGGATATCCACGCCCCCGTCAATCAGTCCCCGCACCTGTTCGCCGTAGGCCTCCGCAAGATCGGCAAATGTTACTGTCCGGGCGCCCGGATCATTCACATCGGGTGACATTGAGGCAGTACGGTTGGTGGGACCGACAGATCCGGCCACCCATGACTCGCGACCGCTTTCTGTGCGGTGTTGCTCCACAGCTTCCCTGGCCAGCCGTGCGGCAGCCACATTCATGTCATAGACGAGTGGCTCCATACCGTAGTCAGACAGCGATATCCTGTTAGCATTGAAGGTGTTGGTGCTGATAATGTCAGCGCCAGCCCCCAGGTAGCTCAGGTGAATATCCCTGATTATGGCGGGCTGTGTCAGCGACAGCAGGTCGTTGTTGCCCCTGAGTGACCGGGGGTGGCTGGCATACTGCGTGCCGCGGTACTGCTCCTCTGTAAGCCTGTGGCGCTGTATCATGGTACCCATGGCGCCGTCGAGGACAAGTATCCTCTCAGCCAGTGCCTCTCTGACAGATCTTTTCAATGTCTGGCGGTTTTAGTTCAGCAAAGCTAACTTAAAGCTGTGATATATGAAAACCAGGTTGTGTACAGCGACCTGGCACCATAATCTCTCACTAAGAACCAGGTCTGCCGGAATGAACATTCATCACAGGCTTTGCTTCCTCCGAAGTCCTGACATGATTCTTTATGAATTCAACAGGAGTCATTCCAAATTGTTTTTGAAAACACTTGGAGAAATATGATGGATTGCGAAATCCCACCATATAACAGACCTCGCTTACAAGATAACGGTTCTCAAGCATAAGGGCTGCAGCCTTCTTCAGTCTGATTATCTGGATCAGTTCGTTGGGAGTCACATCGACCAGGGTCTTGATCTTGGCGAAAAATCCCGAACGGCTTATGTACATCTGCCTGACAATCAGATCAACAGACAGGTCGGCATTTGAAATGTTTTCTTCAATAATGTTATTGACATGTGAGAGGAACTCCTCGTTTGAGTGGTTGGGGGCAACGCCGCTCAGGGGTACCAGTGGCATCCTGGAGAACTTCTCAATCATGGTCTTGCGCATATCCAGAAGGTTTTTGATACACGCACAGAGATACCTGACCGAGAAAGGTTTCTCGATGAAAATATCAACCCCGGCCTCCATTCCCTCTACCTTTGCTTTGACATCAGTCTTTGCGGTCAGCATCACAAACGGGATGTGACTCAGGTACAGGTTGCCGCGTATTGCCTTGCAGAGCTCAATCCCGTCCATAACGGGCATCATCCAGTCACACACAAGAATGGAGATGGAGTTGGCCTTCATCAGTTCGAGCGCCTCAGCACCGTTTCGTGCTGTCAGCACGTTATAATCAGCTGCCAGTGTATCATACAGAAAGACCATCATCTCAAGATTGTCCTCGACAATCAGCAACGAGCAGCGCCCGTCTGCACAGGCACGGACCGATTCATCACTCAGGATATCATCCGGTTTGCTTCCGTCGCCTTCTCCGGCTTTATTATCGGGTTGCCTGAGCGGCAGGGTAACAGTAAAAGTACTACCCTGCCCCGGAGCGGAGTCTACTGTCACTGTTCCGTTATGCAGGCTCACAATGCTTTTGACAATGCTCAGTCCGATACCGGTGCCTGACTTGCTTTCAGATAAGCGGTAAAAGGGTTTGAAAATATTATCCCTCTCATTATGCGGAATGCCGCAGCCGTCATCATCCACAATGATTTGGAAGTTCTGCTCTGCCTCATTGCGGATGCATTTCAGCTCAACCATGCTGCCGGCATACTTGGCTGCGTTGGTCAGCAGGTTGCTCATTATCTTGGTGACTGCTTCAAGATCAACCTCGGCTTCAAAATCTTCCATCCCGGACACCATGACTTTCATCCCTGACTGGGTCATATATGGCATGTAGGTCTCCACAATGGAATTAAGAAGAGCGGGAATGTTACGCCGTGTAAAGTCAAGTTTTATATCAGGGTCCTGCTCTATCTTCCTGAAATCAAGGAGCTGATTCACCAGGGAGAGGAGTCGCCTGCTGTTACGGTCAATGGTATTAAGATCATCACGTATCTTCGCAACCCTGGTTTCGGGCATCATGAGAATCCTTTCAACCGGGGCGGTGATCAGTGAGAGCGGGGTGCGTATTTCGTGGGCAATGACAGTAAAGAACCGGATCTTCTCATCATAAGTCTCTTTCTCCCTCTGCTGGTTCAGCAACTCCATCTTATGCCGGTTTTTCTTTTCCGACCGGCGGATAAGAAAGACAAACAGCCATATCAGGAGCAGGATCGAGAAGATGATATAAAGGATTATGAATAAGGGTGAAAACATCAGAGGAGGGCGAATATAAATCTGTATTGCCTTATAGTCGTCACCCCACAAGTCATTGCCGTTCGAGGAGCGGACCTGAAACTCGTAGTTGCCCGGGGAGAGGTTCGTGTAGGTGGCTGTTCTGTTGTTTGAGACATAATTCCATTCTTCATCATAGCCTTTAAGCCGGTATGAATAACTGATCTTCCCTGGAGCATAATAAGATATGGCTGAATAGGAGATGACTATATTGTTCTCATCGGGTTTCAGTTCAATTTTATCCTGGAAATTAACCGCCTTATGCAGAATGGTTTTATCAGATGCCTTTACTGTTTCATTGTTGACAAGTAACCCGGTAAGCACCACATCCGGAACAGTATTATCGATGATGATCCGGTGCGGAAAGAAAGAGTTGAATCCGTTCACTGATCCGAAATAAATCCTGCCGTCACTTGCTTTATAGCCGGATGAAGCTATGAAGTGGTCGCTCTGCAGGCCGTCAGGCTTGCTGTAAGCAATGCAGTTCCCGTTATCGGGATCAAAGCGTAGCAGACCGTTGGTGGTTGACAGCCACAGTATATGATTATCGCCTTCAATGCAGCAAATATGGTCATCCCTTTCACGTACAGCAACATATTCAAAGTTATCATTCACCGGGTTGTAGCGAAACAGTCCCCTGGCAGTGCCGGCCCAGAGCACGTCACTTTGGTCGATAAACAGTGAGTTGACAATTTCTTCAGGGAAATATGCACCTGCGCGACGCGGGAGATACTCCTTCCACTCATCCCTTTGGGGATTATATCGCTGCAAGCCCCTGCCCTGGGTGGCAAACCATATGAATCCTTTCTTATCCTGACAGATATCTATCACGGTAACGCCTGTCCTCCTGACCACGGTAAACCTTTCATTTTCACGGTCATATACTTCAATGCCGCTCATGGTGCCTATCCACATGGCAGAACCGCGGTCTTTGAAAATCGAGTATGCACTCATGTTTTCAAGGCCACCGTAGCTGTTGCTGCTGTATACCCTGAACCTGCCCGTAAGGGTATTATAGATATTTATCCCGCCGGTATAAGTACCAATCCACAGGTCATCACCATCAAAACAGAGAGCATGAACATTGTGGAATGAGATGCTGTTCTGACCCGGAACGGGCATGAAATGCCTGTGGCTGCCATCAGACGGTCTGTACCTGATCAGCCCCTGGTCATCCGTTCCGATCCAGATATCACCATTATCTCCTTCGCAGATTTTGCTCACTATGCTTCCGGATTTTGATCCTGTGAACCGTGAGCAGTTGTTGCCATAGAAGAGGCCGTCATATGGAGAGATATAATTGATCCCTCCGTAATAGGTCCCTATCCAGAATCCACCCTCGTGATCACGGGTGACAGGATAGACGAACTTATCACTTATGGTTGCAGGGTCACTGTAATCAGGAACGTAGTATTCATAATTGCCTGACAGGATGTCAAACAGAATAAGCCCCTCGTCAGTGCCGATGAACAGTTTGCCGGGCTCGTATTCGGATATTGAGTGGATGTGCATGACAGGCTCGCCGGTAGGATTGAAGTTGGTGCTGACTTCTCCTGAATGCTTGTCGAATTCCTGGACACCCTTAAGCCAAGTGCCCAGCCACAATCTCCTTCTGCTGTCTTCAAAGATGGTGAGTATGTCATCTTCTCCCCGGGGATCATCATACCTGAGGTCGACGTGCTCGAATGTTCCGGTTGTCTTGTTAAGCCGTTCCAGCCGTCTCCCCTTCTCCCTCAGGGCTGCCCACACGATATTGTCAGAGTCAACGAAAACCTTGTCAACATAATTGGAGGTACCCTCGAAGGTGTACCTCTTCAGTGTAGCGGTTGTAATGTCATATTTCAGGACTCCGTCTCCATATGTTGAGAACCATTTGTTGCCATCCCTGTCCTCAGCCACGGTGTTGACTGAGGAGGTAATACGGATACCATCATCAGCGATCAGGCTTATTCTGGTATACTTTTGTTCTTCAATGTCATATATGAACAATCCCGGATTGGCCGCAATCCATATGTCATTGTTTTCATCTATGATCATATAGTTCACATCAGAGATTCTGAAGTCACTTGCGGCCGATGTGAGGAGCCGCTCAAAACGGTCGCCGCAATACCGGTAAATCCCGTCCCTGGTACCCGCCCAGATACATCCGTCCCTGTCCACGCATATGCTTGCTATTGAGTTGGATTCAAGTCCTTCCGCGGAAGTGAAATGCCTGAAATGCAGGGGTATTGACTGATCCGCAGCCAGGCAGGGCGCCGGCAGAATCAGAGATGCAATCCACAGAATGATCAGGAAGGCTGTCTTCGCCTGCAGACTGCCTGAAGGCGCGGGCTGCCGGAATTCAGGTCCGGGTTCTGGTTGAATATCGTATTTTTCCGGGAGCTTCACGGGGGTAATTGCTTCAAATATCAAAAGCCTGCAATTTACGATTTCCGGGGTAAGGTACAAACTATAACGGACTGCTAACGCAGCCCGTTATGTAAGTACCATTTTGTATAAAATTCATTGGTCCGATCCTAATATCCCGTGTTCTGTGTCAGGTTTGAGTTGGAATTCAGTGCATTCATCGGAATCGGGAACAGTTTGGTATGTCCGTCAGTTATGGCATCATGGTTGAACCAGTTCCTTGTTGAATAGGTTCCGAAGCGGATCATCTGTGTGCGACGCTGAGCTTCGCAGGCAAACTCCCAGCCCCACTCGTCATACAACCCTCCCAGGGTGACTGCCGCACCGTCACTTCCGCTCTGAATGAGAGGCTGCGAGTTCTCCAGATCTGGAAAGTCGGCCCAGGTCTTAACACCATCCTTGACATCTTTCCATTGCTGCAGGGTCAGTGAACCCCAGCCCAGTTTTCCGTATTTGATCTTTGTGTTCCCCTTGAGGTCAGCCAGGGTGATGGCCGGCGCCGGATCAACAGAACGCTGACGCACGGTATTGACCGCAATAACCGCATCGCCTTCATCCTGATTCATGCGAAGCAGGCACTCGGCTTTGGCCAGGTAAGCTTCAGCCAGGCGGAAATACGGAAAGTCATTGCTCCAGTAGAACTCAGTCTCCAGATCCTTCTCGAATTTATTGACCCTGTAGCCGAAATCAATGTTTGTCATTGATTCGCCGGCATCATTCTTGCAGGTGAGTGAAGGGAGATAATTGAGACAGGTCCAGACCACTGTATTGGGGTCATCCTTCTCCATCTGCGGACCTATCATCCAGGTCTTTTCCAGGCGGGGATCACCTTCAGCATAACTCTTGATAAACTGGGGGTTGGCGCAGCTTCCGCCCCATGTCTGATAGTCCCATCCGAAATGGTTCCTTGCGATGGGAGGATACCATTTTGCGCTCTGGCAGAAAGTCCTGGAATAATATTTTCCGTCATATGGAACTGCAAAGATCACCTCGGGATTGGAGGGTCCGAGCTCTACCTTGAAGTTATCAGAGTAGTCAGCAGCCAGGCTGTAAACACCGGAATTGATAATCTCATTGGCATAATCCAGTGCCTTCCCCCATTGAGGGGTGCCTGTATAGACCTCTGCGTTCAGGTAAACGCGCATCAGTGCCATCATCACACCCCAGTGATTAAGACGTCCGTATGACAGCACATCGGCAGTCTTGCTCAATCGCCCTGCTGTAAGTATTTCAGTGAATTCGGTCACCACAAAGTCATAAACCTGCTGACGGGTAGCCTGAACAGGCAGTTCAGCAGAGAAGGTGGTCACAATAGGCACATTGCCATGAGTGTCAAGCAGTATGGAATACCAGAGTGCGCGCACTGCCCGCAGTTCATCTACAGTTGCAGCCTTCAGCTCCTCATCCATCTCATACTTGCCTGCCTCTATCTCGTCCTTGACGCTGTTGGCCCTGTTGATTCCGAAGAAGCATGTTTCATATACATTCTGCGACTGCCACGCCTCGGGAGTCCAGGTGTGCTTGTGCATGCGCTGGTAAGTACCACCGTCATCCCATCCGTTCGGGCGAACCGGGGTGATGATGATATCTCCGGGTTCCTCCTGGCAATCAAACAGACCCTGCCAGTCCATGATGAACTGAAGGGGTACGTAAGCACCTCCCATCAGGGCAACAATATCTTCCTGTGATGCGGTGAATGACTCCTCGGTAATCTCGGAGTAAACCTCTTCATCCAGATTGAAGCAGCCTGTGCAGCAGAACACTGCTGCTGCTGCCATAATCAATAATCCTATCTTAAATTTTTTCATATTGCGGTCAGTTTTAGAAAGTCATGTTCACACCGAACGTAAATGAGCGTACGGTAGGATATTTATCACGTTCATCCGTCCCGGGGTCAATTGATCCGCCCGATCCGTAAGTCATCCTGACCTCGGGATCAAGACCGGTGTAACCGGTAAAGGTTGCAACATTGAAAACAGAGGCATATACCCTGAGGTTCTGTATGTTCTTGATATCCGCCATATTAAAGGTATATCCAATGGTGAGGTTGTCAACCTTCCAGTAGTCGCCGTTCTCGACATAATAGCTCAGGTAACGTTGTGAGTCACTTATTGTGGTTTTTTCACCTGTCTTCTGCCCGGTACGAGGATCAACGATATCGATCTCGTCAAAAGCGCTGTTCAGCATATTATACTGGATATTGGGGTTGCCATAGAACATCTTCTGATAGTTCAGTATCTGGAATGCAAATGCACCTCTCATGCTGACGGCCAGGTCAAGACCCTTGTACCGGAAGTTGTTGTTCCAGTTGAGGAAGTACTTCGGAACACCGTTCCCGAGAATCTGCCAGTCTTCTGAGCCGGCATTCTCAGCCAGGTCATAATACTTGCTTACCGGAACGCCATCTTCATAGTTATAGCGCTCAACCAGCCAGTAACCTCCGGCATTGAGGCCGACTGACCTCAGGCCGTAGAAGTTGCCAAGAGCCCAGCCTTCCTTTACTCGGTGGGTTGAGGTCTGGATTGGCTCACCTGTGTAACCTGTATCGAAGTAGTCAGTGGTAAGCTGGAACTCATCATTCTGAAGTGAAAGAAGTTCGTTCTTGTTCGATGAGTATGTCAGGCTGGTATTCCAGTTGAAGTCAGCAGTCTGAACCGGTACTGCATTCAGCATAACCTCAATACCACGGTTACGTATCTCACACACGTTGGCATAAATATACCTGTACTGGTAGGGCGGAGAAGGCACTTCATAATTGTAAAGACCGTCCTTGGTGTCTCGCTGATACACATCCACCGAGCCGTTCAGCCTGCTGTTAAACACGCTGAAGTCAAATCCTACGTTGTACTCATTCTTCTTTTCCCAGCGCAGGTTGGGGTTCGCGTTGCGAACAGGTTCCAGCGTCTGGATGTAATTGCCGTTATAGAAAAAATACTGACTGTAGTCAAGTGATGCCAGTGATTCATAGTTTGAGGATGCATCAATACCGGTTATACCGAAGCCTGCACGCAGCTTGAGGTTGTCAAGCCAGGTCACATCGCTCATGAAGTCCTCGTTATTTATACGCCAGCCCACTGAAATGCCGGGGAAATTACCCCATTTGTTATTGGCGCCGAACTTTGACGAACCCTCCCTGCGGAATGATGCCATTAACAGGTAACGGTCATCATAGTTATAGGTAGCACGGGTAAATAACCCGATGAGTTTTGTATTCGACTTGGACGATGAAACCGAGGCAAGACCTTCCTTTATTCCAAGGCCACGGCCAAGAGAGTTGTATGTATAACTGTCACTCGGGAAATTCTTGTTTGAAGCTCCGAAACTTTCCCATGTGCTGTTCTCATAGTTGTAACCTACAATTGCCGTGATATGATGGTTTCCGCCCAGGGTCCTGTTCCAGTTGGCGCTGAGCTCTGCCATATCATAGAGGAAATCTGAGGTATACCGTGAGGCATAGCCATTGTCACCGCCCTCGGTGTTGCTCACATCCTTCTTTGTGTAGTAGTAGCCCGAAAGATAGCCCTGACCCTTGCGCGTATACATAGCCTTGAATGTAAGAGCATCTGTAGGCTTGAACTCAAGTCCACCGGTGGCACGCAGGTTGCGTGAACGGGTCATCCCTATGCGCTCATTCAGATATGAAACAGGGTTGTCATAGAAATAGACTTTCCTTTCAACATAATTGCCGTCTTCATCATATACAGGCTGGGTAGGATTCTGAATACAGGCCATGCGGTAGATGTAATCGTAATTGTTGGGCATGTCTGTCTTCTCCTCATTGGCAATCATGGAAAAACTGGCGCTGAGTTTGTTATCAAACATCGAATGGGCAATCTGCAGGCGGGCACGGATGTTGTCAGCGCCTGAGGTTTTCATTGTGCCCTGCTTCTGATCATATGTCAGTGTGGCCAGGTATCCTGTCTGGGTTGAACCTCCTCTGAGTGTAAGGTTATGCACATGCGAGATTGCGTTTCGGCTGATCTCGTCAAGCCAGTTAACGTCAGAGCCGAAATCGGCCTCGTTCGCTCCTGACCATGATTTGCCCTCAGCCCATTTTTCGCGCAGTTCAGTGGCATTCAGGAAATCAGGCCTCTTAAGCCATGATGATGCAGAGACATAGCCGCTGTATTCAATAGTGGGAGCCATATCCTTCTGTAGTCCCTTGGTAGTTATGATGATCACACCATTGGTGCCGCGGGTACCGTAAATAGCCGTTGAAGACCCGTCCTTCAGAACGTCGATTGAGACAATATCTTCAGGAGCAACTGTACTGAATGAACCGGGAACGCCATCGACCAGGATCAGCGGATCGGTTGATCCGGTGATTGTTGAGAAACCACGAAGAAGCACCGATGTTGATGCGGTAGGGTTACCTGACGGAAGGCTTATCTGGAGACCGGCCACCTTGCCCTGAACGAGCTGCCCGGCATCGAGGATTGCTCCTTTGTTGAAGGCTTCTGTCTTCACACTGGCCACGGAACTAGTCACATCAGCCCTTTTCTGGGTACCGTAACCTATGACGACCACCTCATCCAGGACAGACACATTCTCCTTAAGAACCACACGGAAATCCCTTGTGCTGCCAACGGTTAACTCCTGTGACAGATAACCGAGGAAAGAGACAACTATCACTGATTCAGGTCCGCTGACCTCAAGGGTAAAGCGGCCGTCAAGACCTGTGGCTGTCCCGTTCACCGTTCCTTTTTCAATGACATTCGCACTGATTACCGGTTCCCCGGCTTCGTCAATGACAATACCGGTAATTCTGACAGCCGGCGCCATTGCTCCGCCTTGCCCTGCACTGGCATTACCCCCGGTACAGATGAACAGGAGAAAACAGAGAACCACACTGAGCAGTCTTATGCCGGTTTTCTCTTTTTTGATTTGAAGGAATACATTCATATTTCTAAACATTTATAGGTTATATTATTAAGGTTTCAATGATTATTGCACTTTCCATTCAATGATACCTCCTGAAGCCCCTTTCTGCGGCCGGGCAGTTATTTTCAGACCCCGGGTATTCACGGGACTGAACTTCAACGTGTTATACCTGTCCTTCTCAACTGTATAATCTCCCCTTTTGTCTACCGGAAGCCACTGGTCGCTGTCAGACAGGTAAAAGAGTTCCCAGGATTGCGGAACACGGTAGTTTACGTCATAATGATCAAAATCAAGCCAGTATACCTGCACTTCTGAAACTGTCTCCGGCTTCTCAAAAAGGTAAGCCACGTTTTCATCCTCGCCCCTGTTGCCAAACCAGCAATAATATGGTTTGCCGATATCAGATGAGCCGGAGGGCTCCCACTGGTCATTCACACCCCAGACGGGTATCCCGGGAATATCAGCCTCTCCGCTCCGGTACAGGGCCGGACTGTTAAAGCCGGGCCATCCGTTCGGCTCTCCGGTAAGCTTAATGGCATATGCCTTTGAGGCAATGGTAGGGACAGGCCGGGGATGTGCCCCGTCAGCGCCGGTGGGAATCCACACTGCCATCCGGCCGGCACCCCTGTTGCACCAGGTGGAATAAGGAATGGCAGTGCAGGTGCTTTCGGTAACTCTACCTTCTGTATCAACCTGCGCTGCCGGCCCTTCCAACTTAACAACCCCATTCAATAAATCTTTGTCATAAACTGCTTCAAAAACAGCGTCTGCCGGAATGAACTTGTTGAATACCTCGCCGTCAGGCTGATCGCAGCCTTCCAGGCAATAGACAACAGGCCCCCTTTCAATTGCCAGCTTGCCGGCATCTGCCTTTACCCTGTCATTGGCTCTGACCCGGCGTACCTCCATTGGCAGCACCAGTTCAACAACATCATTGGAAGACCAGGTTCTGTCTATATTAATGTATCCGTCCTTCCCCCTTCCCCTGATTTTTTTTCCATTGATACTTATTGTTACTGGTGTCGCCTTGGAAGTATAGGTATAAAGATCCGTTCCCGCAGGTCTGTCTCCGGCCCACCCGGGAATGCGGAATTTAATGCTGAATCTTGAGGTTTTGTCAGGGCTGACTGTGATGGCAATCCTTCCATCCCAAGGGTATTCAGTTGTCTGCACAATGGAAGTCCTGTTTCCGGGTGTCTCTATTATTGCACGGCCGGCGGCATACATATTTACATATATGTCTTCGCCCTGCAGGGCATACATATAACCCGGCACTGATGCCATGAAGCGGGTTACGTTACCGGGGCAACATGCACACCCGAACCAGGGCTGCCGCTCATGCTGCCCCATTGACTCCAGCGGGTTATCATAAAAGAAACGGTCTCCGCTGAGCGAAACCCCGGAAATGACACCGTTGTACATGGCCCTCTCATACACATCGGCATACTTTGCCTCTCCGGTGGCAAGAAACATCCTGTAATTCCAGTATACATTGGCAATTGAGGCGCAGGTCTCGCAGTAATTTTCCATGTTATGGAGCTCATAGTCCGGACCGAATCCTTCGCCCTGCGGGCGTGAACCTATGCCTCCGGTAATATAGAGCTTTCTGCCTGCCATGTTCTCCCATATCCGTTTGATGGCCGTGAAGTAGTCTTTGTCACCTGTCAGTGAAGCCACATCAGCTACTCCGGAATAGAGGTAACCGGCACGAACGGCATGCCCCACAATCTCCTCCTGCTCAAGAATGGGCATATGATCCTGGCTGTATTCGCTAAGGGCATGTCCGTCAGTCCCGCGGCCGGTCTCTTCAACGAAATACTTTGCCAGGTCAAGGTATTTCTGTTCACCGGTGACCTTGTACAACTTACAAAGGGCCATCTCCACTATGGGGTGGCCGGAGGGGACATGCTTCTGCCCCTCACCCGGGCCGAACACCTCGCAGATAAGGTCAGCATTCTTCAGTGCCACATCAAGGAAGGTTCGTTTACCTGTAGACTGGTAATGCGCAATTGCTGCCTCATACATGTGACCTGAATTATACAGCTCATGACTGTTGATTCTTTCCCATTTTGAAGAACCCCACCAACCCGACAGCCGTTCACATTTATTGGTGACACACGTGGTGAGATAGCCGTCAGGCTCCTGCGCTGCGGCTATGAGGCCGATGACGCTGTCAAGGTAATGGTCAAGAAGGGGATCATAATGTGCAGCCAGCGAATATGAGGCTCCTTCAATTATTTTGTACGGATCAGTGTCATCAAAGGAAAAATCGCCTTTATGCTCTCCCTCGATAAGCCCTGCAGCCAGGGCGAAATTGTCAAACCTGCCGTTCACTTCACACTGACGAAATGCCGAGGGAATGCTCACCGTGCGATTGATCTCTATCCTGGGAGCCCAGAATGAATCTGACAGACGTACCCTGGTAAACGGTACTTCCGTTATCGGCTGACTGTTGTTCTCTGAGCCGCATGAACACAGCAACAGCAGCACAGCCATCAAAGGATAAGTAAATAGATTGACCAGTTTGAAATGCATAGTATATAACGGAATGAATTGTAGCAACTCAAAGGTATGGAACAAGAGTAAGCCTCACTAGCAACATTGTCCTTAATGCTGACAATATCGTCCAATAATAAAGAAAAGCTTTCGTGCCCATTGGCACGTACTTAGGGCATCTTAGTCCGGATTCACATTTGGATTATTGGTATAGTTTTTCGGACAATTGTTACCTGTCCGTTTTTAAAATAGGGCCTACTTTTATAACAATAAATCAACCGGCAAATAAAAGTTTAATCCTAAATATTGAATGATGAAAAAGATTTACGGAAATCTTCTGATTGTAATTATGATGTCATCTGCCCTGGCCGGCTGTATCAAGTATGATACGAACCCTGATGTACCATGGGTTGAACCAAAGGCAGTGGACATGTCAGGAAGCGGTTCACTGAAGGTGGGATTCGGTGATGATGCACTGACCACAAACAGCACATACACCTGGACCCTCAGCGAGACTACAATGCAGATTGATGTCACTGTTGACCTTGATCAGTATGTTAATGGTGACGATGTCATACCGGGGGGCGCCTATGAAATTGGAAACTTCATGTTGCCGACCGCTACGGTGAATGAGTTCGCCGGGATATTTGTCTCGGAACTTGATGAGACAACCTTCTATGCAATTGAACCTGACGAAACCGTGGTTGAGGAGATGACTTCCTACAAGCCCGGCATGTGGGTTGACGGTGAAGGTTATTCCGGAGGCTGGTCAACCAGCGCCATGTTCTGGCAATGGTATATATGGGAAGGCAAACTCGACAAGGATGGCGACGAGATCGGCTATGACTACAGTTCCGAAGATTATGGAAACACCACAGGCCTGTTGGTTATCGGAAGCAACCCGGCAAATGTGGCAGCCCAGGCCGGGAAAACAGTTACTTCCAAGGCAAAGATCGTAGCCGGAGATGTTACCTATGACTGGATTGTCAATGTCACTTTTGCCGGTGAAATATCACAGAAGCTGGAGTATGAAGGAATGCTGGTTCGCGGAATGGGTGAAACAGCCGTGGAGACAGGAAGCTCCTATGAGATGGTTGCCGATGAGAACGGCATAGAACTGACCTTCGAGGTAAACCTCCAGGAATTTATCGACAGTGAAGACTGGCAGATAGGAGGATTTAAAGCCGACCTGGCTGCAATAAATGAATACTTTGGATCCGACTTCGAGAAAACAACTATCACAAACTTCTATCCCGTTGAGCCGGACGGAACCGCCGGAACAGCCTGGACATCATATGCTCCGGGTCAGTGGGTGAAGGCAGACGGAACAGCCACAGATTACTCAGGAGGTGCAATGTACTGGCAGTGGTACCTGTATGAAGCAACTGACTATGACTATGATCTTGAGGGCAATGAAGGGTACTTCCTCCTGGGAGCCAATCCGGGCAACGCAGCATCCCTTTCAGGCGAATCAGTTGTTTCCCTGGGTAAGTTTGTTGTTGGTGATAAAACATACAACCTTAAGGTTACGGTGAATTACGGTGAGGGTGCAGTGCCCGCGGAAAACTTCCCCGATGTGCCTCTCACAGGTGCCGGCTATCCTCTGCCATACAGCGCAGGTGTGTCAGGAGACAACCAGTTCAGCTGGTACACTGATGAAGATGGTGTCTATATCTTCGCCGATATATATACCCCGAAAGTTATAGAAGACGGCGCATGGGAGGTCATGGGCTTCGTTATCAACCCGGAGGAGCTGCAGACAGCCTTTGGCATTGAAGCAGGCAGCTGGGAAATCTCTACTTTCTATCCTGTTGAACCGGATGGCACCGCCGGGACAGCCTGGTCATCATACGCTCCCGGTCAGTGGGTTGCAGCAGACGGCACGGCAGCCAACTGGAGCACCGGAGCAATGTTCTGGCAGTATCAGGTTGGCGGAACCTACTATGACGGGCACAGCACCGAGGGATTGCTGCTGATCGGTACCAATCCGGATAACATTGCGGACCTGGGCGGTGAATCAGTTGTTTCAAAAGCCAAATTCTTCGGCAAGGACTGGATCGTGACAGTACGGTATCACAGCACCTACCCGACAAGCGGCTCAGGCAATGTGGGACCACATACCTATACATGGGCTCTGACCGAAACAGGAGTTAACATTGTTGCCAACTGCTCCGCCGCTCTTACCGATGAATCATGGAACTGGTTCGGATTCCCGCTGAATGAGACCTATATAAACGATTACTACGGTATCAATATAGATGAGCTCTCAGGAACAATTGAATCAGGCCAGACTACCAACGGCACCGATGGCTTCTATCCTGTCAGCTCAGAAGGAACGAGACTGGAAAAATGGACCAGCTATTCTCCGGGCATGTGGTTTGGCTCCGATGGCAATGCCTGGAACTGGGACTATAAGTCATGGGGAAATTTCTGGCAGTACTACGCAGTTACCACACATGATCACAATATTCCCAACCTTATGCTCTTTGGAAACTTTGGTGACGTGACCTATAATGCTCCAGGCACATCAGGTACCTCCAGGGCTATCCTGAATGGTACACTGCAATGGAATGTTACCATTAATATAATTGACTGAAATCATTAAAATCAATTCCGAGCTTACCGGTTACGGCCGGTAAGCTCTTTCTATTCATTGCTTATGAGAAACTTCCTGCAAATCCTTGCTGCAATCCTGCTGGTATTCAGTGCCTGCACCAAACCTGAACCTGAACCAAACATTGTGGTGGATGAAAACGGGCTGGCTGAAAACATGTTTACAGAATGGCCCGGTTATGACCCTGTGATTTCCTATAAATTCAGCGATGATTATCCGGATTATGAAATGCCGGTCAGAAATCTGCCATACACCGGACGTAATCTCAGCTGGACACTGGCTGACGGCTGGTGGTCTTTTTACGCAGGGTCAAAAGCAAATCCTCTGGTAACGGAAGAGGCAGTGCAGCCAATGCTTGACCGCCTGAACACCGACTTCGCGTATATGCGTGATGTGATGGGCTGGCCTCCTGACATGGCAGTGCAGAATGGCTACAGGAGCGCCGTGTTTCTCTACGGATCGGGACTGAGCACCGATGATGCCTCCAATACTGAAACCGGTGGCTGGCAAAGCTGGGTCTCAATAAACAATATTGACTGGCCGGTGGTACTGATATCTTATTACCCGATTTATTGCTACCATCCCGACTGCAATTATAATGACATTGAATTTCAGACTGATGCCGTGGTTCATGAAGGCATTCACACAATGTTCTCATCCATGCCGGGAAGGAACAACAAGGCATGGTTTCACGAGGGCAGCAACTGCTGGCTTCAGGCAACCATGGAGCTTGACCGTTCCGGTACCACCGATTACAGCAAACTTTCATTCGGGTGGCTGGCCGCAGGAAGCATAATCGCTCCCTTCATTCCGATTGAATGCTATGGCGGATGGCTTGCTGACGGATCCTTCGGCGGTCCCAACTACGAGGGGCTGAATGACAATACCCGCCGCATACTGGGAGGAATCCAGTACAGCGAAGTGTTTCCGACCTTTCTTGCAGAGTACCTGGGCTATCACAGCATACCATGGATATGGCAGAACTGCCGGGGCCTTGTGCTTGCAGGGATGGGAACGGTCATGGGTGAAGAACAGATGAGGCGGATCATACAGGAGTACCGTGCCAGGCTCTGCCTGGCTGACCTTGGACGCTATCAGTCCGCCGTACTGCAGATGTACAGGGATAATATGGGCCAGCGCATCTATTCCGAATTCAGTTCCGCCCCGGCGGCAGACTGGAAGGCGACGCCCTATGTTTCAACCACCCCCGGTGACGATGGATGGCTGATACCGGAGGAAAGAACCCTTCCCGGGTGGACAGGCGCAAATATAATTCCCCTGGAAGTTGAGGGTGAAAGCGTGACTGTGAACTTTGACGCCATGAAGAATAACATGTCACTTCAGCTTTGTTACCGTACCGCTGCCGGCAAGACTGTATATTGTGACCCGGTGACCGGGGGCGACTGCACGATTGTTACCAAAGTTCACAGACCGGCAAATGATGTGGTGTTTGCGGTCATCACCAACCTTGATTATACCTATTCGGTCATCAATCAGCGTTCCCGTCATTACTCCTACCGCCTCAAGCCAGGCAAGGGAGTGGTGGCAACTGCTGACATTCATTCTGACTGGTTCAACTGGAGCAACTAGGACATCAGGGACTGCAGAATTGCGATTTGCGATTTGCGATTTGCGAATTATTACGAATTTTTGGGATTTGCGGGTATGGCCGTCGGGCCTGCCGGTAGCCGTCATACTTTCGGGGATATCCAGCATTGTAGCCTGGCCGTCATCCGGTTGAACCACCGCGGCAGGTGTCTGGTGGGTGGTTGTTGCTGCCTGCCGGACCGTACCACTGATCCTACAATTCCGGCAATCATACCGGCATCAGCCGGCTCATCTTCACGGGTAACGCCATCACCCTGCGTGCGTATGAGGGTTGCATTCCTGCCGGCTGTCACTCCTGTTACCCGGTGTATCACATACCCTCCGTCGCGCTTCAACGCAACTATTTCACCAATCTCCGGCACCCTTGTGCCAATAGGCTCAATCTCCACCTTATCACCCGGTCTGATGGCAGGCCACATGCTGTAACCTCCCGCAGTGACAGTAATGATTTTGCCTGCATTCAGCAGAGCCTCGGCAGCACCTGCAGCAATTGAAATGTCCTCCTCCTTCCTCAGGCGCAGGTAATCGCGAATGCTTCCTTCAGGCAGGAACGAGAGCCTGCTCACGCGGACTGACGATGCCAGGTCATCAGCTGCAGCAGCAAGCCTTGCTGCCGCCTCCCTGTCCCAGTTCTGCTGGATACAGTTGGCAAGAATCATTGCTACAGCCTCCGCCCCGGTGACGGGCTCCGACACATTGGCTGATCCATGCCTTATTATCCACAGGTGGTCGAGTGGGGCAGAACGAGGTTCATCGTTGCGGTACACAGGTGTGTTGTGCATCACCCACCTGCCCTCCTCACGGCGCAGCACCAGCCTGTCGTCGTGAATGATCCTGTCGCCTGCCCGGTCAAATATCTGTGCCAGGGTGGTCTTGCCGCTTCCCGAGCGGCCGGTGAAGAGCCATCCCCGGCCGTGGCATGACACCCCTGAGCCGTGGATCATGATATCTCCGGCCCGGGAGAAGAGAAAATAAAGCAGAAGTCCGTCAAGGGGATAGGGAAGAGGATTAATGGTATTGGGTGGTCCTGCGGTAAATTGTGCTGCTGGCTGATCCTTACCGCCAGAGAGCTGAGGTGAAATGGCGAACTCACCCGTACGGATCCGCCACCGCATTTCGCCGTGAGGCATTTCCAGGACAGCCGTCCTCTGCGGCTCCTTCAGGAATACACGCGCATACGTTACACCTCCTCCCGAAAAAATCTCCCAGAACGATTCGCCTGAATTAATTACCCCTCCAGGCACCTCCTCCATCAGCTGTGCATCAAACACCTTCATCGCCGCCGGAGGGATCTCCCCGGAACCGGGTTCAACATCAACAATCAGGTCAGGTTCAGCCTCCGCTGCAACCGTGAACGCACTGAACCGCTCATCGGGACGAACATCCAAACCCTCCCGGGAGTGAAACCGTATCCGCCGCCCGGCTATGACAAGGTCAACCGTCACGTCTCCCTGAAATGAAGGAATTCCTGTATCTCCCTGAAGAAATCCAGGGCATCTTTTTCGGCAATGTCAGCCTCAACGTCGAACTCTTCGACTATCTTTGACGTTATATCACTGATGGCTCGCTCTCCGTCAATCAACTCCCATATAAAAGCACCTGTCTCGGTAAGCCTGTACAGAGAATCCATGTCGGCAATGTTGCCCGTCAGCGGAATGAGCAGGTACTCATCATTGATCCTGCGGTACACCACCGAGGGCGAGTGCGAGGGTATGGATGAGAGTGAAATCATTATCATATAATCAACTCAAAGATAGCCAATTTCAATCTATCTTTGGAATCGCTAAACAAAGCAGAAATGTCAAGAAAAAAACCACCCGAAAAAAGCGGGATCGATCAGAAAAAACTTATTGAGCTCATCGTCAAGGCGATGGCAAAAAACCCAAGACAACCGTTAAACTACAAGCAAATCGCCGCAAAGCTAAAAATAACAGAAAAAGAGGAAAAGCGGGCGCTCTCTGAAGCCCTTCTCAGGATGAAGAAGGACGGCACTGCCGATGAGCGTGGGCACGGCAAATATGTACTTAAGGCCGTCGGCGGCTATGTAACCGGTACAATCGACCTTACCAAATTCGGATACGCATTCGTGATCACCGATGAGATGGAAGATGATGTTTTCATCGCAGCGCGAAACCTTAATACCGCGCTCCACGGCGACCAGGTGAAGGTGCTGCTGTATGCCCGCCACAAGGGGAAGCGCCCCGAGGGCGAAGTGGTAGAGATCATCAACCGTTCACGAGCTACCTTTGTCGGATCGATAGAGCTCACCAAACAATTCGCATTCCTTATACCCGACAACAAGAACATGCCGTTCGACCTCTTTATTCCCCTCGCAAAACTCAACGGGGCAAAGCAGGGACAGAAGGCCGTGGCGCGTATAGTGGAGTGGGACCAGCGCTCGCGAAACCCGGTGGGCGAGATAATAGAGGTGCTCGGCAACCCGGGTGAGAATGATACGGAGATGCATGCCATCCTGGCCGAGTTCGGGCTGCCCAACAGATTTGATCCCGAGATCGAGGCTGCGGCAGAAAAGATTCCCGCTGAGATTACTGCTGAGGACATATCCGCGAGGCGTGATTTCCGCGAAATCCCAACCTTCACGATTGACCCTGAGGACGCCAAGGACTTCGACGATGCCCTCTCGATGAGGAAACTGCCCAACGGAAACATCGAGGTCGGTGTGCATATCGCCGACGTCACCCATTATGTCAGACAGGGCTCACCGATAGAAAAAGTCGCCCAGGAAAGAGCAACCTCCGTCTACCTGGTCGACCGCACCATACCGATGCTCCCTGAGAGGCTCTCAAACCATATCTGCTCGCTTAACCCGTCAGAGGACAAGCTGACCTATTCAGCTGTTTTTGAGATGGATGCGAAGGCTAACGTTGTGAATGAGTGGTTCGGACGCACCGTCATAAGTTCAGACATGCGGTTTTCATATGGCGAAGCCCAGAAGGTTATTGACACAGGTGAGGGTGATATGAAGGAGCAGATTCTGACCCTCCACAACCTGGCACAGCTGCTGCGAAGCAAACGTTTCGCCTCCGGTTCGTTCGCCTTCGAGAGGCTCGAGGTCAAGTTCAACCTGAGTGAGAAGGGAGTGCCCCTGGGCATTCTCTTCCGTGAGTTCGGAACTTCCAACCAGTTAATTGAAGAGTTCATGCTGCTTGCCAACAAGCGGGTGGCTGAATATGTCGGCAGAAAACTGAAAGGAAAAACATTTGTGTACCGTATCCATGACAAGCCCGATCCTGAGAAACTGAGCTCGTTCAGCTACTTCATCAAGCGGTTTGGCTATGAGATTGACACTGCAAACGTCAAGGGCCTCCCGGCAGCAATGAACAAGCTGATGGAGGAGGTCTCGGGAAAGAAAGAGCAGAACATCGTCGAGACCCTCGCCCTGCGCTCCATGGCCAAGGCGGTCTATTCCACCGACAACATCGGCCATTATGGCCTCGCTTTCGGGCATTATACCCACTTCACCTCGCCCATCCGCAGGTACCCCGACATGATGGTGCACAGGCTGCTGACAAAATATCTGGAAGGACAACCGGCACGCGATAAGGACAAGTATGAAAAAATGTGCGAACACTCCTCTAAGATGGAGCGCCTTGCAACCGACGCCGAGAGGGCATCGATCAAGTACAAGCAGGTGGAGTTCATGAGCGACAAGATCGGGAAAGTGTACGAGGGCGTGATCTCCGGCGTGACCGAATGGGGCATCTATGTCGAAATCATTGAGAACCAGTGCGAGGGAATGGTTGCCATCAGGGAGTTGCAGGATGATTACTTCGAATATGACGAGGAAAACTACTGCATACGCGGAAGGCAGTCAGGCAAGGTTTACATGCTTGGCGACAAGATCAGCGTTGAGGTGGTGAAAGCCGACCTTCAGAAGAGGCAACTTGATTACCGGCTGGCTGGTTCAACTGAGAAGGAATAACCTGATAAGACAAATACCGGGGGTGCACTGAAGTGTTTAATCCGGTCACTGCCTGGCCTGATCGTTATTGATCAGCTCAAGAAGTTTGTCAAGTGCTTCTGCTTCAGGCACGTTTTTGAGAACAGCTTCGGTTCCCCGGTAGATGTGGACTTTCCCCTCTCCGGCGCCAACGTATCCGTAATCAGCTCCGGCCATCTCGCCGGGGCCGTTGACCACGCATCCCATCACTGCTATCTTCATTCCGGTGAGGTGTGCTGTGGCCTCCTTCACTTTACGCACCGCCTCCTGCAGGTTAAACTTCGTCCGGCCGCAGGTGGGGCATGAGATGTACCTGGTGCGGGTGATCCTCGCCTCGGTAGCCTGAAGAACGGAGAATGCCAGCCTTCGCAGTGCATCTCCCTGAACTGCACCACTGTTTGATATGCAGAGTCCCGCCGGATGGCGCGCAATAAAGAATCTTCCGAGCAGCGCGGCAGCTTCTATGGCCAGCTGTTCCGGATCGTCGCAGTTGAAAACGGGATTCAGAATCCGGTCATAAGCCTGCCTGCCCTCCGTAGCCTGAAGCTCATCAGGTGAGGCGGTCAGCACATCACCTGTGTATGGTGCGCCTGACTCATCGTTGAAACGGTCTCTTTCACGGGTATATACCTGCGGGAACCATCTCTCCCCCGGCCTTCGCTTCTCCAGCGGCGCAACAGGATTCTTCACCCGGCCTGCCTCACCGGCAACAGCCTTTATGATTGCGCGGGCAACAGGTATCTCGGCCTCGGGCGGCTCAGAAAGCGATACCCTGACCGTATCACCTATCCCCTCAGCCAGCAGCGTACCCGTCCCGGCGGCGGAGATTATCCTCCCGTCCTCGCCCTCGCCCGCCTCAGTGATGCCCAGGTGAATGGGGTAATGCATCCCCTCTTCAAACATCATCTTCACCAGGAGCCGGTTGGCCATAACCATCGTGAGTGTGTCTGAAGACTTCATTGAGACTACGATCCTGTTGAATCCTTCTCCCCTGAATATCTTCAGGAACTCTATTGCCGACACAGCCATCCCCTCGGGGGTGTTGCCATAGCGGGTCATGATCCGGTCAGAGAGCGAGCCGTGGTTTACCCCTATGCGGACAGCGGTACCATATTCAGTACATATCTTTATGAGCGGCATCAGTCTCTCCCTGGTGCGTTCCAGTTCTGCCTTCCACTCGGAGTCCGAGAACTCCTGCCTGATGAATGAAGCACGTTTGTCAGCATAGTTGCCAGGGTTGATGCGTACCTTTTCAACGATCCGTGCAGCCACCTCGGCAGCACCCGGATTGAAGTGGATATCGGCGCACACCGGCGTTTCAAATCCTGCCGCCCGAAGTCCGCTCTTGATGGCAGCAAGGTTCTCCGCTTCCCGGACTCCCTGGGCCGTAAGCCTCACCAGCTCACCTCCCGCCTCAATGATCCGGATGCACTGGCTGACGCTCGAAGCCGTGTTGAGGGTGTCTGTGTTGGTCATGCTCTGAACGCGTACGGGGAGATCGCCCCCCATTGTCAGGCTGCCGATCTGAATAATATCTGATTTGTAAGGGGTGAGGCTCATGCCGTTATCTCCCAGTCGTACCCGTCCTTGCGGTCCTTGACCGTGATCCCCAGTTCGCTCAGCCTGTCGCGTATGCGGTCAGAGACAGCCCACTCCTTCTTCGCCTTCGCCTCCTGCCTGATGTCAAGGAGCAGTTTCAGGACGCCTTCCAGCCTGTCGTTGCCGGCCGACTCCTCCGCCCTGAGGCCGAAGAGATCATGTATGAATATGCGGAAGAGTTCCTGCAGTGACCTGATATCCTCTGCCGAAAGCTTCTCCTTCCCATCGTTGACCAGGTTGATGATCCTGACTGCGTCGAAGAGGTGGGCAATTGCGATGGGTGTATTCAGATCATCGCTCATGGCCTCATGGCACTTCGCGGCGATGCCGCTTATATCAGCAGTGGAGCTCCCGCCAGGTATCAGCCCGGCCAGAGTTTTCTCCGCATTCATCAGTTTCTGCAGTCCCAGCGAGGCTGCCAGCAGCGCCTCATTGCTGAAGTCGAGCGTGCTGCGGTACTGAGCCTGAAGCATGAAGAAGCGGATGGTCATGGGTGAATATGCCCTGGCCAGAAGCTTATGCGATCCGGAGAACATCTCCTCGAGGGTGATGAAGTTGCCGAGTGACCGTGCCATCTTCTGGCCGTTGATTGTCACCATGTTGTTATGCACCCAGTATCGCACCGGCTGGTGTCCCTGGGCAGCGGTGCTCTGGGCAATCTCGCACTCGTGGTGCGGGAAGATCAGGTCCATTCCGCCGCCGTGGATATCAAATGTCTCTCCTAAATATTTCGTGCTCATCACCGAGCACTCGAGGTGCCATCCGGGAAAACCATCGCTCCATTTCGAAGGCCATCTCATTATATGTCCTGGTGCAGCCTTTTTCCACAGGGCGAAGTCGAACTGGCCCCGTTTCTCGTCCTGTCCCTCCAGTGCGCGGCTGTTGGCACGCATATCTTCAAGTACACGTCCGGAAAGGATGCCGTAATTATGCCTGCCGTCATACTTTTCCACGTCGAAATAAACGGAACCGTTCACCTCATAGGCGTAACCCTCGCCGATAAGCTTTTCAGTCAGCTGCTGCTGTTCGATGATGTGGCCGGTTGCGCGGGGTTCTATGGACGGAGGCAGAGTGTTTAGCTTCTCCATTGCATGGTGAAAGCTGTTCATGTATTTCTGGACTATCTCCATCGGCTCGAGGTGTTCCTGGCGGGCACGGCGGCTGATCTTGTCCTCTCCTGTGTCATCAGTTTCATTCTCAAGATGCCCTACATCGGTTATGTTCCGCACATACCTCACATTGTAGCCGAGGTGCATCAGGTACCTGTACAGCACGTCGAAGGTCACCGCAGGGCGGGCATGGCCGAGATGAGCCTCGCTGTAGACGGTGGGACCGCAGACATACATTCCCACAAAGGGCGGGGCAAGGGGTTCAAACAGTTCCTTTTTGCGTGTGAGGGTATTGTATAGGTAAAGGGCACTTTTCATCTCATCGGCTGTTTGTGCAAAAGTAATGCTTTTGCAGCATAATGGCGTCACAAAACCACTTGCCTGAAGGGCATCATGAGATACCGGTGAATTGCCCGCAGGGCATAATGAAATACCGCTGAAACGCCCGCAAGGCATAAAGAATTGAAGCACCAGGGCACCTCCCTCTCCCCACCGGCATCCGGCACCAACGCCCGGCAACCGCAGGCAACCCCCGGCAACCGGCGGCATCAGCAGGCTAGAAAAAACTGCCCCGGGTCAATGTAACCCGGGGCAGAGCTGCCGTGGAAGTGCCGGCAGCATTCGCAAAGCACGGTTCATGCAGCGAGACTGCGCAGCTGAAGCGCCCTTGCCAGTTAAAACCTATAAAACCAAAAAAGCAGACACATAGCTCCCATCTTTTTTGCTCGTTAACCCATTATCTAAATAAGCCCTGACATGACATTGACTGATAGAAAAACTTGACTGATATAAAATTAATAATAAATCTCGTCAGTTTCCAAGAAAAATTGAAATTATTTAGCGATTTTTTCTATTTTATATTAATTGTCGTATTTTTCTGTCCGCAGGAGACCTAAAATCCACGGAATTTTACCTAACCTGTGTGGGTAAAACAGAAAAGCTGCCACTTTGGACCGGCAATTATACCTCCTTTTCATGAATCCGACGGAGGGGAAAATATCGCCAAGAATGAAAATAAACTTTTTTCGCGGACTCTTCAGCGCCTTCAGGTTCCTCATGAACATCTCGCGCTGACTGATGGATTCGACTGATCCCGGATGGGCCAGCCTGTTCATGAAACTGGCCACGGCAGCCTCCTGGGCAGCAGAGCTGTCAGCGGCCATGCTCTCAGGCAGTGCCACTCCCCATACCTGCTCCATTACTGTGAGAACAGCAGCGGTCTCCTTTCTGATGCCCGCCTCTTCCGCCGCAGCAGCCAGCCGGGATATCAGTATTTGTTTGCCATACCGGTCCAGCAACAGGTATATGTCTGTCCAGAGTCTCAACTGAAACTCCCCTTTTATCTCATGCTTGTAGATGTGGCTTACCAGGGCGAGGAATGCCGTCATCGGGGGAAGGATGCGAAATGTTCCGGTGCCGGGGATACCTGCTCTGCTGCTGGCTAAGGAGCCGGTGTCGGCACCGGCGACTGATTCCCGGGCCAGTCCGGGGCCGATTTCCGTATCATGGACAGCTTCTGATTCCCTGGTCACAGCAACATTACGGCCCGGTTCCCGGTCAACCCCGGTAGTAATAATCGAGTCCCTTATCGCCCTCTCCACCATCTCTTCGCCCTCCGGGCCGAAAAGCCTGTAGTGCAGATCGACGGAGATACCTCCGCGATGCAATTCTGGCAGGTGATTGCCAAGGTCAAGGATGATGTGCCTGTAGAGCGGCGATTTCAGGGACATGGACCGGAATCCTTCCCTGACAAGTATGTCCCTTGCTCTCAGTGCATCAGAAGGTGCGACAAGCAGATCGGCATCGCTCATCTGGCGCAGTCCTTTCGAGCCGTAGACAGTATGCTCAAGGGAGAGACCCTTGAGCAGCACCACTTTTATGCCCTCTTGTTCCAGGAGGGCAGTCACCCCGGCAGCAGCTTCAGTGATCCATGATACGCGGGCTATCGATTTAAACCTCAACCCCTCCAGAAGAGTCCTTTCCGTCGCCGGCACCTCTCCGGCATGCCCCAGATCAGATAAATTCTGCCAGATCAGCGCTGCCACACCATGCCTGACAGCCAATCCGGCTAACAGTTTCCACTCATTAAACGACTTAAGCTCCTCTGCTATCAGTCTCTTTTGCTCAGAGGAGAAATCCATTCTGCTCAGCAGCAGAAGTAAGCTCACTGCCCTCTGGAGTCCTTCGTTGCCTTCTGCCGGCGCTTCTTTCTCCAACCCGGTCATCTGTACATTGATTTCTGCCTGGTAAACATGGTAAAATACCTTCCTTCCGCAGCCATCAGCTCTTCATGTGTCCCGGTCTCCACTATCCTCCCGCCATCAAGCACAATGATCCTGTCGGCATCACGCACAATGGAGAGCCTGTGACTGATGAAGATGCATGTCCTGCCTCCGGTGATCCGGGAGAGGTCAGAGAAGATCTCGTATTCAGCGTCGGCATCCAGTGACGAGGAAGGCTCATCAAGTATCAGGACGGGAGATTTGCGGTAAACTGCCCTGGCGATAGCTATCTTCTGCCACTCGCCCCAGCTGAGTTCCCGTCCTCCTTCGGTATGATGCCCGAGCATGGTGTCATAGCCTTCCGGGAGCGCTTCCAGGAGCCCGCCTATTCCTGCCGTGGCAGCAGCTCTCCGCACTTCAGCCATGCTTTCCGGTTCCTGTATTTCCTCTTCCGCCTTCCTGCCGGTTGCAGTCACGGCACCCCCGGCTTCATCACTGCAGTTATTTGTGCCGGATCCCGTCTTCACCCGGGAATAATGCTGCTGACCGTCAATTGCTGACGGCCATCTGTCTCCAAGCCTTATGTTGTCACCTGCGCTCAGGTAATAGAGCATGAAATTCTGAAACACCACCGAGAAAAGCTTCCGGTATGATCCGGGTTCAATGGCTGAAGCATCGGCACCGTTGACCATGACCTGTCCCTTGTCAGGCTCATACAGCCGGCAGAGCAGCTTAACCAGCGTGGTCTTGCCCGATCCGTTTGGCCCTACTATTGCCACCTTCTCTCCCCGGCCAATCCTGACAGTCACATCCTGAAGCGCAGGCAGCGCACCCCCCGGGTAAGTAAAAGTCACCTTCTCCGCTGCAATCTCCCTGAATGATCCAGGGTCCGGCGCCTTGCTTCCGCCCTCCGATTCGGGCCGGAGATCGAGGAAGCTGAAGAGATCATTAAGGAAGAGCCTGTTCTCGTTAAGTCCGGAATAACCGGTGACAGTATCGCGTAGGTAAACCAGCGCCTGCCGGAATGCCACAAGGTACATTGCCAGTTCGCCGGCAGTGATTGAAGAGGCGAGGTACCGCGACGTTGCATAGATCAATACCCCGGCAAAAGCAGCCACCTTGAGCAGCGAAGCGAGGCTTTCGGGAAGGATGTTTCTCTTCACCGCTTCAAGCTCCGGCTCCTTTGATGCCCTGAAGTGCTTCCTGAAGAGACTGTCGAAGTAACCGCCGAGGTCAAAGAGCTTCACCTCCCTGGCCGGTTTCTCTCCGGTGAGCAGCCAGCTGAAGTATGACGCCTGCCGTGAATCTGCCGTCGCCTTCTTGCGGGCCTCCCAGAGCTTCGAAGAGTTGCGGGCCCTGACCAGCAGGAAGGGGATGAAGACAGCTACCAGGATCAGCAGCGGGACCAGCCCGAAGTTCCTCAGGACAAAAGCCATTGCGATGAAGGAGATCACCCCGCGCAGCAGCAGGATTAAGTCTGACACCAGCGCTGCGGGCCTCCATGAAATGTCCCTTGCAGCCCGCTCCAGTCTGTCATGGAACAGCGGATCCTCGAAATACTTCAGTCCCAGGATACCGGCATGATTATGTATCAGCGATGAGATATGCCCCTCAACCAGGAAGGAGTGCCGCCTGGTAATGTAGGTCCCGGCATAGGAGAGCAGATCGTCAGCCAGGAGGGCAACGGCCATGGCAGCTATGAGCCATATGAGGATTGCCGGCATCCCGCCGCCCCAGGGGAGATTTCCGTCGCCGCCCCGGGGGAGACTTCCGGTTCCGCCCAATTGGAGACTTCCGGTTCCGCCCAATGGGAGATCCCCGGTTCCGGCAGCAGCCTCAGCAGTGGTTCCCGCTCCCGTCCCCGGACCGGCAATCCCGGAGACTGTTTCCATTCCCGGTGCCGCACTGAAAGCCTCTGATGCTGTTCCCTCTGCCGTCCCCGAACCGGCAATCCCGGAGACTGTTTCCATTCCCGGTGCCGCACTGAAAGCCTCTGATGCTGTTCCCTCTGCCATCCCCGAACCGGCAGCCCCTGTCACCTGGTCAACGAAATACCGCAGCAACAACACAGCCAACAGCGGTAATAATGCCCTGATGATCAGAATAATGATGCTTATTGCAGTCTCCCTTGCAGAGCTCTCCGCCAGGAGGCCAAGGGCACGCCTTATGGTGTTCCTCTCCGGTTGCATCCGATGGTGATATACACAAATATAGCAAGAAGTGTCATTCCAATCCGGCAGAGCCGAAACTTATAAATTCAATCATAACATCGCCAATAGGATGAGATTTCTTACTTTTGCAACAATTCAGTCTTCTGTCAGTTTAATAATAGATAGGTCAAAGCCATTTTTTTGGGGGAAGCAATGTATCATAAGACTAGGGGTTTAACATGAAAAGAATACTGTTACTTTCTGTCCTGGCCGTCATTCAGTTCTTGCCGGTAACAGCACAATTCCTGGGTGATGGAAGTATGGGTAATCCTTACAGGGGGACCCTGGCAGGCGCATTCACCATCTCCGGCACCAAATATTTCACCGGGACAATTATTATTGATAACGAACAGCTTACCATCGCTCCGGGAACGATACTCATTGCCGCCACCGGTACCTCCGGGATACTTGTTAACGGCACCGGTCAGCTCAATGCCCAGGGGACCTCTTCAAGCAGGATACTGATTACTTCCAACAGCGACCTTGACGGCACTTACGGCGAACCGACGGACACATGGGGAAATATCACCCTGATATCCTCAGGGGTAAGCAACATCAGCTACTGTACCATTGAGAACGGCCGGCGGTTAGCGACCAGGATCGGCTACTACGGAGGCGGACTCTATCTGGGAACATCCTCTGTCACCGTCACCAGCACCACCATCCGGAACTGCATCGCCGGTTACGGCGGTGCAATAATAGTTGCGGGAACCACTTCGCCCGTGATATCAGGTTGCATCATAACCGGAAACTCCGCTATCGAACAGGGAGGCGCCATCTACGTCGCCGGAGGCTCTTCCCCGGTAATCACAAACACCATCATCTACAGCAACAGCTCCCTCTCGACCACACGAAGCGGAGGATCAGTAGCCTCGATAGCAAGCTCGCCGAAGATAATAAATACCACCATAGCTTATAGTTCTTCTCCTGCAGCCGGCGGCAAATCAGTCTACCTCGAGAACTCCCCCGATGCGAGAATAATAAATACAATCATCTGGGGAAGCTCAGACAATATCGGCCTTTCCGGCACTCCTTCATCAGTCATTGAATACTGCGCCATCGAAGGGACTTCACTGGCAGGATGTTTGACCCTGAACAGTTCCAACACTGACCCGGAGGGTCCGAACTTCACAAATCCGGGAAGCGGCGATTTTACAATTGCCTTTATTTCTCCCTGCCGCGACAGCGGGACTGACAGCTACCCCGGAGTTACCGTGCCTTTAACCGACTATGCCGGCGGCCAGCGGATCGGACAAACCGATATCGGAGCCTATGAGATAAGGTACAGCAGGTGGGTGGGAAGGACAACCGACTGGACCCGTCCGCTGGGCTGGGACAAGGGAGTGCGCCCGGGAACCACCGACGTAATCATCCCGGCAGGAGTGGCAACTTATCCCACTGTTGCACCCGGTCCCTCCTTCACCCTGAACGCAGGACTGACAATGATTATCGAGCCCGGTGCAAGGGTAACCCTCTCCTCACTGACCAACAACGGCACCCTTGTTCTGCGCGCTGATGCCAATGCCTACGCAACACTTATTACCGGAAGCTATTCAGGTGCTGGCGGAAATGCAAACGTCGACCTGTTCCTGACGTCAGGTCCCACCGGCGAATGGTGGCACTATATCGCCTCACCCGCAACAGTGTCAAAAACAGCCTTTACCGATATAGAGCCCGAGTTGCTGGTACGCTATGACGAATCCAAAGTGCTGACCGACGTGTCTGACGGCTGGCAATGGCATGACGGGTACGGCGGAACCACCCCATTCAGCAACCTGAACGCGAAGGAGGGCTATGATGTAAGCGTTGCTTCAGACGTGATCATGACCTACCGCAACCTCAAGTCTCTTACCACCTCCATGGGCAGGATAGACCTTCCGTTCAGCGGCTCGGGAGGTGACACAACCGTTTTTGGCTACTCCCTCCTCGGCAACTCACTTACATGCGGCATCAACTGGGACCTGGTCACCTACTCACATGAGCATAAACTCATAAGGCATGCATATTACCTGAGGACCGCCTCTGGCGAAGAGGCCTCATATGTAAATGGTGTGGGAACGAACGGCGCCACGGCACATATTGCACCGCTGCAGGGATTCTTCGTGCGAACACGCGCAACAGGGACATACATCACCATCCCTGACAACGCCCGCGAACACACTGCCGCACCGAGGTTCAAATCGGCGGAACAAATCCCACTTATAAGACTGCAGTTTTCATCATCCACACAGACCGATGAAACGGTGGTGAGATTCGATCCGGAAGCAACCACCGGTTTCGACGGGCTTCTCGACGCATCCAAACCATTCAGCCACGTAAAGGGTCACATAAAGATCTATTCTGAAACAGGCGGGGAGAACTACTCCATCAACGCTATACCATGGCCCACGCAGAAGACTTCCATACCACTTACCCTCGGGATTCACGAGGCTGGGACATACAAGATCAGCGGCAGCCAGTTCCAGACCTTCGCCGGATACACTGTCGTTCTGACTGACAGGCTGACGGGGAGCAGGACAGGTCTTGACGGAAAAGCCGGATACTCTTTCCAGGCTGCAGAGGGGACAATCTCGGGACGTTTCACACTTGACATCATCCCGGCAGAGAAAAAGGCCATCGCCGCAGGCGAAGAAAACAAACCAGAAGTAATACAGGAGACATCTCTTAGGATTTACAGCGCCCCGGGCAGGGTGTGCATTCTCCCGCAGGGAAGCGGATGGGACGGCACCGCCGGCAAAGTCAGGATATTCGATATCACCGGCAGGGTTGTATTCATGTCAGACAATGAGCGTCTGTACTCCGGAGAGCTTAAGGAATTCCAGGCCCCGGGTAACGGAGGCCTCCTGATAGTGGAGGTGGTGACCGGGCAAAAGAGATATCTCGAGAAAATAGTACTGGCCAGATGATCGTCATTGTGAATAAGGGTATATCGTAAGTTGATAAATGTTCAATTGTATAAGGATCAAACAGGTTATATTTGAGGCGCAGGAGTAAATATTCAATGGGTGAGAAAAAGAGAAGGTATGTCAGGCCGGAAGTAATCCGGATTGAGCTTGACAACTCCATCTCCCTGGTCATGATGACCGCCGCCCCGCCGCATCCTCCGGGCAGGAGAAGAGGTTCGGGCGACAGCCAGCCTGACAGCCCGTTTTCATCACCCTTCTCCGATAAACCATTCTCATAGATATACATGGCAGCGCCGGGTCCCAGACCCGGCGTGATCATATCCCGTATTGATATCCGTCATTCATCCACGTACCGCCGGGTCCCAGACCCGGCGTGATCATATCCCGTATTGATATCATCCATACATGCACGTAGCGCCGGGTCTCAGACCCGGCGCTGCCATGCCCGATGCACATTAGCTGCATCAATGGAGCAGCGTGATATCTCCTGCCTTCTTGAACGGCCTGCCGTTGGCATATTTGCCCTCGACGAGCCATACGTAGACTCCCTGCTGGCAGAGCTTGCCCTTGTAGTAGCCGTTCCATGGAATGTTGATGTCAAAGGTCTCGAAGATAAGCGTACCCCACCTGTTGAATATCTGCATGTGGTAATCAAGCACCGTCTCCCTGATTGGCGGGAAGAAGAACTGGTCCATGGCGTCGCCGCTGTTCGGCAGTTCATCTATCTCTATCGGCCCGTCAAGGTTGGGCTTGAACACACTGGCAAATATCAGGTCACCGAAAGGCTCCACAGTCACTGAAGGCGACTTCGTATAAGTGTCATAGCACCCGTTAGCCGAGTAGGCGTGAAGTGTTATGTCATAGATCCCTTCAGTGGTATACTTGTGAAACGGATCGCGCAGATGCGATGTGTCACCATCACCAAACTCCCAGATAAAGCTGTCGCCACCCTCGGAAAGGTTGAAGAGCCTTACCTCCTCGTCATTCACGTATACCTTCGCAGGTGATACATCGAAGTACGCCCTTGGCGAAGGATAGACATAAACTATCTGCGACTCGGTATCCTGTCCGCCCGGACCTGTGACAGTCAGCGTAATCTGGTAGGTTCCTGCCTGCACGTAGGTGTAGTTCGGATTGATGGCATTTGAGGTATGCCCGTCACCAAAGTCCCAGTAGTACGTGGTGGCATACAGCGAGGTGTTGTGGATAGCCACGTTCCACGGCTGACAGCCTGACGGTATGGTGTCAAAATCAGCTATCGGAGGCGTGGGCAGCACCCTCACGGAATGCACCACATCCTCTGTGCAGATGCCGTTGCTGACGGTCAGACTTACGTCGAAGTCGCCGGGTGCGGCATAGGTGTGTACCGGTGACATCTCAGTCGAAGTATTGCCGTCATCGAAGTTCCACAGCCAGGTCCATGTGCCGGCGTTGGTGTTGTTCGTGAAGGTAACCGTGGCAGCCGGGAAGACCTGCGAGGCCGGGGTTGCAATGTATGCCGGCACCGGCGTCGGGTACACCACCACAGGCAGCGTGGTCTCACTGATGCATCCGAAGAACGATTCGGTCCTCAGGGTGACATTGTACGTGACCGGTGTGGTTTCGGTATTGAAGTAGGTGTGGCTGATCACATTCGAGCCTGTCTCCTGGAATCCGTCGCCGTAGTTCCAGTAATACCTGTAGGCGCCAGGCAGGAGCGAGAACATGATGCTCTCACCCGAACAGATGGTATCATCACTGATTACGAAGTCAGAGAGTATCTCCGGGTAAACGGTGATATTCTGTTCCATCGATGAGACGCATCCGTTGGCTGAGGTGATCTCCAGTCTCACAGTGCGGTAATCGAGGGCCGGACCTTCATTAAGGTAGGTGTGCTCCGGGCTGACATCCGTCGAAGTGTTCCCGTCACCGAAGTCCCACAGCAGCGAGGTGTACCCTGTTGAGCCGTTGGTGAAGTTCACGGTAAGCGGCTGGCATCCCGAAGGAACATCAGCTGTGAACATTGCAACGGGTTTCTCGACCTCTATCACCAGGGTGTCAAGTCCGACGCATCCCTTGCTGTCGGTGACCTGGTAGACAAGCCTGTAATAACCTGCCATGGAGGTGTTGAATACGGGATTCTCGATGTTGTACTGGCTGAGCGGACCGATGTCTCCGAACCATCTGTGTGCGGTGTAGGAGCCCGAGCCTCCTGCAGGATTGCCATGCAGCTGGGTGGGTATTCCTCCGCAGACAAGCAGTGTGTCAACGGGAGCTATCTCTGCCACAGGCCATGCGTTGACCGTCAGGAGAGCCTCGCGGGTGTAGTACTGGCCGCACGGACCGGTGATCTCGAGCCTGTAATGCCATCCGTTCATCGGGGTGGTGGCGCTCATTATCACCAGCTGAGGTGTCTGGGTGCCCTGGTAAAGGGCGCCGTCGCTCAGGTTGTTCCAGCCGGCACCCTGGTTGACCTGCCATACTGTTGTCTCCCCTGCCCCGGTATTGAACACCTGCGAATAGAAGATCGCACCGGCCTGGTCACACACCTCTGCATCAGCCGGTTCGGATATGATGGAAGGCTCCATGTATACCCTCAGCGGTGCGAACGAGCTGGTGACCGGCGGCAGACAGGTTCCTGACACAACCACCCTCACCAGGTAACCGTTCATCGACAGATTGAGGTTATTGATTGTAAGTGTTTGTGTGGTGGTTCCTGAGTAAGGAGCAATGTCAGTCACATTGACGAAGCCTGCTCCGCTGTTTACCTGCCACTGGTATACCAGGTCGGTGCCTGCGGCAACCACGCTGAAGGTGGCGCTTCCGCCGGGACATCCCCTGAACTCATCGGGATGATCGGAGAGCTCCGGTGCAGTGTAAACGGTAAGTACAGCCTCGTCCGAGATCAGGTCAGCCGAGCAGTCGCCACCGATGACCACCCTGTACCGGGTGCCGTCCATTGTGCGCGGCGGACCGAAGACCATCAGGGTGGGAGTCTTCACTCCCATATAGATTCCACTGTTTGCAAGATCAGCCCATGCGTTGCCGTCGAAGGCCTGCCACTGGTAACTCAGATTGGCGCCGTCGGCAAGTGCTGTGAAGCTCGCGGTCATGAACTCGCATATTGCTGAGTCTGCAGGTTGCGTGTTGATGATAGTCTCAATCGAGACATCAAGCTGCACTGTCTGCGAGATCGCCTTCGGCACGCAAGTGCCTTCAATCTCAACACGGTAACGGTTGTTGTCATATGTGCGCGGCACGGCAGTCAGCATCAGTGTGTTACTGGTGGCGCCGGAGTAAACCCCGCCGTCAGTGATGGCGCTGAAGCCCGAACCGGTGTCAACGAACCACTGGTAGTTAAGCGCTGTGCCCTGTGCCGATACGTTGAACGAGGTGCTGGTGTTCTCGCATATAGCCGAAGCAACAGGCTGTGCCAGTATCTCAGGTGCCGTATTGACGGTAAGGAGTGCAGCTGCTGAGGTGTCGGGAGGTGTGCACGTTCCGGATACTATCACCCTGAACATGTCTCCACTCATCATCCTGTTTGTTCCGTTGACCTTCAGGTTCATCGTGGAGACGCCGAAGTAGGTTGAGGTCTCCGTCAGGTTGTTCCATGTGGTGCCGCCGTCGATGCTGCGTTGCCACCTGTAGGTCGCACCGGTGGTTACGCCGGCGTCGACAATGAAGTCTGCTATCGCGTATTCGCAGATGATAACCTCATCAGGCTGATCAACAATCTCCGGGAGCTCATTGACAGTCAGGAAGGCAGGCAGCGAGGTCACACTTGACCCGCAACTGCTGCTGACAATCGCCCTGTAGGCTGTGTTGTTGTCAGCAGTGGCCACCGTGGCAATTGTATAGGTCGGGGTGGTGGCGCCTCCTATTGGTGCCCAGGTGACACCGCCGTCAAGGCTGCTCTCCCACTGGTATGAAGGATTGGTGGTGAGGCCGGCATTTACAGTGAATGTAGCTGCTGCACCCTCGCAGAGAGTGAGGCTTGCCGGGTGCTGTGTAATCTCAGCCTGGCGGGTCACAGTAAGAGTGACAGGCGTTGACTCTACATATGGTGTGCAGATTCCTGAAACCCTTACCCTGTACTGGTATCCTGACATCATCTCCAGTGTGCTTACCACGGTCAGGGTGGCAGTGTTGGCCCCCTGGTAGCGGGCTCCGGCAGCCGGGGTCCAGCCGGTACCGGTATTTACGTACCACTGGTAAACCGGGTTGGTTGTCACCCCTGCATCGACAGTAAAGATTGCATCTTCGCCCGAGCAAAGGGTCACAGCTTTTGGTTGCGTGATGATCTCAGGCTTCTCATTGACCGTGAGTGTCACTATGTCTGACAGAACCGGATCAGGGCAATCGCCTGTTATCTCAGCCTGGTACCTGTAACCGTTCATTGCTGAGACTGCCGTCACACTGAGTGTGGCTGCATTCTCTCCAGGCATGATTGTCATGCCTGAACCGGTGTCAAGGTACCACCGGTACTGCGGATTGGTAGTGCCGCCTGCATCG
Source organism: Bacteroidota bacterium (assembly GCA_018262715.1). Lineage (GTDB taxonomy): Bacteria > Bacteroidota > Bacteroidia > Bacteroidales > VadinHA17 > SR-FBR-E99. The sequence continues at coordinate 89,952 of JADFDS010000002.1, forward strand.
GTGACGAAGGTGGCAACCGCATCTTCGCAGACAGTCTGGTTGAGAGGCTGTACTGCTATTTCAGGCACCGTTTTGGCATCGATGGTTGCAGAACCGGTAAGGTCAGCGTGCGGCGCTGCCACAGCGCAACCGTTGTTGTCGGTCACAGATGTAATGGTATAGGTGGTGGAGACAGTCGGGTTGACCGTAATAGGACTTCCACTGGTATAATTGCTGACCGTTGTACCGTCACTGAGGACTACCGTGAAGGGCGACTCACCTGTGGTAATGGTCACGGTAACCGTTGCGGCATCTCCCGGGCAGACAAAGCCTGTTCCGGCTATCGATGCCACCGGCAGCGGATTGACGGTCACAACAACGGGATTGCTGTATTCCGGATCGCATGCTGCCGAATTGACACGGCGGCGGAAATGTGTTGTCTGCAGGATACCGGCAGGCGGATCATATGATGCCATTGTGGCTCCGGGTACATCACTCCAGCTTGCGCCGCCGTTGAGGCTGAGCTCCCACTGGAAGAGTATCGTTGCCGGGCCGCCGGCTGGGGCCGTCACTTCATTCAGAGACGCCGGATTGCCGAGGTAGCATACCTCCTGGTCGCCGTTGATTGTTCCCGGCATCAGCTGAGAAGGCTGGGTAATTATTATGGTAGCCTGAGCCGTGCAACTGTTAGCATCTGTTACAAGGGCTGTGATCTCGCCGACAGCACCTCCGGTAAAGGAGAGTGAGGTTCCGGTGATGGTAACGGCTGCCCCTGCCGTGTTGGATATTGCACTCAGCACATAGGGCGAGGTGCCTCCTGACACCGAGAATGAACCGGTGGCAGTTGCATCGCCGAAGCATGCCAGAACAACGTCGGGAGTCTTGCCAAGGGTAAGGACAGCAGGCTCTATCAGTACAACCGTGGTCGTTGCCATACAGTTGTTGGCATCGGTGACGGTGACGGTGTAAGTGCCTGCCAGTAGACCGGAGATATCCTGGCCTGTGGCCGTGAATCCCGAAGGACTGCTCCATGCATATGTATATGGCATCTCGCCGCCGGTGACGCCAAGATCAATGGCGCCGTCGGATGCTCCGTTGCAGGTGACGTTGTACCCGCCTGCATAGACAACCGGCGTGGTAGTCAGTACGATCGGAGGCATCACCGTGATGGTTACCTGGTCAGAAGCAGTACAACCGTTCCTGTCAGTGATGGTGACCGTGTAGGTGGTCGTCACTGCCGGCTTGGCTATCGGGCTCTTCACATTTGTGTAGTTCAGGCCTGCTGCAGGTGACCAGTTGTAGGTATAGTCACCCGAGGGCAGCAGCTCACCGCCGGCGCCCGTGGCTGTCAGGCTGGCAACCGATGCCGGGCATGCGCCAATGATATCGTCATCAGCCGTGACACTGACTGTGAGGTCAGGAGCCACGTTAACCTGTACCTGAGCCGTGGTCAGGCAGCCGTTGGAGTCGGTAACCGTGACGGTGTACAGGGTGGAAACGGCAGGCTTGGCAACCGGATTGGCCTTTGTGGCGTCATCGAGTGTGCCTGCATTGTCCCACAGGTATGTATATCCGCCTTCACCGCCGCCGACCGTGGTGCTCAGGTGAGCAACTGAGGTCGGGCATGCGCCTATCGGGTCATCATCGACAGCTGCCGTAGCTGTAAGAGGCGGTGCGATGTTGATGGTGACGGTTGCGGTGACGGTACATCCGTTGGCGTCGGTGACGGTTACGGTATAGGTGGTGTTTGTTGTCGGGCTCGCAACAGGGCTCTTTGCAGTTGCATCATTGAGTGATGCTGCCGGGACCCAGCTGTAAACGTATGGCAGTTCGCCGCCAGTGACATTGACGTCAAGGGTGGTGGTTGATCCCGGGCAATCGCCAATAAGGTAATCCGTTGCGGTGGCAATTGCTGCAAGCGGAGGACGAACCTCGATGGTGATGGTATTGACAGCAGTACAGCCGTTGGCGTCAGTGACAGTAACGGTGTAGGTGGTTGTCGATGCCGGTTTGGCGACCGGATTCGGGATATTGGTTGCACTGAGGCCGGCCGATGGAGCCCAGCTCCATGTGTAACCACCTCCTGCAAGCTCCTCGCCTCCTGTTGCGGTGGCGGTGATCTGTGCGTCTGACGTCAGGCAGGTGCTGAGGATATAGTCATCAGCTGTCGCCGCAACGCTGAGGTCAGGAGCAACGGTGATGGTTATATCGTCTGTTGCCTGGCAGCCGTTCGCGTCAGTGACGGTCACGGTATAGGTTGTGGTGATAGCCGGTTTGGCAATAGGGTTGCTTACATTCGGATTGTTGAGCCCCGTTGCGGGAGTCCAGCTGTAGGTGTAGCCGGGTTCACCGCCGGAAACTGTTACGCTGAGGTTCGACCTGGAGGTCGGGCATACGCCGATGAGCATATCATCAGCCGCGGCCGTGGCAACAAGGTCGGGAAGAACATTGACCGTTACAGGTGCCGTTGTCTGGCAGCCGTTGTTGTCAGTAACCGTCACGGTGTAGGTGGTGGTGACTGCAGGCTTGGCTGTCGGACTCTTTACAGCCGGATCACTGAGGCCTGTTGCAGGCGCCCAGCTGTATGTGTAACCGGGCTCTCCACCGGTAACTATCACGTCAAGCGTGCTTCGAGATGTGGAGCAGGTGCCTATGTTCGGATCACTGGCCGTGGCCGTGGCTGCGAGATCAGGAGCTACGGTTATTGTTAGTGAAGCCGTGGTGGTACAACCGTTCAGATCGGTGACCAGGACAGTATAGGAGGTTGTCACCAGCGGTTTGGCTGCCGTGGCGGGGCTGGCCGGATCGGTCAGACCGGTGGCAGGTGACCACTGGTAAGTGTATCCGGGCTCACCGCCTGTTGCGCTGGCAGTAAGCTGTGCATCGGATGTGGAACATGTACCTATATTATAGTCATCAGCCGAGACGGTCACATTCAGAACCGGAGCAACAACTATCTCTATGCTTGCAGTCGTCTGACAGTCGTTGGCGTCAGTGACGGTGACGGTATAGGTGGTAGTTGCTGATGGCTTGGCTGTCGGTGACTTGCTGTTCGGGTCACTCAGACCGGCAACGGGAGCCCACAGATAGGTGTATCCGGGTTCGCCGCCGCTGGCGGTGACGTCGAGGTGAGCCACCGAGGTGGGACAGGTGCCGATGTTCGTGTCATCTGCAGAAGCCACAGCGGTAAGATCTGGCGCCACATTGACTGTAACTGTTGCCGTTGCCATACAGCCGTTGTTGTCGGTGACGGTTACGGTGTAGGTGGTTGTGGCAGCCGGTTTAGCAGTCGGAGACTGGATTGCCGTATTGTTGAGGCCGGTTGCGGGTGCCCAGGCGTATGTATAACCTGGTTCGCCGCCGAGAGCCACTGCGTTAAGAGTGGTTCTGGAATCAGGGCATGTGCCGATCAGCGGATCAGCTGCCGAGGCGGTGACAGTGAGCGGTGAAACAACATTGACCGTGATATCCCTGGATATGCTGCAGCCGTTCTGGTCCGTCACTGTAAGGGTATAGGTAGTGGTGGCATCAGGTTTGGCCGTCGGGTTGGGATCGGTGTCACTGCTCAGTCCTGCTGCCGGGGTCCACAGGTATGTGTATCCCGGTTCGCCGCCGCCGGCGGTGGAGGTTATTTGTGCATCTGAGCCGGGGCAGGTACCGATTGAACTGTCATCAACTGCCAGCGTCAGCGTGAGTGCCGGGCGGACGGTGATAGTGATGTTCGATGTGGCGGTACAGCCGTTGGCGTCGGTGACAGTGACGGTGTAAGTGGTGGTCACAGCCGGTTTCGCCGTCGGCGTTTTGATATTGTTGTCGTCGAGACCGGTGAGCGGGGTCCACTTGTAGGTGAAGCCTCCTTCGCCGCCGGTGACAGTTGCATCAAGGTGCGAGACAGATGTCGGGCAGGTGCCGATGAACAGGTCGTCGGCTGTTGCCGTGACGGCAAGGTCAGGTGCCACATTGACCGTGACGGTAGCCTGGTCGGTACAGCCGTTGGCATCGGTGACGGTGACGGTGTAGATGGTAGTTGCAAGCGGCTTGGCTGTCGGGGTGGCGCTGGTGGCATTGTTGAGCGTGCCGGCGTTGTCCCAGAGATACGTGTAGCCTCCTTCTCCGCCGGTGGCGGTTGCGCTGAGATGAGCCACAGAGGTGGGGCAGGTACCGATCAGGTTGTCATCCACGGCGGCGGTCACGTCAAGTGGCGGAGCCACGTTGACGTTGACGCTGGCCGTAGCCGTGCAGCCATTGGCGTCAGTGACCGTTACTGTGTAGTTCGTGTTGGCTGCCGGCGCGGCCATCGGCTCCCGTACAGCCGGGTCACTCAGTCCTGCAACAGGCAGCCAGCTGAAGCTGTACGGAGCCTCGCCGCCGTTGACGTTGACATGAAGCTGAGTCTCTGATCCCGGGCATGCACCGATGAGATTGTCATCAGCAAAGGCCACTGCCGTAAGCACCGGGGCAACATCGACGGTCACCGAACCGGTTTTTATACAACCGTTGGCGTCAGTGACGGTGACAGTGTATGTGGTTGTCGATGCCGGTGTTGCAACAGGATTTGCAATTGTTGTTGAAGTGAGACCTGCTGCGGGCGACCAGCTGTAGAGGTATCCGCCGGCGGGCTCGACGCCGCCGGTGACAGTTGCTGTCAGCTGTGCCGATGAGCAGGTTCCGATGAGATTGTCATCTGATGTGGCGGTTACTGCCAGGACTGTCGGCTGGGTAAGCGTCCATGACCTTACCAGCTGGCATCCGTTGGCGTCGGTGACGGTGACCTCGTAGGTCCCTGCTGTCAGGGCGCCCTGGTTGGGGGCACCGGCAGTGATGCCGCTGCCTCCTCCGGAGATGGTCCATGCATATATGTAAGGCGCAGTGCCTCCGGTGACAGATGTAATGATGGTTCCGTTGTTGCCACCGAAGCAGCTGATGTTCGTGGTTGTGGCTGTCAGGCTCAGGGCCGGCGGCTCGGTAACGATTATCGTAGCCTCGGCGGTGCAGTTGTGCGCGTCAGTGACCCGGACGGTGATGGTTCCGCCACCGGCACCGGTAACGGCTACCGAGGTCGCGGAAGGCGTCAGTGTGGCCCCTGCCGTATTCACCAGCGTGCTGAACGTATATGGAGCAGTTCCCCCGGCGGCGGTGAAGCTGCCGGCGCCCGTAGGATCACCGTTGCAGAGAAGAACCATATTTCCTGTTGAAGAGAGCGTCAGCACCTCGGGCTGGAAGACCGTGGCCTGTCCGCTGGCAACACAACCGTCACTGCTGGTGACGATTACATTGTAGAGTCCTGCCTTCACACCGGTGATGTCCTCGGTGCCTGCCGTGAAGCCGTCAGGACCAAGCCATGAGAAGCTGTTCAAGGCAGAGCCTGTCACTGTCAGGTTAATGGCTCCGCTGTTGTCGCCGTTGCACTGAAGGTTGGTGACGGCAAATGCCAGTACGGGCTGTGCATGGATGGTGACTGTGGCAGTCCCCGACAGGGTACCGTTACATCCGTGGCTGTCCTCCATCGAGACCAGCGTATAGGTTACTGCTGCCGCAGGAGTGACAGTGAAGGTGTAGATGTTGACCGGATGATTGGTCACCGTAACAGGCGTTGCACCGTCAGTATAGATAAAGGTATATGGTGCAGCTCCTGTAAGAGATATGGTCAGTGTGGCACTCTGTCCTGCACAGACAGCAGTTGTTCCGCTCAGTGTTGCGGAAGGCACGGGCCAGTATGATACCGTTGCATTGCCGATGCCCGAGTTGGTACAGCCGTTGGCGTCAGTGACGCTGGTGACGGTGTAGTTGCCTGCTGCTGTTGCGTTGAGTGTATACGGACTTGCAGCAATATTGATTGCTGTCTGGTTTGCGCCATTGATAGCATAAATCACGTTCCATGGTGCAGTGCCTGTAAGGGTGATTGTTATCGGGTGAGTATCCTCAATGCATACTGTTCCGCTGTTGCTTATTATGGCCGTAGGCAGCGGCCTGACGGTTACCGCCAGAGGATTATGGTTCGTGATGCATCCTGCGGCGTTTACTTCGCGGACTGAGATATTTCCGCTGATGGTGCCGAATGTGACTGTGATTGATGCAGCCGAAGGATCACCTATGAGGGCAGCTCCTGTCGGAAGAGTCCATGTGTAAACCGATCCCGGATGATCCGGGACTGAATATGTCCCTGTCTCAAGTGCACAGACGATGTCATCGCCGGTGATATCGGACTGGGGCGAAGGCGCCATCACGTCCACATCAAATGATCCGGCAGGACCCGTACAGCCAAAGCTGTTGGTCTCGGTGACGGTGATGGTACCGCTTCCCGCTGCTGCGGCAGCATTGATGATTATTGCGTTGGAGTTGGCGTCGAATACCTTCGTGCCGACTGAAGCCGGAACTGTCCAGGCGTAAGACGAGCCGGGCGTCAGGGGAATGGTATAAATTACATTTGCCTGATTCGTGCAGAGCATGTCATCACCCGTTATCACAGGTGCTGCAGGTTCCGGATTGATGGTTATCACCACATCAACCGGTGTGCCGGCGCAACTGAATGAACTGTACGGGGTGACGGTATAGGTTGCAGTTATCGGAGTAACTCCGTAATTTTCAAAAATATCTGTAATGTGAGCAGTTAATGCGGGGTCTGCGGGCACATTGGTGCCTGTGGTACCCTGTACTGATCCGTCAGACATCACAGGCAGCGGCCAGCTGAAAGTGCTCCCTGAGGGCGTGTTTGCCGGCAGCAGAAGTATCTCAAGCGATGAGGCGACATTTGAACAAACCGTTTCATGCTGTCCGGGCACTATCACCGGCTGGGGCCTGATTGTAACAACAACATCAACCCAGTCGCCAATACAGGTGGCTCCAAACACCGGCCGTATACGGTAGGTTACTGTACGGTTTACGCCGGTTTCGTTGGTGAACCGGTCATTGGCCAGGTAGTTGATATCATTAGTACCGCCAACCGGAGTGGCTGTGGCATTGCCGGCAGCAGCCACCAGCCCTGCCTGAACAGTGATGGAGGCAATGTCATAGCTGGAGGCGGAAGATGATGTGGGTGCAACTGCAAGTACAAGTCCTGTCGGAACTGCACTGCACGCGAACATGTCAAGGTCTCCCAGCACAGGCTGGGAGCCAATGGTTACAACAATTTCCCTGAATTCACCGACACATCCGTTGTAGACAGGTGTGACTGTATAGGTCGCCGTCTCGTCGCCGCCGGAAGTATTGACAAACACATCGGTCATGTCAGCCGCCGAAGGCAAAGTCCGTGCCGTTCCTCCGCTCAGGCCTGGTGTCAGCACCGGTTCAGGCCAGGTGAATGTTACATTGGCACCAGGATTGACAAAGTTATCAAGAAGTATGTGATGGGTGAGTGTCTCGCCCGAGCAGACTGCAGCGGACTGATCGGCGATGACCGGTTCAGGCTTGACGTTGACCACCACCTGCTGGGTGTTGGTACAACCGTTGGCCGTCAGCAGGTATTCATATGTAACCGGAATGGTTGCAGAGGTAAAGTTGCGGAGAACATGGCTGATGCCGTTTGTCCCGGTTGCCGGCTCCGTGGTGGTAATGCCGGCAGCCGCCAGTCTCGTCCAGCTGAATGTTGTTCCTGCCGTCAGCGAGGTTGGCGTATAGGTAAATAAGGTGTTACTGCAAACGTCAGGCGGAGTGAGGTCACTATTGAGCGCCGGGGTGGGATTGATGGTAACCGTCACCGTAAAGGTAGGACCGGTACAGGTACCTGACAGCGGAGTTACGGTATAGGTGGCTGTGGCAGAAGCGCTTGTGGTATTGGTCAGTGCCTGGCTGATGCTTGTCTGACCGGTCGGCTGTGCGCTGCCTCCGGTGATCGATCCTGCAGGTGATATTACCGGTGCAGTCCATGTATAGGTGGTGCCCGAAGGAACTATCTCTGTGCCTCCGTTAGCCGGGGTGACCGTAAATGTGCCGCCGCTGCAGATTGTCGCAGTCTTGTTGGATATCGAAGGAACTGGATTTACCGTAACCGTAACCGTAAAGGTCGGACCGGTGCAGGTGCCTGACTGTGGCGTTACTGTGTAGGTTGCTGTAGCAGATGCATTCGAGGTGTTGGTCAGTGCCTGGCTGATGCTTGTCTGACCGGTCGGCTGTGCGCTGCCTCCGGTGATCGATCCTGCAGGTGATATTACCGGTGCAGTCCATGTATAGGTGGTGCCCGTAGGAACTATTTCTGTTCCGCCATTTGAAGGTGTGACAGCAAAAGTACCTCCACTGCAGATTGAAGCTGTCTTATTGGATATCCTGGCAACCGGGTTGACAATGACCTGCCTCGTGACGGGCAGACCAACACAGTAAGTTGGAGCCGGACCAGTGGGAGTAATTGTGTACGTAACGGTTATTGGAACATAACTTTCATGTTCAAGATTTTGTGAGATAACGGTTCCCATTCCACCGGTCCCTCCTGAAGGAGCCTTGCCGGTTGTCCATGTAGTTGCAGGAGCAAATGACACCGTCCATTCATAAGTAGAGGCTGCTACCGTAGAATTGAGAGCAATATTGGTAGTTCCGTTACTGCAGATAACCGGAGAATTATTCATTGTCCCGGCTGCAGACGGAATCTCGTCAATGCTGAATGAGTAAGCTGGTGGCAGGCCGCCTGCCGGAACCGGATTACCGCATGCGTCGATGACAGAAGTCAGGGAATATGTGTAGTCTCCCACAGGCAAAGCCCCAAGGCTGATGCTGCTGCCCGAAGTCCGGTCAAAATATGTTACACCATTAATAATTATATCATAAGGAGGCACTCCGTCAGTCACCGTGAACGTGAGTGAACTTGTGGATCCGACACATGCATCACCTGATCCGCTAAGAGTTGCTGAAACCGGTGTGGAACCTACTGTAATCGAGATCGGAGTTCCAAGGCTTGCAGGCACACAAAGGTTGTTATCCGTGACGGAGGTCAACGTGATGGATGTGCTGCCAGCGGGATAAGGGCCTATATTAATGTCAGTTCCGCTTACATAATTATTAATTGTATGATCAGAACCGTCATTCCATACTATAGTATACGGACCCGTCCCGCCCGTCAGAGTAACCGAAATGGTGGTTGTTGCTCCGGCACAGATGTTATGGGTTGCCATTAGCTGTGCAAGGGTAAACTCCGGGTTTACATTAATGGTATAGGATCCGAAGATGATATCGCATCCGGTAACATCCTTAATTGCATGAATCTGGAATGTGGTTGCGGCTGTCAGGTTTGGAGTGGTGAGAGTAATTGTGCCTCCGTTCCCCTGAACAAATGAGCCGTCTGCTCCTCCGGTTCTGAGATAATACCTGACATCTGCCTCGGTCCCGGTAATCCGTAACTGACCCGGAGTATTGTAGCAGACCGGATTCTTGACTATTGTCACATTACCGCTCAGGTCGATGGGATTCCGGTTGCGGGTTATAGTTACGGAACTGTTGGTGCTTGGGCATATTCCAAGGGCACTGGTTATGGTCCACCTGAAGGTATTGACTCCATATCCAAGGCCCGAGACGGAAGATGTGGGATTATTGGGTTCTGCCACAGTACCTGAACCGCCGGTGAGCGTCCAGGTCCCTGTGCCTCCATTTGTAGCTGCATTGGCGGCCAGTACGGTGCTGCTGGTTTCGCAGAATGCCTGTGCCGGTCCGGCATTTGCCGCTGCCGGGGAGATGTCTCTCCTTATAGTGTAAACCGCTGAAGCGGAATCACAGCCATTATGGTTCGAAAACACAGACCATCTGAACCTGTTGTCTCCCTGCCAGAGGTCCGAAACTGCAGAAGTAGGACTGGTGACTGTAGTGATTGCAGGTTCAGGTGTTGCTGTGACCTGCCGGACCACTATATTATCAATATAAAAATATTCATCCGGCGCGTTATTCCTGCATCTGATAATTATCCTGAGACTGGTTCCGGAAAGATTTGTAACAGAGGCGGTAACAGATCCGAAATCATCGCTCAGATTACCATTGGCAGTAAAAAGAGTCTCAGGACCTCCGTCAATGCTGTAATATACTCTTACGTAATCTGTATTCTCCAGGGAACTGAGTTCCTGAAGATACACACTGGCTTTCACCGGAGAAAAAGCGGCAATAGGTATTGGATCTGACCTCCAGATGGCTTCAGCTCCCAGACCACGGCCGACTATCCTGCCTGACTCCACCCTGAAATAAGTGTCAGCGTCAGGAGTGATGCCGGAGGTTGTCCAGTCAGCACCTGAAGTTGCATATTGAGGACTCTCTGTAAATGTCTCCTGCCATACCAGGTTGTTGATGAATGTCCATTCCCCGGAGGTGCCTGATGCAGCTGCGGTGGCAGAAAGTGAGGCGGATGTATTATTACATATTTCCTGAACCGGCCCCACAGTGGCAACCGGGCTCCTGTCAACATACAGAATCCTTGTGTCAGTAGCAGTGGCACAGGGTGAATTACCGGTCGCAGTCAGGGTGAGTGTAACCGTCGCATTAGCCTCAGCAGGACCAGGTGTATAGGTAGGTGTGAGCGTCCCCTGACCTGCAGTAATTGACCCGGTGCCATTATCTGACCAGGTCAGTGTAGCATAATTTGATGCAGTCGCATCATTTATGGTATAAGGAGTGCCCTGGCAGGTGGCATCATCAGCACCCGCATTGACCTGGGGTGCTCTGATGATTGTTAATATCAGAAAATCTGAGACTGCCGGACAGGGGCCGGCCGGTTTATTGGTTGTCAATGTGAGAGTTACAGTCCCTGCCGTAATATCAGCAGCACTCGGAGTATAGGATGTCGACAGGTTAGCTGCATTGCCGAAGCTGCCTGAACCTGACGTGCTCCATATGGCAGAGCCGGCTGAACCACCGATGGTTCCGGCCAGCGAAGCCGGCGTGTTGGAGCAGATAGTCTGATCAGACCCTGCATTGACAGTGGCAGGCTGGCCGATGGTTACAGTGAATGGCAGAGATGTCCTGGGGCACTCCAGTGCGGTAGTTCCATATACTGTGACAGTATAGTCTCCTGTCTGGGTATAATCATTGAGCGTAATTGTCTGTGTGGTAATACCTGTGTTTGCGCCGTTTCTGCGCCAAAGATAGCTGCCATTAGGCGAAGCAGTTGATGTAAGGGTAATTGATGTTGAGTTATTGTCACAGAAATTATTCACCCCGGCGGAAAGAGAGATTACCGGTACAGCCGGCAACGGATCAAAAGTCAGTCTCATTGTATCAGTATGCTCAGGGCACATGCCTGTTGCATATGCATGAAGCACCAGGTCAACCCAGCCTCTCGCCAGATCGGCGTTACTGGCAGTGTAGCTGGCATTGCCGGGGCTGGTGGCATTGGTGAAGCTACCGTTACCCCTGGAGGTCCATAAGGCGGAAGTTCCGTCAACCAGGATACCATTGGTATTGAACGGATCACCGGCACAGATTGACTCATCCGGACCTGCGTTGGCAAGTGGTCCGTCAACAATAAGGATAATGGCATCATCAGTATTTGCTTCACCGGCATTGGGATTCGTCTGGCTACCGTTCCATGGATTACAGACGTTCCAGTTGCGGACTGTGACCTCGAACTGATCACCGGCAACAGTCCCGACACCGTCAAACGATATGGGGTAAGTATTATTCAGGGAGTATGTCCCCGTTACAGGATCAACCGGAATCTCCACTATCGGACCTTCAAAATAGCCGCTCTGGGTATTGTAAGGCGTGACAATTGCTCCCGAAACAGGATCAACATTCCACGGTCCGGTAATTGGATTACCATTATTATCAGTCAGATATACAACTCTCTGTGCAGTTCCGACCTTTATGAACAGGTTGGGTATCCCCTGACCGGCAAGAGGGTCGGTACCGTAGATAAACTGCTCATGTCTGTTTGTATGATTGGGCTTCTGTGCTGTCGGATTATCCTGGATATTGCATGAAAAATGTGTTGCATCGGTAAACTGAAAATCAAGGAGGGGCAAACCTTCACAAACGTCCTCTTCGTCAGGTGTAATGTCTATGACACCATTGGCAAGGGCAATATCATCCTGATGCCAGTTGCCGATAATTTGCACCTGCCTTGAGTCAAGGCAGGCAGAGCCATTGTCTATCATCTGCATCATAACCTCATACTCGCATAACCCGTTAGCAGGGAAAGTATGAGACAGCTCGGCTCTTACATAATATACTGTTATCCCTGCCACTACCCTTGTCTGGACTGTCGGATAAACATTGGTTGTGTTTCCGTCACCCCAGATAAACTGAACCCTGTAAGTAGGATTGGGAGGCATGGTGGAAAAAGTAAATTCGTAGTAAATGACCGTAGTAGCCGGAGCACATGTGTTTGCGAAAAGGAATCCGGAACCGGAAACTCCTGATACTGTACATTGAGCAGCAAGTGACTGGCTGAAAATACCTAAAATAAAACCTGCCAGAAATATGATCCTGAACAGAAATTTCATGGTTCTGCTCATTATTCTGTTGTAAAATGCTTTAGGTTCCATGATATCAAGGTTTATCCGATATATTACAACGTAGGTTAAGCGCTTATAATATGTGACCAGAAATAAAATGAAAAGGTTGCCTCGGGCAGGGCAACCTTTTCATTTTTCATAATATGGCTATAATCAAATAGTACAATCCCGGACAGCTATTCCGGAATTTACTGAATAATTTTAGATTCTTTCCACTGATTAGAATCTTAAATATAATAGTAGCTTAATCTTTCTGATTTTCAGTCAAAAAGAATTTAGCGGCATTTTTTAACTTCTGACCAACAAGCTCACCAACCCATTGTGAAAAATTCATGCTCCATCTTTGCGGATGAATCGTGATAAGAACTCTCCCCGGAAAGGTGCTCTTCCTTACAGCCATGACGATCTCTGCGGTAGCCCGGTAACTGTAACGTTTTTTCATTTCCGCACCTTCTGCTCCTGCATCCATTGCGCTTCCCTTGACGGGCTTCCTTACCCAGCCGGAAAAATACCCTTCCTCTCTTGAATACACACGATCCCGGACCGATACTGATTCACCATCCCATCGCCTTCCGGTGTCAGTCAGATAAAGAATATCATTAAGGTTTATGTCGAAATAAGGTTCACAAACAATACCTGCCTCTCCGTAGTCATAATGTTTCCAGATGAGCCGGCTGTCAAGGCTGCTCAACGGACTCCCGTGCATACAGGCGGTGGTTACCGGTGCAAGAGTGCGCATCTTTTCCAGATTATTTGCGAAACTGTTAAACGCCTCACGTGCAAGGTGTTCGTTAAAAGGTACTCTTCTTAAGCCCGTTAGCATTGCGGACTTCCGGCCTGCGAAGTCAAGATCCTCATAGTGATATCCGATTTCATGGCCCAGTGATGAAATCTCCTGAATTATCCGTCTGTCATAACAGCCGGGAATAACCCTGAAATAATAGGTGCCTGTTATGCCCATCGTCGTTTCCATAGCAGCACAGGCAAGGGCATTCTGAGGATATTTGTCAATATCATGCCTGAGTATGACAGACCGGCCGGACACCAAGACCCTGTCACCTGTAAAATCTTTGACTGTTCTGAATGTATACCCCGAATCCTTAAGTGTCCCGAGAAGACGCTTCAGGGCATCCAAAGTAAAATCCATAATATCTGGTCTGATCTGACCCGAAGGTCATTTCCTGGATATAACCGTACTGTAAACAGTATCTGATATAATTCTCAATATATAACTGCCACTGCTGAGTGAGCCGAGGTCAATTGTAATAACTTCTTCTCCGTTTGCTGCAATTTTCCTGACAGGTCTGCCATGATAATCCATAAGTTCAATGCCTGACACGGGGCATTCCTGATCTTCCATTCTTATTGTGACATAGTCAGTTGCAGGATTTGGAAAAACAGTGAAAGGCGCCCTCCTGCCTCTGTCTGACGGGTGGGGCGGTGCTTCAGTGTCATCATCCGGGTTGTAACACTCGCCCGGGCAGTCTCCATGAGCCAGATGGCTGTTCAGTTCAGAGACATGAACATACAGGGTTTGACCATTATGGCAGACCGGAACTCTTCGTCTTCCTGAGAGCAGTTCATGGTGATAATAGATATCAGTCCTGGAATCAGACTCCCAGTTCCCGTTTGACCATATTTCTCCGTAGGTATTTGTCAGCGTTCCACATCCGTTATAGACATATATGGTCTTTGCCTTATTCACCCAACCGGTATCCAGGTAATCCTGCCTGGTCTGAGACAATTTTAAACCGGTGGCAGTATTATCATAAAGCATCCTTGTATAATAGTAATTCGTTGATGTGAGCCATGCAGTGCGTTCAGTCAGGATACCGCGGTGATCATAGAAGAGACTGTCTGTTGAAAAATCAGTCCAGGAGCCGGTGTACCAGTAATCCCGGTGATAGACACTCAGGTTATCCTTTTCGTCATAATAATAAGTAAACGTGTTCAGGTTCTCCCACCGGTCTGTTCTCCATACGGTTACCACCCTGGTTGTCAGGCGCTGAGAACCATCATAAAACAACTCCTGTCTCTGTGACGGGAGCCAGTTTACTCCGTCAGCATTATAGGTCATAACAACCGACAAAAGTTCTCCGTCGTAGTTATTTAATGTTTTCGATACCGGATTTCTGTCTGCCGACTTTGTGATCGTACTGTCAAGTAAACCGTCAGAATAAAAGTTGTAGGTTACAGACATCAACACATATGTGGAACTAACCCGGCTATACGAGTACGTGTAAACCGAGTCAGGCACGAGTCTGAAATACGGATTTTGACCATTAACGCTTCCGGCAAGAATCAACAGAACAAACAGCGGCAGACTTTTTCTGATTATCATAGCTTCTTTGGGGATTCTGAACACTTTCTCTGACTTTACCTGTTTTTTAAAAAGCTGTCAGGCCACTCTTCAATAAATTTCACGAGGAAGGCCGTAACATCACATTTACTGTTGATTAAACGTTCGCTTTTTCTTTTTGTTTCGGATTTCAGGTCAGACCGGTCAAGCAACTCATCTGCCTTTGCGATAACGCCATCAAAACCGGTAAACGCAGAAATAATTCCGTACTCTCTTTCCTGCTCGGCAACCAGGCCGGGAATCACGGAATTAACATAAATTGCCGGTGTGCCGAGAAGTGCACATTCTGATGCCATTGTGGCCCCCTCTCCTACAAAAAGAGAGGCGAAGGCCAGCGCATGATGCAACCTTTCAGGCCTGAGCGGAAACCTGAATTTCTCCAGCTCCTGAGGCAGCCCGGTTTCAGAGCTGATGA
>JADFDS010000003.1 GCA_018262715.1 Bacteroidota bacterium
TACAACTCAAGAAAGTTGCCTGGGCTGAATTTGTTGTAGCCTGGCATGTCCCATTTGCTAATTTGCCCATGTAATCATGAGAACTGCTCATGATTTCAACAAGGCCCCTCTGGCAAATTCGACCCCCCGGATCCTCTTTCCCCTCAAATGATCCAGCTTTTCCAAACGCATCATGAATCAATTCAACTCTGGCTGGATAAAGATCCTCCGTTGAGAACTCTATTGTGCGCCTTTCTTCTGAGCATAATAAAGTACCGAAGTGCTGATCCCACAACTCCGAATCAGGATTGTAAATATAGATACACGGCAAGTCGGTGTATTTATAATTCGCAGCCGGCATAACAAGTCTGACCGGTTTCTGAAAGTGAATGCCTGCAGGATTGCAGTACATCCCGGCACAAAATTCCCTCCCTGCAAAAATGCCAAAAGGGATCTTAATGTCTGCCTGGTTTTTATCAAGTAGATCCATTGATATGGAGGCCGGTTCACTTACCGCCCCAGGCGGCACGATGATTTTTATTCCTGATGGCAAAATGTAGACTCCTCCTGAAGGATCAACAGTAAACGTATTCCCTGAAACCTCCGATGACTGAAATGCAACCCGGGCAACATCTGATTTCAGAGGGTAACAGGTACCGTCGGTAAGTACTGCCCTGTAATACGCGCAACTGTCAATCCTGATTAACAGAGAATCGTTGGTCTCATCCAGTGAATGCCACGTCACAGAATCATTGCTCACCTGCCACTCGATATCAGCTGCTTCAGCCTGGATGGACAGGATGACCGAGTCTTTGACAAAGCCTAAAGAATCTGATTTGAATTTGACATAATATTGAGAAAAGACGCTTTGTCCGGTCATCATGCCAATCAAAATTGTGACAATAAACCTGGTTGATCTGGTCATCTTTGGAATTATTTAGAATTTAGTTCGATTGTCATTTCAAATGTACATCGGTATATAGGCAACGTAAAGTTCAACTATAGTTTTGTGATTCATTTTGCTATACGTCCCAAAATTTGTTCTATGTGTGCCAATATGCGAGAGATTATGATGAAATAACTGTTGATGGCTCTGGTCACAACCCCGGCTATGCGCCGGGAAAGATCATCAGGCATCTGATCTTGAGCATAGTACAGGCGTGAGGCGCTATGGTGCCACCACCACGGGCTTCACCCGTGGTTGCCAATTCCTCCACTGCGAGCTGACCCCTTCGCTAAAAATGCCCACAGGGCATTTTATTAACGCTCGGTCCTCTCTGACATCATTATAACCAGGCAGAGTAATCCTTCATGTTTGAGTAATTCTTATTAAATTAGATAAGGCAATTTTCTTTAAGTCCTTAATTACCATGAAATGACCATTCAAAGGATCTCTAACCTTATTGTTGTTCTTTGCGGGATTGCTGTATTGCCTTCGTTCAGCCAGGAAGATTCACTGAATATCCCGTATGCCGTTTCAGATACACTCGATGGAGATATTAGGCTTTTTGAAAGCGATGAACTACTGGAAATATCTCTGATGTTCGACATTACTAATTATCGAAAAATCAGGCACAAAGATGAATATCTGCCTG
The DNA here is from genome assembly GCA_018262715.1 of Bacteroidota bacterium. Taxonomy (GTDB): domain Bacteria; phylum Bacteroidota; class Bacteroidia; order Bacteroidales; family VadinHA17; genus SR-FBR-E99. The sequence goes on from JADFDS010000003.1 coordinate 1,575, forward strand.
CAATCCTTGTTTACCATACGAGCCCCGCAGATTCGATGGTTAAAAAGCTAAGAGTGAAGAGCCGTGGCGTAACCCGACGTTCTATATGCAGTTTTCCTCCACTGATGTTAAACTTCCAGAAGAAGGATTCTGTTGCAGGGCAATTCAGCAGGGTTGACAAAATAAAAATGGTAACCCATTGCAATGCCGGCGGAGAAGATTATCTGCTGAAAGAATTTCTGGCATATAAACTTTATAATGTCCTTACGGATTACAGTTTCCAGGTCAGGTTGCTGAAAGTCAATTATATAAATACGTTCAGGGAAAGCAAGCCAATAAGCACATTTGCATTCGTAATTGAACCGGTAGAAAACTTATGTAAACGATTGGATGCGGTTGAAGTAAAAACCACGATGAACATAACACAGAAGCAGATAAGACCGGAGGTAATGGACCGAATGGCAATCTTCCAGTAAATGATCGGAAATACTGACTGGACGGTTCCGGTTTTTCACAATAACGTTCTGATTATTTCACAGGGTAATCTGCAGGGACTGGGATCAGGCATAGCAGTACCATATGATTTTGATTATTCCGGGCTTGTTGACGCAAATTATGCGGTTCCTTCAGATCAACTTAATCTTCCTTCAGTTCTTGACAGACGTTACCTTGGCATTTGCAGGAGCGAGGAGACGTTTATCAGTGACCTTAAGGAATTTGCGGATAAAAAGGAAGATTTTTACAGTGTCATAAATGAATTTGAGTATCTGAGCCCCAGGATTAAAAAACAGATGATTTCATATCTGGATGGTTTTTACAGTGGTTTTGACAAACGAAATTCAATTGTCAGGACACTCCTTAATGAATGTATAGATTTTTGAACGCTTTGTTTGATTTAGATTCATCTTCCTGTTCAATGCCGGCCTACTGAAGGTGCCTCCGGATCCATAATATTTCCTTTGCTCCATACAGGCCCACCTTGGCGGATCAGGAAATAATCTGCTTCTGCTTATGAAGCGGAGGGATGAAAACTAAAAAGACCCTGGAGCGCCGCAGGCGGTCAGGGATTTTGTTGCAAAGGTCACCCATATCGCGGCTCACGCCAGTAATCCTCTTATCTCTTTCCCAATAATAATCCTATTTTTGTCTGCTGCGCACGCTGATTGGCGTGTTCTGTTATGGCCGGGAAACGAGACATTACTAGAGCGCTGGGACTGGGATATGTCATTATCATAGTCATATCCAACATGCTCGGATCGGGCGTCTTTAAAAAGATTGCCCCGATGGCCGCTGAGCTGCACTCGTCCGAGTGGATATTGCTCGTCTGGCTTGCAGCAGGATTAATAACCCTCTTCGGGGCGCTGAGCAACGCCGAGGTCGCCGGCCTGCTTGCCGACACCGGCGGTGAGTTCGTATATCTACGTACCATCTACGGCCGCTTCTTTTCGTTTCTCTACGGATGGTCACTCTTCACCGTTATCCAGACAGCTGCAATCTCAGGCGTGGCATACGTCTTCACCCAGTCGCTCAACAGTATCATACCCATCCCTGACCTGCTTCCGTCAATGCAGCATCTCAACATTGGCGGTATATTCTATCCTTTCCAGGATTTCGGGATAAAACAGACCACCATCCTGCTCATACTGTTCCTGACATTCCTGAATATGTCGGGACTGAAGAGCGGGGCATGGGTCAACAAGGCCATTCTGATCATTGTGGGTGCGGGTCTTCTGGTGATTGTCATTGCCGGACTGACTGGTGGCCAGTACTCTGCCGCAGGGAGCATGGCAGCAAGCCAGTCACCCGTTCGCCACACTGTGACCCTTTCTTCGTTTTACACCGCAATGCTTGCCGCATTCTGGGCGTACCAGGGATGGGTGTCGGTAGGGTTCATCGGAGGGGAGGTAAAAGATCCCCACAGGAACATACCAAAGGGAATCATTGCGGGTGTAGCCATAGTCATTATCGTCTACCTGGTGGTTAACTATACCTATCTCAGGCTGCTCTCGATCCCTCAGCTTGAAGAGATCAACAATTCCGGAAACCAGATAGCCGGCATCGAAGCCATCAGGGGCCTATGGGGCAAAGGAGGGGTGTTGTTCATTTCGCTTCTCATACTCATCTCAACCCTGGGATGCACCAATGCCAGCATTCTTACCGGGGCGCGACCGTACTATGCCATGGCCCGGCAGGGGCTTTTCTTCCATGGGACGGGAAGGCTGAACACCCGTAATGTACCATCTGCATCACTGCTGTGGCAGGGGATATGGGCATCGATCCTGGTTCTGTCAGGTACATTTGACCAGCTGACTGACATGCTGATCTTCGCTGTCTACATCTTCTACGGAGCCACCGCCATGGGTGTCTTTATCCTCCGGCGCCGTTTACCCGATGCCCACAGACCATATAAAACATGGGGGTACCCGATTGTGCCGGCAATATTTGTCCTTTTCTGCGTGGGACTCTTTTTCAATACTATCATTACCAGGCCCCGCGAAGCCGGAATAGGCCTCTCCCTTATCCTGCTTGGAATACCTGTCTATTTCCTTCTGGTAAGGAGAGCCAGGAACAGGGATGATTCCCGGGGTCAGACCTTTCAGAACTGAATCTTCATTGACAGGCCGCCGTACCTGATTCGCAGGTTCATGCTGGTAAGATCCTTTACCGGCAACTGCACGAACGGTTCAAAAAGCATATGAGTTCCCTTGCCGAATGGCATTGAGTATCCGGCAGAGAAGTTTGCAAGCCCCAGGAAATCGACCCGGTTCATCAGTTCATGCTCACGCTCAACCTGTACGGTTGTGGTCATTGTTTCTAAAGAGACCCCGCCATAGGAGTCTGTCGTTGTTTTTGTGTAGGTGTTATTGAAGCTCCCGGTCATGTGCTGACTCAGATAGATCATAGTCGATGCACCTGTGGATACGAAAAGGTTTTTCTCCGCCCGCTTCCAGACCGAGAAAACGAAGTTCACAGGCACCTCCATCGAAACCACATCGATATCTGCTTCATAAGAGGAAGTGGTGCCTGACAGGCCATTCAGTTCCGGCGCAGCATAATCAAAAGCAATGTTTCCTCCTGCGAGGATTCTTTCAGGTGTGCCTTCCATTCCGTAACTGTGTCTTGCCATAGCCAGGCCGGGGCGAACAGAGATCCTTCTTGTGAGCTGTCGCTCCACATAAAAGCCTATTGAAACACCCTGGGCAGTTGTGGTTGCATTGTCAACACTGGCCATCATCCCTGAAAAGCCTGTCATGATGGTAGTGGTCATCCTTTTACGGGGCAGAACAAGATAATTAATGAGGGCTTTTTTGGGTGGCAGGTTCAACCTGGAATCAGTTTCATCAGTCAACCTTATCTCAATCGGATTTGCAGCAAGATTCACCCCGGCATAAATCCCGTCAGGCTTAACGATTTCCGGCGCAACCGGAGCCGTCAGTTCATTTTGCGGGGCTTTGTCGCCTGTGATGACGGACTCCCGGGTCTGCCTTGTCCCGCTTCCCGTGGCTCGCGTCTGTCCGGCAAGGCTGCCAGTATCCCGGGTCTGTTCTGTTCTGCTTCCCGTGGCTCGGGTCTGCCCGGCAAGGCTGCCAGTTTCCCTGGCCTGCCGTGTCCGGCCGCCTGTATCCCCGGTTCGCCCGGCCCGGCTTCCCGGATCAGAGGTCTTCCCCGCACGGGCAACCATTTCCCGTGAAACCTTTTCACTCTCTGCGCTCACCGGAACTGATGCAGCGATTGCTGGTTTGACAGCAGATGTGTCGGTTTCGGATTGTACGGAATCAGCCATTTCACTCCGGACCTGCTGGGCTATCCGGTCATTTGGTTCGCCGGGATTCCGGTTGATAAACCGGTTTATGAAAAGCATGCCTGCAGTAACCAGAATAATTATTGACGCAGCCCTGGCCCAGAGCGGGATCACAAGCGCCCGCCTCCGTTGCCTCCCGTACTTCGAGGCAAAGGAGTCCCATCCATCCCCCGCGAGGTGGTCGGCATTATAGTTGTCAAATGCCTCCTTCGCCTTCCGGCTGAATATGTCGTCAAACTTACTCATGACTCTTCCTGGCCGAAGAAATTTGCCTGTAATAAAGTTCGCGGAGCATCTTTTTTGCCCTGGCAAGATTTGCCCTGGACGTGGAGGCTGTCACCCCCAGCATCTGCCCGATCTCCTCGTGTGAATACCCCTCAATCTCGAACAGGTTGAACGTTACCCTGCAGCTTGCCGGGAGATGGCTGTAGAGAGCGAGAATATCACTGGCGGAAAGCTCTGCCTCGATCTCGGGCTCATTCTCCTCTGTCTCCGTTATTGAGCTTATCGACAGGTAATCATTGTGTTTCTGGTTTTTCCGGTAATTGTCAATGGCAGTATTTACCAGTATTTTTCCATACCAGCTTTTAAACGCCCTGGCCGGGTCATACTCCGAGATTTTGTCCATGACTTTCATATAGCTGTCATTAACTATTTCCATGGCTTCGTTTTCATCTCTTGCGTACCTGATACAGACTGACATCGCAAAGGAGAAATAGCGTCTGTAGAGAAGTTCCTGTGAGCGGATATCGCCACCGACGCATCCCCTGACAAGCTCTGTGTCTGAATATTCATGACCATCCCGGGTTCTGTTTCTCATTCTACCGCCAGGAATCAAGTTTTCCCGAAATAACTCAATTCAGACGATATTATGGTTGCTGTTTTCATTTTTATTTGCCTACATAAATACAAAGCCCAGATGGAACTCCAGCCTGTAATACTGTGTAACAGTCTGCCTTACTGAGCTTCCTCCCCACCAATATGAAGGCTGGTTAAGGGTTATTTTCTGGTACCTGTATCCAAGACCGATGTTCACTGCAGTTCTCTTCCATGTAAACAAGGAGATTCCTGCACCGGCATTGAAGAGAAATCCGCCTTCAGGTTCGTTGTCTGCAGAAGCATCATCCACATATGATCCGTAATGTTCGGAAAGGGCAAAACCGTAACCGGTCTTTATCCATGCGTAGGGTGACAAACCAGTATTAAGAGGTGTGAACCGAAGATCCGCGTACAGAGGAACCAGGACCACGTCAAGCTCTTCCATTCCCGAGCCGACACCGACCGCAAGCCCGTTTCCAAACTGGAAACCGTTCGAAAGATGGATACTGATGCTTCCCTGGTTGCCATTTTCATTCTTTCCTGAGAGAATGCTGGTGTTGATCCTCGCATAGTATCCGGAGGTTTTCATGTTCCTCTTTACAGGATAGGTCACGGCTTCAACCGATGACACCTGCTCCCTGCCAATCCTGATGACCTGGGGCGAGGTAATCTTGACATCCAGGTAATCAGCAGAATCGCCAACGATGGTTCCCGAGATCCGGGAGCCATCGTTAAGCACGACAGTAGATTTCCTGTGCTGGCCTGTTGCGGAGAGTGTCAACAGAACACAGACCGCAATTGCAGTGAGTCTGTGCATATATCTATTCTTCCTTGATCGTAATGTGGCTGATCTGGACAATGTTTTCCGGGTCACTGTAGTCATACTGATAGATGCCTCCTGTTCCTACCAGCATCAGGATGCCATTCATCGGGATGACATCGTAGGTATCAAAGTCAGGGTAGTGCGCCACCTGGCTGGTAATTATTGCCAACGGATTTGATTTGTCGTAGATTTTCAATCCTGCTGCACCGTCACAGACGAAGAGCAGGTCTCCGTCGGTACCAAGTCCGTGCGGATTGAACATCGGGTATGATTTCACCAGGTACGGATTTTTAATTGAGGATATATCTACTACCTCCAGCAGGTTTTGTGTATTGTTGCACGTGTTTCCGGAGCGAAGGGTTACGTAGGCGTACTGACCATCTACCACTACAGGATCACAGGCTGTGATATGGTCATATGATGATATCTGGGCAGGTTTTTTCGGGTTGACCAGGTCGAAGATAAGCATCCCGGTAGTGGTTCCCACGAAGAGGTTATTCTCGAGGCGGAACAGGGTTTCCATGTTACGGGGCATATCGACACTGTCGACAACCGCCATTGCTGATGCAGTGGTGATATCAACCGTTTTAAGCCTGGTTGGCACTGCTATCACATACAGGTAGTCTTCATTCAGCATGAAGCGGGCCATGGATCCGCCGGTGCCGCTGCCGCCGGTCCAGGTGGGACCTGCTTCGGCGTTCATCATAAAATCCATTCCGCCAAGGTAGATAAATCCGCCATGATTGTATTTTTCAACCTCCTCGGTGATCTTCTCCACTTTCCAGTCAATTATCACCCCCTGCGATTTGTCAACCATTGCGTACGGATACCATAACTCTCCCTCCGGAACAATTTCCGGGAAGACATTTTCGATACGGTCAATCTCGACAGGCTTTTCGACATCGGTAATATCAATTGCCAGGAGGTCAATATAGCTGTCGGCAAATAGGACATTGCCCTTTATAGCCATGTCAACGTTGCCCAGGATCTCATAGAAGGCAATCTTTTCAGGATTCGAAGGGTCTGTGTTATCAATCACGTGAATGCCTTTGCCATATTCATTGACGAAGAGGTAGCCGTCCTTGAAATACATTTTTCCGGGGTGGGAGATCTCTATCGGGGCACTCTTCAGGAAGCTTGCCCGGAATTCATCAAAAGGCATGTAGACCGGTACATTGGCATCATAGGTAATCAGTTCTGTTGTTCTGTCCTTGCAGGCGGTCAGGCCGGCAATCAGAACTGTCAGAAACAGTGCGGATTTGATCAGGCGTTTCATATTCGGATTTTTTGGTTGGCGGTAAATGATGAGCAAATTCTATCTATGAAGATTCCTCATATTAATTATCAAGCGGATTAACAACCTGCCCGATGAAGAGAAGGGTGTTGGTAGTTCTTTCCCTTATTGCAAAGACAAATGGTTTGTCAATTGTGAACACCTGCGGCTGGGGCGGCATGCTTGTCAGTTCAATGCCTATAGTGGTGACGGCAGCAGCTTCAGTTCCCTTTTCGTCCACTTCCACGAAAGTGTTCTGTTTGACGAAGCTGACATAAATTGAAGCATCGGCAATTCCGGAGAGGTCTGCCAGATAAGGATCGAATGCATCAATCATTCCCATGCTCTGCAGCTGTTTATTGAGATACTTCTCATATGAAAATTTGAACTTTGGCATGTAGACAGTGAGTTCGCCGTACTCTTCCTGGCCATCAAAAGCTGAGGTTATTGTATTCCATTTCTCTGCATCGAGTGATGCTGTGAAGTCAGTCAGAGTGCCTGTCGGCACGATAACAATCATTGTAAAATTGGTCTGGCCATAGGGGAGTTCGATGGCACTGTATCCTGCTCCGCCGGTCACTTTTGACCCGACTTCCCCCTTCATGGTGCTTACATTGACAGAGTTTGATCCATCAGTGTAAAATGCCCTGTCAGATGTCAGGTCCTTGTCGAACTGGTAGCTCCAGTCGCCCTTGAAGTAAAGGGCATTCATAATGAACATCACAGCTTCAGGAGAAATCTCATTCAGCACCTCCGGGATTTTACCGTTTGTATTGTCGCTGGCCCATTTGTTAATGGTTGTCAGCGCTGATGGCAGAGAAAAATCAAGACCGGCAATTTCCGCATTGAAATCATCTTTCATCGTACTGAGGAACGGGGGCTTGACGGTGAATCCCTGCCTGTAGAAAATTGCGTTTGCCAGGGCCAGTTTTACCTTCGGATCAATAACCAGCAACTGGGAAACAAGGTTTTTGTATACTTCGTTAATTTCGCTGATGGTCATCTGTTCAGGATATTTCAGCGTAGCCTTCAGCTGATCATAAGTGTCTTCCTCGCAACCATTGAGCAGCATGGTCAGTGCGGCACTTGCGCTCAGTGGTGAGAGCATGAAGTTTTTGTTTTCGGCAAGAGCAACTTTTGTAAAGAGATCAACACCAAATTCGTTGCTGTAGGCAATGACTTCGGAGCTCTTGGCTGTCAGTGTGAGGTTTTCCGGGGTGAGATCGGGTTCCTCTCCATTATCCTTTGAACATGATGACAATACGGCAAAGGTCAGGAGGCACAGAATTATAAATACTTGATTTTTCATACAGATGTTTTTAAGCAATGGTTCTACGAAACTCAGGTCTTTTATTACCTAATACGAGATGACACGCCGGAACGCTGCAATACATAGATAGAAAAATTTCTGCCTGTGCATGCGGGCAGCAGTCTCTGATGCCGTTCATTGTAAGTGACCGGCCTTAACCTGAATGCAAAGGGACGGGTCGCTTAATTAATCTTACCGCCTACTACCGGGATTGTCACCTCCGTTCCGGCAAGATCAACGGTCAGCTCCGTTCCGGGAATAGGATGAAGGGTGAACTCCTTGTCACTTGAGAAGATCATGAGGCCTATCTGTTTTCCGGCAGGAATGATCTGGTCATCGGGCTCAAGCCCGAAGCTCATCTCATAAAATTTGCCAGGCACCAGCGGCTCACTCTCGGTCAGGGAGCGATAGTTCTGCAGGTCGGCCCAGCCGCGGGTGATGATGCTTTCGGTCATCCTCATGATGCGCCCGTCGTCCCAGGGCAATGCCACCATCCACACGGAGAGGTTCACAGCAGGTTTGCTGGAAGCCGCCCTGATCTTTATCTTAACCACACCCGAGATGTGAACAGGTTCCGTCAGAACGGGAGTCAGGTACAGGAGACGGTGGTTGCTGTATTCAGCCTGGGCAAGAGAAGAGCCGGTAAAAGAATAATTATCGATAAGGGTTTCCTTCTCCTGTTTTGCCGGCTTCGTCATCACCAGTCCGCCTGCCTCCGGGGCGCCCCCCGTGAGATACAGAGTAACGGGCCTGGCATCCGGATTGGGATAATCAGTATATGCTGTAGGGCTGAGCCGTTCGGCTCCTTCGCGGACGATCCATGCTTTCGGATCATTCTCCACCCCGTTTTCAATGCCGAAAAGGTAACGGGTGAACCACCTGTTCATCATTTTGAACGGAGGCTCACCGCCATGGCTTCCCTGGTGATAGTATATCTGCAGCGGCACTCCCATCTCCTTCAGCTTTTCAATGAAACGGTAACTGTGACTGGGCACAACGTTCCAGTCGTTGAAGGCATGCGCCATCAGGGTGGCTGCCTTATAGGGCTTCATATAGTTCATCAGGTCACGTTTGGCCCAGAACTCATTGTAGTCACCGGTGATACGGTCAAGTCCGGCAGCCATCTCCCCGTCCCTTACCACACTGTCACAGTAGTCACAGTTATCAGGATTGGAGAAGACAAAATCATACAGGACATCGGCATCTTCACCCAGGTATCCTCCCGGGCTTCTGACCAGTCCGTTGGAGCGGTAATAGTGATAGTATGATGTATTGGGCGCTACAGGTATAATGGCTTCAAGCCCTTCAACTCCTGTTGTGGCAGCGGCAAAGGGGATTGTTCCGTTGTACGATGTGCCTATCATTCCTACCTTGCCGGTTGCCCAGTATGCCTTTACCTCAACGCTTCCGTCAGGTGTGGTGTATCCTTTGGCCCGTCCGTTGAGCCAGTCTATCACAGCCTTCGGCGCCAGGGCCTCTATCCGCGTACCTATTGTGGGGCATCCCTGCGAAAGTCCTGTTCCGGGCGCAGATGAATGAACCACGGCAAAACCGTAGGGCAGCCATGCCTTTACCTGTGAGTTGGAAATAACAGGCCGCTCACCTCTCCTTTCGATCTGCGGGGGATAAATATGTGGTTTGGGAACGGTATTGAGTTCCTGTCTTACATTCCAGAAATATTCCTTATTGTTGCCGGCAGTGCCTGCGAAGTATGGACTCGACTCATACACCACGGGAAGCTTTATCCCTTCAGTGTCAGTCTGCTTCGGGCGTGTGACATCAACATGCATCCTGTCATTCTTACCGTCGCCGTCAGTGTCAAACTCCGTCTCAACCCACAGATCCTCGCGGATCCAGTCGCCGGCATTTTCAAATGCAGGTATCTTCTGCGCTTCACCATTTACTATTACCGGAACCACAGTAGCTGCCTGCACCTGCTTCTGTGCCTCGGGCTTCATGTCTGCCGCCGGCTGAGCCGCCGATTCAGCTTTCCTGTTTTTCTTCTGTGCAAAAAGGTCCGGATGATAGCCAATAATCATCGCCATCACAAAGAGTACGAGGGTAATCTTTTTCATTGATTTCGTTCAGTTAAGGATCTCTCCTTCAAAAGAACAAAATTTCTGAAGATAAGGAAATGTTATCGGGCAGATTATTGAAACAGGTAGTTGATCGACCTGGTCGAGTTCTGCAGTTTAAATTCCGAGTTGATAATGGTCTGGGTATCATGCATCTTATGAATCAGAATTGTCTGACAATGGACCGTTTTGCCCGACTTCATCATGTCAAGAATCTCTTTTTTAAGATTTGTGCCGGAGCCTGCTGCAGCCCTGCCGGCCCCCTTGTTACGGGTATCGCCCGTTCGCCAGACCTGCCAGTCTGATTCAATTATATATCTTCCGGCGTTGGCGTCCCAGCCCTGCTTAAGGTCAGCAGGCTGATGTATATAAAGCTTTGTGCTTTCGTCGAACCTTAAAACAATAGTGTTAACCGAGTATTCAGTGCCTACATTTTTATTAAGCAGAATCTGTCCGGAAATCTGATCATAAGGATTTGCACCTTTGGTTGAGGTGCCTGGTGTCACGTCGCGCATGATCCTCAAAGTTTCGGTCCCGCTTGCGGAGACAACAAATGCCATCCTGTAGGTTTTTTCGTATGTATCGGCGGTCTGGGCCTTCCACTGGGCGGTAGCGCCAGTGCAGAGAAGCATTGCCAGAAGGGTAATGACCGGTTTTTTCATTTTTCGGAGTGAAGATTGTTACGTACTTTATACGCATAAGTGTCAGGAATGTTTTGTCGCAAGATGGTCTTGCGTCTCGCTGGCATACCACTTGCGCGAATGCAAAAATTATGGATTTCACCTTACAACCTGCTCCTCAGGCTTCGCAAATCGCAAATCACACCTCACAATTCTCAGTACTTATTTCTTAAATTAGCGACTTCACCCTCAGAACTATGCCAGCTCATGACTGATCAGAGAAGTTTATCCAGGACACTCGGGCTTGGGTACGTGGTCATATTTGTGATTGCCAATATTATAGGATCAGGCGTATATAAGAAGATAGCGCCCATGGCCGATGAGCTGCAATCCTCGGTCTGGATCCTCCTCGTATGGATAGCAGGCGGACTCATAACCCTCTTCGGCGCGCTGAGCAATGCCGAACTTGCCGGAATGCTTGCCGATACCGGGGGCGACTATGTTTATCTGAAAAAGATCTATAAACGATTCTTCTCATTCCTTTACGGCTGGTCACTTTTTGCAGTTATCCAGACTGCAACGATTTCTTCCCTGGCGTATGTGCTGGTGCAGTCGCTGAACAGCGTCATCCCGATTCCCGACCTGCTTCCTGCGCTGCATGATTTTTCAATAGGCGGGGTGTTCTTCCCGTTTCAGGATTTCGGCATAAAGCTGGCAGCAATCATCGTCATCATGCTGCTGACACTGCTCAACATGTCAGGACTTCGCAGCGGGGCCTGGACAGGGAAGGCAATCTTCTTTTTTGTCTGTGCCGGACTGCTGGTGATTGTGATTGCCGGCTTCACCACGAACAATCCAAGACCGGAAAACTTTATGAATTTCAGGGAACTTGGCGAGGGCACTGTGACTCTATCCTCATTCTATACCGCGATGCTTGCTGCATTCTGGGCTTACCAGGGGTGGGTGTCAGTAGGGTTCATAGGAGGAGAGATCAGGAATGCCAACAACAATATCCCGAAGGGCATCGCCATCGGCGTGCTTGTGGTGATTGCAGTGTATGTCCTTGTCAACCTGGCCTATATGAGGATAATGTCGATCCCGGAGCTTGTACAGGTTCACGAGGCGGGGAACCAGATCGCTGCAATAGAGGCTGTCAGGAGTCTGTGGGGACAAGGCGGGGTGCTCTTTATCTCCGTTCTGATACTGATCACAACGATGGGATGCCTGAACGCAAGCATCCTCACGGGATCACGGCCGTATTATGCAATGTCGCAGGAGAGGCTCTTCTTCTCAGGCATCGGGAAGCTCAACCGCTTCAACGTGCCCGGCAACTCGCTGCTGTGGCAGGGGATATGGGCATCGGTACTGGTGCTGTCAGGTACATTCGACCAGCTGACAGACATGCTGATCTTTGCCGTCTATATATTCTACGGTGCGATGGCAACAGGAGTGTTCATCTTGCGCCGCCGCATGCCCTATGCTCACCGGCCCTACAGGGTCTGGGGATATCCTGTTGTGACGGCAATCTTTGTACTTTTCTGCATCGGACTCTTTTTCAATACTATAATCACCCGGCCAAGGGAGGCAATGATTGGTCTGTCACTCATCCTGGCAGGAATACCTGTATATTTTATCTTCAACAGAAAAACCCGGGATGAAAGGGATGGGTGATCAGCCTGAACAGTTCTGACAAGGTGAAGGCGGAGATGTTGTAAAGCATGACACGGGAATGAATATCTGCTGCCTGAAGTACGTTTTAGAAGTACAAACAACTAAAACATAAAGGAGGTTATAATGCAAAGGAAAAGCGTATACGCCCTGATTACCGCGTTTGCACTATTAGTGTTACTGTCTGTTATTCCCGGATGCGATATCGAAACCGAGAATATGATCACTGTCACTATGATTAATGGCTCATCTGAAGACGTTCATATGTGGACAAACGGTGAGTCCATTGATCCGTCAAACAAGCTTGCTCCGGGAAAATTGCGTAACTATGTCTGGGATGTAAAGGATACGGAAAACTTTCCGGAAATTACGTTTACGATTTATGCCGGTCAAAACGGGCAGACACTTACATCAAAGCAATTCGTGCTCCCCAATGCCACGGGTAGCCTTACAGTAAAATATGTGGGCGGTTCGCTGGTGAAGCAGTAAGATTTAGATCTTTCTGATGTTCTGTGAAAGGCCATCACATTCACCCATCAGGTGAATGTTGTGGCCTCTTCTTTTTATCCCTTGGGGTGGGAACGTACCAGACCGGATATTTTCTGCTTACCCGCAGGGAAGCAATGATCAGGTTATTTTTTCAAGTAAAAGCAGGAAATATTTCCTGAGAAATCAGCCACATACAGAAGGTCGCCAGCCAGGCAGGCTGTGCTGAAGACAGGAGCCCCCAGGTTTATTTTGCACCTGATCCTTCCGTTGCCACTGTCAATGGCGTACAGGTAACCGTCAGAGGCACCGAAGACTATCATGTCTCCCACAGCTATGGGCGAGGTTTCAACCGTGGAGGCCGGCGGTTTTGAATAAGGGGCGGTATATAAAAGTGATGTGACCGGCTTCACCTTCCAGAGCTCCTTTGACGAATAACGGTCCCAGGCAACCAGCCCTTCAGCTGAGGTTCCTGTTACAATAATTTTGTCAGTCACCAGCGGGGTGGAAGCAACCTGCATGTCATAGGGGACCGGGTTAACTTTGTATATTGACCCGGTTCCGGGGTCCATCCGGATCAGGGCTCTCTCGGCCGCAAAAAACATAGTATCATCAATAAAAGCGGCCGTGCCGTTACAGAAGCGTATGCCGTCACTGCTAACCTCCCATTTTTTTGCCCCGGACTGAAGGTCATGGCCGTAAAGTGCCCGCCAGTTGGCCCCGGCAATGAGTGTATTGCCATGAACAGCCATGGTGGATGTTGTGCCTTCTCCTCCGTTCCAGCTGTCATTCTTCCATATCAGGTGGCCGTCATGGCTGTCAAGTGCAGAAAGGTAATTTCCATATCCACAATAGTAAACGCCATTGTGAACTACGCCACCGTTAACCGGCAGGGGAAAGGTGCTGAGGCCAAGGTTCCTTTTCCAGGCAAGTTCGCCGTTACCGGCATTTATTGAATATGCAATCGCCCCCTCATCGGTCGCAAATAAATGACCGTCAGATAATGACAGTGTGTTTTTTACAGGATTTTCGGTCAAAAACTGCCATTTCAGATCACCCGTTGAACCGTCGAGAGCCATTATTTTATTGTTGGTGCCATAATCTTCGTAAACAGCAACATAAAGTGTTCCGTCCGAGTAAACAGGTGGACAGATTCCGGATCCTGTACCGGCATTTGTTATCCACTTCAGTTTCAAAGGATCTTTCAGCGTGACTTCTGCGCTTTGGTCGATTGAAGCATCTTCTGAAAATATAAAGTTCTGCACTGATGAAAAGGTATCTCCGTTCTTAAGCCGTACCCTGAAATTGATATGGTAGGGAATGCCCCTCTTCATATCCTCTGCATCGGATTTTCCTGACCAGTTCCAGTCAGATTCCCGGCTGAGTGCCTTCCATTCTCCCAAACCCTCTATCATAAACTCTGCTGCATCCGTCGGGGACACGGTTGAATAGGTGTTCACCGAAACTAAAAGCTTACCACTGTCATCGATAACTGCCTGGTTGCCTGAAGGGCTCACCGCTGCAAAGTGATTGTTAAGGTAATTGTACCTGGGACGAGCCGCTATATTGCCTTCACCGTCAATTTCATACACCGGAAAATTTGAAACGGAGTGGTCTATCCCTCCTTTGTTCGGAGGGGCACTGCAGAATGAGACAATGCCGCTGTTACCGTGACGTATGAAGTAATTCGAGTGCCAGTGCCCGTAAATCCAGGCCTTCAGGTTGTGTTCGCCGAGGTTGATATGTTCCGCCTCATTGATCCCGTAGATGAACTTATCGCCCATGGTGAGAAGGTTATGGTTAAAGACTACAAGATTTTTTGAAGGGTCAACCAACCGGAGGTCATTTTTCATCCACCTGTAGACGTCCTCCTTTGTATAGGAAGGCTTATAGTCCCCGGAAAGCATAGGGGTGATGATGAAATGGGTGTTCCCTGCATCGAAAGAATAAAATGCCGGCCCGAAATTCTTCTCGAAAAGCTCTTCGCCGTAGTTTCCTTGCACCAGGTCATGGTTCCCGACGCAGTAGTAAACAGGTACCCCCATCGTTTCAGCCGTGACATTGCTTCCGTGAAAGTTCAGCCCGTATTCATAGCAGATATCACCGGTATGGATAATAAAGCTGACCTCTTCATTTGCAGCATAATCCCTGATTGGCGCAATCCATCCGAAGTCATAACCGGTTTCAGTGTCGGCGAGTTGCAGAAAACGGACTGTTGTATTTCCCGAAGCGTTGAAAGGGACAAGCCCGAAATCATATCCTGACTCCTGGCCGTCGGCTTTCCGGTAAAAGCTGCCTGAGGATATGTATCCTGCCGGAACGGTTATGCGGATGAACCTCGTTTCCGGTGTTCCGGGGAGCCGGAAGGCGCCCTGGCGGTCGGTAAGGACCACATTCAGTCCGTCTGACACAGCCACTCCGCTCATTCCTTTTTCGCCGGCATCGTGTTGTCTGTTCCTGTTCAGGTCATTATATACAACACCTCTGTATTCGGCTGATGCAGACAGGAGCGGCAACAGGAAGAGCAACGTCAGGGTGATCCGGCTGCAAAGAAGCCTGGGACTATTCATGTTCCCGGTGATGGCGCTGGATAGAGGGTTTTTATTCATCATTCTTCTGGTCTGATATTTCTGCCGGATGACATACAACCGGTCACACCTGTGAAAAATAGAAAAGAATTTCCAGTAATCCCCACGGATTGAGTTGAATTCATCCGGGATTGATTAATAAATAAACAAAACAGCTTGCAAAAACCACTATCGTTAAGGATATTAAAGAGAATGACAAAGGAGATGTCTCGCGTCCAACTGTAAATGAATATCTCGATGCTCTGGAACGATTAATGATCATTGAAAACCAACCGGCATGGAGTACACATATCCGCTCCTCTGCATCGCTGAGAAAATCACCGAAAATGCATTTTACAGATGTCTCTCTGTCTGTAGCTGCATTGGGTGCTGATAAGGAATCACTTTTAAGAGATGTGAAGTTTTCAGGCTTCCTTTTCGAATCGCTGGTCACCCATGATATGCGGGTTTATGCCAGGGCAAATGATGCCAGCGTCTGCCATTACTCTGATTCGAGTGGCCTTGAGATCGACTGCATTATACAGAAACGCAACGGTGATTGGGCAGCCTTTGAGATAAAGCTCGGTATGGGCATGATTAATGAAGCTGCTTCCAACCTTAAAAAACTAATAAAGGTTTTGGACATAAAGAGCATAGGTCCCCCAAAATCATTGAACATCATTGTCGGCACCGGAGTAAGTCACACTCGTCCCGATGGTATTAATGTTATTTCACTGGCTTCCCTGGGAGTTTAAGAAACATTGGTTTCCTTCCTGAATTCTGAACACATTTACCAGGATTAATGTGAACCAAAGTGGAACATTCTGTGTGGGACGTACTGGATTCGAACCAGTGACCTCTTGCGTGTGAAGCAAGCGCTCTAAACCGACTGAGCTAACGTCCCATTATATCAAAGCCTCTTGCGTGTGATCCGCCGGCTGGCGGACTAAACCGACTGAGCTAACGTCCCATTATATCAAAGCCTCTTGCGTGTGATCCGCCGGCTGGCGGACTAAACCGACTGAGCTAACGTCCCGGGCGGGGCAAAGATAGTGAAATAATTTATCTTTGTTTTTAAGGCATCGAGCCGGAAATCCTGATGACAGAGCATCACGCCACTGAAAAGAGAGAGAAATCGCGGTTCGGACTCATCCTTCACCTGCATCCGCGGAAGGTGAAGGCATCAACACTCCGCTTCACCCTTACATTCGGCCTCGGCGGGATGGCTGCGCTGCTTGTTGTGATACAGGTGGTAACCGGACTACTGCTCAAGTTTCACTATGAACCCTCACCGGAGAATGCATATAACTCGATACTGAACCTGCAGGAGAGCCTCCTCTTCGGAAAGATGCTCCGCAATATCCACCACTGGAGCGCAATAGCCTTTGTCTGGGTGGCATTTCTCCATATGCTCCGCACTGCCTTTACCGGTGCCTACCGCCCGCCGAGAGACGGGACCTGGATAACCGGACTGGCATTGATGCTGCTTGTGGTGCTCTCAAATTTCACCGGTTACCTCCTGCCATGGGACCAGCTGTCATACTGGGCGGTGACCGTGGGCACCAGCCTGCTGTCATACATCCCGCTCGCCGGAGAGCCAATCCGCAGAGCATTACTTGGCGGAGCGGAGGTAGGGCAGCCCACCCTCACCAACTTCTTTAACCTGCATACCGGGGTCATCCCGCTAATGATTATCGCCCTGATGGCGTGGCACTTCTGGAGGATTCGTCGTGCCGGGGGTGTCATCGTGGCTGATCGAGATAAAGAGAGCCCGATGGCAGATACAAAACCGTATCTTGTCAACAGGGAGTTTGTGGTGGCGATCACTCTGCTTGCAGCAATATTTATAATCAGCAGCCTTCTCGACGCCCCCCTGCGTGAGAGGGCAAACCCTGCCTTCAGTCCCAATCCTGCCAAAGCACCATGGTACTTCATGGGTCTTCAGGAACTGCTGATTCATTTTCACCCGCTGTTTGCAGTCTTCATACTGCCTGTGACGGCACTGGTTGCAGCTGTATGGATGCCATACATTAAAAGCACTGATAGAAACCAGGGCGTCTGGTTCCTGTCGCCTGCCGGAATCAGATCGGCAAGAATGGCGGCTGCAACAGGTATGATAATGGCAATCATCTTCATCACCATGAGTGAGATACTCCCTGACCCCGAGGTTCTTCTGCCAGAAGTGACACCGCTGCTTACCACGGGGCTTGTTCCGTTCATCCTGGCAGCCGGAACAGTATGGCTCTTACTGAAATATCTCCGCAGACGCTACTCACTCAAACGCTCCGAGATGATACAATCGATTGTGGTACTGATGGTTGTATCCTATGCTGTGCTTACCGTTACCGGGATATTCTTCAGGGGTGGGGGGATGAACCTTGTGTGGCCGTGGAACGTGTGATTATGAAAGGATAAAGTCAGGAGATGAGTGGCAGAATAAAAGATACAGGATCAGAACACCGGAAAGGAAGGCGGAACTTTACAAGGAGGCTCTGGAAGATACTTGGCATCGTTGCACTGGCTGAATTCCTGTGGTTTATCCTCAGCCTTCTCAAACCATCAAAGGAAACCCATAAGAGCAGGCCGGCAGACACTATCCGTGTGATTGGCAGTGTAGAGGAATTCCCGGCAGGATCAGTCACCCCTGACAGGGTCAACAGGCTCTATATCGTCCGGGAAAAAGATGGCGCTTTCCTGGCTCTCTCGCTGACCTGCCCGCATCTCGGCTGTTCGGTGCTGTGGAATGCGGAGACACAGCAGTTCGACTGCCCATGCCACTCATCGGCATTTGACCACAGGGGCATCGTTCTCAGCTCACCCGCTCCCAGGCCACTCGACTACCTTCCCGTCATCATAGAGGAGGGCAAGGTGAAAGTCGATTTGGGCAGCATGACGAAACGAAAGAGGTTTGAATCCAACCAGCTGACCTATGCTCTTTAATGATCACAAATACGGGATGAGCGCCAGGGAAATGAAAGAGACTGGCAGCACTGACAGTATGAAGAGCTGGAAGAGGATCGGCTTCATTGCCACTGTGGTGCTGGTGGTTTCCTTCCCGGTCTACCTGGTACGGACAGCACTTGAGAAACAGGGGGAGGAGCGGGAGCAAGGTCCCTCTTTCACCGGCGCTGCCACCTGCATCGAATGCCACAAAAGGGAGTATGACCTCTGGAAGGGATCGCACCATGACCTGGCGATGGACATCGCCACCGACAGCAGCGTGCTGGGCGATTTCAACAACTATGAGTTCAGGCACCGGGGAGAGGTGCACCGCTTCTTCCGCAAGGGCGAAAAGTACTTCGTAAACACTGAAGGCGCCACCGGCCGCTTCGAAGATTTCGAAGTCGCCTACACCTTCGGATATACTCCCCTGCAGCAGTACCTCGTGCCGTTCGAAGGAGGACGTTTGCAGTGCCTGCCGATCGCATGGGATACGGAGCGGGGGAGATGGTTCCACCTGGGCGACACCGTATACACTGATGAGGAGGTGGGTCCCGGCAACTGGCTGCACTGGACACGGCAGGCTCAGAACTGGAACGGCATGTGCGCCGACTGCCACTCGACCAATCTGAAGAAGAACTACAACCCGGCCACAAAGACATACAACACCACCTGGTCAGAGATCGATGTCAGCTGCGAGGCATGCCACGGTCCTGCCTCGGAGCACCTGGTATGGGCTGCCCTTCCCGAAGGCTCGAGGCCGGCGGATGTCAATACGGGACTGATTGTCCGGACCCGGGACCTGAACAACGAAGAGCTGTTAAACGTGTGCGCACGGTGCCACTCACGCAGGGCGATAATGGGAAACTATGCAGATGACAACAATGACCTGCTCAACTACATGATCCCGATGCTGACGGCACAGCCTCTGTATCATGTTGACGGGCAGATACTCGACGAAGTCTATGAGTATGGCTCATTCACACAAAGCAGGATGTTTGAGCAGGATGTGATGTGCAGCGACTGTCATGACTCGCATTCTGCAAGGACGAAGGAACCTGATAACCGTCTTTGCCTCCAGTGTCACCGTCCGGATATCTATGACACACCGAGACATCATTTTCATAAGATGGATCCGGCTGTTGCCGGCGGACAGCTTATGAGTAAGGCAAACGTTTACAGCGGGAACGTCGCCGGAGGGCAGCCGGCAGGCAAGGGAACGCAGCTATACCGGGAGAGTACCGGCACGGGACGTCTCATCAATCGCGGAGAACCGAAATATGTCGAGGGTACCGGAGCCCAGTGCGTCAATTGCCATATGACCGGCAGGTATTACATGGGCAATGACTATCGTCGTGACCACAGCTTCAGGATCCCCCGTCCTGACCTTACGGCTAAAACCGGCGTTCCTAACGCCTGCAATGACTGCCATAAGGATAAAAGCACAGCATGGTCGCAGAGTTACATCCTGAAATGGTACGGTGAGCGCACGAGGCCCCACTATGGTGAGACTCTCGCGGCAGCGGAAAAAGGTGACCGGAGCGTGATATCTGATCTGGTACTCTATTCGGAGAATGAGCTCTTCCCGCTGATGGTGAGGGCGACAGCAGTCAGGTTCCTCGGACGGTTCAACACCCCTGAGAGTAACCGTGCCGTGGAGCGGGCGTTAACCGATCCCGCCTCGCTGGTGAGACATACGGCTGTGATGAGCTATAACCCGGAGAACATCGCATCATATGAGAAGCTGATGATGCCTCTGCTGAATGATCCGGTCAGGGGGATAAGGGCAGAGGCTGCCATCAGGCTCTCCGAGGTGAGGGAGGATCAGCTGAGTCCTGCTACCCGCAAAGCGAGGAGGGCCGCGCTGGATGAATACCGGGAGATCAATCTTTACAATGCCGACTTCCCCGGAGGGTTGTTTAACCTGGGTATCATGTATGCCAATGCCGGTGATTTTCCGAAGGCAGAAGCCGCTTACCGCGAGGCCCTCGGCGTTGACGATCAGTTTTACATGGCAAAGGTGAACCTTGCAACTGTCTGTGCACAGCAGGGGAGGACGGCCGAGGCGGAAAAGCTGCTCCGCGAACTTCTCAGGGATCACCCGGGTCTGCATGAGCTCAACAGCTCACTGGCGATGCTGCTGGCCGAGCAGGGCAGGTACGAGGAGAGCAGGGAGTTTTTCCTGAAGGCAGCAAGGCTGATGCCTGAGCAGACGAGGATACTTTACAACCTCGGGTTGCTCGAGAATACCCTGGGAAACACCGCCCGGGCCGAAGAGTATCTGTTAAAAGCACTTAACCGGGAGCCCGGCAACTATGATTACCTCTATGCAATGGCTACCTTCTGCCTGGAGCATGGCATGAAGGATAAGGCATTGAAATATGCCCGTCAGCTTGCCGACAGGTTCCCGGGAGATCAGGCGGCCAGGTATCTGATTGATGCTGTAGGAAAAAGATGAGGAGGCGCCGGTGATGCACCTCCTCAATTTATCTGGTTTTAATTAATCGTAGGAATCTGGTCAAACCCGGCAATTCAGCCAGAAGCAGCTACCTGTCAACCGGGTATGGCTTATGCTGTGGCCACTGGCGCGGTTCTTCCGAGATCTTCTTCATCACCACCTCCACGGCTTTCATCAGCTGAGTGTCATATCCCTCTGAGTACTTTTTCGAGTCAACGTCAATTATGATATCAGGAGTGACGCCCTCATTCTCCACAACCCATTCACCCTTATCGTTGTATATGCGGTAGTCGGGTGCGGTGATTGTTCCTCCGTCAATCAGCTCGATAAACTGGGATACCCCTACCAGTCCGCCCCAGGTGCGGGTTCCGATTATCGGACCCATGCCGAACCAGCGGAACTCATAGGGCAGCTCATCACCTCCTGAGCCGGCATACCTGTTGGTTATCAGCGCCATCTGTGCATCAACAGCGAGGTGCGGAATTGGCTGGTCAACTGACTGCCGACGTGTCCAGAATGCGTGCGGTTTCTTCTGCAGGCGCTGCAGGAAGATCTCCGGGTCAAGTCCGCCGCCGTTGAACCTGCCGTCAATTACAAGCCCTTCCTTCTTCGTCTGTGAGTAGAAGTACCTGGGGAAATCAGTAGCTGATCCGTTCCAGGTGTCAGGCAGGTATATGTAACCTATCTTTCCGCCTGAGGCTTTATCCACAGCCTTACGGTTCGACTCGAGCCAGTCCATGTACCGGAAGCTGCTTTCGCTTCCGGCAGGCACAACAGTTACCTCGCGGGCACCCGCCAGCGTCGGTCTAGAGTTCACCGTCAGCGTCACCTGCTTGCCGGCAAGGCCAACAAAATAACTGCACACCTCCCTGTCAGCCTTTATCTCGGTATTGTTAACCTTGAGAAGGTAGTCGCCCTCGGTAATGTTGATGCCAGGTTTGGCCAGCGGAGGCCATGCTTCGCGCGACCAGTCCTTCTCCCTGTAGATTTTAGCAAACCTGTAAAGGTTATTCTGACTGTCGACTGAATAATCGGCCCCGAGCATCCCGACGTTCACCTGATCAGCGCGCCGCTTGCTGTCACCTCCGTACACATAGGTATGTGAGGTATTCAGCTCGGCAATCATCTCCCCGATTATGAAGGTCAGATCCTGGCGGCATGTGGCCCTGTCGGCCAGTTTTTCATACTTCTGCTTCATTGCTGGCCAGTCCTGCCCGTGCATCCCCGGTTCATAATAATAGTCGCGCTCCATACGCCACGCCTCGTTGAAGATCTGTTTCCACTCGCTTACCGGGTCATACCATACCTTCAAGTCGGTCAGTTTCAGTGGCGAAGCGTTGCCTCCGTCTGCGGGCATAAGTGATACCCCGCCGTCTTTCCGGAGCAAGATGGTGCTTCCGTCAGCAGACAGCCGGTAGTCGTCAATCCCATCGGTCAGAGCGGACTGTTTCGCTGATTTGAAACTCCATGAGAAGAGGTTCATCGGTCCGTGTCCGGCTACCTCGAAACGGTTGAAGTTACCCTCGTCGCTGTTGAGCCAGAAGAGAGACCTGTCATTCACGGCAAGGCTGCGGTAGTTGCCCTTTTCAAGCGGAAGGGCTTCTGTCCGGTCTGTGATTCCCTCGAAGTCAATCTGTACAGTAACGGTTGAACCCTGTCCCTGTGCCGCCGGTGCTCTCATGGCCGGTTGTGCTGTCGGGGTTTTCCCTGCTGCGTTTCCTTTCGCTGCAGCGGAACCTTTTCCCGCAACTGGGATTGCCGGGGGTGCCGTCACCACTGTTGTGGCGCCAGGCTCTTCGTCGCTTTTGAACGGCATCAGTGATTTGCCGTCCTTCTTAAGTGTTATCGCATATAGGCCTGCAATCTTCTGATATACCATCTCCCACTCCAGGTCACAATAGGTGGGTTCAAACCGGCGGTTGGAAATGAAAATGATATACTCTCCGTCATTTGTAAACACGGGATTGAAATCATGGAACAGCCCGTTGCTGATGCAGTTGATGCTCTTTGCCTCAAGTCCGTAGACATAAAGCTGATACATGAATGCCTCGTTCATCTTCGAATAAACAATAAACCGGCTGTCAGGTGACCATGAGTAGTCAAAGATTGATTTGATGTCAAGGGAAACATCCACATTCTCATATTCTTCCTTATCAACTTTTGTAATTGCCTTTGTTGCCACGTCAATAAACCACAGAGTGAGCGTCTGGTCTGTCCATGCAATCTTTTTGCTGTCAGGAGACCATTTAATCGTGTGGCGGTAGCCGGCCCCGAGGGAGGTAAGCTTCAGCGGCTTCTCTTTGCCGTCAGGTTCAATGACATAGAGCTCATATTCACCTGAGGCGTCAGAGAAGTATGCTATCCGTTTACCGTCGGGTGACCATACTGCATCCTTGTCACGGGCGCCAGGTGAGGCGGTCAGGTTACGGACCGGGCCCTCCTTTTCAGGAAGGGTGAATATATCGCCGCGTGCGACTATCAGTGCACGATTACCGGAGGGTGAGATGTCGGCACGGGTGATGTTACGACTGACATCTTTCATGAACGGACGCCGTTCCTCCATGTCGGTAAGGATCTTTACCGGAACCCGTGCTGTGACGCCGGAGGTTACGTCAAGTTTCCAGATATCCCCTCCAAGTTCATAGACAATCTGGCTTCCGCCGAAGTCAGGATGCCGGACGTCGTATTCCGTGTGTTTCGTGACCTGTTCAATCTTCCCGGTGCCGGGATCATATGACCAGATATTCAGTACCCGGTCGCGGTCAGAGCTGAAATAAACTTTGTCCCCGATCCACATCGGCCACCTGTCTGACCCGTCATAGTTGCTGATATTGGTCTCCTTGTCGGTCTCAAGATCATAGATATAAACCTCCTGTGCCCTTCCTCCCCTGTACCGTTTCCAGGTGGCATTGTCCTGCGAATCCTTGTTATATGCGATCTTTGTGCCGTCAGGCGAAAAACTTCCGCGTGCGGCGTCATACATTATCATCTCCTCCAGGCCGGTGCCATCGGGAGACACCAGGTACATCTTCACATAACGTGAGGGGCTGTTGCGGCCGGAGGTGAACATGATCTTGTTTTTGACAGCATTCCACCCCACAACTTCATCGGTTCCGGGATGCCAGGTGAGCCTTGTGATATTTCCACCGTCAATGTTCATGATATAGACGTCGGCGTTGCCATCATATTCACCTGTGAAAGCTATCAGGCTGCCGTCAGGAGAGATTTCAGGCACGCTTTCACGGCCGTCGCTGAAAGTCAGCCGGCAGGCTGTTCCGCCTTCAGCGGGAACCTTCCAGAGATCTCCGCCGCTGGCGAAGACAATAATATTGCCCTGAATATCAGGGTATTGCATGAACGGATCCTGTGCCCCTGCTGTCAATGCAGGTGCAAGGAGGATCATCATTAGCAGCCCGGTAAGATTGATTGCCATGCCGGAGTGGCTTTGATTGTTTTTCATATGGCTTGATAATTTTGGTTTGACATTAACCTGTCACCACCATCCACGGTCTCACGGACCATTCGGTGATGAGACCGTTCTTCACGTAGGGATCGCGGCTGACGAATTCATGGGCTGCCTCCGGCGTGTCACCGTGGAAGATCAGCACTGCACCGTCAGCCGGCTCGGCCAGGGCTCCGGCCATGAACATGCGTCCGTCATTGTGGAACTCGTGCACCAGGCCGAGGTGATCCTCACGGAACGGGGCCCGGCGCTCAATGTAGTTCTCAACAGTCTTGTAAAACAGAATGTAAAACATACGTAAGTTATTTATCTGTAATATTATCTTGTTACAACTGACTTCAGTTGCATGATTTCATTTGACGTTACAAGTTATATATTTCAATGGATGTCTGTAAGGCCGGAAAGGTTATAACCATAACCCGGCAATTAAATTCTTCTCAGAGAAAGGAGCCCTTGTAATTTCTGAAAAGTTACTTTTATACACTGATTCGGGTACCTGATCAGTTCATTGCTGACAGGACCTGGTCATAGGCAATCTATTCTTATGAAGGAAACTGAATTCAGGGTTTACGGTTACAGGTGGGTCATGCTGTCGGTTTACATGCTTGCGATAGCTGTCAATCAAATCATGTGGATCACTTTTGCACCTATTACCAAGGATGCCGCGGCATTCTTTGGTGTTACTGACCTGCAGATCGGCCTACTCTCCATGAGCTTCATGATAGTTTACCTTATTGTGTCGATCCCGGCATCGTGGATCATCGACACTTATGGCATCCGTGCAGGTGTAGGTGCAGGGGTTGTTCTCACCGGTGTGTTCGGACTGTTACGCGGCATCTTTGCATCTGACTATAACCTTTTACTTATATTTCAGATAGGGATTGCCGTTGGTCAGCCGTTTCTCCTGAATTCAATCACCAAGGTGGCTTCCAGGTGGTTTCCGGTCAGTGAGAGAGCCACTGCCTCGGGGCTGGGTACCCTGGCGATGTATTTCGGGATACTCCTGGGAATGAGCCTGACTCCGTTCCTGGTGAACGGCAGAAACATTGACGGAATGCTTAAGTTGTACGGCATGGTATCCATGGCAACCGCAATAATATTTTTTATTCTGGCCAGGGAGAGGCCCGTCACCCCGCCGTGCCGCCCTGACCAGGAGGAACGCGCCCTGGCTATCGACGGAATGAGGCTCCTCTTCCGCAACAGGGATTTTCTGTGGCTCATGCTCATCTTTTTTATCGGCCTGGGAGTATTTAATTCCGTTACCACATGGATTGAAAACATCCTCAGCCCGAGAGGATTCTCCGCCGAGCAGGCGGGAATCACCGGAGGATTAATGATTCTCGGGGGTGTGGTTGGCGCACTCATAATGCCGATCCTTTCAGACCGCTTCAGGAAACGGGTACCTTTCATTCAGCTCGCCCTCGCGGGAGCAACAATCAGCCTTGCCGGAGTCACTTTCACAGGAAACTACACCTTGCTTCTTGTGTCGGCAGCAGCTTTCGGATTCTTCCTGCTCAGCTCCGGACCGATAGGATTCCAGTACGGAGCAGAAGTAACCTTCCCGGTGTCAGAGGGCACCTCAAACGGATTCCTCCTCCTTATGGGACAGGTATCAGGCATTGCATTCATTTTCGGCATGGACTGGTTCAAATCACCGGTTACAGGGTCAATGACAATGCCATTATCAGTACTTTGCATACTGATGCTGATAAGTTACTTCCTTTCGTCAAGACTGAAGGAATCTGCTTTCCTGGCCGGAAACCAAAAAGGTGATGTATGATGACAAGCTTATGCAACAGGTTGTGTAGCTCCGCTGCAGTTATCTGTGGTCTCTTTTTATGCAATTCCATTTCCATCTCGGGGCAGAAAATTATACGCGACACCCTGACCGGCAAGAAAATTAAGGAGATACACCGGGATGCCTTCATGTATAACGCAAACGACACCGGAGCAGTCGCACAGAAAGACATACCGGAAATTCAGCTGACAGCTCTTAAGGCCAAGGCTGGCGCCGAAAGATGGTGGTATGCATGGCTTGCCGGGTACAGTGCCGCCACCGTCGGTCAGGGCGTGGTCTGTTTCACGTCAGAAGACAGGATCCTTCGGCAGGATATGGCTCTGGGAGCAGCAACCACATTCCTCGGAGCGATGGGTCAGGTTATCACTCCGGTATTGACGAAAAATCCGGCGTATCCATCTTACCGTGAGTATGCCTCCGGCGAAGCGTCATTATCTGCGGATCAGGCTGCCGCTCTCCTGAAGGCACTGTCCGAGAGGGAAAAGGAGGGAAGGTCATGGAAAACGCATGCCATTGCCGGAGTGGTGAACCTCGGCAGCGGACTCATCACCTGGCTGGGATACAAACGGACATTCATGGACGGGCTTGAGAACTTTGCTATCAACACGTTAATTACAGAAGCCCAGATATGGACCCAGCCCATGAAAGCCGTAAGGGATTATGAAAAATACTGTCAGACAGCAGGTCCCGGAACGGGTACAATGACCTCCCGGCGGGATGGTGAATGGAGCTGGAGCATTTATCCGGGCGGATTCCATGTAAGATACGTTTTCTGACCAACCTGAAGCACAACCTGTTCAGAGGCAAAATCCTGATGAGACGAAGGAATAAGCAGAGCGGTTCGATACCATTAAGAGTGAATACCATCTTCCGGTCACTCCGTCACCGTAATTACAGGCTGTTTTTCAGCGGGCAGAGTATTTCGCTGATTGGCACCTGGATGCAGAGGATAGCGTTGCCCTGGGTTGTCTACCGTATGACTGACTCCGAGGTGCTGCTGGGTGTTGTGGGTTTTGCCAGCTCGATACCCTCTTTTCTGCTGGCCCCCTTTGCCGGCGTTCTCATTGACCGCTGGAGCCGTTACCGGGTGATGCTGGTGACACAGATAATCTCGATGATCCAGGCGGGTGTGCTTGCATGGCTCAGCCTCAGCGGAAACCTGGAAATATGGCATATAGTGGTACTGAGCGTGGCGCTGGGATGCATCAACTCATTCGACATGCCGGCACGCCACTCTTTTGTAATCAATATGGTAAACGGCAAGGAGGATATCGGCAATGCCATAGCCCTTAACTCCATGATGTTCAACGGCGCCAGACTGATAGGTCCTTCCGTGGCCGGGATCGTGCTCGCCTCCGTGGGCGAAGGCGCCTGCTTCCTCATCAACGCGCTGAGTTACATCTTCGTCATAGCTTCGCTGATGATGATGAGAGTGACGGAGGTCCGCGAAAAGAAAGAGCGGGTTCCGATGTTCCGGGAGATGAAGGAGGGGATGGATTACGTCTTCGGCTTTGCGCCGATAAAACATATCATTCTGCTGCTGGGACTGGTGAGTCTTATGGGAGCTTCATACCAGGTGCTGATGCCGGTTTATGCGAAGGACATACTGCAGGGCGACTCACACACGTACGGGTTCCTGATGGGCGGGGCAGGCGCCGGAGCCCTTCTCGGGGCCATTTACCTCGCTTCGCGCGATACGGTTCTCAGGCTGGGACGGCTGATTCCCGCAGCTACGGCATTGCTTTCGGCAGGATTGATTGCCATCTCGCTCAGCTCTTCGTTTTTCATTTCGATGTTCCTGATCTTCTTTACCGGCCTTGGGATGATGGCGCACACAGCCGCCAGCAACACCATCCTGCAGACCATTGCCGACGATGACAAGCGGGGGAGGGTCATGAGCTTCTATACAATGGCCCTGATGGGCACTGCGCCGTTTGGAAGCCTGCTGGCCGGCTGGATGGCAAAGGTGCTGGGTACGCCATGGACAATATTCATCGGTGGCGCTGTCTGCCTCCTGGGAGCGCTGGTATTCTACAGACGCCTGCCCGAGCTCAAACGACTGGTCAGACCTGTCTATGTCAGGATGGGCATCCTGCCCGAAGTGGCCGAGGGAATCCGCACGGCCTCCGAACCCGGATCAGGAACCTGATTATTCTGACCTTTCGTTCCGTCGGTAAAAGATTCCTTTCTGTCGGTGATTATTTCCCGCCGGTCTAAAAAATTTTCAGCCGGCACCTGCCCATTATAGTTTTGTCTCATCATGTTTCACAAAATGAAGAGAATGAGAACGAAACGATTTATTGCAATGGCAGCGGCCTTAATTATTTCCTCCGTTGCTGTCACTGCCCAGACGAAGCAGTGGTCACTGACTGACTGCATCGGGTATGCACTGGAAAAGAATATCCAGGTGAGGAAAGCCGGCGTATCTGTCAGCCTGGGGGAACTGAGCCTTCAGCAGTCAAAAGATAATATGCTGCCATCCCTCAGCGCATCACTGAGTGAGAATCTTGGATGGCGACTGGAAACCGGTGCCTCGGATGAAACCTCATTGGTGGGCTCATCACGCACCAACGCCTCGCTCAGCAGCGGACTGACGCTCTTTAATGGTTTTCAGCTGAGAAACCAGGTAAGGCAGGCAGGGCTCGATTTAAAATCATTGCAGTACAGCGCTGACCAGACAACGGAAAGCGTTTCGCTGAACATAATGAGCGCCTACCTCCAGGTCCTTTATTCAGAGGAACAGGTCATAAATGCCCGTAACCAGGCGGAAGCTACCCGCGAGGAACTGGCCCTGGCGGCAGAGAGACTAACGCTTGGCGCCATCGCTAACAGCGATTATCTCCAGGTGAAGACCCAGCTTGCATCGGAGGAGTCCTCGCTGGCAACTGCCGTCAATAACCTTAAGATGGCAAAGCTTAACCTGATGCAACTTATGGAATACCCGGTTGACGAGTCGTTTGAGATAGCCCGCCCGGATATCGATGCCTTTATTTCCACGGCACCTGCTGCCGATGCGGTGTCAGTCTACCAGGAAGCCCTCGAGGTAAAGCCCCAGATAAAGATTGCCTCGATCAACCGCGAAAATGCCTCGATTGACCTTGAGATGGCCAGGGCAGGATTCCTTCCTTCGCTGTCACTGAGCGCCGGCATGAGCACCGGGTTCACCGAGGCGGCAGAGATGGGCGCACAGCTGAAAAACGGATTCTCACCTTCGGTTGGCCTTTCAGCCTCAGTTCCCATTTTCCGCAACAACCAGAACAAGACCGCCGTTTCCAGGGCAAAATACGGCATCACAACTGCGGAGCTTGATGAGCTCAATACAAGGAACCAGCTCCGGAAAGAGGTGGAACAGGCTGTCCTTGACGCCGAGTCGGCTCTGATAAGCTACCAGGCCGCCTTGAACAGGTATGACTCATCAGTTGAGACTTACAACCTTTCGGAGGAGAAGTTCAAGCTGGGTGCAATGAACTCGGTCGATTTCCTGATACAGAAGACCAACCTGACAGCTGCCGAAAGCAACCTGCTCCAGGCAAAGTATGAGCTTGTTTACAGCCACAAGATAATCGACTTCTACAGGGGAGTCGCCCTTACATTCTGAAAATAAAATCCGTCAAACAATAATAAGATGAAAAGAAAAAACACATTCATAAGCATCGGGCTGCTTGCAGCAGTTGCCGTCACACTGCTTTCTGTACATAGCTGCAGGAAGGGCAGTACATACATTTATGAAACAGCAAAGGTGACGAAAGGTTCCATAGTGAATACTGTCACCGCCACCGGCACGCTTGAGGCAATCACCTCGGTTGTGGTGGGGACACAGGTATCAGGCATAGTTGAAAAACTGTATGTTGATTTTAACTCACCTGTAAAAAAGGGCACGATCCTGGCCGAGCTTGACAAGACGGCTCTGAGGTCGAGCGTTCAGCAGGCGCTGGCCACCCTTGACAATTCAAAGGCTGAGATGGAATACCAGGCTTCGAACTATGAGCGGAGCAAGGCTCTCTGGGAAAAGAACCTTATTGCCAAGGCTGATTTTGATCAGGCAAAGTACAACTATGACAGGTCGGTGGCCACCCTGAAGAACTCCCAGGCACAGTATGACAAAGCCATTGTTCAACTGGGGTACGCCACAATTTATTCACCCATTGACGGAGTTGTAATGAACCGTGCGGTTGATGAGGGACAGACGGTGGCGGCAAGCTTCAACACCCCTGAGATCTTCACTATAGCCCAGGACCTTACAC
Source organism: Bacteroidota bacterium (assembly GCA_018262715.1). Classification (GTDB taxonomy): domain Bacteria; phylum Bacteroidota; class Bacteroidia; order Bacteroidales; family VadinHA17; genus SR-FBR-E99. The sequence goes on from JADFDS010000003.1 coordinate 31,899, forward strand.
AGATGCAGGTTGAAGCAGATATTGACGAGACGGACATAGGCCAGGTGAAGACAGGTCAGCGTGTGGAGTTTGATGTTGACGCCTATGCCGGTGAAATTTTCTCAGGAACAGTTGAACAGATAAGGCTCTCGCCAGTGACAACCTCAACCGTTGTTACATATACGGTAATTATCAATGCTCCCAACCCGGATCAGAAGCTTCTGCCCGGGATGACAGCCAATATTGTCATATATGCAGAGGAGGTAAAGGATGTGCTCATTGTTCCTTACAAAGCTGTGAAGTTCACCCCTGATGCTGAATTCCTGGCACAACAGTGGAAGGAGATGGCTTCAAAGAATGGAATGGCCGGAGGGGCCGGTATGTCAGGAGGCGCTGGAATGTCCGGCGGTGCCGGTATGTCAGGAGGCGCCGGCATTCCGGGAGGTACCGGCAGGATGCCCTCTGGCATGAGTGGTTCAGGAGCGCCCGGCGTCGCCGGGGCAGGCTTCGGCATGCAGGGCATGCCCGGCGGCCAGATGCCGGAAGGCTTCAAGTTGCCTGAAGGATTCAAAATGCCAACAATGGTATGGGTTAAGGATGATAAGGGGATCCACCCTGTGCCGGTAGAACTTGGGTCGAATGACGGAAGCAATACTGAAGTAAAATCCGGATTGGAAGAGGGTTCCGAGGTCGTTACGAAGATGACTATCGCATCCGCGAAGGAGAAAAAGGTGCAGGAAGTAAGCTCGAATCCTTTCATGCCAACGCCTCCGGGAAGAAGAAACACTCAGTCTTCATCCAGGACGGGCGCAAACGCTGCAACAAGAAACTGACCATGAAGACAATCATAGATATCACCACCCTTAAAAAGGACTATCACGTGGGTGAAGTCACAGTGCATGCACTGAGAGGGGTGGACCTGAAGATAAACGAGGGGGAGTTTGTTGCGATAATGGGCGCCAGCGGCTCCGGCAAATCAACCATGCTGAATATTATCGGATGCCTTGACAGGCCAACTGACGGCACCTATTTCCTTGACGGCGTAAACGTGGCAGGAATGTCAAAAAATGAACGTGCAGCAATGCGCAACCTGAAGCTGGGTTTTGTATTTCAGTCGTATAATCTGCTTTCGCGTACTTCAGCCCTTGAGAATGTTGAACTTCCGCTGATGTACAATCGTGTCATCAGTGCCAGAGAGCGCAGGGAAAAGGCTGTTGCAGCACTTGAAGCAGTTGGGCTGGCTGACAGGATGGGCCATATGCCCAACCAGCTCTCCGGAGGGCAGCAGCAGAGGGTGGCAATAGCGCGCTCACTTGTGAATGACCCTGTGGTGATCCTTGCCGATGAGGCTACCGGTAACCTTGATACAAGGACCTCATATGAGATAATGTCGTTGTTCCAGGATCTGAACGCCAAAGGCAAAACAATCGTGTTCGTGACCCATGAGCCTGACATAGCCCGCTGCATGACGCGCAGCGTTGTTTTCCGTGACGGCCATATAATAAGAGAAGAGGAAGTAAAAAACAGGCTTGATGCAGCGGAACTGCTCAGAGCCCTTCCTGTGGAGCAAGACTAAAAAAACAAAGAAATGAATCCGCGAAATCTTTTAAAAGTAGCAATCAACGCATTGAAGCGCAATAAAATGCGCTCATTCCTGACGATGCTGGGAATTATAATCGGGGTTGCATCTGTAATTACAATGCTTGCAATTGGCCAGGGGTCAAAGAAAAGCATCCAGGACCAGATAGCGAGCATGGGCTCCAATATGCTTTTCGTCATGCCCGGAACCATGAGGATGGGAGGGGTCCAGCAGGGAAGCTCGTCATCGCAGAGGCTTACAGTAGCTGACATAAAAGCCATCAAAATGGAATGCGATGCTGTTGTTGCCGTCTCACCGGAGGTAAGAAGCAGCGGCCAGGTCGTTTACGGAAATTCGAACTGGCCCACTACTATCTACGGCGGGAGCGAACAGTACCTTGAGATCAGGAGCTGGAAAGTTGTCAGTGGCCGCAATATCACAGACACTGAGGCAGAAGGCTCCGCTAAGGTATGCCTTGTGGGACGGACGGTGGCTGACGAACTCTTCGGTGAAGGAGTTGATCCTACGGGAGAGACAATACGCTTCAAGAGTATACCCTTTAAGATTATTGGTGTCCTCGAAGAGAAGGGTCAGAACAGTTTCGGGCAGGACCAGGACGACGTGATCATTGCTCCGTACACAACCGTACAGAAAAGGATACTCGCCCAGAATTATATACAGTCAATCCAGATGTCTGCCCGCAGTGCGGAGGAGTCAGACCTGGCGCAGTCTCAGGTGGAGGAGGTCCTTCGCCGCACCCATAAACTGCGCGAGAACGAGGACAACGACTTTGAAGTCCGCAGCCAGGAGGAGCTTGCCACTACAATGACCTCGGTGACGGAGATCCTTACCATACTGCTTGGCGCTATAGCCGGCATATCACTCCTTGTGGGAGGGATAGGAATCATGAATATCATGTATGTTTCAGTCACTGAGCGTACCCGGGAAATAGGTCTCAGGATGTCGGTTGGTGGCCGCAGTGTTGACATATTGCTTCAGTTCCTCATTGAATCGATACTGCTGAGCGTTTTCGGCGGCCTGATCGGGATAGTTCTTGGTTTCGCGGCCTCCTCCATCGTTGAGGTGCTCACCTCCTGGCCGATAAGCGTGATGTGGGGTTCGGTCATTCTGGCCTTCGCGGTATGCACGGTCATAGGAGTATTCTTCGGGTGGTACCCTGCACGCCGGGCATCCGAGCTTGACCCCATAGATGCACTGCGATTTGAATGATTGAACCGGATTGATTAGCTTTGATGATGGTATGAAAAGTGATTCAATGGCAAAAAAGAGAAAGGGGCTACCCGTTTTGCTTCATGCAACGGGGTGGATAATACTGTTTATCCTGCCCCAGTTTCTGATCTCGGGAGGGCTGTTCAATGATGGGCGTACAACCAGGGTTGTACTCTTCAATACCCTCGTATTCCTGATTCTTTTCTATACCAACTATTTCTGGCTGGTTCCCCGCCTTGCCCAGAAGAAGAAGTGGTTCGCCTTCCTGGTGCTGGCAGCATCACTTATTGTCGTTCTGGGCTATGCCTCCGGCAAGTATTACGAGAATCTTTTCGCGCCGCCGCGCGAAGTGATGGAGCGAATCAGGGAGGCGAATCAGAGGACTCAGGGAGACAACCGCATGCCGCGAAGGGGAGGGGGTATGGCACTTTACAACTTCTTCATCACATCATTCCTTGTCTCCGGCTTTGCCGTGGGGATCAGGTACGCCGAGAGCGCCGTCAGGAAAGAAGAGGAGATAAAAGAGCTGGAACGCGAGAAGCTGAACTCGGAGCTGGCGCTCCTCAAGAACCAGGTCAGCCCGCACTTCTTTTTCAACACACTGAACAACATCTATTCTCTCATTGAGATAAACGGGAAGGATGCACAGGAGGCAGTGCTAAGCCTCTCGAAAATGATGAGATACATGCTCTATGAGTCTGAACAGGGTAACACCAGGCTAAGCAATGAGATAGAATTCATGAAGGGTTACATTGACCTGATGAAGCTCAGGCTCAGTGACCGGGTGAAGCTGACGGTAAGTTTCCCTGAGGATTATGCAGATCAGGATGTGCCACCGCTGCTTTTTATTCCTTTCATTGAAAATGCCTTCAAGCACGGGGTCAGCGCAGTGGGCAACTCCTTCATTGATATAGCACTCGGGGTTGAAGACGGGATGATTACGTTCATCGCCGCCAACAGCATTGGCGGCAGAGCTTCTGACGGACCGCAGGTTGCTTCAGGCATCGGGCTTGACAACGTAAGGAAGAGGCTTGCCCTACTGTACCCCGGCCGTCATGACCTGAGAATTGACCGACAGGAATCGGTCTATACAGTTAAACTGACCGTAAGAAGCTGATACTGAATGTTCATGACAAGAGTTGTAGCCATAGACGATGAGCCACTCGCATTACAGCTGGTGAAGGGCTATGTTGAAAAGACTCCAACACTTGAGCTGGCCGGGACATTCGACAATCCCGTCGATGCCGTGGCATTCATACAGTCAGCAGAGGTTGATCTGGTACTGCTTGACATCCAGATGCCTGACCTGACGGGAACAGAGCTGGCCAGGGTCATTGCAGGCGGACCAAAGGTTATTTTCACCACGGCTTATGAGAAATATGCACTGGAGGGATTCAGGCTCGATGCGGTTGATTACCTTCTCAAACCGTTCAGCTATGCCGAGTTCCTGAAGGCCGTTCAGAAGGCAGAAAAGCTTATAGCTGCGGAGAGGAGCCAGCTACCGGCACTGGAGGTGAACAATGACTTTCTTTTCATCAGGTCAGAAAGCCGGATACGGCGCATCAATTTTTCTGAGATCCATTATATAGAAGGACTGAAGGACTACGTCAAGATATGGCTGAAGGATGAAAGGAAGCCTGTTCTTTCGCTATCCACCCTGAAGGCGCTTGAGTCCAGGCTTCCCGGTGACCGGTTCATGCGGGTACACCGTTCATATATTGTCAATCTTGAGACCGTGAAGGTCATAGAGCGCGGCCGCATTGTCTTCGGTGAAGTGCGCATACCGGTCACCGAACAGTATATTGAAAACTTCCGGAAGTTCCTCGACAGGAATTTCATCTGAGTAAAAAGATCACCCCGCAGGAATCCGGACCCGGCAATTTCATCTGAGCACAAAGATCACCGGCACTGAGTACCACACCGGCACGGGATTACCGTCCTGCTTGCCGGGCTTCCATCGCGGGAGAGAGCTTACAACCCTTTTTGCTTCGCTGTCAAGCAAGGGATCCACGCTGCGGGTGACCTCCACCCCTGTCACCTCCCCTGTGCTGCTGACCACAAACCTCAGGTACACCGTCCCCTGTATGCCGTTTGCAACAGCATCAGGCGGATAGACGATATGTTCCATGATGTACTTTAATAATGCTTCATTCCCGCCCGGGAACGAAGGCATCTCCTGGACAATCACCCGGGGTTTTGGCTCAACAGGTGCGACAGGATCCACCGCGGTAAAGTCTTCATGGATCACCTCCGTGGCTGCTCCGTCGGTGATGCTCCGGTTCAGGAGGTCAGCCGTCATTAACCCCTCGCCTGTTGCCAGCTCATCAATTACCACCCTGGGGGGAACGAACCGCACATTGTTCATCGCTTCAGCAGGTGCCTTAGGTGCAGGAGGAGCCTCGGGCGGAACAGGCGGAACCGGAAGATCCGGATCCGGCATCGCTATGACATCAATTCTCCTGCCTGGCTGAAACTCAACCGGATCAGATGTAAAATACGGCACCAGGAAAAAGGAGGCGCCAACCAGCAGTCCGGCAACAAGGGAAACACTCATAGTTGAACCGTAACGGCGCCGCAGGTCATAAGCGCCATAATCCCTGTTGCGATCCCGGAAGATAATATCATCAAACCCGGGAACCTTTTCTTTTTTCCTCTTCATAATTCAAGATTTAAGTTTAAAATATTAATGAAGAGGCGCCTCTTGCATAATAAACATCAAATATTGTACCATGGTCGTTTAACAAATCACAATAATATGATTTGTATCATTTATTTGTGAGAACCGCATGCTATCTTTGCCAGCGATGTGTAAATAATTGCATAACGAAAAAAGAAAGAAAGAAATGAAAACAAGGTTTGCCCTTTTAATGATTCTGCCACTGGTTGCTGTTATGATTTCAGGCTGCGAGAAGGAAAAAGAAAATCCGTCAGTCACCCTGGGTGCACAGGCGAATGCCGCAGTACCCGGATTCTATTCGGTTTCACTTGATAAAACATACACCATGAGCCAGGCTGCTGACAACGCCGGCATGATTGACATATTCTGCTTCTATGAGGCCGCGACCGGCAACAACATCGCTCTTGCATCGCCGGGTTCAGGCATAAGGGATATTTTTACCGGTGATGACATGCCCGATAACTGGGGGACAAAGAATACAACTTATTTCTTCCAAACCACACTGACTGCAACCCAGTTTGAAGCTGTACAGGACGGTGATGCACTTATTGAAACCTCCTTTGATACTGACAACGCCCGCAAAAAGGCAAAGGATGTCCAGGTGGGACAGGTCTGGGCGTTCAGGACCCAGGACGGCACCTACGGACTCCTGCTGGCTACTGCCGTGACACAGGGCGCAGACGGTACTGTTACCTTCAGGGTCCGGACAAAGTAGTTCTGCCATGGCAAAACGGATTCAGTGCTTCGCGTTACTGATCATCATTGCTTTAGCCGGTTGTGTCAAGGATAACCCCGGGACCACGCCCCTGATACTGCTAAAGTCAGGCGGAGCCTTTACCGCTGACGGCTCGGCAGTGGCACCCGGGGGAGCACTCAGGTTCGGCCTTTCGGTATCCGGAGGAGGCGGGGCCATCACCAACCTGGTTGTTAAAAGGATCTCTGACGGTGTGGCTGTCATTGAAGCCGACAAAGGCATGTATATCAGTTACGGGGGGCTTGACACCACACTGATCTATACCAGAGGCTATGGTCAGACTGAACGGTGGGTGTTCTCAGTCATGAACTCGTACCGTGACACGGCATCAGTATCACTCACGGTGCTGAAAGGCGCCGGCTCTGCCTGGGGTGAGATAAGCCATCACCAGTCAATAAGGATAGGGTTGCAGGAGAACACTTCCCTGCCGCACTTCGTCGATCTTCACGCCGGCATCGCATATGACGCTACCGGTGTTACCGGACATGAGTCAGAGGTTGACATGGCCGCCTTCTGGTATCTTACCTCCGGCACCTCATCACCCACTCTCACCTGTCCGGCATATTCCTCCGCACTTACATACTATCCCCTGTTCGGATCATGGAGCGCGAAGAACCAGACTATGTATGACTACTACACGTCTGACAACAATCTTGTAACTCCTGCCCAGTTTGATCTTGCAACAAATGACAGCCTGCTGGTCAACGCCTACCGGCCCGGCAGTGTCAGCGGGCAATCGAAGTTTGCCTACACCGGTAAGGTGGTGCCTTTCCGGACCGCTGACGGTAAATACGGGCTTCTCAGGGTCATCCGTGCAGACGAGACTCCGGAGGGGGAGATGGAGATCGCTGTCAAGATCCAGAAATAGATTCAAGTCCAGGCGAAATGAAGATCGATGTAAAGATCCGGAAACAGAATACATTAAAACCATTAATAGTGAAGCCCTTCAGATTTATTATTTCTGCAATACTCCTTCTGGCCGCTGCCGCCGGTGTCTCTGCCCAGGGTACCATTACCGGGAGAGTCACCGGCGGTCCGGAAGGCCGCCCGCTCCCGGATGCCGCGGTGATACTTGACGGAACAAGAGGTGTGACCACCGGCAGTGATGGCAGGTTCATAATTGACAGGGTATCCGCAGGAACCCACACCCTGGAGGCAAGGATCCTGGGATACACCACCCGGAATGTCACAGTGGATGTCAGGGACGGTGCAACAGGCACTGTCAGTTTCCGGCTTGAAGAGGAGTTCATTGACGCCGGTGCAGTGATAGTCACCGCCAATCGCGGCGCCAGCCGCATTGCTGATGTCCCGGCACGTGTCACCCTTATCAGTTCCGCAGCTGTCGAGTCGAGGCCCGTTACCACCGTAGACGAGATGCTGTCAACTGTGCCAGGACTTAACGTTAGCCGCTCATTCGGGATCTTTTCACACAAATCAAGTGTCACCATGCGTGGTCTCAGCGGTAACGAACAGGCCAGGGTGCTGGTCATGATTGACGGTGTCCCTGTCAATAAATCAGACGGAGGTTCAGTCAACTGGAACCTTATTGACCCGGCAATGGTTGACAGGATAGAGGTGGTCAAGGGGCCTGCATCATCAATGTACGGCAGCAACGCCATGGGAGGTGCCATCAACGTTATCACCCGCAGGCCCTCAGGTGAGCTATCTGGTAAGATCACCGCAGGCTATGGCACATACAATACCTTCACAGGAAGGATCAGCCTTGGCCAGAACATGAATCCCGGCAGTGACAGGGGATTCTATTACCTTCTCAACGGATTCTACCGCCAGAGCGATGGCTACATAACACAGTCGGAGTTCGACCAGGCTGCCAATCCGTATGTGGTTGCATCAGACATGCTGGAGTACTCGGCCAGCCTCAAAACAGGCTACAACATAAGGAAAGGAGAATTTATCGAGGCTGATTTCATTGCATACAATGACAGGCGCGGCACGGGTGAGCTGGTGTGGCAGCAGCACGGCAACACCACTGATCATGACACATATCAGTTCAGGACCAGGTACAGCGTTGAACGCGAACGCCTTTCGGCTGATGTGAGCCTCTTCTGGCTGCAGGAAGACTACAAAAAAGTAAATGAATACCTTAAGGATGATTACACATGGTACAATGTGTTGTCGGAAAGACTCGACGCGGGTCTGCTCTCTTCAGTCACCTGGAAGGCCGGCAGCCGGCACCGGTTGTCGGCAGGCACTGACCTGAAGGCTGGAAGTGTTGATGCAGCTGACGTCTATTACACATCGACCGATATAGTTTACAACCGGGGCAGGATGCTTAGCGCCGGTCTTTATATCCAGGATGCCTTTTCAATCATCCATGACAGGCTGACCCTTACTGCAGGACTCAGGTATGACCTCTCAATGTTCCGTGACGGTGCATTCTACATCGATACTCCCTCGGCCGAAACGGTCTTCATGAGGAATATTGAGAACCGTGAGATGGACAATGTAACCTGGGGTGCCCTCAGCCCCAGGCTGGCTCTCAACTATACCCCTTCAGAGGGCACAAGGATTTATCTCTCTGCAGGAAGAGGATTCCGTCCGTCAGTGCTTGATGACCTCTGCAGGTCAGGCCGGATCAAAGGCGGATTCAAGCTGGCGAACGCTGACGCTTCGCCTGAATACCTGGCCAACATAGAGGCAGGGGGCGACTTCACCCTTTCAGGCAAACTGAGAGCATCCTTGTCAGCGTGGTATTCGCGTGGCAGGGACTTCCTTTATTATGTAAACACTGGTGACTCAATCGACATGGGATACGGGCTCAGGCCCATCCTTGTACGGACGAACATCCCGCTTGTTGAAATCACCGGCGCTGAAGCCGAACTGAACTGGCCGGTCTCACCGGCGGTATTTCTTGGCGCAGCATACGGTTACAGTTATTCGGTAATTTCTGATTACCGTCCGCTTGACGCCGGCGACCCCATTGACCTGACCGGCAACCATCTGACAGACGTCCCCACTTCGACGGTGTCACTGACAGCTCGCTGGAACAACCGGTTTGTCAATGTCGGCCTTGTTGCCCGTTACCAGGGAGTCATGTGGGTCAATGACCAGAATATCTTCGATGAGGTTGTCGGAAGTGACCGTTACCCGGCATATGCCACGGTTGACATCAGGCTGTCAAGGGTGTTTGCTGAAAAGGTGTCAGTTGACCTCGGCGTACAGAACCTCCCTGACACCAAATTCTATGACAGTAAGGGTGCCGTCTGCCCCGGCAGGTTCATCACCCTGGAGCTGGGATACAGGTTCTGATATCACGGAATGGCCCCCGGTGTTTCCCGTACACCTCAGCGCAAGCCGAAGCGGTACGAGAACTTTACGAGAAAGATGTTGTGTGCTTTCGTGGCATTGAAGAGATCATATGATTGCCGGCTGAGACTGAACCGGCCATCATCCGTATTGTAATCCCTGCTCTGTGACCAGACGAGATAGGCTGTTGATCCGGGAAGAAACTCCCAGCGCACTACCAGGTTGTGAAGGAATTCACTTACAGTGAAGTCGGGATTGCTGAAATTATAGTCTGGTGACTTGTCGAGATTCTCATCGATACTGTATTTCCTGTCCTTGATTGCATAGGTTATCACTCCGCCGTCAAGCATCTCATAGCGGCCATCAAGGCTGGCAGCAACAGGGTCAGTGATCCGTTTGAACTCGCTGTAGTCACCTGATCCGAAGAAAGGCTGACCCCAGTACTGGATTGTCAGGTCGGGAGTGATGTTGAAATCTGCCCTTATCGAAATACTATATATCTTCTGGTCTATGGAACCGAAAATATACCTCTCAGATTGATCATTCAGACCCTCAAGATGCCTGAAGGTGACATACTGCATCATGTTAACAGTCCGGCTCCACCCTGGCTCAATATTGAGAGTCAGGGTATTAAACGGTCTGTACTCCAGCTCAAAGCTCAGCTCGTAGCTGGTCATCACATCATTGAAAGTCCGGGTAACACTGAAATCCACCTCACCTGACAGTTTTTTCCGCCAGTCAGAATCAATGCTGGCCGACAGATACAGTTGACCGGGCATTTTCATTGCCGGACCCCCTCGCAAAAGGTGGTTATCAGTTTCGGGACTGGTCAGCTGGCCGCTGAGGAACGTCCGCCACTGGTTCTGGTAGTTTGCTGTCCACGACTGGGAGACGGCTACGGCATTGGTATGTCCGCCGAAGTCCATCAGGTGTATCAGGTTGGTCCCGAAGCTCATGCTTCTGAATACACTGAATGGCTTATAAATGTTATAGTTGATTACTCCCACTCCCATATGCATGTCAGCCATCAGCATATAACCTATATCGTTGATCTCAAAGCCCGGTGATTTCCAGCTCGAGAGGTAAATAAACTGCCAGTTGCCCCCGATCTTGCCCGCCATAAGGTTTCCTCCGAATCCGCTAAGTGACGTTCGGGTGATGTCATAATCGAGATAATCTGCATCGGGCCTGGCGAAGTTGTGGATAACAGATCTCTGGGTGCCGGCAATCATTTCATCGGTTCCTGTGACATTACTGACGGCAGTGCGCAACCGGAAGATGTAATTCATGTTACCGAAGTATCTGGTGAAGTCGATGCCGGCAGAGGTTGCTGACTTATGGAAGTAATCCTCGGTTTCCGCATCAAGTGATCTGATCGTGCTTGTCACCATCCCGCCGATTATTGTTTTTCCCCCGCTGAAGTCCTTCTGCACCCTGCCCACGCCGTAGTTGGTAAGCGGCTCGGCAGTCCTGAATGTTGTCTCACCTGTCAGGGGATCATGGATCCTGGTACTCACATTTGCAGTCACCGCTTCAATGAAACCCACCGAGAGTCCGCCTGCGGATTTGCCGGTCAGCTTTGCCGATCCGATTATGGGAGTGAACGCGGGGGTATAGGCATATTCACCTTGGCCGGCTGAATGGCTCAGCCGTGGCTGCCTGCCTATTCTTCTCGAATAGAACATGTTGTCATTCCCGCGGCCGCCGCTGCCCAATCCAAGGTTGTAGTCCGTTATGTTGTTACCTTCAATGAAGAAAGGCCGCTTTTCACTGAAGAAAGTTTCAAAGGCTGTGAGGTTAACTTCTGACGGGTCAGCCTCAACCTGCCCGAAATCGGGATTAAGTGACAGACTGAGGATCATGTTGTTTGTCACCCCTATTTTTGCATCAAGGCCAATATTTCCTTTGATATCAGTTCCGTCATGGTACGGATTGCCCTGTTCCCCTTCATAGGTTTCCAGTCTTGCCACACCGTAGGGGGTCAGGTCAAACAGCTTCCGGGGCCTGATGTTTGTGAGGCCTTTAAGCAGCCCGGCATTATGAACCAGCCCTGAAGCGTTCCTGGCAATGGGTTGCCACATAACCGTCTCATTATGGCGATATATTTCCCTCAGCACCTCCAGCCCCCATACCTGCTGGTCGCTGGCAGAGAACCGGAGCTGTGTGAGCGGTATCCTCATTTCAGCGGCCCATCCCCAGTCAAATATTCCGGTTTTGACGTACCATATCGGATCGAATGAGTCATCCTCTGTCAGCCCGTCATCAATCCACATCAGGTCTCCCTTGACGCCTGCCGCGCTTACCGTAAATCCGAATGCAGTGCGCTGGTCAAAGTATGAATCCAGGGCTACAGACACCTCGTCACCCTCAGTATCATCACGCCTTGTCATGCGTGAAACGATGCTGTCAGGCGCAGTATCATAGGCTTTTATGGCAACATAGATATTGTAATCATCATAAAGCAGTTTGAACTCTGTCTTCTGACTGACGGGCGCCCCTTCGGCCGGGTCATACTGCCAGAAGTCACCGGCCCATTCACCTTCTGTCCATTCTTCATCGTCAGGCACACCGTTGATCACCGGCGGATTTTCAGTGCGGCTGGCGGTATATTCTTTTTTCTCGTACTCCTGGGCTGGCAGAACGAGGGTAATACATGAAAAAAGAATGAGAAGGCCACTTTTCATTTTGATGAGGATTCAGGGACAGTAAAGCTAATACAAAGTTAGGGAAAATTTCTGCAATCTTTCCCGGGCTGAATTGTAAAACATGAAGAGCGACGGAGTGATACCCGTCGCTCTTCCGGACCTGCGATCAGCGGCGATTACCGCAAACCGAAACGGTATGTGAATTTTACCAGGAATACATCATAGGGTTTTTTAGAGGTGTAGAGATTGTCAAGATTGTGACTGAGCGAAAAGGAACCGGTTTCATCACTGTAGTTCCGGGTCTGTGACCAGACAAGGAACAGGGTTGACCCGGGACTGAATTCCCATCTGAGAACCAGGTTCGAAAGAAACTGATCATAATTGTTGTCCGGATTGTCAAAACTGTAGTCAGTAATGCCGTCATAGTCTTCGTCAACCAGGTACATGTCATCGTCAGAATCATAGGTCATTTCATCTTCACTGATAAGGTGATAACGACCGGCGAGTGTCTCTGCCCTCGGATCTGTAACTGCCTTAAACCTGCTGTAATCCATCGCTGCAAGGAACGGCTGTCCCCAGTACTGCACAGTCAGGTCAGGAGTGATATTATAGTTCAGCCTCACAGACATACTGACAATCTGCTGATCTATACGGCTCAGGATATAGCGTTCATCGTCATCGGTGCAGGTTACATACTGTATCTCGTTACGGTTTATGGAATAGGAAGGTTCAACGGAGGCTGTGAATGACTGCCCGGGCTTCACGGTAAAGTCTATTCCGGCCGAATATCTTTCTGAGACATTTTCTGCTCCGCGGGATGCGTTGGCAAACACAGATGCGGATACCTTTTTTGAGTCGCTTGTACCAAGATTGAACCAGCTGTTTACAGAGGAGGGGTAAAGCATTGCCGGTCCCCCTCGGAGGAGGTTGTTGGATAGGGAATTACCTTCGTAATTAACTCCGAAGTTTGTCCACCACAGGTTTTTGAACTGAACATAGAGGCTCAGGTTCCCGCCAGTGAACAGATGGGTCCCCCCGAAGTCCCATCCGGTCCAGAAGTTGGCGTTGGGCCTTATCTGTCTGAATATACTGAACGGCTTGTCAAACCTGTAGGCAGACCACAGGCCGCTTATTATTCCATCGGCGCTCTGAAGGTATCCCACATCATTAAGGTCCAGCCCGGGTGATTTCAGGTATGTGAAAGCCATGAAATTCCAGTGCCCGCCCATTTTACCGGCCTGAACATTGCCTCCGAAGCCGTTGAGTGAAGTCCTTTCCGGGTCTAACTCTACATAATCTGCATCCGGTCTCTGAAAATAATGTATTGATGAGCGCTGAAGATCCTCTATTGCTGTTTTAGACCCTGTAAGATTGCTTCCGGCTGCAGTGGCTGACACGAACCAGTCACGCTCTTCACCGAAATACCGGGTGAAGTCAATTCCGGCCGTATTGGCATTACGGACCAGACCGTCAATCCCGGTATTGTCAAGGAAACGGTGGGTGTTTGTGAATGCACCGCCGATAATTGTGCGTCCGCCACCAAAGTCTTTCATAACCCTTGATACAAGGTAGTTGGTGAAAGGCTCAACCGTCTGCTCACTCCTGTGACCCAGTGAATCAATCACTGCCCTGCCCTCTGCTGTCACTGCCTCCACAATTCCAATTGACAGCCCGTCAGGCGTTTTCCCCGTCAGCTTGGCGGCGCTTATGATTGGCGTGACGCGCGGTACCCTGGCGAATTCATCATCGTCAGTGTCAACACCCAGGTGCGGGCTTCGTCCTATCCTCCTTGAATAAAATAGATTGTCAAAGCCAAGGTCTCCGTCACCGAGACCTGTTCTGAAGCTGGTAATATTTTTTCCCTCAATGAAAAACGGCCTCTTCTCTTCAAAGAATGTCTCATAGGCTGTGAGATTCACCTCTGAAGGGTCAGCCTCAACCTGCCCGAAATCGGGATTGAGGGTAAGGTCAAGGGTCATGTTGTTAGTCAGGCCGAACTTGGCATCAAGCCCGCCGTTGTATTTCCAGTTGGTACCGGTGGCGAACGGGTTGCCATCATCTTTCTCGAATGTCTCCAGGCTCCCCACGACAAACGGGGTGATGTCAGCCTGTTTTCTGGGCTTAATCCCTGTCAGCCCTGAGAGTGTGCCGAAGTTATGAACCAGGCCGGAAGCATTCCGGTCGATATGCTGCCATACAGACATCTCCTGGTTGCGGAAGATGCGACGGAAGACCTCCAGCCCCCAGACGCCATCGTCAGAGATCCTGAACCTCAGCTGGGTGAGGGGTATCCGCATCTCTGCAGCCCATCCCCATTCATAGACTTTTGCTCCCGTGAACCAGATGGGATCCCAGGTGTCATCTTCCATCCGGCCGTCCTGTGACCAGATGAAATCATTCTTTACTCCTGCCGCGTTGGTGACAAAGGCAAATCCGGTCTGCAGGTCATGGTAGCTGTCGAAACCAATCCCTACAAAATCGCCTTCACCATTATCTCTTCTGGAAATGCGCCTGACGATACTGTCAGCACTTGTGTCCCAGGCTTTGAAGGCAACGTAAATGTTGTTGTCATCATACAGCAGGATGAATTCGGTCTTCTGCAAAGGAGCAGCTCCGTTGTCGGGCTCATACTGGGTAAAGTCGCCCTGCCATTCACCGGCCTGCCACGCGGCATCATCGATTGATCCGTCAATTACGGGTGGTGAGGAGGTGAATCGGGCCCGGTAGGTCTTTCCCGGGATGGAGTCCTGGTTCGCCGCAGCGGTCATGGCAACAGTACACAGAAGTAGCACAGCCGCAATAAATGCAATTCTTTTCATGGCAGTAAGGGTTAAAAATCAAGATGCAAGTCCGTCATAAAGACTGCCGGACAGTGCATAGTGCTGCATGCCATGTGATCAGAATAATTCCCAGGTGTTGCCAGTATGCTCCAGGAACCTGAAAAGCCCCTCACGGGGAATAATCAGTGATGCGGTGTTTGTGTTCGGGTGGAATGACAGCCGCTCGTGGTTTATGAGCGTCTTATCTATGAAGAGATGGACGTGGCGTGAGCGGTCATTGATAAGTCCGAACGGAGAGACCGAACCGGGCGTCAGTCCGAGATACTGCATTAACCTCCTGTCGGAGGCAAACGAGAGCTTCCCCTGGCGAAGCTTCTGCTCAAGCTCCCTGATGTTCAGCTTTGAATCATAATAGAGAATCACCAGGTAATGCCTGTCACCCTTATGATTGCGGAAAAAGATGTTCTTGCAGTGGCCGGAGTCGATGCCGGACCAGTATTTCATTGCTTCCTCAACCGTCGGCACGGGAGGATGCTCTATATATTCATAGGGTATCTGCAGCGAATCAAGGAGCTGGTAAAGTTCTGCGGGTCCTCTAAGCTGGCTCATCTGGTTTTCGGGCAATACCTGAACTGCAGTTCAGCAAGCAGCGCCAGGTCCTCGCCGGCCTCGCGAAGATCCGTGTCTTCCTCGTCATAATGCCATTCGATGTCCACGGGAATCCCTTCGTTGCTCATCTCCTTCAGGTGGCCGAAGATGTCAAAGAGAAACTTTGCTGAGGATGAGTTAAAGTATTCAAGATCAAGCTTAAGGCGGAGCGGGTTGGCGTCAGTGTAATTGTGTCCCCTTTTTATTTCCGCAACGAACTCTTGCATCCATTCAATAACCGGGTAATAAAGACCCCTGACATCTTCAGGCGCCGACTTCCCGGCGATAATGAACCGGTTTTCTGCAGGAGACAGGATTATCTCCGGCGTCAGGTCTGTTGCTTTGTGTAAGAAACTTTTCATCTCTCCCCTTTTTTTACAAAAATTGCACTTTTTTTATAAAAGACAAATATTACTGTCACCTGTCAGATGATCTCTTCATCATCACCATTTGCCTTGTAGCCTTCATCTTCAGGAAGACCCGGAAGCTTTGATGCTGCCACCGCAAGGGTATCACATCGTTCATTTTCAGGGTCATTGTTATGACCTTTCACCCACACAAGGGTCACCCTGTGACGCCTGTAAACCTCCAGGAAACGGATCCACAGATCCGGGTTTTTCTTTTTGGCAAACCGTTTCTTTTCCCAGCTGAAGAGCCAGCCGTTGTTGACCGCATTGACAAGGTATTGTGAATCGGTGTACAACCTTACAACCAGCCCGTCAAGTTTGAGCGCCTCAAGTCCGGTGATGGCTGCCAGAAGCTCCATCCGGTTGTTGGTGGTGAGCCTGAAACCTCCTGAGAGCTCCTTGCGGAGCGAACCCGAAAGAAGCACCACACCGTAGCCTCCCGGACCGGGATTGCCGCTGCAGGCACCGTCAGTATAGATAGAAACCACTGACGGACTCATTGCGGAAGGGTGATGCCTGTGTTGTTGATGAACAGCCTTATGGCGATGGCAATAAGGATAATACCGAAAAATTTCTTCAGTATGTGCAGCCCGGTGGGCCCCAGCAAACGCTCGATCCTCGTCGTGAGCCTGAGGACGGTATATATGATCACCATGTTCAGCATCAGGGCAATAAGGATGTTTATAGTTGCATACTCAGCCCTGAGAGAAAGGATGGTGGTAATGGATCCGGCACCGGCAATTAGCGGAAAGGCTATCGGCACAATGGTTCCGCCCCCGGGCGAATCATGCTTGAAGAACTCTGCACCGAGCACCATTTCCATCCCGATCAGGAAAATGATGAATGCACCTGCTATTGCGAACGAACCTACGTCAATACCGAATATGCTGAGAAGTTTCTCCCCGAAGATAAGGAATGCAAGGAAAATGGAAAGCGAGACCAGGGTTGCCTTCCAGGGGTGGATGTTGCCGGTCTTAGATTTGATATCCAGGATGATAGGGATCGATCCCGGCATGTCAATGATTGCGAACAACACCATGAAGCAGGCTAATATGTCAAGGAGATTAAACTGCATTGGGGAAATTTTTGCAAAGGTACTCTTTTTAAGGCATTAGGCAAGATAGGGGCGAGCGTGAATAAAATGCCCGGGGGGCATTTTTAGCGAGCAGCCAGATTGCAGGGGAGGGCAGTAGTGCTGGCAAAGGATCAAGGCCTGTGGTTACAGTTCATTAAGAATGAAAAAGGGATCCAATTCTGGAATCCCTTTTTTCACTAATGCCTATTGCTTTTTGCCTGCAGGTTACTGCCTGATATCCATCTCATTGAGCAGATACCCTGCCCCTGAATAGATGTCAATCACCCAGAGAACGTAGCGTATGTCTACGTTGATACATCTCTGGAGGTCAGGTTCGAATGCTATGTTTCCGGTCATGGCTTCCCAGTTGCCGTCAAAGGCAAGACCGATCAGTTCGCCGTTGCCATTAATGACCGGACTGCCTGAGTTGCCACCGGTGATGTCATTGTTGGTGATGAAACATACAGGCATGTAGCCATCAGGTGAACCGTAACGGCCATACTCCCTTTTGTTGTTGAGATCAATGAGCCGCTGCGGCAGATCAAACTCATAATCACCCTTCTTGTATTTCTGCACAACGCCGTCGAGGGTCGTATACCAGTTGTAATGAACTGCATCATACGGGTAGTAGTCGAGTACCTTACCGTAGGTGAGCCTCATGGTGGAGTTGGCATCAGGGTACTGTGTCTTGTCAGGCTGGTATTCCATTACTCCGGCCATGTAGAGACGCTGCCCCTTTGAGAGGTCAGCACTGAATCCCTGGAGATCCTTCATTAATGTCGAGTTCATCTCGTTGATTGATTTGGCAACAATAAATGCAGGATCCTTCTGAAGGACCTTCAGGCTGGGAGCCTCGAGAAATGCCGCCAGTTTCTCCTGTGAGACAAAGATTGACTTCGCAAAGATATTATCAACGAAGGCGTCGATGTTTCCCTTGAATTTCGTGTCAATCAGCTTGTAGAACGATGGCCAGTACTTCGGATCAATGTCAGTCCTGTAGAGCTTCAGCATCGCCTTTGTGGTTTTCTGGTCGGTAGGATAGTTATAATCACCGTAGAAATTCTCAACAGATCTCTTAAGCCTTCCTGTCATGCCGTTGATTCTCTCAGCATCCTTTTTTACAAGGGCCTCCTCGAGCATGGTCATCTGGCCGGCGAAGCCCAACAGTTCTGTCGACAATGCTTCTCTCATATACTGGGAAACGTTGTACTTTTCGGCCCTTCCCTTAACGGCGTTTTCGATCAGGGAAAGTGCATTGCCGTATTTTGCCTTGCGGGCCGGATCAGCGTTTACCCACTTCATGTATTCAGCTTCGAAAGCCGCTTTCTTTTCTGCGGTGCGCAGACGGGTGAGACCGGCGTTCTGGCCGATTGAGAACTTCCAGTAATTGGATGAACCGGCGTATTTGGATGCATACTGGATATTTACCTTCGGGTCTGCCATCATATCCTTCATCCATATCTCCTGGCGTGCACCACGGATCTTTACCCTGTTGGCGTTGGTGATCTTCATTGCCTCGTCAACCTCGTACGATGTCATGTACCTGGTGGTGGTGCCGGGGTAGCCCATTACCATTGCAAAATCGTTCTTCTGCAGGTTCTTGATTGAGACAGGCAGGTAATGCTTCGGTTTGAGCGGAACATTGTCCTTCGAGTACTGAGCCGGTTTCCCGTCAGGACCCATATATACCCTGAAAACGCTGAAGTCGCAGGTATGGCGCGGCCACATCCAGTTATCAGAGTCATGGCCGTATTTCCCGATTGAGTTAGGGGGTGTTCCCACAAGCCTGACATCGGAGAAAACCTCATAGATAAGCAGGAAATACTGGTTTCCGCTGTAGAATGATGATACGCGGGCGTTGTAGTGGGTTCCCTTCGTAGCCTCTGAGGTGATGGCGGCGCTCTCAGCCTGGATGGCTTCGCGGCGTGCCGCTTCGGTCATGTCTGGATTGACCTTGCCAAGTACCCTTGAGGTAACATCTTCAATGCGCACCAGGAAGGTGACTGACAGGCCGGGATTGGGAAGTTCCTCTTCCTTTGACATGGCCCAGAAACCGTTATTGAGATAGTCATGCTCAACTGTGCTGTGGTTCTGGATCTGGCCATAACCGCAGTGGTGGTTGGTAAGAAGCAGGCCGTGAGGAGAGACGATCTCAGCGGTACAGCCGCCTCCGAAGATGACGATGGCGTCTTTAACGCTTGCCTGGTTGATGCTGTACAGGTCTTCCGCTGTCAGCTTGAGCCCCATCTCGGTCATAGTGCCGATATTGAGCTTCTCGATGAGCGGCAGCAGCCACATGCCCTCATCAGCCCTGGCCTGCGAGGCTGAGAAGGTTACAAGGATAACAATAATTGCCAGTAGTTTTCTCATGATTTATGGTGTTGTTGATTTAAGTTTGGAACCAAAGATATCAAAATACATTCTCAGGAATAATGATTTTAACATTTTATAAGAAAGGGAGTTCCCGCTGCAGGTCAATCAGGTTGAATGATAGCCGGTGGAACGGGCTGGGGCCGAATTCAGCAATGGCTCTGCGATGCTCCGGGGTAGGATATCCCTTGTTCTGCCGCCACCCGTAGCAGGGGCAGAGGGCGTCAAGCTCCTCCATGCGATGGTCACGCTCCGTCTTTGCCAGCACTGATGCAGCCGCGATGGACAGGTATGTGGCGTCACCCTTTATTATTGTCTGATGGGGGATATCTCCATAGGTGTAGAACCTGTTGCCGTCTATCAGGAGCAGGAGCGGGCGGGGTTCAAGCCCGTCTATTGCCCTGTGCATGGCGGTGATAGAGGCGCGCAGTATGTTCATCTCATCTATCTCGGTGTTTGAGCACGAGGCGACGCACCAGGTGGTGGCAGATGATATGATTTCCGTGCGGAGCCGCTCGCGCTGGCGGGCGGTCAGTTTCTTGGAGTCATTGAGCTCTTTGTTACGGTATCTCTTCGGGAGGATGACTGCTGCAGCGTACACGGGGCCTGCCAGGCATCCGCGCCCTGCCTCGTCGCAACCGGCTTCACGGATGCCGTCCCTGAAGAATGGTTTAAGCATCAGGCGGCTCCCCCGGTAGCTTTGATGACTGATTTCCACATTTCTTCCGCAGCCTGTTCCCAGGTGTACCTGAGTGAGTTGGCATATCCCTCGTCAGCGAGACGGCGGCGCAGCGCGCCGTCGGTGACGAGGCGTGCCATAGCCCCGGCTATGGCACCTGCGTCAGCGGGGCTGACGCAGAGTGCCGCGCCGCCGCTCACCTCGGGGAGTGATGAGCTGTCTGACAGAATGCACGGCACACCGCATCGCTGCGCCTCCACTACGGGTATGCCAAACCCCTCGAACCACGGCACGAAGGTCAGCGCCTCCGCAGCACCGTAGAGCCGGCGCAACACATCACGCGTTACAGAACCGGTAAAGACAATATCCTTGCCATACGGGGAGGCCTCCAGGTGCCTGTCCATCTCACGCGTCAGGTAAAGCCTCCGCCCGGCAAGCAACAGAACTTGTTCTCCTCCTCCGCTCTGCCTGAAAATTTCAAATGCCCTGATCACCGCTTCAACATTCTTCCTCGGAGAAAAATTGCTTACGAACAGAAAATATGGCTTACCACCGGTGTAATGCCTCCGCGTCTCCTCCGCCTCGCCAGGCTGCGGCGGAGAAAAAATCCCGGCAACACCGTTCGGCACGACATCTATCTTGTCCGGGCTGATCCCGTATGTCGCAGCAATGTCGCCTGCCGAGAAATGTGATACAGTTGCAACACGTGCTCCCTTCCCCGCGAAGAGCGGGAAAAGCCTGCGGTAATACCTGCACTCAGCGCCAGGTATGTCTCCGGGCCGGTGCTCATGGTTGAGGTCATGGATCACTGGAATACATGGCACATCCGTTCTCAGCGGAATCATCCCGTCAGGTGCGATGAAAACATCAGCCCCGGTCCGCCTCAGCACCGGTGGCAACAGATACTCATGCCATGCATGCCAGAGCAGCGGATGCACTGTCCGTAACGGTAAGGTCACATATTCAACATTGTCACCCCTGACCGGAAGCGGCTCCGGCCTCCTGTCGCCGATCAGGACAAACCGGTGCTCAGGGTGGTTACGGACCATCCCGCTGACAACCTCAAGGGTGAACCACCCGATACCGTCACGGGGCACTGCCCTGAGCGTACGCGCATTGATTGCAATGATCATTTTCCGCTGCTGCTACTGAAATACAAATGTGGCAATTAATTTATAAATTGGCATTGATTCTTTTATCCACGGCAGACTGATTTGAGGCGAAAGTTCCTTATCAATATCACCTTCCTCCTGACAGTGAGCATCCTGGTCAAGGCTTTCTGGGTGCTGGGCATAGACCGCACTGTTCAGAACGTGGTTGGCGAAACCGCCTACGGAAGCTATTTTTCACTTTTCAGCTTCTCAGTGCTCTTCACCCTCCTGCTTGACCTGGGACTCTCGGGATTCAACAACCGCGCTGTATCGGCTGATCCTGCAAGGGTAAGGATCTACTTTGGCAATGTGCTGGTAATAAGACTCTTTCTCACAGCGGTATACTTCCTTGTCTCTATCAGCGTTGCTTATGCCCTGGGTTACCGGGAAGGGCAGATAACAATACTGCTGGTACTCATGCTGAACCAGGTGATGGCATCAATGATCCTCTGGCTCCGGTCAAGCATAAGCGGCATGCAGTACCTCTTCCTTGACAGCCTCCTTTCCGTAGCCGACAGGCTGGTGATGATAGTCATCTGCTCGGTGCTCCTGTGGGGCGGAGTTACTACCGGTGGGTTCAGGATAGAATGGTTTGTATGGGCCCAGACAGCTGCCTATTTTACGGTGATGTGCGCTGCATTCATAATAGTGGTGCGCAAGGGGAGGGTTGCAGCAGTGAAGCCTGATACCTCAGTTCTGAAGAGCATCATCATGACCGGGCTGCCCTATTCGGTGGTGGTCTTTGCAATGACACTCTACTGGAGAATGGATTCGGTGATGATTGAACGGTTGCTTCCTGACGGGGCCACCCGGGCCGGCAACTACGCCCAGGCCTTCAGGCTCTTCGATGCGCTGGCAATGATTCCTGTGCTGTTTGGCGGGATGCTGCTTCCCATAATGACACGGGGACTGTCATCAGACAGTGATATCAGGCCTCTGGCAAGGATGGCCGGCCGGATGCTCATAGTCCCGCTGGGGATAGGTGCGGTGACCCTCGCCACGTTTCCGGCTGAGATGCTCGACATTCTCTATACCTCACCGGTTGAGAACGCCGTGACCGCTTTCAGGATACTGATGATTACCCTCGTACCCGTTGGAGTGATATACATTTACAGCACAATGCTTACTGCTTCATGGAAACTTAAAATGCTTGGGGTAATAACAGTGTCAGGCATGATCATCAACCTTTCACTCAACCGGATCCTCATTCCGGAGCTGGGCCCGTCAGGAGCTGCCTGTACCGCTCTGGTCACTCAATCCCTGGTTGCCGTGGCTTGCATGCTGACCGTGAGAAGGACGATGTCCGGCATTGCCGGGAACGGAAGGATTCTTCTGTTCCTGCTGATGCTTGGACTGACCTTCCTGGCCGGGTGGCTCCTGAGCAGGACAGGTATCCCGTGGACAGCTGCAGCCGCCTTACAGCTTGCGGCAGGGATCCTCCTGGCCCTCCTTTTCAGGTTCATCGAGCCTCTCTCCAGCCTCAAACTGATCACCGGGAGGTTCGGAACTGCCTGAAAAGTGTTATTTTTGAATTTGTAAACAAAAGGGCCTTTATCATGAAACGGTTTATTACCGGTATTTTCCTTTTGATGATATGTACATACCTCTTCCCGCAGAAGTCGGACAGGCTGTCGCACCAGGTACTTGTGCCGGCTGGTAACATTGTTACACACACAGGTCTGACTTACCAGCAGACAATTGGCGAGACGGCCGTGGAGGTGTCACTTCCCTCTTTTTACAACCTGTCACAGGGCTTTCAGCAGCCGAGGTTTATCCCGGAGCAGAAACTGCCTGACAGGGAGGGAAACGGGGTTGACTTCTTCCCCAATCCGCTTACCGAAAGCAGCGAAGCCGGCCCCTGGGTTCTTACAATAAGAGTCTACGGAGTGATGGCAAGACATTACAGGATCTTCATCTACACCCTGCCGGGCTCACTGATGTACACTGATGAACTCGACCTTTCTGCTGAGCATGATTACAGGCACAAAGTCAGCCTTGTCCACTACAACAAAGGAATCTATGTCGCCAACGTGATCAGTACCGACGGCGTTATAAACAGGTCATTTAAGATTGAAAAACTATAAACCAAAGGGTATGAAAAGAGTCTCTTCTTATGCGATGGCAATACTGGTGGTTCTGGTGGCAGCGACTCTTACGGCAGGGGCTCAGGGAACAGTCCCGGCCGGTATCAACTACCAGGCCGTGGCCCGTGACAACAGCGGCAACGAGCTGGTTAGCACACCAATAGAGGTGCGGTTCTCTATCAGGAAAGAGTCACCCACCGGTGAGATCATTTACCAGGAGGTTTTTACAAATGTTACTACCTCCAGGTACGGGGTTTTTTCGCTCATGATTGGACAGGGCGCTCCGGTTTTAGGCACCTTTGGTGCGATAGACTGGTCAACTGCCAACCATTACCTGACTGTGGAGGTCAAGTTTGAGAATCTGTTCATGGATATGGGCACGATGCAGTTCATGGCTGTGCCGTACGCGCTCTATGCCGCCAAATCACTTGAACGCGGCCCGGCCGGCCCTGCCGGCCCCAAGGGTGACCCGGGCGACCCGGCAACGGATACTGACGATCAGAAATTAATTTATGACCAGGGGACGAAGCTTCTCTCAATCGAATCAGGAAACACAGTCCGGCTGGATACAATTATAGCATTCAGGGCAAGAAACCTTTTATCAGATATTGCCCCTCAGATTACCAATGTGATAATGACATATGATGAACCTGACCTGAGCATCGGAGGTGGTTTCAATGCAGGGACCGGAATTTTCACAGCCCCGGCTGATGGCATCTACACTTTCAATGTATCCTATTTTGCAGACGGCAACGGAGGCTCACGTGAAGTTTCGATCTATGTCAACTCCGCACCTTATGAAAAACTAGCCGTTGAAATTGGAAGCGGTACCACTATGACAGTCAGGTCAATAACAATCAGATTAAGCAGAGGTAACACTGTAAGTGTAAATATTTATACAGGTACTGCAACCCAGACAGGCACAGGCTCCTTCGCCGGCTACAAGGTTGGTTAAAGGCTTACGGTCCCTTAGTAGATCATACCAAAATGCCATAGAGGAACGATATTCAGGTAACCATGTTCAATTCCGTCTCTGACAATAAAGCCATTATCTAAACCCTGAATCTGCTTCAACCCTTTGCTTTTTCCACCAACCTCAAAGGTAAAATCATCAATCCTGAAATCAGCTGCGGGAGATGTAATTACATCATATTTTAACCTTAGCTGGTTCAGGAAAAATGTTTCCCTTATGTTCCCGGGATTCGGGTCGACACTTGCGAGATTGTAAATCAGATTAGTGTTGTCGAGATATACTTTGTCTACTTTGCCCAAACCTCTTATTCCCCCGGTGGCATCCCTGAGCTGGGTAATCAATCCGGCTTCTTCAATAAACAGGCAATAATCTGCAATATTATTCCGGCTCGCGACAAGAGCAGTTGCTATGCTTGTCATATTAGGCTTGAATGGAACGCTTTTAGCAATAATAGCCAGTAATTGCTTTAACTTTCTCCCGGTTGATACGTTCATTCCTGCATACACCGGAATATCAGTTTCAAGGGTGTGGTTGACAATCTGCTGAAGTTTTCTTTCAAAATCTTCCTCCAGTGAAAATGGGTAGTACCCTCTCTTCAGATAGTCTTCAAAGAGTGGTAATGGGTGTTTTATTTGAGGTAGCCCCGCTTTATGCGACAGGATTTCCTCCAGGGTAAACGTCCGGGAAGCAACATGGTGAAACAATTGCAAATATTCCCTGAACGATAAACCTTGCAGGTTATACATAACCGCCCTGCGGCTCAGGTCAGAGGCCCCTTTTTTAATGTCCAGAACAGAAGAACCTGAAAACACAATTTTAAGTTCCGGATGGTAATCGTAGATCAGTTTCAACTCCCTGGCCCAGTCCTTGTATTTATGTATTTCATCAACAAACAAATACTTTCCGTTACGTTTAACAAAAGCATCAGCCAGATCAGTTAACCTGTTGTCAGAAAAGTAAAAGTCCTCTGCTGTCACATAGAGCGTCTCAGGAATATCCAGGTTCATTTTGATATGCTGCAATACCAAAGTCGTCTTTCCTACCCCACGAGGGCCGGTAAGCCCTATCATTCTGTTTTCCCAGTTTATTTCAGGATAGATGTACCGCAGGAAACGGGTATCTGTCTCTTTCAGAAGTTTTATAAAATGCTCAAATAACTTTTCCATGGCAGTTAATATTCTGCAAAGATATAATAATGCACCATAAAAGGTCACATATACATTAAAAACGCACTATTATAGTGCAAATATTGCCCATTTGGATATAATTATACACCTGAATGCGGGGCGTCCGGTCCCGAAATACCATGTCGGCCCCCAGACGCCCGCACCACTACTGGTTATTACCAGCTGGCTCTTGCCTAATTTGACTATATTTGCGCAAACTTTTACATGACATGATAACCAATGACCAGATACAGGACCTCGTTGAACGCCGGGATGCGTTAAGGAGGTATCTTTGACGTCGATGCCAGACTAAACGAAATCAAGGAAAAGGAAGAGATTACCCACTCGGACGGATTCTGGAATGACCCGAAAAAAGCAGAGGAACTCATGAAGGAGATATCCTCTGTTAAGAGCTGGACCACGGCTTTCGCCAAAGTCGACACTGCCGTTGAGGACATGCTCGTCCTGTACGACTTCTTCAAAGAGGGTGAAGTCACCGATGAGGAGATGGGTCAGCAATATGATAAAACCCTCGCAGCAGTAGAAAAACTTGAGCTCCGCAACATGCTGCGCCGTGAGGAGGACCGCCTCGGCGCCGTCCTCAAGATCAATGCAGGCGCCGGTGGCACAGAAAGCAATGACTGGGCACAGATGCTCATGAGAATGTACCTCATGTGGGGAGAGAAGAGCGGGTATAAGATCACAGAGGCATACTACCAGGCAGGCGACGAAGCCGGAATAAAGACTGTAACCCTCGAGTTCGAGGGTGAAAACGCCTATGGATACCTCAAGAGCGAGAACGGCGTCCACCGCCTGGTCCGCATATCACCCTTCAACGCACAGGGCAAACGACAGACGACATTCGCATCGGTCTTCGTCGCTCCGCTGGTTGATGATGACATTGTCGTCGAGATCAATCCGGCCGATATTACCTGGGAGACCTTCCGCTCATCAGGCGCCGGCGGCCAGAACGTCAACAAGGTGGAGACCGCCGTCCGCCTCCGCCATGCCCCCACCGGCCTCGTCATCGAGAACCAGGAGTCACGTTCCCAGGGACAAAACAAGGAGAACGCCCTCCGCCTCCTCAGGTCACACCTTTATGAGATGGAACTGCGCAAAAGGATGGATGAACAGGCAAAGATCGAGGGTGCAAAGAAAAAGATTGAATGGGGCTCACAGATCAGATCGTATACCCTGCACCCATATAAGCTGGTAAAGGACCTGCGCACCGGTTACGAGGCAGGCAATGCCCAGGCCGTACTCGACGGTGAGATTGATGAGTTCATCAAGGCGTACCTGATGGAGTTCGGCGGCAAAGAGTGAACTCTCATGATAAAAAGCATGGTTTAACAGCCTTACAACACATTAATTTACAACCCTCAGCAACATAAATCCTGATGGATAAGAAAAAGAAGCTATTTGAACAATTTCCGCCTGTCTCCGCAACGGAGTGGATGGAGAAGATCACTGCTGATCTGAAGGGCGCTGACTTTACCAGGAAACTTGTCTGGAAAACACGCGACGGCCTTTCTGTCATGCCCTTCTACAGGCAGGAGGACCTTGACACTCTGCCTCACAGCAACCTGCTTCCGGGTGATTTCCCCTTTGTAAGGGGAGTGGCAGTGAAGGGTAACAACTGGTTCATCCGCCAGGATATAACGGTGACAGACTATAAGGCTGCCAACGCCAAAGCTCTTGACATACTGATGAGAGGCATCACCTCGCTTGGCTTTGTCATCGCAGACTCGCAGACGGCCACCCCGGAGACCGTCGCACAGCTCCTTAAGGATATTCATCCGGAGAGCATTGAGATCAGTTTTTCAATCGCCGGCAGGGCGAAAGAGCTCGTTGCCGCACTTAAGGGATACCTCCGCTCATCAGGCGCTGACCTGAAGCAGGTGAACATAACCGTCTCGGCTGACCCGCTGGGCAGGCTGGCCGCCAACGGCAAGCTGTGCGTGCCCGTTGACCAGGGCCTCGATTACCTGGCAGGCCTCGTCAGCGATGCGGCAGAGACACCGGGCATTAAGTGCGTCGAGCCCTCAGGCACCCTTTTCAGCAATGCCGGCGCTGGCCCCGTCGCTGAGCTGGCATATACGCTGTCACTAGGCAATGAATACATGGCAGCACTGACCGGAAGAGGCATTGACCCTGACACAGCGGCAGGAGCCTTCCGGTTCACACTCGCCATCGGCCCCGACTTCTTTCCTGAGACGGCCAAACTGCGTGCAGCCAGGATGCTCTGGGCAGAGATAGTCAGTGCCTACGGCACGAAGGAACCCGGATCAGCCCTGATGCACATCCATTCGGTCACAGGCAGGTGGAACAAGACCCTCTATGACCCGTACGTCAACATGCTCAGGACCCAGACCGAAGCTATGTCGGCTGTTCTTGGCGGCGCAGAGTCAGTAACAGTGGAACCATTCGATACAGTGTTCCGGACTGCAAGCGACTTCTCGGAGAGGATCGCCCGCAACCAGCAGCTGTTGCTGATGGAAGAGGCGCACCTCGGAAAGATTGCTGACCCGGGAGCCGGATCATATTACATAGAGGAACTGACCTCAATGACAGCCCGCGAGGCCTGGAAACTATTCCTTGAGATTGAAAACGAGGGAGGATTCCTTGCAGCCCTTCGCAAAGGGATGATACAGCAGCGCATCAGTGAGGCTGCTGCAACGCGCAAGGCTGACATGGCAAAAAGAAAGGAAGTCCTTCTGGGTACAAACCAGTATCCTGATTTCAGGGAGAAAAAATCGCCGGAACATGATCCGGGAAAACTTTTTAAAGAATACGCTGCCTCAGCTGACGAGGAGGTAAGGCCTATCCTCCCTGCCCGCGGTGCAGATGAGTTCGAGAAGCTGAGACTGGCAACGGAAAAGTCCGGCCGCAGGCCGCTGGTTTTCATGCTCACTATCGGTGATCTTGCCATGCGCAGGGCAAGGGCACAGTTCTCATCCAATTTTTTCGCAGTGGCCGGCTATGAGGTGCAGGACAATAACGGTTTTGCAGGCGTCGCCGAAGGCGTCAATGCAGCCATCGGAGCAAAGGCAGACATAATTGTCATCTGCAGTTCTGACGAAGAATATGCCACACTTGCGAAAGAGGCCTTTAAGGCAACAGGCGGAAAGGCTGTCTTTGTGGTGGCAGGAAATCCGCCATGCACGGAAGACCTCAAGACCGAAGGAGTGGAGCACTTCATCAGCATCAAATCCAATGTGCTTGAGACACTGCAAATGTTCAACAGGATACTCGGAATAAACTGACGGGAGATGAGCAAAAGACCAAAATTTACTGATATTGACCCCCTGAAGGTGACAGTGCCTTCAAGAGACAAACAGAAGTGGGAGAAAGAGAACGGCATCAGCCCGCAGTGGGAGACTCCCGAAAGAATTCGCCTCAAGAGCGTTTATTCCCGTGAAGACCTGAAGGGCATGGAGCACCTGCAGTATGCTGCCGGTGTACCACCGTACCTCCGCGGGCCTTATTCGGCCATGTACACCATGAAGCCATGGACAATCAGGCAGTATGCCGGATTCTCCACCGCTGAAGAGTCGAACGCCTTCTACCGCAGGAACCTTGCTGCAGGCCAGAAGGGACTATCGGTTGCTTTTGACCTTGCAACACACCGCGGATATGACTCTGATCATGAGCGCGTTGTGGGTGATGTAGGGAAAGCCGGCGTGGCAGTTGACTCGGTGCAGGATATGAAGATCCTCTTTGACCAGATCCCCCTCAGGGAGATGTCGGTATCGATGACAATGAACGGGGCGGTGCTGCCCGTAATGGCATTTTACATAGTGGCAGGGCTGGAGCAGGGAGCAAAGCTGAGTGAGTTGCAGGGCACTATTCAGAATGATATCCTGAAGGAGTTCATGGTTCGCAACACATACATCTACCCGCCTGCATTCTCGATGCGGATCATCGCCGACATATTCAGGTACACCTCTGAGAAGATGCCGAAGTTCAACAGCATCTCAATATCGGGGTATCACATGCAGGAAGCAGGCGCCACAGCGGATATAGAACTGGCTTATACCCTGGCCGACGGCCTTGAGTACCTCCGCACCGGGGTGAATTCCGGCATGAACATAGACGACTTCGCGCCGCGGCTCTCTTTTTTCTGGGCCAGCGGCATGAACTTCTTCATGGAGATAGCCAAGATGAGGGCGGCAAGGATGCTATGGGCGAAGTTAGTCAGCCAGTTCAACCCGAAGAATCCGAAGTCACTGGCGCTCCGGACCCATACCCAGACATCGGGATGGAGCCTTACCGAGCAGGACCCGTTCAACAACGTCGGGCGTACCTGCATCGAGGCTATGGCTGCAGCGCTGGGCCATACCCAGAGTCTGCACACCAACGCCCTTGACGAGGCCATTGCACTGCCTACCGATTTCTCTGCAAGGATTGCTCGCAACACCCAGATATTCATACAGGAAGAGACCAGCATCTGCAAGTCGGTTGACCCGTGGGCCGGTTCATTTTATGTTGAGACACTCACTCACGAGATCGCACATAAGGCATGGGAGCTGATAGAGGAGGTTGAGAGTCTGGGTGGCATGGCAAAAGCCATTGAGTCAGGCATACCCAAGATGAGGATTGAGGAGGCAGCCGCCAGGGCACAGGCAAGAATTGACTCCGGCGCTCAGACAATTGTCGGCCTCAACAGGTACAGGCTGGAGAAGGAAGACCCGCTCGAGATCCTCGAGGTTGATAACAGCGCTGTGCGCGAAGCCCAGCTGAGGAGGCTTGCCGAAGTGAAGGCAGGACGTAACGGGGAAGAGTGCCGCAGGGCGCTCGAAGCCATCACCCGTGCAGCCGAAACCGGTGAGGGAAACCTGCTCGAACTGGCCGTTGATGCTGCATCAAAGAGGGCAACACTCGGCGAAATATCTTACGCATGTGAAAAAGTAGCAGGGAGGTACAAAGCAGTGATAAGAACCATTTCAGGAGTATATTCATCAGAGTACAAATCAGATTCTGATTTTGAGGAAGCAAGGGCAATGGCAGCCGAGTTTGCCGCCCGGGCGGGAAGACAACCCCGCATCATGATTGCCAAGATGGGGCAGGACGGCCATGACCGCGGCGCCAAGGTTATATCGACCGGATATGCCGATATTGGATTCGACGTCGACATCGGACCACTTTTCCAGACTCCGTCCGAAGCAGCAAGACAGGCAGTGGAGAACGATGTTCACCTGCTCGGGGTCTCCAGCCTCGCCGCAGGCCATAAGACCCTTATACCGCAGGTCATAAGCGAGCTTAAGAAGCTGGGCCGGGAGGATATTCTTGTGATTGCAGGCGGGGTCATTCCGCCGCAGGACTACCAGTTCCTCTATGACGCCGGTGTGGCAGCAATCTTTGGTCCCGGCACCTCAGTTGCGAAAACGGCAAAACAGATATTATCTTTGTTGTTGCATACGGTATGATGAGAACAACTTTCGCCATACTATTAGTGGCGGCCATCGGTGTCCTTGCCGGCTGCAGTGCCAGCCGGAAGAACAGGGCCGTGGCCGGGGAATACTCAGCTGAGGCAGTTGCAGAACAGCAGTCGCCTGAGGCAAAGGTCCCTGATGTTGCCCCCTTCGGCAATGTTGCTCTTGCCGGGAAACCTGAAGGAGACGAGGCAACTGCACATGTATGGGATTTCCGCGATGCCACCACATGGCTGCTGGGAGATCTCTCCCTGGCGATGCTGAACAACCCTCCGCATTACGAATGGTACCAGAAAGGCTATGCTGCCTATCAGCCTGACCAGGGCGTGATGGCCGGGCTAATGGAACTCGGGAAAGATAACCTGACCATCACAATCGTGCTCGGCACATGGTGCCCCGATAGCAGGAGAGAGGTTCCGCACTTTATCAAAATGACCGACCTGTGGGGGTTCCCGCATGAAAGAATCAAATTCATCGGGGTTGACATCAACAAAATTGCACCCCTTGCAGATTACCCTCAGCTGGCAATTGAGAGGGTCCCGACATTTATTTTTTATGTAAATAATATCGAAAAGGGACGCATCATTGAAGTTCCTGTGACGTCTTTAGAACAGGATACAAAAAATATCCTTGAAGGTAATTAGGAACAATTAATACTTGAACCAATGGAAGAAGAAAAATCCCCCAGGCAGTCAGGAGTGGGTGTCGGTGCACTCGTAACCGCCATAATAGCATTCCTGCTGGCAGTTATCCCCTGCATAGGCCTGGTTGCAGTGATCCCGGCAGTGATCGCCATTGTCCTTGCCATAATCGGGCTTTCCAGGCCCCAGGTTAACCAGGGGATGCTCGTCGGCGGACTTGTCGTAGGCATTATCGCCCTCATGATATCAGTTTCACAGAGCTTTGTCCTTGGCAAGATTGCAAACAAATCGGGCAGCTGGGCAACGGATATTGAGAAGGTAATAAGGGATGTTACCGATGACCTCGAGAAGGAATTCGGTGACAACGAGGTAACCATCAAGATCAACAGCGATGATGAGACCGTGGAGATAAAAGCTTCCGGAAAGAAAGGTGGTCTCGAAGACCGGCTGGAAGAGCTTGAAGGAACCGTTGACACCCTGAAGAGCAAGGCTGACACCACAAAAGGGCAGTGGTGAAACCAAACCCGGATACAAAGCCGTATCTAATTCTTAATCTTATACTTGCCGGAGTAATCCTGTTGATCATGGGTTACTCCCTTTTTTATTCCCCTGATGAGAATGAGTACCCTGTACCGTGTATTCATGAGAAACTGACCGGTGAGCCGTGTCCCTCATGCGGATTGTCACATGCATTTTCACTTATTGTCCGGGGCAGGGTGGATGAGGCCCTGGCTTGGAACAGCCAGTCGCTCAGGGTATTCATCTTCTTTGCACTTCAGCTTGTGATGCGCCTCGGCCTTGCACTGACGGCCATAAAGGCGGTGGGGAACCTGAGAAGAGTTGCCGTCACTGATGCTGCCGTTTCGGGCGTGATGGCCCTGACTGCTTTCTATCCGTTCCTCAGGATATTGTGGATCAGCCTGTTCTGAGACCTGAGGAGCCTGAAGCCGTTTAATGAAAGAATCTCACTCACTTAGCTGTGAGTTGATGGCGTCATAGACAAGATGGCTCTCAAAGCCTTTCCCCAGGGCATGCCTGAGAAGCTTTCCCTTGAGGTCGAGCTTGTTTTTTGCCTTTATCTTTCTCCGCTGGTCGCCCAGGATCTTTTGCAG
The DNA here is from genome assembly GCA_018262715.1 of Bacteroidota bacterium. Classification (GTDB taxonomy): domain Bacteria; phylum Bacteroidota; class Bacteroidia; order Bacteroidales; family VadinHA17; genus SR-FBR-E99. The sequence continues at coordinate 64,548 of JADFDS010000003.1, forward strand.
CAATTCCAGGTATTCATCTTCGCCAATTGCTTCCATCCCTGATGCAATGGCTTCCGGATCGACCCTCTTCTGTCTCAGTGCCATGCTGATCTTTACCCGTCCCCACTGGCTGTGCCTGAAATGGTCGACCACGAATGCCCTGCTGTAGCGTTGTTCGTCGATGAACTTTTCCTTTATCAGCCTTTCTATGATCCAGGTGCGTGTCTCGGCGCCATCTGCGCCCCAGCGGTCAAGCAGAGCCGCGATGTCACTGATGCAGTATTCCCTTTCCGAGCAGGCTCTCATTGCCCTCTGCAGCAGTTCCTCCCTCTGTTTCTTTTCAGCCATGTTTCTCAGCCTTGATAAATCTTTCCTTTTCCCTGATATCTTTCAAGACCCGGACCTCCCTGTAAGTTTCCGGTGACAGCAATGCAGCCGTCTCCCCTGCAAGATTTTCATTCACCTCGAGCCACAGGGTGCCTCCGGGCAGAAGGCGTGTTTCAGCCACCGCTGCTATGGCCCGGTAGTAAAGCAACGGATTGTCATCAGGCACAAACAGGGCCTCATGGGGCTCGTGATTTAGCACGTTGCCGTGCATTGCAGCCTTTTCCTGTCCGGTGACATATGGCGGATTGCTGACGATTATGTTGCTCGCCGGAACATGGCCTGGATCATCGTTGAGGATGTCAGCCTGAACAAGGGTCACTGCTGCACCTGTCCTGGTGATATTGCGTATGGCCACATTCAGTGCCGCATGGTACAGGTCCGTGGCCGTGATGTCAGCATCGGGGAATGCCAGCGACAGAGCAATTGCTATGCATCCTGAGCCGGTGCAGAGATCGGTGACGGTTCCGGCGAAGCCGCTGTTTTCACCGATGATCATCATGGTCATTTCCTCGGTCTCGGGTCTTGGTATAAGAACCCCCGGTGCCACCTCAATCCTGTGTCCGCAGAATTCCGTATGGCCCAGGATATATTGCAGCGGCTCGCCGGCTGCGGCGCGGGCCACGGCATTCTCTATACGGGCGGCGGCACCGGCCTCCGCGACACGCTCCCCGAAAGCCATTTGCGCCGCCCTGCCCATCCCGGTATACTCCTGAAGAATGGCTGACGCCAGCGCCGCGGCCTCCTCCGCAGGCCATCCCGCCTTAAGCAATTCAGTGATTCGGCGGCTGATTTCGCTTATTGTTTGTAACTTTCCGGCCATGATTCAAAGATAGGAAATTGATCTCATGACCCGACCTGATGACCTCATATGGATGAGACGCGCCCTGCAGCTTGCATCAATGGCTGAGGGATGCACCTCACCCAACCCGATGGTGGGTGCGGTGGTGGTGCATGACAGCGTCATAATCGGAGAAGGTTATCATCTGAAAGCTGGCACCCCCCATGCAGAGGTGCATGCCATCAACGCCGTCAGCGATCGCAGCCTGCTGCCGTCCTCAACCATTTATGTAAGCCTCGAGCCATGCTCACACCAGGGACGCACTCCCCCATGCGCTGACCTGATAATCAGCAGCGGCATACGCCGGGTGGTCATCGGCACCCCTGACACCAATCCGCTGGTGGCAGGCAGAGGAATTGCCCGCCTGAGACAGGCAGGGATTGAGGTGATTACCGGAGTGGCGGAGGAGGAGTGCCGCCGCCTCAACAGACGCTTCTTTACATGGCATGAAAAAAAGAGACCATACGTGATACTCAAGTGGGCCCGCAGTGCAGACGGATTCATCGATCTGCGCAGGAAGGCCTCTGACGCAATCGGACCAAACTGGATCACGGGGATGGCAGAACGGGTTCTCGTCCACCGCTGGCGCGCTACGGAAGATGCTATTCTCGCTGGCGGAGGAACCATCCGCGCTGACAATCCATCGCTCACAGTCAGATACTGGAGCGGCCGGAGTCCGGTACGCATCATCGTCAGCCGCAGCGGCAACCTTGATCCTGACTCTTCAGTCTTTGACGGGTCAGCAGAAACAGTTCTCTTCACCTGCAACGGGCAGGCGCAGTTCCCTGACACCAGAACCGTCACACTGACGGGCGCTGAACCGTTCGTCAGCGAGGTGCTGGCAAACCTGTGGCAGGCAGGCATACAGTCACTCTTTGTTGAAGGCGGCGCCTTCATCATAAGCAGTTTCCTTGAGTCAGGGCAATGGGATGAAGCACGGCGTTTCACCGGTACCGCAAACTTCGTCGACGGGGTGCCTGATCCGTTCCCCGGATTCACTCCTGCGAAAACAGTGTTTTTTGACAAAAGTATTCTGGATTTTGCGTATCATTTTTGAGTGAATTCCGTATAACTGATGTTAATAACTGCTTTTATTTGTTAGTAAATAATAATTCGTATTTTTGAGACCCCAACCGGGAAAGGACCTAAAGTCATGAAGCGAGGATTCATAGTTCTTGTATTGTTGCTTGTTGTCACCTGCATGAATTTAGCAGGTCAGGCGGCCCGCAAGTACATCAGGGCCGGTGAGGAGTTCACCAGGAATGGCATGCTTGAGGATGCCATTGAGCAGTACTCGAAGGCTATCGACGAGGATCCCTCCTCCGCTGACGGTTATGTCAGACGGGCCAGGGTGCATGAAATGACCGGCAGTTACGGGCTTGCCTGCGATGATTACCGGAGAGCGAACAATTTTCTCCCCGATGATGCAGGCATTCTCCATAACCTGGGGCGCATGTGCAACATGCTTGGCGCCTCTGCAAAGGCAACTCCCGAAGAAAAAAACAAATTCTATTCGGAGGCGGTCTCTTACCTTCAGGCGGCCATAAGGAAAGAATTCCGAAACGGGAAACTCTATACCGAAAAGGTGGTATCCCTGATAGGGATGGAGCAATGGGACAGGGCTCTGGGTGCATCCGACACCGCAATACAGATGCGCGATGATGCAGTCAACTATTACCACCAGGGCATAATCTACCAGAGAAAGGGAGATGACAACACTGCCAGACGGCAGCTCGAAAAAGCAGTTACCAAAGACAAGTCATTCGCAGCCGCACGCCTCGAACTGGCCAGGGTGCTGGTCCGCCAGGGAGATGTAAACAGCGCCCTCGGACAGTGCAACATGGTGATTCAGCAGGATCAGAAGAATGTTGATGCATATCTTACCCGCGCCATGGTTTATGAGGCAAAACTTGACTATCCCTCTGCAATAAATGACGTCTCCACCGCCATACTTCTTGAACCGGCCGGACAGCAGCACTACGTAACCCGCGGCATATGCTACCAGAAATTCAACCAGCATCTTGCTGCCGTCAGTGACTTCACAAGGGCGCTGACAATTGACCAGTTCACCCCGGAGATCTACCTCATGCGCGCCCGCTCATACGAGGAGATCCATGACTTTGAAAAGGCCGCTGACGATTATACCAGGGTGGTGGCAATGAATGAGAACAGCTCCTCGGCAAAGAAACTGCTCACCGTGGCAAACGACCGGCTCTACGCCATCAACCGTGAAAACAACAGCCCGGAAATATGGCTCGAAACCCCGACCGTCACTCCCAAAAGCGAGATCGAGATAGGCCTTGACAAGAAAAGCATTATGGTAACCGGAAAGGTGACAGACAAAAGCCTCCTGGCCGGGTTCTCAATAAACAATATCCCCGTGAGGTACGAAGGTAAAGGGACTATTCCCTTTGCTGCAGAGGTGGAGATCCCATCTGATGAAACCCTTCGAATCGTTGCCCGTGATGTCTATGACAACGAAAAGGTACTGACCTACCGTATCAGGCGTACCGAGGTCGACCCTCCGGAGATCCAGATTCTCGCCCCTTACATCCTGGGCGAAAATGTGCTTGTTATTGACAGTATCGCATCAACGATTGACATCGAGGGCAGGGTGAAGGACCAGAACCTGATCAGGTCAGTGAAGATCGAAAACATCAGCGCCCAGTTCTCACAGGATAACCTTAATCCTGCCTTCATCGCCAAGGGAATCGATGTAAGGAACAATGACAAGGTTACCATACTGGTGGAGGACGTGTACGGCAACCGCACCATCATGGACTATGCGCTTGACCGTAACGGCACAACCATTTCCGCATCAAATCCCATGGGAAATACCCTGGTGGTCTTCATAGAGAACAGTGATTATCAGAACTTTGCTGCCCTCCAGGGGCCGCCCAAGGACGCCAGCCTCATTACCGGTGTGCTTGAGGATGATTACCAGGTGCTGCCCGTTAAACGCATCCGCAACCAGACCAAACAGGAGATGGAAAAGTTCTTCTCCATCGACCTGCGTGACGAGGTAAGGGCAAAACAGATCAAGTCACTGGTCATCTGGTTCGCCGGACACGGCAAGTTCATCAATGACGTGGGCTACTGGATCCCGGTTGACGCCCGTCGCGACGAGGAGTTTACCTACTTCAGCCTCAATACCCTGAGGGCGTCTATGGAAACATATATGAACTATCTGACACACGTGCTGGTGATTACTGACGCCTGCGAATCAGGCCCCAGCTTTTACCAGGCCATGAGGTCAGATGCCAGGCCACGCAACTGTGCCGACTGGAGAGCCACACAGTTCAAGTCGAGCCAGATCTTCTCATCAGCAGGTTACGAACTTGCGGTTGACGATTCACAGTTCACACGCACCTTTGCCAGCACCCTGCGCGGCAACCCGAACACATGCATCTCCATAGACGAGATTGTTCTTCACGTTACAAAAGCCGTTACCGGGAACAACCAGCAGAAGCCCAGGTTCGGCAAGATAACCGGCCTGAAGGATGAAGACGGGACATTCTTCTTTGTAAAGAAATAACCTGATGCGAGGGCGAGGCAGCAACTCCGGCAAATACTCAATTACCGTCCTGGCATTACTGCTTCTGTCTCAGCTTATACTTCCTCCCCGGCTATACAGCCAGACATTCTATTTTGAACAGTACGGCTCTAAGGAGGGGCTGAGCGCCTCCAAGGTTTATACAATCATTCAGGATGCCAACGAATTCATCTGGCTTGGCACCGGCAGCGGCGTCACCCGCTTTGACGGTCTGCGCTTCGAAAACTTCTCGACTTCTGACAGCCTTTCCCCAGGAGGTGTAAAAAGCATCTGCGAGGACAGTCGCGGCAGGCTCTGGCTGGGGCATATCGGAGGAGGTGTTTCAATAATAGAAGACAACATAATCAGAAGAGCATCATTTTCCCCATCCATCTTCATCGGAGTTGATTCTGCCCGTATAAGTGACCCGCTGAGGCCCATTAACAGCCTGACGGGAGATGTTACCGGAATCACGGAATATGACGGCTCCATATGGGTCTCAACCTCCCTTGGCGGAGCGCTGAGGCTTGACATGCCTGAACGTGGTGTCAGCCTGATGACCGGCCAGCAGTATGTCGGCCGCCAGGGACTCAGCAATGACGCTTTCGGCCTATATGCCGATCACCGCGAAAACCTCTACTGCATCACTGACATGGGCATCAAGAAGTATGACCATGCAAGTGACAGGTTCATTCCTTTCAACCCTGAAGGACTTACACGCTACTTCCTGACAACAACCATATTCGAGGACTCCCGCGGCAACATGTGGTTCGGCACCTTCAACGGCGGGCTTTACCGGCAGAACGGCGAGACGGGTGAGATGGGCTTCTTCGATACACGCAACGGCCTCTGGGGAAACTTCGTCTCATACATCCTTGAAGACTACCGCGGCAATATCTGGGTGGCCTCAATGGAAGACTGGGAGAGCAGGGGAGGAATAACGGTTTTTTCCCCCGAGGGAACAGTTGTCTACAACAGCACCAACGGCCTGCCGGCACTTCATATCCTCTGCATGATCGAGGACAAGGAAAAGAACATCCTGATAGCCGATCGCGATGCGGGCCTTTTCATCTACAAGGGCGACCACTTCGCCTCGTTCATGGCGCCGCAGTTCATGCCGTCAAATGACGTCTTTACCCTGGCCCAGGATCACACAGGCAGGTACTGGTTCGGCACCGGCAGGGGTCTTTCACTCTACAACCCCGCCCTGAAAGAGGAGGACCGTATCAAGCTCAGCGGATTTCCGCCGTCGCTCGAGGGGACACAGATAAGCATCATCAGGCCTGACAATGAGGGGCACGTATGGATCGCCACGGCAGGTGACGAAGTATACCGCTATGATATCTACGAGAAGAATTTCCGGTATGACCTTGACCTCAACGCCAGCCTCCGATCGCTGAGAATCGCTGCCATGACCACTGACCTGAGGGACAACCTCTGGATCGGCACTGACCGGGCCCTCATCATGTGGAATCCGCAACTCAAGCAGAGTACGACATACACACAGATCAACGGCCTGACGGGAAATAATATCACAGCCCTCTTCTGCGACAGCCGGGGCTTACTCTGGATTGGCACCGAGGAACGCAACGGCCTTACCAGGTTCAACCCCGGAAACAATACGTTCACCCCCCTGACCTTCAGGTCCGATGTGCATCCGACAGCCATCACCGAGACCCCTGACGGAATGATCTGGGTGGGGACAATTGACGGACTATACAGCCTGAGCAATGACACGGTGAAAAAGAAACTCACCGAGGCTGAAGGGCTGCTGATGAATTCAATCAACCTGCTTCAGCCTGACAGGTCCGGTAACTTGTTCATAGGCACCAACCTCGGGCTGAACAGATATGACAGCAATACCGGCCGGATCTCATCATTCACCGAAAAGAGCGGATTCACCGGAATTGAGACAAGGCCCAATGCTTCATTCGCCGATGACATGGGTGATCTCTGGTTCGGCACTTCCAACGGGGCCATGAGGCTCTCTCCGTCCATGTTGCCTCCGGTGGTGACAGAACCGGCAACACACATATGGAGAACCCTGGTCAACTATGAGGTCTTCCCCATGCATGACGGCATAAGGCTCCTGCACACCCAGAACAGGATAATTTTTGACTTCCTGAGCATCTGCCTTGTTAATCCGGGCGCCGTGAGATACCAATTTATGCTTGAGGGCGCAGACAAGGATTGGATCACCACTGACCAGAACAGGGCAGCCTACTCGTCACTCAGCCCCGGGAAGTATACCTTCCTGGTTAGAGCCTCAAACAATTACGGTTACTGGAACGAGGTGCCGGCAAAACTGTCATTCTCCATCAGGGGGCCGGTATACATGACATCATGGTTCATCATACTCTGCATCACCGCCCTGGTGGCGGGAATTTATCTGTTTATAAGCCTCCGCGAGAGAACCCTCCGGCGGGAGAAGGAGCACCTGGAGCAGAAGGTTGAGGAGCGCACTGCCGAAGTGGTCAGCAAAAGCCTGGAGCTGGAGGAGAAGAACAGGGACACCACCGCCAGCATCAGGTATGCAGAGAGAATCCAGGCAGCCATGCTGCCCCCGGAAAATTTCTTCAATGATACCTTCGTGCTGTTCATGCCGAGAGACATTGTCAGCGGTGATTTCTACTGGATGCATGACAGCGGCTTCAAACAGTATATTGCTGCTGTCGACTGCACCGGCCACGGCGTTCCCGGCGCCTTTATGTCAATAATAGGCCACAACTCCCTCAACAAGATTGTCAGGGAGAGTGGCATAACAAAACCTTCTGACATCCTTGACCACCTCAACATCGAGGTGGTCCATGCCCTGCTGCAGCGCAGCGAAAAGGCCGTCAGAGACGGGATGGATATCTCGGTTATCTCATATGACATCCTCGAACATACCGTTGAGTATGCCGGGGCGTACCAGCCCCTGTATCATGTCCGTGACGGCAAGGTTACCATTTACAGGGGTGACCGCTTCCCGATAGGAATGATTGACGGCCAGGCCAGGAAGAGCTTTACCAACAACAGGGTGGACGTGAAGCCCGGCGATATGCTTTATATCTTCACTGACGGCTTTGCCGATCAGTTCGGCGGGGAGCATGAGAAAAAGTTCAAGACCATAAATATCAGGTCGCTGCTGGCTGAAATCCATATGCTTCCCGTTGAGGAACAGAAGCGCCGTCTCGAAAAAGCCATCAGGGAGTGGATGGGCGGACTGGCACAGGTGGATGATATCCTGTTTATAGGAACCCGGGTGCCTTAGATCGGGTCAGCCCTGCAGATACGTTCAATGACTCCGGTTCAGATCCTGGCAATCACCTTCGGGTCTGCATGCCACCCTGTGTAATTGACAATGGCCGGCACAACCTCTTCGGCAGTGGTGACTATCTGCCAGATATCCCTGTGTTCCAGCCTCATGAAGTGACCCCTGACCATGTGGTCAAAGAACTCGATGAGGTGGTCATAGAAGCCGTTGACATTAATGATTACAATAGGTTTATTGAACTGACCGAGCTGCTTCAGTGTGATCACCTCGGTGAGTTCTTCCAGTGTGCCCACGCCACCCGGAAGTGCCACGGCAGCATCGGACATGGCAAAGATGGTCTTCTTCCTCTCTGACATGTCAGGGGTGACGATCATATCACTTACACCGCTGTGACCCCATCCCTCATCCATCATGAAACCCGGGATGACACCGGTGACCGAACCGCCATGAGCCATCAGCGAATCGGCAAAGATCCCCATCAGTCCTATGCCGCCTCCGCCGAACACGGCATGTACCCGGTGCCCGGCAAATGCCACGCCCAGTTCTTCGGCAGCCTTCATGTAGGCAGCGTCAATACGGCTGCTGGAGGCTGCAAATACACATACCTTCATACTGTTATCAGAGCAGGGGAGTGAGTTTGGCCTCGAAGGCGGAGCGTGCAGCGGCGCCCACCTGCTTGTCAACCACCTCGCCGTTCTTGAAATAAAGCACCGTCGGGATATTTCTTATCATGAAGCGGCGGGCAACATCCGGTGAACTGTCAACGTCACACTTAACGACCAGCGCCTTCTCCCTGTAAGCCTCTGCTATCTGTTCAATGTACGGAGCTATCATTCTGCAGGGTCCGCACCATTCAGCCCAGAAATCAACAATAACCGGTTTGTCTGACTTCAATACAACTTCATCAAAATTGCTGTCGTTAACTTGTTGTGCCATAATGTTATATGTTTCTTTAATTGCTATTTCCAGTTCCAAAGATACCTAATTTACTTTAAACCCGAGTTCGGGATTATCTTCAAGCCATCCGATAAGTTCATCGGTGATACCTGCCTTTATGCTTCGCGAGAAGAGCGGGATTGTAATCCTTTCGTCATGGTCAATCAACAGGAATTTAAGGGATTTGTTCCCCGGGTTTTCCGAAATAACTGACTTCAGGTTTTTAATGAATTCGGGATTAACCAGTTCCGGTTTAAGTTTTATTGTAATTGAAGTTATCAGGTCTTCCCTGACGGCTGTCAGAAGGTGGATCTCCTTTATTTTGAATTCAAGTTCCTCGGGATTGAAATGTCTTCCCTGCACCCTTCCCTTTACAAGGAGCTGGTAGTCATTCCTGAAGTAGTTGCTGAAGGAAACATAATCCTTGTCGAACAGCAGGAAGGAGAACGAATCAGTATAATCCTGCAGGGTGAATCCCCCGAAGGGTTTGCCGTTCCTGGTCACCCCGCTGCGGGTGTCACTCACGATACCGGCGACGCAGACATCACGGTTGGCGAACTCACTCAGGTTCTGAAGGTCGGTCAGGTTTGCATTGCAGAATGTGCTGATCTCAAGTTTGAAATCATCAAGAGGGTGTGATGAGAGGTAGATGCCGATAACCTCCTTCTCCTTGTTCAGTCTTTCAAGCTTGGACCAGTCGGGGCATGGTGCCGGTTCGGGGCGCACCAGGTCAAATCCGCCGGTGTCGCCGAAGAGAGACTGCTGGGTGCTGTTCCTGATGTTCTTGACGTTGTTGCCGTAACGGATAAGGCTTTCGAGGAAGCTGGAGCCTTTGCCGTCAGCGGCGAAGTACTGGGCCCTGGTCATTCCCGGCAGCCCGTCGAGGGCGCCTGATACCACCATGGCTTCAAGCATTTTCTTGTTGACAGTGTTCAGGTTCACCCTTTCTGCAAGATCATAAATATCTTTGTATGGACCGTTCTTTTCCCTTTCCTCAATCAGGTGGAGTACTGCATTCTCACCCACACCCTTGATGGCGCCCAGTCCGAACCTGATGTTGCCGTTACGGTTGACGGTAAACTGCAGGTAGCTCTCATTGACGTCGGGGCCAAGAACTTCTGTTCCCATGCGCCTGGTCTCCTCCATCATGACGGTGATCTTCTTTATGTCACTGATGTTTCGGCTCAGAACTGCCGCCATGAACTCTGCCGGGTAGTGTGCCTTGAGGTATCCCGTCTGGTAAGCTATCAGAGCATAACAGGTTGAATGTGACTTGTTAAAGGCATATTCGGCGAATGATTCCCAGTCTGACCATATTTTATTAATGGTGTTCTGGTCATAGCCATTCATGCGGCAGCCCTCAATGAACTGCTCCTTGAGCCTGTCCATGATGTCGCGCTTCTTCTTGCCCATCGCCTTGCGCAGAGAGTCGGCCTGGCCTTTGGAAAAACCTCCGAGTTCCTGTGAGAGAAGCATCACCTGCTCCTGGTAGACAGTGATGCCGTAGGTCTCCTTCAGGTACTTCTCCATGGCCGGCACCTCGTATGAGATCTTTTCCTTCCCGTGTTTGCGCCTGATGAACTGTGGTATGTAGTCCATAGGGCCCGGGCGGTAGAGAGCGTTCATGGCGATGAGGTCACCGAATTGGTTTGGTTTCAGCTCACGGAGATACCTCTTCATGCCCACGGATTCAAACTGGAATACGCCTGTTGTCTCGCCGTTGCTGAAGAGTTCATAGGTGATCCGGTCGTCGAGTTCCAGGGTCTGAAGGTCAATGGTGATGCCTTTTGACTTTTCTATATTGTCAACGGCATCCTTCATGATCGAAAGGGTTTTCAGACCCAGAAAGTCCATTTTCAGAAGTCCCACCGACTCAACGTGGTTGCCTTCGTACTGGGTAACATAAAGGTCTGTATCCTTTGCGGTGCAGATGGGTATGTGTTCTGACAGGCTGTCCTTTCCTATGATGATTCCGCAGGCGTGCACACCGGTCTGCCTGATGCTTCCCTCGAGCACTTCGGCATACTTCAGTGTCTGGGCCACCAGCGGCTCCTTTGATTCCTTCTCCTTCAGCAGTTCAGGCACTTCCTCGTATGCCGATGCCAGTGTTGTGCCTGGTCTGTCAGGCACCAGTTTCGTCAGCCTGATGGCTTCCGGCAGGGGCAGCTTCTGCACCCGGGCAACGTCCCTGATGGCCATCTTGGCGGCCATGGTGCCGAAGGTAATGATATGTGCCACCCGGTCATGACCGTACTTCTCAACCACGTACCTGAGAACCTTCTCACGGCCGTCTTCGTCGAAGTCGATATCTATGTCAGGCATGGAGATACGGTCAGGATTGAGGAATCTCTCGAAGAGGAGATTATATTTTACGGGGTCTATGTCGGTTATCCGGAGTGAATATGCAACCACGCTTCCGGCTGCAGAACCTCTCCCGGGACCGACCCATACACCCATCTCGCGGGCAGCCCTCAGGAAATCCTGCACTATCAGGAAGTAGCCGGGGAAGCCCATGTTTTTAATTACCGACAGTTCAAAGTCAATGCGTGCCTGTATATCGGGTGTGATGGTGTTCCACCGCTCAGCTGCCCCTTTCATTGTCAGGTGCCGGAGATACTCGTCCTTGTCGGCAAATTCCCCGGGGATTGTGAATTCCGGCATTATGGGCTCGCTGTTGAGCTTATAGTTTTCAACTCTGTCCGCGAGTTCCACCGTGTTGCTGACCGCTTCGGGGATATCGGCAAAGATTTCGAGCATCTCTTCTGCGCTCTTCAGGTATTCCTGTTTGGTGTAACGAAGTCTCTTCTGGTCGTCGATGTCCTTGCCGGTATTCAGGCAGATGAGGCGGTCATGGGCTTCGGCATCGTCCTTCATGATAAAGTGGACGTCATTCGAGGCGATGATTTTGATGTTGTGTTTTGCAGCCAGCTCACGGTAAGCGGCTATCACCCTTTGCTGCTGGGGGAAGACGGTGACGTCTGATGTCGGATCAGTTGTTTCATGGCGCTGTATCTCCAGAAAGTAATCATCGCCGAAAATCTCCCTGTAGGAAAGGATGGATTCCTCCGCTGCGCGTATGTTCCCGGTCAGTATCTCCTGGGCCGCTTCACCTGCTATGCAGGCGGATGAAGCTATAAGTCCCTCACGGTGTTTGCGGAGAAGCTCCTTGTCAATGCGGGGCTTGTAATAGAAGCCTCTTATCCACGCTTCGGAGACCAGCCTGACAAGGTTACGGTAGCCGGTTTTGTTTTTTGCCAGTAATATAAGGTGGTCACCGGAGCGGTCCTCTACCGATGTCTTGTCTTCAAGGCTTGTCCGGGCCACATAGATCTCGCATCCTATAATGGGCTTTATTGATGCAGCGGTAGCGGCGTCATGGAACTCTTTCACGCCGAACATATTTCCGTGGTCAGTGATGGCAAGAGCCGTCATTCCCAGTTCCTTAGCCCTGCGGACCAGAGTTTTTACGGCTGATGCCCCGTCAAGAATGGAATATTGTGTATGTACGTGTAAATGAACAAATAAAGACATAAAAACTGATTGTTACCTGATTTTTCCTCGCCTGCTGACAAATTTAAGGAAAATGAGAATGGTTTTTGACAATTTTGTGATATGGAATTTTTTTTTCTATTACCTTCACGCACTTATTAGGAAACTACAAGTCATCATTTAATTATTTATTAACTAATCTAGAAGTTATGAAAAGATTGCTTTCAGTATTTTTCTTGCTTTGTGGATTTCTATTGACTTCTGCTGGACAGCAGAAGACAGTTACCGGAACGGTTACTGCTTCCGAGGACAACCTCGGGATACCAGGTGTGACCGTTCAGGTTAAGGGAACCACGTTGGGAGTAGTAACCGACAATGACGGTAAATACTCCATTCAGGCATCAGAGGGACAGATCCTTGTTTACCGGTTTACGGGCCAGAAGACACAGGAGATCACGGTTGGTGCCGGTAATATTTATGACATTGTCATGTTGCCTGATCTTCTGAACCTCGAAGAGGTGATAGTGGTGGCATATGGCGTACAGAAACGCGAGGCCAGCACGGGCTCGGTCGGTGAGGTTAAAAGTTCGGAAATCAAGAACATTCCGGAAACAAGTATTGAGAAAATGCTTACCGGAAAGGTTGCCGGTGTTCAGGTAACCTCCACATCAGGTCAGCCTGGCGCTTCCTCAGAGATTCGTATCCGTGGTATCAGCTCGATCAATGCAGGCACTGATCCCCTCTATGTAATAGACGGTATCCCGGTGATGTCAGGTAACCAGAGTTACTTCACCAACACCGGTAACGCACTTGCATCACTTAACCCGAATGACGTTGAGTCGATGACGATCCTTAAGGACGCCGCTGCTTCAAGCATCTACGGTTCAAGGGCAGCAAACGGGGTCATACTTATCACCACCAAATCAGGTAAATCCGGTGCGACGAAGATTAACTTCCGCGCCTCTTACGGGATGGAACAGCTGGCAAATGATAATGGTTATCGTCCCATGACTGCAGAGGAATACCTTACATATCAGAGACTTGCTGTTACAAATGCCGGCGGTAATCCGGATGATCCTACCAAGCCAGCCTTTTATTTCCCCTTGTCATTGCTTAATGGCCCGATAACGGACTGGAAAAAGGAGCTTACCAGGACCGGCAACATTTACTCTGCAGAGATAAGCGCAGAGGGAGGATCAGAAAAAACATCCAACTTCTTCTCCCTCGTTTATGATGATCACCAGGGTATAGTTTACGGATCTGATTACAAGAAGTATGCAGTGCGTTCCAACATTGACCATAAGATCAGCAATAAACTGAAGCTGGGGACACGCATAAACGGAGCATACTCCAAGTCAAATGACATCGCAATGCAGAGCCTGTATTATGTAAACCCCCTGTTTGCAATGATGAGCATCAAGCCTTTTACCCCTCTTTATAATGAAGATGGCTCGTACAATCTTAACATCCCTGAGAATAGCTATGCCAACCCAAGGGCTACGGCTGAATATGATCCGCAGTGGGAGAAACAGTACAAGCTAAACGGCAATGCATACCTTGAATATAACATTATCAAGGGGCTCACGGCAAAAACCACAAATGGCATAGAGCTGACCGACGGTGAAGGCATGAGACTCTGGACCCCGGAGGCCAATTACGGTTATGAAACCGGAATTCTGCAGGTCTCCAGAACCAAGTACCTTTTGCTGACAACTTCCAATACACTTAATTTCAATAAGGAATTCAGTCAGCACTCTCTTTCACTGGTTGCAGGTCAGGAGGCTTCAAGATTTGACTACAACGAATATTACATCTATTCTCCCGGGGTTGATCGCAACATACCATTCCCCAATACTGCTACCGCTGAGGATGACGACGCTGACTATTATGAATCAGCCTATTCAATCCTCTCGTTCTTTGGCGTTGCAAACTACAATTTCAACAGCAAGTATTATCTGCAGGCAAGCCTCAGGACAGACGGTTCATCTCGGTTCGGCGAGAAGAACAAATGGGGTACCTTCTGGTCAGTGGGCGCTTCCTGGAACATCCATAATGAAAGTTTCATGGAAAACGTTGATTTTATCAATATGCTGAAGCTCCGTGGCAGCTACGGCATCAGCGGTAACTTCAATATCGGGAACTATGACCAGTATGGTCTTTACACACCTGCTGAATACAACGGCTCATCGGTGATGATTCCTGATCAGCCGGCCAATCCTGAACTGGGATGGGAAAACAACAGTGAATACAATGCCGGTTTCGATTTTGCATTATTCGACAGAATTACCGGTTCGTTCGATGTCTACTCAAGGAAGACAACTGACATGCTACTTGACTACCCGTTGTCATACACATCAGGCTTCTCATCAATCAAGTCAAATATCGGCTCAATCAAGAACGCAGGATTTGAGTTTCTGATTGACGGCTCAATTATCGCCGGTAACGATTTCGACTGGAGCGCCGGCTTCAATATTTCCCATAACAAAAGTGAAATACTTGATCTCGGGAAAGATGAGCAGTTTGTGCCGACAGCAAACACACGCCTGTTACATAAGGTGGGAGAACGTCTGTACAGTTTCTATCTGTATGACTATGCAGGCGTTAACCCTGCCAATGGTGACGCCATGTGGTACAATGAAGACGGTGAGCTGACCAACATGTATTCAGAAGCCAGAAGAATCATTGCCGGCTCTCCTGAACCCAAGCTGACAGGAGGATTCAATACATCAGTATCCTACAAGGGCCTGACCCTGGATGCCAACTTTGAATACAAATATGGCAACCTCATCATGCTGACCGAAAACAGGTATGCCAATTCCGATGGTTTCAGCTGGCCAAACAACTATGCCAATACTCAGCTTGACTACTGGACAACACCGGGTCAGATTGCACGCAACCCCAAACCGGTGGCAAATAACGTATCAGCATCAAGCAGTTCTCTCAGCACACGCTGGTTATATGACGGATCCTACCTGAGGGTTAAGAATCTTACCCTTTCCTATTCTCTGCCCAGGGCAGTCACCTCGAAGCTGAAAATGCAAAACCTCAGGGTTTATGCATCTGCTGTAAACCTTTACACTTTCCATAAGGTCGATTTCTGGGATCCTGAAAGAGGGGTTGAAGGCAGTGGCGCCGGTATCTATCCCCAGACAAAGAAGATCATAGGTGGGATTGAGGTATCATTTTAATCAATAAAACGATGATGCTATGAAAACAAGACGATTAATATTATTCCTGGTAGCCATTGCAGTCCTTTTCACAACTGCATGTGAGGATTTCCTTTTGAAGGAGCCCCGGTTATCGCAATCAAATGAACTGACACTATCTTCCTATGACGGGCTGAACTCAGCCACAGGTGGCGCTTATACAAATTTGTGCGCTACTGGCTGGTATGGTGCCGGACTGGTAATCACCGCCGATATGAAAGGTGGAAATGCAAAAAGAGGCTCTGTTGTTTCAGGCCGCTATGTAGACGAATATCTATGGAACAACAGACCGGGTGCAACATCAGGACTCTGGTCAGTGGCGTACTCAACCATCGCCAAGGTAAACAACGTCCTGGAGGTTATCGATGGTGGCTTTGAACAGGTGGGAGTCGAACAGGCTCAGCTCGACCTGCTGAAGGGAGAATGCCTGTTCCTGAGGGGACTGTCATATTTCGACCTGGCTCGCATGTACTGCCTGCCTTATTCAGCAGGAACAGACAACCTGGGCGTACCTGTGGTGCTTGTCACCGAGAATGGCTATCCTGCCCGCAACACTGTAGGCGAAACCTATGACAGGGTAGTTACAGACCTTGAAGATGCCATCGCACTTCTTCCTGTTGCCAACCCGAGAGGCGATGATGGCGCTTACGCAACCAAGGTGGCCGCACAGGCACTCCTTGCAAAAGTCAGCCTCTATATGGAGAACTGGCAGGATGCTGCCACATATGCTTCCGCCGTTATCGGGAGCACCGGCCTTGAACTCTTCAGCCCCGAAGATTATACCACATATGATAATGATGGGTACTGGGGCAGTGGCGGCCCGGGTAAGGAGATCATCTTCCAGGTTGACGGTTCAGAACCCAACACTTATCATGGTTACTGGGAAGCTATGAGCTATATGATGAACCCGGAAGGTTACGGAGACTGTGCAGCATCAATGGACCTGATCAACCTCTATACAGAAGATGATGTCCGCGCTGACCTGTTCCTCGAACCTGAAGATTATCCCGGTGAATTCTGGAGCCTTAAGTACCCCGGTCGCCTTGGCGCTATCAGGGAATACAATACTCCTGTTCTGAGACTAGCCGAGATGTATCTCATTCGTGCCGAGGCTCTTCTTGAAGGCGCATCAGTCTCTGGTGAAACAGCCCTCAACGATTATAATGCCATCCGCACAAACCGGGGTCTCGCAGCTGCCACTTCCGTGTCACTCAATGACATCTACGCTGAAAGGAGAAGAGAACTCTGCTTCGAAGGCAACGAACTCTTTGACCTTGCTCGCACCCAGCGCTCTCTTTCAAGAACCGATTTTACCGGTCTTGTAAACAAGGATGTAGCCTTTGCACCCGGTGGCTCAGCTTTAGTTAACTATATGTGGGCTATGCCAATCCCGCAGTCAGAGGTTGACGCCAATGTCAACTGCGAACAGAATCCGGGCTATTAATCCAAAACTCGAATACGATGAAAAAGAAAATATCCAACTTGTTCATACTCGCAGCTGCCATTTTCATGATGACCTCATGCGACGATAAGTATCCGGTGATGTTCGATGAATCAAACATCATTGTCGGAATGAGTACGGCTGCTGTTTCAGTCAATGAAAACAGCCCCGGTTCATTCACAGTTTATCTTGGTGGTGTTTCCGAAACACAGGCTACCGACGTTACCCTTACAGTATCTGTTGTCGACATTGCAAGCCCTGCAGTGGAAGGTCAGGACTACACCCTGTCTACCAAGAATGTGAATGTTCCTGTCGGAGTAACAGCTGTGACCGTCACACCGGTCGATAACGATGTGTATACCGGCAATAAGCAGTTCATGGTGTCAATTGCAAGTAACAGCAAGAACTACCCGATGGCCGTTCAGCAATCAACGCTGGTAACCATAGTTGACGACGAGCATCCTCTTAAAAACTGGATAGGCACTTATACCGTGGAAGCTGTAAGTTATGGCAGTCCGGGTTCCTGGGATGAAACCTGGAATGTCACAACAACGGCTGTTGCTTCTGATCCGACCCAGCTTTCGATTACGGGCATAAGCGGCGCTGGGTCAGGCCCTGTCATTGCAACATTTAATACGACAGATATGACCATTGAACTGGAATCAGTACAGAACCTTGGACTTGCTTATGGTACTGACAACGGGAACGTTGCGATATACTATGCTACTGATGAGGTGCTGGCACTGGCCGGTGATGCACTGACAACCGCAATTATTGCTAACGCAGGTAAACAAAAGATAGTAGGAACAATTGAAGCTGACGGAACTATCAAAATTGACAGGTTCGCCCTGATACTTACCGAATATGCATGGTGCTGGGATGCGTTTAACACGACCTGGACGAAGAACTAAGTTAATTTTACACTATCAAAATGGAGGCTTTCCCGAAAATGGATTGCCTCCATTTTTTTCTGCCAGCCATAATTTGAATATATTTGACACCTTATTGCCTGGTAATGGGTAGGAAGCTGATTAATATTGTCATTCTAAATTGTCTAGCAATTGGGATGATTGCACAGCCGGTGGACAATGGTCATGTTTCCAGGGTCGCCTCTGCGTTTGTGGGGGGGTATCTTGGAAATACCCACATGAAGGTTTCGGAAATACAAAACCTCAATCCGGGAGATGACCCGCTGATGTGTGTGGTTTCACTTCTCCCGGAAGGCTGGTTGCTGATGTCACGTGACTTTTCCTCCATGCCTGTCCTGGCTTATTCAATGACCGGCAGTTTTGTTATCCCGGAAGCTGACAGTACTGACAACCGGTTTCTTTTCCTGTCAGGTTATGCAGATCAGCTGAAACATGTGCCGATGTTAAAGAGCGATGCGCCGGATCCCCGCTGGAACCCTGCATACTACTACAAGGAGTCAGGGCAGCAGAAGGGTGTGAGCGTGACTGTATCTCCGCTCATCAAAGTGACCTGGAATCAGAACAGCACCTGGAACAGGTTCTGCCCGGCAGACAGTGAGGGCCCGGGAGGTCGTGTCTATGTCGGATGTGTTGCCGTAAGCATGGCACAGGCGATGAGCGTCTTCGGTTTCCCCGTGACCGGGACAGGCGTCTCGCAGTATTACCATTCAAAGTATGGAACAATATCACAGGATTTCAGTACTGCCACTTACAAATGGGATGAGATGAGCAGTACACTTCCTGATGACAACAACTCCCTGCTCCTGTATCACTGCGCGGTTGCTGTCAATATGGACTTCAGTCCTGATGGATCTGGCACCCTCACTTCAGCGGCAGCCTCCACTGCTCTTAAACAATACTATTTTTACTCTCAGCGGATGACCTTCATCAAAAGGGAATTCTTCAGCACAGACAGATGGAAAAGAATGATCGACAGCAGTCTTGCCGCAGGCTGTCCGGTGATCTATTCGGGTTTTCCGGCTACGGGTTCTGTGGGTCATGCATTCAACATTGACGGAGTTCACAACAGCAACTATTACCACCTGAACTGGGGCTGGAGCGGAGTGAATAACGGGTACTTCACCATTGACAATCTCAAACCCGGAGGCTCTGACTTCACCAAGGGACATACCGCCATAATCGGAATCCGGCCATACTATTACCCCACCGACGTGGCCCTCTCTGACACCGTGGTGCTGATAAGCAATCCGCCCGGAACGGCAGTAGGCAAATTCACCGTGGTTGATGAAGCCACTGATAACACCTATGACATTATCCTCGAATGCGACTCAACCCTGGCCGGGACGGAATGGGTACCTGATTATTATCTCGACGGGGACTCGCTGAGAATGTCGCGTTCCTTCCAGGTCAGCGACGGTCCGACAGACACCATAACTTTCATAGTGAGTGACACATACGGACACAAGATCAGGGCTGCAAGGCTCCTTCGGCTTACAGCTTCACTTGCTGCCGGCGACGGCGGGCAGGAGGATGCTTTCATGGTCTGGCCCGTGCCCTTCACTGACCGGTTTATGATTGAACTTCCTCCTGAATCAGACAGGATTTCGATAAGAAATATCAGCGGCGCTGAAGTGGCCGGAATGGTTCCGGATTCTGACATAATAACATTTTCCGGCATCGGCTGGCCCGCAGGAATCTATATTGTCACTGTCACAACATCCCGGGGAAAACTGCATTCAAAAACCATTGTCAGACAGTGAGGGTTAATTTTAATGAGCAGAACTGTCGGCAGGTAAAAAATTTACTTGTATATTTGCACCCTCGTTTAAAAAGAGTAACAACAAATTAATTCTTTAAATGTCAGTAAAAATCAGATTAGCTAGGAAGGGCCGCAAGAAGCAGGCCTACTACCACGTGGTGGTAGCAGATAGCAGGTCGCCACGTGATGGCAGATTCATTGAGAAGATCGGAATTTATAATCCGCTCACTGACCCGGCAACAATCGACATCAACTTCGAGAAGGCACTGGGATGGCTGCAGAACGGCGCGCAACCTACGGACACATGCAGGGCAATCCTGAAGTACAAGGGAGTGATGATGAAGAAGCACCTGATGGAAGGTGTCAGAAAAGGCGCTTTTGACGAAGCAGAAGCCGACCGCCGGTTTAATGAATGGCTGAAGGGCAAGGAAGAAAAGATCGAACTGAAGAAGTCAGGTCTGGAGAAGAAGGGCGAAGAACTGCGCAAGAAGAAACTTGAAGCTGAAAAAGCAATCAAGGAAGCAAGGGCAGAAGAACTCGCCAAAAAGGCAGCAGCCCTCGCCGCTGAGGCAGAAGCAGCAGCAAAAGCCGCTGCAGCAGCCGAGGCTCCTGAAGAGGCCATTGCCGAAGCAGCAGCCGAAGAGGCTTCAGCACAGGCAGAGACTGAAGCTCCCGCAGCTGAAGCTCAGGAAGATACTGCAGAAAAGACCGAATAGGGTCATCTGTCCCCTGCCTCCTGATAATGAGATCCATTGGCAGAATAACAAAAACCTACGGCTTCGACGGAGCCGTGGTGGTGAAAAGCAAGACAGGAATCACAGGGGAACCGGAACAGGGAGAACCGGTATTCGTCGTGACCGACGGGATACCGGTTCCCTTTTTTACACGGGAGGCATTTTCACCTGCCCCCGATACTCTGATTTTATCGTTTGATGATTACCTCACCGCAGAGTCCGTGGTACACCTCCGTGGGTGCGAAGTGCTCTACGAAGGCGCCGGCGAATCAGGTGATGACCTCATGGCGCTGAAGGGATTCACACTGACCGACACAACAACCGGATTGTCAGGCATAATAGATGATTTTATGCAGAATCCCGGCCAGGTTATTGCCGTGACCATCATCAAAGGCCGGGAAGTATACATCCCCCTCCACACTGACCTGATTGTGTCTGTTGACCGCGGGCAAAGGGCAATCACAATGACCCTCCCTGTAGGTCTGTTGAGCCTTAACGACTGACATTCCTGCCCCTTTTTTTTATTCACTGTGCAGCAAAGAACATTCTGCACCGTCTTTCTGTTATAACTAAATAAAACGGAGCAGCTATGAAAAAAGTCCTGATTTTCTCATTCTTAACGATATTCGCCGCCCAGGCTTCATTTGCTCAGACAGCCTATACCGAAAAGAGACAGGTGTCAGGCTTCGACGAAGTCGCCTTCGCCGTTTCAGGCGAAGTGCTGATCAACCTCGGCAAGGATTACAGTGTAGAGCTGGAAGGTGACAGGGATTACATCAAAGAGATCATTACCGAAGTTGACGGTGATGAGCTGAAAATCAGACGGGATAAATGGTTTGATTCCGGGAACAAAAAGGTTATTGTAAGAATCACCATGCCTGCCCTCGATGGTATAAGCGTTTCGGGTTCAGGGAGGTTAACGGTAAACGATCCTCTCAGGGGGAATGAGCTCGATGTGGCCATCAGCGGTAGCGGCAAGGCAATCCTCCGTGATGTGGCACTCGGGGAAGTCGAGTGCGCCATATCCGGGTCAGGCAGTCTTAACATCGCCGGGAACGGCACCATTAAGAAACTTGAAATCTCAATTTCAGGTTCCGGTGACTATATGGGGGATGGCACCAGGATTGATGTCCTGGATGCCAGGATTTCCGGCAGCGGCAGTTGCGACTGCCATGTGACTGAAATGCTGAGAGCCTCTATCTCGGGCAGCGGCAATATCAATTACTCGGGTGATCCGAAGATTGATGCCTCTGTTTCCGGGTCAGGCAAGGTGCGGATGAAGTAATCATCCGCGAAGAATCTTTACAATACCGTTTCCGGATACTTTGATGACCGAAGAGGGTGTGGCCCTGCTTCGGTCATCCTGTCTCCAGAGGCATACGTAATCAACCGCAGCCTTAACCTCTTCACTTATTTCGTCAAATATTGCAGGACTGTTGCTGCCGCTTATGTTTGCCGATGTTGATACCAGCGGCTTCCTGAGCGCATCAATAAGCGCATCGCAGAACGGTTCCGTGCATACACGCACACCCACTGACCCGTCAGAAGAGGCAACCCCCTCAGCCAGACTCCTTCCCCTGTCATAGACCACCGTCAGCGGCTTCTCCGAGAGCTCTGCCATCTCTATGGCCACCTCAGGCGGATTTTCAACATACCTCTCAAGCATCGCAACGGAGTTCACAAGTATTATAAGGCTCTTGTTCTCAGCCCTCTGCTTAATTTCATAGACCCGGCTTACAGCTTTCGCGTTCGTGGCATCACAGCCCAGCCCCCAGACAGTGTCAGTGGGGTAAAGTATTACCCCGCCAGCCCTGAGAACCTTCAGGGCACCGGCCAGGTCGGTTCCGAATTCACTCTTCATTCCTTTATTATGAACGGTCATAGACAGTTTTTATAAAGTTAAAAAACAATAATAGCTCTTATTTGGTTTCTCTACCTGAATTCAGAAGGTTAAATTTGAGACAGACCAAAAAGAACCATTATGATGCGTAAAATGCTTGTCATTGTCATCCTTGCCGCTTCAGCAATGCTGATCAGCGCACAGGATAAAACCGGCTATCAGCTTCCTCCCGAAGCTATTGTCTCACTCCTGGATGCCCCGCAGACGCCGTCTGTGAATCTCAGCCCTGACAACCAGACGATGCTGTTGTTATTTCGTCCGGGATTACCATCTATTGCCGACCTCTCGCAGCCTGAACTGCGCCTGGCAGGGGTCAGGTTCGATCCTTCGACCAACGGTCCGAGCCGCGGGCAGGGAATAAGCCGGATCTCTTCGATGAAGACTGACGGAACGCAGGCCGGAGATCTGAAGGGACTTCCCTCCGACGCCAGTGTGGGAGGAGTTACATGGTCACGCGACAACAAATGGTTTGCCTTCACCAACACCACTGACAATACGATTGAATTGTGGGTTGCCGATGCTGCAACAATGAATGCACGAAAAATCGATGAAGGACTGAACGGCATATTGCGCAGGAACATTACATGGCTGCCTGACGGTTCGCTGATATATCTGCGCACCCTGCGCAACAGGGGAAAAGCCCCCGAAGCCTCCACCGTGCCAACGGGTCCTTCGGTTCAGGAAAGCGCAGGAGTCAGGGGAGATTCACCCACATTCCAGGACCTCCTGCAGACTGTTGATGATGAAAAAATATTTGAATATTATGCCACTTCAGAGCTGGTCAGATGGGATGGCATGTCAGCAGTTTCCATCGGCAGCAAGGGAATGATCACTGATGTCTCACCCTCACCTGACGGAAAGTGGTTCCTCGTTTCCATAACCGGAAAGCCATTTTCGTACCTGGTTCCGTATTACTATTTCCCGTCACGGACAGAGATATGGGACCTTGAAGGAAAGATGGTAAGGCTTATGCTTGAGACTCCGCTCCGGGAAAGCCTGCCCAGGGGATATGATGTTGTCATACCTGGTCCAAGGGGATACAGCTGGCGCAGTGACAGGCCGGCATCACTGATGTGGGTGGAAGCCCTTGACGGAGGTGATTACCACGCAAAGGAGATGAAGTACCATGACCAGGTTTTCATGCTCGAGGCACCATTTACAGGCGAACCGGCACCTTTCATTGCCACGGAAAAACGGTTCCAGGGAATTACCTGGGGCAATGATAACCTGGCTATCCTGATGGAAGGATTGTCAAAGTCACGTGTCAGGGTTACATCAACATTCAGTCCCGCCAGCCCGCAGGCCACTCTTAAGAAGCTCTGGGAGCTCAACTCTGACGACAGGTACAATAACCCCGGGTTCCCGATGACAGTACCCAATGCATGGGGAAGGTCAGTATTGCTGACTACCGATAAGGGCAGGGGCTTGTACCTCTCGGGTCAGGGTGCGTCACCGGAGGGCGACAGGCCTTTTGTAGACAAATATGATCTCAGGACCGGAAAAACAACCAGGCTGTGGCGTTCTGAGGCTCCTTTTTATGAGACGGTAAATGAGTTTATTGATCCTGCCCGAGGCCTTCTTCTGACTGTGAGGCAATCCGTCTCTGAAGTACCGAATTATTTCATACGTGACCTGAAGAAAGGAACCCTGAAGCAGGTAACGAAATTTGAGAATCCCTATCCGCAGATGGCAGGTGTACATAAGGAGCTGGTCACCTACAAGCGAAAGGATGGTATTGATCTTTCATTCACCCTCTACCTCCCGGCCGGGTATGACAGGGCCAAGGACGGTCCGCTTCCGACTATACTGTGGGCTTATCCGCGTGAGTTCAATGATCCCTCGATGGCAGGCCAGGTGAGTGGCTCCCCCTATACCTTCACACGCATCAGCGCCTCATCGGTGCTTGTTTATGTGACCCAGGGGTACGCCGTGTTGAACGATGCCAGCTTCCCCATTGTGGGTGCGGAGGGAAAGGAACCCAATGACACATTTGTGGAACAACTTGTTGCTAATGCCGAGGCAGCAATCAACAAGGCTGTTGAGATGGGTGTCACTGATCCGGAGCGGGTTGCAGTCAGCGGCCACTCGTACGGTGCTTTCATGACGGCACACCTGCTGTCGCACTCGAGACTCTTTGCGGCAGGCATTGCCCGCAGCGGTGCCTATAACCGTTCACTGACACCGTTCGGGTTCCAGAGCGAGCGCCGCAGTTTCTGGGAGGATCCTGAATTATATCTTCAGATGTCACCCTTCACCCATGCAACAAAGGTGAAAGATCCGCTGCTGCTGATCCACGGCATGGCTGATGACAACCAGGGTACCTTCCCGATACAGAGCGAGAGGTACTATGCGGCACTCAAGGGAGCCGGCGCTGTGACGAGACTGGTCCTGCTGCCTCATGAGGCACACGGATACTCGGCCCGGGAGTCACTCCTCCATATGCACTGGGAATACCTCAGATGGCTTGATAAATATGTGAAAAACAAAAAATGATAACTGCCGGGTGCGGTTAGGTTATGTAAAAAAACTGATTAGTTTTGTACCTCAAATCTTATAAAAACCTAAGCTTATGATCAGTAGTTTGTTCTGGATAGCACCTGTTGCAGCGGTGCTGGCATTGCTCTTTGCATGGATTTTCTACAGGAGCATGATGAAGGCACCTGCCGGCAGCGACCGGATGCAGGAAATTGCCGGTTATGTCAAAGAAGGTGCGATGGCCTATATCAAACGCCAGTACAGCGTTGTGCTCAAGGTCTTTATTGTGCTTGTAATACTCCTTTTTATCCTGGCTTACCTTGGGGTTCAGAACCCCTTTGTGCCACTGGCATTCCTGACAGGCGGATTCTTCTCGGGTCTCTGCGGGTATCTGGGAATGAGAACCGCAACCAACGCTTCCTCAAGGACAGCACAGGGAGCTTCCGAATCACTCAACAGAGGGCTTAAGATTGCCTTCCGCAGCGGTGCCGTAATGGGTCTGATTGTAGTCGGCTTCGGATTACTTGATATTGTAATCTGGTTCCTGGTCCTTAACCATTGGGTATTCAGCCCTGAGAATATGATAGAAGGATGGAAATGGGCCGGTCTGACTTTTGTTCATCCTGGTACCACTGATCATCAGAAGATGATCGAGATCACTGCAACGATGCTTACATTCGGAATGGGCGCCTCAACGCAGGCTCTCTTTGCCCGCGTGGGCGGAGGTATCTTCACCAAGGCTGCTGACGTGGGCGCTGACCTGGTCGGTAAGGTTGAGGCAGGCATCCCCGAGGATGACCCGCGTAACCCTGCAACCATTGCTGACAACGTTGGTGACAACGTAGGTGACGTGGCAGGTATGGGCGCTGACCTTTACGAATCATATGCAGGCTCGATACTGGCTACAGCAGCTCTCGGAGCAGCACTGCCGATTGTTGCCGGTGGTGACCAGATCAAGGCTGTCATATCGCCAATGATCGTTGCTGCAATAGGAATTCTGCTCTCAATAGCCGGTGTTTACATGGTACGCACCAGGGAGCAGGCTACACAGAAGAACCTGCTCAATGCACTTCTTCTCGGTACCGGGGGCAGCTCGGCACTGATACTGGTGGCAATCGCCGTCATGGCTGCCACAGGATGGATTACATGGGGTGTGTTTGGTGCCGTTGTTGCTGGTCTTATCGCCGGTGTTATCATCGGACAGTCAACGGAATACTTCACATCTGATGAGTATAAGCCCACCAGGGGCATTGCAAAACAGACACAGCAGGGTCCGGCAACCACCATCATTGAAGGTATTGCCGTTGGAATGCAGTCTACCTGGATCCCTGTCATTACAATTGCCATTGCAATCATTGCGGCATATGGCTTTGCAGGCGGATTCCGGGACTTCTCGTGGGGTGTATATGGCATCGGATTTGCTGCCGTGGGTATGCTCTCAACACTGGGAATCACCCTGGCAACTGACGCCTTCGGTCCTATTGCTGACAATGCAGGCGGTAACGCCGAGATGGCTCATCTACCCAAGGAGGTTCGTGAGCGCACTGACGCCCTGGATATGCTGGGCAATACCACCGCAGCAACCGGAAAAGGATTTGCAATCGGTTCGGCGGCTCTTACAGCCATGGCTCTTGTGGCAGCATACATGGAAGAAGTGAAGCTCTGGCTTGGTCGTCTTGCCGATGGAACCGCCGAGGGTTACAAGCAGATAGGTGATGTGCTGTTCTATAAGAGCACTGTGCCTGCTGTAATACCTGAAGGGATGACCGCGGTGAACGTAAGTTCCGCTCATATTAAGGACTTTGTGGGTGCGTATGACCTGTCACTGTTCAATCCGCTTCTCATCGCCGGTATTTTCATCGGTGCCATGATGGCATTCCTCTTCAGCGCAATGTCAATGAAGGCTGTGGGCCGCGCTGCTGGCAGCATGGTTGATGAGGTTAGGCGCCAGTTCCGCGAGATACCGGGTATCATGGAAGGCACAGGCAAACCTGACTATGCAAGGTGTGTTGCAATATCAACCAAGGGTGCACAACGCGAGATGATGCTTCCGTCACTGCTTGCAATTGCCGTTCCCCTTGTGATTGGCCTTACCCTGGGTGTCCCGGGTGTTGTTGGCCTGCTCATGGGAGGCATGACCGCCGGCTTCACCCTGGCCAGCATGCTTAATAACTCGGGCGGTGCATGGGACAATGCCAAAAAATTCATTGAGAAGGGCAACTACGGCGGCAAGAGGAGCGAAGCTCACAAAGCCGGTGTTGTTGGTGATACCGTTGGAGATCCGTTCAAGGATACATCCGGTCCCTCACTCAACATCCTCATCAAGCTCATGTCAATGGTTTCCGTGGTTATGGCCGGTCTGACCGTGACCTGGAGCATACTGGGCTGACATTTTGGTCAGAATGGATATGCCATAAAAAAAAAGAGGGCCTTCCGGGGCCCTTTTTTTTGCTGCTCAAACAGCAATAATTAATGAATTGCTTGCTAATTTAATAGGAAAGCACTAAATTTACCGCCATAGAGGCAAAAAGGTAATGACAGAGCAAATTGCAGAAATCATCAGGCTGCACCGAAGGGCTGCCAGGCTAAGTCGTATTGAGCTTGCAGAACTTGCCGGTGTTGGTAAGACTGTAATTTATGATATAGAGAAGGGAAAGGTATCTGTTCAGCTCGATACCCTCACAAAAATTCTCAAAGTTTTGAATATTACATTAGTATTAAAAAGTCCGCTGATGGATAATCTTACAAAGCATGTAAATGAGAAAAGCTAAAGTACATGTAAAGGGAGTCGAAGCAGGTGTCCTTACTGAGATCATTAAGGGTAAGGAGTACACGTTTGAATATGTGGAAGGTTACAATGGACCGGAAGTATCCCGTACAGTTCCGGTTTCAGACAGGGTCTTCACTTTTGACAGTTTCCCTTCATTTTTTGAGGGATTATTGCCGGAAGGGATCCAGCTGGAAGGGTTGTTAAAAATCAGAAAAATTGACAGGGCTGACTATTTCTCACAACTCATGGCAGTAGGAAATGATATGGTGGGTGCTGTAACGGTAGAAGAGATCGAAAAATGAACCGGTGTCCCATAACATATGAGCCATGCGGGGCCAGCAGGTACAGCAGCAGAGGGTTGAAGCTCTTATCCCCCGGGTTGAAATTCCTCGGAGAGCTTAATTATACTGCTGCAGAACAGAGGGAAGAGGCCTTTAACCGTGCCCACGCTATGTCTGTTCAGGGGGTACAGCCTAAGTTAAGTGCAAGGCTTAACGTCAGGGAGGGCAGGATGGAGGTAGTGGATACAGGTGGGAGATACATACTCAAACCTCAGCACGACTATTTTCCGGAGATGCCTCAGAATGAAGATCTGACGATGAGGCTTGCTGATCTGACTGGTCTCAATATACCAGTCCATGGTTTAATCTGGTCAAAGGACAATTCATTGACTTATTTCATCAGGAGGTTTGACAGAAAAGGGCAAAGAGAAAAGATAGCTGTGGAAGATTTCGCACAACTGGCCGGACTGACAAGGGATACGAAATATGACTACAGTCTCGAAAAGGTTGTTGGTCTGGTCAATAAATTCTGCACTTTCCCGGCTGTTGAAAAAACTGTGCTTTTCAAACTTGTCCTATTCGGCTATCTTACAGGGAATGATGATATGCATCTCAAAAACTTTTCTGTAATCACTGATGGTGGAATAACCAGGTTTTCACCATGTTACGATCTTGTAAATACCACAATAGAGTACAATGAGCCGGATGTGGAGATCGCTTTGCCACTCAGGGGACGCAAAAAGAAGCTTACGCGACATATTCTTGTAGATTACTTTGGAATTGAAAGATGTGAGCTGCCGGTAAGAAGCATTGATAAGGTACTCGAAACCTTTGTTTCTGCGGTACCTCGCTGGAAGGAACTGATAGCAATCAGTTTTCTTTCACAGGGGATGAAGGATAAATACCTCAGACTGTTACAGGCAAGGATGGATGTTTTGGGTATCTGAAAGGCACTCAGACAGAGCAATAGTAATTGATACAATGTTAATTCCGGATCAGGATGTTATTTATTCCAGCGTTTAAAGATATTGAGGCGGCCAGCAGGCTGATCTCGCCTCACGTGCACCGGACTCCGGTGCTGACATCGAAGCAGCTTGATGCCATCAGCGGGGCGAGGCTTTTCTTCAAGTGTGAGAACTTCCAGAAAGTAGGGGCTTTCAAGTTCAGGGGCGCCACCAATGCTGTCCTGAATCTCACGGAAGGCCAGCGCGCCGCCGGCGTGGTGACGCACTCATCGGGCAATCATGCCGCCGCCCTGGCTCATGCGGCAGTGTCACGCGGGGTGAAGGCACTTATTGTGATGCCTTCCTCGGCGCCTGAGGTGAAGAAGAGGGCGGTGGCAGGCTACGGTGCGGAGATCACCTTCTGTGAGCCCACGCTGGCGGCGCGTGAGGCCGCCGCCGCGGAGGTGATTGGGCGGACCGGCGCGACGATGATTCATCCCTATGACAACTTTTACATCATCGCCGGTCAGGGGACCGCGGCAATGGAACTCCTTGAGGATATACCGGACCCTGACGCGGTCCTAGCCCCGGTGGGCGGCGGCGGCCTCCTCAGCGGCTCGGCCATAACAATACGCCACATGGCCCCGCCGGCAAAAATCTACGGGGCCGAGCCGCTGCTGGCCGACGATGCGGCCAGGTCGCTCCGCACAGGCGCCATCCAGCCGGCACTTCCCCCGCACACCATCGCAGACGGTCTCCTCACTTCGCTCTGCGAAAGAACCTTCACGGTCATAAAGAATAATGTGGACGACATCCTCACAGTGACTGAGGAACAAATAATCGCAGCAATGACCCTGATGTGGACCCGCATGAAGATAGTTGTCGAACCTTCATCAGCGGTACCCTTGGCCGCCGTGCTGGCAAACAGGGAACTGTTCAGCGGCAAAAAGGTTGCAATCATTGTTTCCGGCGGAAATGCCGACCTGTCGAAGCTTCCGTTCGGTCAGCACGGGTGATTGACACTTATTTTTTCCTGGCAGATTTGCTGACCTGTCGAAGCTTCCGTTCGGTCAGCACGGGTGATTGGCTCTTATCACTTCCGGCGCGATTGCTGGTCTTTTGACACCGCCGTCCGTTCAGCACGCCTGAAATAGGCAATGACCGGGTAGTGATCTGAATACCTGACCTTGACGATATCAAAATCAGTGCATTCTATTCCTTCGCCGTAGAGGACATAGTCTATCCTGTTCGGAGGGTACTTGCCGCGGTAGGTGAACCCGGCCCCGTAACCTGCCTCCACAAATGCATCATTCAGTCCGCGGCGCATAACGCGGTATGTGTATGAAACCGGCGTGTCATTGAAATCCCCTGCAACAATCACCGGGTAGGGCGATGACTCCATGTGCCTCCTGACACGGTCTACCTGCAGCGCCCGGCTTGCAAAACCCTGCATCAGGCTGCGGTAAATACCCGAGATGTTATCCATGGAGCGCCCCTTTTCCTCACCGGCAATCTCGCTGAGCAGATTACCTTCCATGCGCCTCAGGCGAAACGACTGCAGGTGGTTATTGTAAACCCTGAAAGTGTCAGTGTCAACAACGATATCGCTGAAGATGGTCAGTGATGATGACCCCGGATGTATGACATCGCCCCTGTAAATGATCGGATAGCGTGAAATGGTGGCAATACCGTATCGGCTCGCCGTGCCGCTCTTAATCAGTTTGAAATGCGTGTCTCTCTTACCTCCGACGCCCTCCTTCAGCTTCCTCTCACCGACCGCCGGGTCACCCTTGACATAATACTCCTGCAGGCAGATAATCCCCGGATCCTCCTTCCTCAGAAGCTGAAGCATCTTGCTGTGGGTGTTCTTCTCGGCTGACTCATAAATATTGAACAAACGTACGTTGTAACTCATCAGCTTCAGGTCGTGATGCTCTTCCTTCCCATGGTTGGTGAACCTGATGAAGTTGTGGATGTACCCGAATCCTGCCGCCAGTGCAATTGCAGACAGCAGCGCATACCATTTCCTGAAGAGGATCCAGACGAAAACCATCGCAACGTTCGCGGCAGCGATATAGGGGTACGCAAGCCCGAAAAGGGCGGGGAAGGCTATCGTTGCAGGATTGATATAGATTGAAAGGTATGCCAGCACCAGCAGGATAACCAGTAAAAGGTTGACCGCCAGCAGTATGTTTCGCGTGAAGCGCCTGATACCGCTATCCTTTTTTCTGGCTCTCGCTGAAGAGGATTGCTTTTTCTTCCCTCGTGAGACTGTCATAACCTCCTTTCGAAATCTTGTCGAGTATATGGTCTATCTCCTTCTGCCTTTCGGCTTTTACAGAGTTGTATTCGTGGTCGGTTTTCGTCTTTTGTGCATTGAAGGAGGCTCCGGTTTTCTTGTATTTAACCCTGAGCCTTTTCCCCGGCTTGACCAGATTAACAAAAAAGTCGAGGATCCTGTTTAACCATGCCCCAAAATCCTTGCCATTTCTCAAACCCTGTCCGTACGCAAATCCCATCACCGCACCGCCGATGTGGGCAATCTTGCCGCCGGTATTAACCGAAAAATCAAATACTGAGGTGATAAGGAATGTTACCAGCGCCAGGTATTTGAGCTTCACCCTTCCGAAAAACAGGAGGTGCAGCTCGAGGTCGGGAAGATATGCGGCCGTGGCTATGACCAGCGCCATTACCGAGGCTGAGGCGCCCAGCGCAATTGAGACATTTACCGCTGACGCGAAGGCCGGGAAGATATTGAAGACAATGATGTAAAGAAGCGCTCCGGCGAGACCTCCCATGATATAAAGTGACACCAGCTTCCGCTGATCGAGATATGACAGGAATATTTTCCCGAACCACCACAACCACAGAAGGTTAAAGAGCAGGTGGATGAATCCCTGGTGGGTGAACATGTAGGTAACCGGGGTCCATGGCTTGAGGGCCAGGGCGGAGGTGGAGGCCGGGACCGCCAGGTTCGATATTACTGCCGTTGCCAGGCCGGGACTGGAAGTGAGTACCCCTATTACTTCAATGATCTTTATAAGCAGGAAAATGGCGCCGTTGATGTACATCAGCCGCGTCAGGGCGGTGCCATGTCTGAATGAGCCCTTTATCTCGTCCCAGATGCTCATCAGTAAAGGGTTTTAGTGGTCTTGCGCCAATACCTGATGAGAAGGTAGCCGAAGATCATCCCGCCGAGGTGGGCGGTATGGGCAATGCCGCTTCCTGGGCTGGTGATGGCAAGGTACAGCTCAATGGCAGCGTATCCGATGACAACGTATTTTGCCTTGACCGGGATTGGCGGAAATATGAACATAAGCTGAGTGTTGGGGAAAAGCATCCCGAAGGCCAGCAATACACCATACACGGCACCTGAAGCTCCCACGACCGGTACGTTCAGTATCGAGTTGAGCATACCCATCTGGTTGTCTGTGAAGTTTTTCCCCTGGCTGACGGCATTACCGCCCATGTCATATACATACTGAAGCTGCTCAGGTGAGAGGATTCCCATCAACTTGTTGTACTGTATCCACTGCACCAGCTCGAAGAAGAAGGCTGCGCCGAGGCCTGTCACCAGGTAATACAGGAGGAACCGCTTCGGTCCCCAAACCTGCTCGAGTATCCTCCCGAACATCCACAGCGCAAACATATTGAAAAGCAGATGGACAAATCCGCCGTGCATAAACATGTGTGTCACTATCTGCCATGAGCGGAAGAACTCTGATTTCGGGAAGTAAAGCCCCAGGATGCCGTTCAGGTTGATGCCTGAAGTCAGCCTGAGCAGTTCATTAAGCAGGAGCATCACCACATTGATGATGATGAGGTTTTTCACCACCGGGGGAGTCCCTGAAAGTATTCTGTTCATCTTGTTGTTCTCACGTGTTTCAGAACGCAAATTTAGCCATTCTGACCGAATATCAGCTGAATCTCCGGTCAAGCTCCTCGAGGGTGATGATGTTCATCACCGTTTTACCTGAGGGAGAGTAGTTTGGCAATGCGCAGGCAAAGAGCATGTCAAAGAGTTCTTCCATCTCTGTGTGCGTCAGCGGGGTGCCGTACTGGATGGCTGAAGCCCTGGCCATGGAGAGGGCAATCCGTTCGCGTGCACCTATGGCCGGGTCTCCCATCGAATGCTTGTATTCAGCAATGATTGTTTCGAGCATCGACAGTGGGTTTGCATTGCGGCTTGCGGCGGGGTGGCCGGTGATGGTTACCCTGCCATTCTTCCCGGCTTTTATCTCAAATCCGAGCATCCTGAGCTGGTCGCCTATCTCTTCAATAATAACCATGTCGCCAGGGTTTAGTTCCGCCTCCACCGGGAAAAGTGATACCTGTGCAGGTTTCGGGCCATCGCCCAGGGAGGTAAGGTATTTCTCGTAGAGGACTCTCTCATGGGCCCTTCTCTGGTCAATCATCATTATGCCGGAGATCACGGGGCACATTATGTAGCGGTTCTTCACCTGGAAGAAACGGCGCTGGCCTGTCGCCTGTCCTGAATCCGCCGACTGACCGGTAGACATATCATCTCCGCTCTCGCTCTCACTCTTGTTTCCGCTGCGTGCGGTGATGGTGAACAGCGACTCCCAGTCGCGGGGCAGATAGCGTTCGGCATCCCATTTCCATTTCGTCTCAGGTCTCTGGTATTCGGTTCCCTCGAAGGGATTGAAGGTGTGGTCAACCTCTATCTGCGGCAGCGGTGGCGGAGGAGTTTTGCCCATGATGACCGGAATCTCCACAGCGCCCTCGGGTCCGAAGTCGATCGACGGAACAACGTTGAACCGGCCCAGCGCCTCGCGGACGGATGCCAGCATGATCTGCCAGACAGACCTCTCATCCTCGAACTTGACCTCGGTTTTGGTGGGGTGAATGTTGACGTCTATTGTTGCAGGATCGGCGGTCATGTAGATGAAGTATGCCGGCAGCGTGTCAGGAGGAAGGAGACCCTGGTAAGCCTCCAGCACGGCACGGTGAAGGTAGGGATGCCGGATGAACCTGTTATTTACAAAGAAGAACTGTTCGCCGGCGGAGCGGCGGGCGTTTTCGGGCTTGCCCGCGAAACCGCTCACCGTCACTATGGAGGTGGAGGTTTCCACACTTACCAGGTTCTGGTTGTAATGTTTACCGAACAGTCCTGCAATGCGCTGACGATGGTTTCCCGCCGGCAGGCGATATATCTCCTGGTCATTGTGGGTAAGGTTGAACCGTATCTCCGGGTGGGCCAGCGCCACACGCTGGAACTCGGTGATGATATGCCGGAACTCGGTTGTGTCCGACTTCAGGAATTTGCGGCGGGCGGGGACATTGTAAAAGAGGTTCCTGACGCTGAACACTGATCCTGCGGCGCATGAGCATGGTTCCTGTCTTGTGACTCTCGAGTTGTTTATCTCAACCAGTGTTCCTGCTTCGTCTTCTTCGCGCCTTGTGCGCAACTCGGTCATTGAGACGGCTGCTATTGAGGCGAGCGCCTCGCCGCGGAACCCTTTGGTAGTTATGATAAAGAGGTCATCGGCTGATGAGATCTTCGAGGTGGCGTGTCTCTCGAATGAGAGGCGGGCGTCGGTCTCGCTCATGCCGCAGCCGTTGTCAATCACCTGCACCAGGGTTCGTCCCGCATCGCGGATAACGACGCTTATCTCCGTGGCTCCTGCGTCAACGGCGTTCTCAGTCAGCTCCTTGACCACCGAGGCCGGGCGCTGGATGACTTCGCCTGCTGCAATCTGGTTAGCGACGGAGTCGGGCAGGAGCTTTATGATGTCACTCATCCGGTGCGATTAAAAACGGAGGTAAAGATAGACTACAAACGCCAGAATAATAATTATCACAATCAGCCTGATGGTGGTCTGTTTCTGTACTTTTTCCTGTCTGCGGTTAAAGTAGTTTTTCATGTCGCCACGCATGATCCTCGAGCGGTAGGGCTGACGGGCTCCCTCTTCCGTAGCTTCAGTGAAGGATGACTCACTGTTTTTTTGTTCTTCCCCGCCTTTTCTCTCCTCTTCCGCCCATGCTCTGCGTCTCTGTTCCAGTTCCTCCTTAACCGGGTCATAGTACCGGGGTCTGTAGTTGAAGCCGCGGGGTTTGTTCTGTTTGAAGAAACTCGGGATAGCCATTGTGTTCTTTTTGCAAAAATAGCAAGAAAACGGTTAGCCGGGAAGATCCGGCCGGTTTCCCGGAGCTAAAGATTGTTCACTTTTTATTACTTTTGGAAGGCTAAACCTTGTTCTAGAGCGATGAAGATTCTTGTAACCCATGCGGGGACATCCGGGCTGTCAGCCAGTGTGGCTGAGCGCGTGGCCAGGGTATTGACCGGCCTGGGAGCTGAGGTAACTGTCAGGCCGATGAGTGGTGTATCGACGATCAAAGGTTTTTCAGCTGTGATTGCCGGTTGTCAGGAGCAGGGGGGAGGCTGGGTACCGGAGGCCATGGAGTTTGTCAGGCGAAACCAGTCGGCATTAGGTAAGAAGCCGTTTGCCATATTCACAGTCATTCCGTCGCTGGGTACGGATAAAGGTGCCGAGTCGAGGATGGTGATCATGCAGTATACGGCTCATGTGAGAGGTATGGTTCATACTGTGAGTGAAGGGTTTTTCAGTGGTGAAACTGAAAACCGGGGGGCACCGCAGCCCGGTGAGCGGTCGAAGTTCAAGCTGCGGTTGTTGCTCGGGTTGCTTCGTGAGGTCGAGACCAGAAGTAATTCGGAGATCGAGACGTGGTCAGCCCAGGTGCATGAAAAGTTGGTCAAGCTGCTTGCCAAATAGGCAGATCAGCATTGAGGATTTGCGATTTGCGATTGACGATTTAGGCCGCAGGCCTTTCGGCATTGTATCTCCTGGCCGGCTCCCCGCGCTCCTATTTCACCCTTATATATTTTTCGGACCAGTAATTGCTTTTGTCCACCTCCCCCGTCTCGTCGGCAGGCCAAACCTGGATCAGGGTATCGTTTGCAACAACGATTCTCATTCTCAGGGTTTCTCCGATGTAATCATCAGTGACGTGGTATTTTATGGTCTCCTTGTAGACTATTCCCTCGAGTGTATAGGATCCGCCGCCGTAGCTTTCTGATATTATGGTATCCTGTTTATACTGTCCGACGAACATCCAGTAGTTATTGCACCACATTTTCACCTGGCCACCCTGGTAGGAGTCCGGGAATGTGGCTATGACCGAATCATTTACCACCTGTTTGGCATAGATCAGATCCCATGCACCGATAACAGGATTCAATTGCTCCTGTTTGCATCCGAAGAAGGTCAGCAGGAGCAGAGCGCTGAGAACGGCAGTCTTTTTCATAGGCATTGATTTTTAGTTTTCTCCCCGGTAACGCTTTATAAATTTACGCCATTTGACTGCTGAAGTCAAGTAAATCTCGCAGATTCTAGGTTCATAATCTGATAAATGACATTAATAATCTAATTAACTCAAGTTGCTAGCTATAACAATATACAACAATGATTTGCGATCTCGAAAAACGACTGATATCAACAGATTGCCCGGGGTTTTCAACCTTGGGAAGGTGATGTGCTTGCGTAAATACGGGGTCGATTAACATTATATCGTAAATTATTAACAATAAGCGTATTGAGCGTGTTTTTTATTTGGTAAAAATAGAATAATCCTCCAGATTAAGGTCGGCAAACCAATAAAACCTGAAGGATTATGATT
>JADFDS010000004.1 GCA_018262715.1 Bacteroidota bacterium
TATAAAAAAATACAAATGCATGACGTGCAGGGCAATCACAGCCCGTCATTTGCGTTATCCGTTATATTTGTTCCGGAAAAAACCGGAAACAATGACAGAACAGGAATTCGATAACAGGGTAAAGTGCCTTTTTGATGATCATGAAAAACTCATCAGCAGGCCCAATATTAAAAAGGAAGGCGGCAACGGCATCTTCGACAGGTACCTCCATCCCATAATCACACGCGATCATTCACCGGTGTTCTGGAGGTATGACCTTGATTACCGCAGCAATCCCCATCTTATGACACGCCTTGGCATCAACACAACATTCAATGCCGGCGCAATAAAGCATGCCGGCAAGTACTGCCTGGCAATACGCACGGAGGGCTTTGACGTCAAATCGTTTTTTGCCATAGCAGAGAGCCCTAACGGCATCGATAACTGGCGCTTCAGGAACCGACCCATCGTGATGCCGGTGACGAGTGACCCCGAGATGAACGTTTATGACATCAGGCTTACAAGGCACGAAGACGGATGGATTTATGGGCTTTTCTGCGCCGAGCGAAAGGATAAGAGCAAGCCTGACGATTCATCCGCGGCACTTGCCAGCTGCGGTATTGCCCGCACCAGCGACCTTGACAACTGGGAGAGACTCGACGACCTGAAATCGGGAGCAGCACAGCAGAGAAATTGTGTTCTGCACCCCGAATTTGTCAACGGTAAGTACATGATCTACACCAGGCCACAGTCAGGCTTTATCGAGACCGGTGACAGCGGCATATCAGCAGGATTCTGTGACAGCATGGAACATGCGGAGCTTGGTGAGGAGATACTTGTCGATCCGAGGCAATACCATACGGTAAAAGAGGTGAAGAACGGCCAGGGACCGGCACCCCTGAAAACAGAATACGGATGGATTCACCTTGCCCACGGCGTCAGGAGAACAGCAGCCGGACTTCGCTACACCCTCTACCTCTTCATGACCTCCCCGGAAGAGCCATGGAGGGTCATAAAGAGACCCTCGGGACACTTCCTTGAACCGCTTGAGGATGAAAGAGTAGGCGACGTCTCGAACGTGGTCTTCAGCAACGGCTGGATTGCCGATGATGATGGCACGGTCTTTGTTTACTATGCCAGCTCAGATACGAGAATGCACGTGGCAACGACAACTATGGAGAAACTGATTGATTATGTGATGAATACGCCGGAAGACGCAGGTCGCACACAGTTATGTGCAGCACAGCGCGACCGGATGATTGAAAATAATCTGAAAATAATGGCTCAGAAATATCCATATATCAGATTTTGATTTATGTTTGCGCCTCAAATTCCGGGCATAGATTTCACCACCATAATGAAGGCTGTGAATAACTCAGACTCAGACAGGTTATGAAATTGAAAACCAGATATTATCAGGCACTGTTTGCATGTTAATATCTTTTGACCGGAGCAGAAACCGAAGGTTATCCAATTAATAACTTAGCGGAAATTTTATGAAACATTTTAATAACTAAAACGAATAATTAACAACCAGAAAAAAAGGTAAAGTATTTTACCGAAGTATGAACGCTAACAGAAAAGAGGCAACGGCTGCTCGTGTTGAGAGCCGCCTCATGGGTTGTTCTTCTGACGAAGAACCTGGCGCGGGTACCATGATCTTCCCGCAGATCGGATCCCACGATCGTTTAGTTAGCAACCGGAGTTCGGAATTCATACGCCGCTACTTCCCTCTTGCAAATGCTGAATCCTGGAATGACTGGCGCTGGCAGCTGCGCAACTCTTTCACTACTGCCGAGGCCCTCTCACGTGTCATGACACTGACCGATGACGAGATCAATACCCTCAACAGACTGAAGGGCAGGTTGCCGCTAAGGATCACTCCCTACTACCTGTCACTCATTTATGACTCTGAACCGTGGTCACCGCTTCGCCGAACCATGATACCGACGAGTGATGAGATGATCATTACCGATGCGGAAAAGGCTGACCCTCTCAATGAGATGGGAAGCAGCCCTGTGCCCGGTATAGTCCACCGCTACCCTGACAGGGCCCTCTTTACCGTGACACAGTTCTGCTCTTCATACTGCAGGTACTGCACACGCTCACATTCAGTGGGCAAGCTGGGCCATCTGACCAAGGGTGAATGGGAACTGGCTTTTGACTATCTCAGGGAGCATACCGAGATACGTGATGTCATCATCAGCGGAGGAGACCCTCTCACCATGAATGACAGCAAGATCGAGTACCTGCTTTCAAACCTGAGGGCAATCAAACATATTGAGATCCTGAGAATCGGAACGAAAGTGCCGGCCGTTTTGCCGCAGAGGATCACCCCGCAGCTGGTGAACATGCTGAAGAAATACCATCCGCTCTTCCTCAGTGTCCACTTCACCCATCCTGACGAGATGACTCCCGAAACACGCAAGGCATGCGAGATGCTTGCCGATGCAGGCATGCCGCTGGGAAGCCAGACCGTACTGCTCAAGGGTATCAATGATGACCCGGCAACCATGAAGAGCCTCATGCAGAAGCTCCTCACCGTGCGCGTAAGGCCTTACTACATATACCAGTGTGACCTCATCCCGGGCTCAAGCCACTTCAGAACCACCATCGAAAAGGGTATTGACATCATAGAAAACCTCCGCGGACATACCAGCGGATACGCAGTGCCTCAGTTCGTGGTTGACGCCCCCGGCGGAGGCGGCAAGATACCTATCCTGCCAGCTTACGTCGTCGAGAGCGGCCCTGAAAAATGGGTTCTCAGAAACTATAAAAAGAACCGCTACACTTACCCCAACAAAAAGTAGTTACGGGATGAGGATTGGACTCACGTATGACCTCCGTTCGTGGTATCTTGAACGGGGTTATACCATGGACGAGACGGCTGAATTTGACAAGGAGGAGACTGTGGTCGCCCTTGAGAATGAGCTTGTACGTCTTGGCTACGAAACCGTACGCATAGGAAATGTCTTTCAGCTGGTTGAGAAACTTGCCGCCGGCGAACGGTGGGACATGGTATTCAACATTGCAGAGGGGCTCTATGGCGACGGCCGCGAGTCGGTTGTACCTGCCCTGCTTGACCAATACCGGATTCCCTACGTCTTCAGCGGGCCGGTGGTGATGGGCGTCTCACTCAACAAATACCTCACCAGACTGGTGGTGGCAGCGGCAGGTGTGCCTGTATGCCCCGGAATAATTGCAAACACCCTGCATGATCTTAACGACCTCTCTTCACTTGAGTTCCCCCTCTTCGTAAAACCCGTTGCTGAGGGTACGGGCAAGGGTATTACCACCCGAAGCGTGGTAAGAGACCGTGAATCCCTGGTAACGCTTGTCAGCGAGCTGCTGAAAGCTTATAACCAGCCTGTTCTGATTGAAGAGTATCTCCCCGGAAGGGAGTTCACCGTGGGTGTCACCGGCAACGGCGCAGATGCGAAAGTTACCGGCGGCATGGAGGTGATCTGCAAGGATAACCTTCCTTACTCGGTGGAGGTCAAGGAAAACTATGAGAATTATGTTCAGTACAGGGTATATGATGAGGACATGAGAGCAGAGTGCGATTCAGTTGCCCTTGGCGCCTGGCGAGCCCTGGGAGCTGTAGACGCCGGTCGCGTCGACATGAAGGCAGACCGCCACGGAAGGATGTGCTTCATCGAAGTCAATCCCCTGGCAGGAATGAACCCCGTCCACTCCGATCTGCCCATGCTTTCACGCATGAACGGCCTTGCCTTCAGTACCCTGATGGAAATGATAATGAACTCTGCTAAGAAACGTTACGGACTTGCATAATGACAAAGAGGTGCCTGATAATATACAATGAACCGGCTCCTGATGCTCTGCCGGACGAACTCGATGTCCTTGACCAGGTCAATTTCATAAATGAGACACTGCAAAGCCTTGGATACCAGGTTGAGTGCCGCGGAATAACCGACAATTTCTTCAGTGAGATCGGGGAGATTGCCGAAGAAGAATTTGATTTCGTATTCAACCTCGTGGAGTCGGTCGGTAAAAAGGCAGAGATACTCTATTTTATCCCCGGACTTCTGAATATGAACCATATTCCCTACACCGGCTGTCCGGTGGAGGCTACGTTCATTACCGCCAGCAAGGTGCTGGCGCGAAAGATCATGAAAGCCAACGGCATACCAGTTGCAGGAGGTTACAGGGTATCAGAAGCCTCACAGCTTGTCCCCGGGAAAAAATATATCCTCAAGCCGGTATGGGAAGACGGCTCACTGGGTATTACAGAAGAGTCGGTCTTTACCTTTAACGGCACGCCTCCTGAGATTCTCAGGGGCAAGAATGACCGCCACTGGTTCATCGAGGAGTTTATTGAGGGACGGGAGTTCAATGTAAGTGTCAAGGCCGGACCTGACGGACCTGAGATGCTGCCGCCTGCAGAGATGCTCTTCGAGGACTATCCGGATGACATCCCCAGAATAGTAAGTTATAAGGCGAAGTGGGTGGCAGACACCTTCCAGTATGAAAACAGCAGACGGAATTTCCCGGGAAACCTGAGCGAAAAACTCATGAATAACCTGAGAGATGCCGTCAACGGCTGCTGGCATACCTTCGGCCTAAAGGGCTATGCACGCGTTGACATGAGGGTTGACGCCGATGAAAATGTATATGTGCTTGAAGTAAATGCCAATCCGTGCATCTCACCTGACAGCGGATTCATCTCAGCTGCAGTTCATGCCGGATATACGCACCAGGAAATTATCAGGCACATCATAAATGACCTGAATACCTGAACAATCCATGCCTGAAATTTCATTCAAGATAACACCGGCCGACAGACCTGCATTCGAGAAGATACTGGCTTCATCCGGTTTTTTTTACGATTTTGAGATAGAAGTGGCGCTTTCTCTTGCCGACGAGACTTTTACCCATGGAGAAGATAAAAGCGGATACTACTGGGTTAAGCTGGTGGAAGACGGAGAGGTAATAGGATTTGCTAATTTCGGGCCCAATCCTTCATCTGTCCACTCATGGGACATCTACTGGCTTGCCATACAGGAGGAATACAGGAAGAAGCGCTACGGTTCCCTGATCCTGACCAAGACTGAGGATCGCATACGATCGCTGGGTGGAAAGATAGCGTGGATAGAGACCTCGGGAAGGCCTCTTTACGAGCCCACCAGGCACTTCTACATCAGGAACGGCTATGAACTGGAGGCTACTCTCCGCGAGTTCTACGGCCCGGGTGACCCTAAACTTGTTTACCGGAAGGAATTATGAAAGGTCTCTGGTCAATACTGCTGCTGATAGTCTCCAATTCATTCATGACGATAGCCTGGTACGGCCATCTCAAGTACCAGAACGTTTCGAAGAATGCCCTGCTGGGGCTTCTGGGCATTGTGCTGGCCAGCTGGGGAATAGCGCTGTTTGAATATTTCTTCCAGGTACCCGCAAACAGGATCGGCTACCGGGGGACCGGCGGTCCTTTCTCACTGGTTGAGCTCAAGCTTGTCCAGGAAGTGATATCAATATCAGTATTTGTTGTTTTTACCCTGGTCTTCTTCCGCACTGAGACATTCAAGCTCAACCACCTCTTTGCCTTCATGTGCATCCTCGGGGCGATCTACTTCACCTTCAAAGGCTAGCAAGTATATCACAGGCTTCTCTTATCTGCCCGTCGCTCACATCGAGGTGAGTGACCATCCTTATGCTTCTTTCTCCGGTCTTCAGGGCAAGTATTCCCCTGGCTTTTATCTTTTCAAGGAACTCTGAGGCCGTATTTCCCGGCTTCAGGGTGAAGATGACGATGTTGGTTCCGCCGTAGTTAACCTTTTCGGTGAGGCTGCACTTATTCAGCGCTTCCGCCAGAAACGCGGCATTCCGGTGGTCATCGGCCAGGCGCAAAATGTTGTTTTTCAGGGCATAGATGCCTGCCGCAGCGATATAGCCGGCCTGCCTCATGGCGCCACCGAACAACTTCCTGATCCTCACTCCCTGCCTTATGATCTCCCTGTTTCCGATCAGCACCGATCCGACCGGCGCGCCCAGTCCTTTCGAAAGACAGATTGAAACTGAATCGAAGAGAGCACCGTATTCTTCCGGTTTCCTGCCGTCTGCAGTCATGGCGTTGAAGAGCCTGGCACCGTCAAGATGGAGTCCCAGGTGCCTGCTGTCACACAGCTCCCTGATGCGCTTCAGATCCTTGAAATCCCAGCAGGCGCCTGCGCCCCTGTTGACTGTGTTTTCCACCTCCACCAGGCGGGTGAATGCCCTGTGAGGGTCATCCGGATTGTTGATATGCTGTTTTACATCCTCTGCA
This sequence comes from Bacteroidota bacterium, assembly GCA_018262715.1. GTDB lineage: Bacteria > Bacteroidota > Bacteroidia > Bacteroidales > VadinHA17 > SR-FBR-E99. The sequence goes on from JADFDS010000004.1 coordinate 6,263, forward strand.
GTAAAGGTGCCGTTTACAGTGTCAATGAGGGCAACGGAAGCGCCCGAATTAAATGCCACACCACCACCTTCAAACAGGTAGATGTGGGCCATCCTGCTGCAGATGACCTCATCGCCGGGCCTTGTGTGTGCCTTGATGGCTATCTGGTTGGTCATGGTTCCCGAAGGACAGAAAAGGGCTCCCTCCATGCCAAACATTTCCGCTGCCATCCGTTCAAGCTCATTGACTTCCGGGTCTTCGCCGAAGATCATATCACCGACACTGGCCTTCATCATCCTTTCGAGCATTCCGGCTGATGGCCGGGTTACGGTATCACTGCGCAAATCAATCATCTTCTTCTGAATTGAAGATTCTAAGATAGCTCATTTTTATCCCTCCTTCCGTGCAGGCACGACACTTCAGTGAAAATTCAATATATTTAACATCATTTAGAGGGTGCGTGTCATTATGGAGGTAAAGATCGAAGCTGGCTGGAAAGAAAAACTCAGCGGGGAGTTTGAAAAGGAGTACTTCAGGACTCTGACGGAATTTGTCCGGGAAGAGTACCGTACCAGGCAGGTATTCCCGCCTGGGAACAAAATCTTCAACGCATTTGACCTCTGCCCTCTTGACAGGGTAAGGGTTGTGATCATAGGACAGGATCCGTATCATAATTACGGGCAGGCACACGGACTCTGTTTTTCAGTAAATGACGGAACAGAGTTCCCTCCCAGCCTGGTGAATATTTTCAAGGAACTGAACCGCGACCTCGGGGTGCCCGTACCTAAGTCAGGCAACCTGGAACGGTGGGCGAGCCAGGGTGTGCTACTCCTCAACGCTATACTTACTGTCAGGGCACACCAGGCCCTGTCACACCAGAACAGGGGATGGGAAAGGTTCACCGATGCTGCCATAAGCGCACTGAACCGTGAAAGGGAAAACCTGGTATTCTTGCTGTGGGGCGCCTATGCACAGAACAAGGGGGCATCAATTGACGAGTCAAAGCACCTGGTACTAAAGACGGTACACCCATCCCCCCTGTCAGCATCACGCGGCTTTTTCGGCTGCTCGCACTTCAGCAGGTGCAACCAGTGGCTTGTTGCCAGAGGAATGGAACCAATACAATGGTAATCATCCCTTCAGTCCGCGCCCGATAATCTCAGCCAGCCTGTCAGTCTTTTCGTAACCAACAGACAATCTTATCATTCCCGGCTCAGGATACTTCGTTCCCCATACTGCCTCCACAGGCATCAGAATGGTATGGTTATCGCCCAGTGTGGGAATAAGCCTTATTTCCGGATACACAGCGGCAATAAACCTGTCGCGGTTCTTCCTCTTCGCCTCAGGCGAAGCTCCCGCAAGGTCAAAGGCGATCATGGCACCGTATCCCTTCCCTCCCGTCAGCTCTTTCGCTGCTTCATGGGTATCATGGCTTTCAAGCCCGGGGTAAAGCACGCCGGCAACCAGGTCTGACGACTTCAGCATTGATGCCACAGCTGCCGCATTGTCACACTGTTGCCTGTAGCGGAGCTCAAACGAAGCCATCTGCGTCTGCAGCCGGTATGCATCATCAGGCGACAGCATGTGTCCGACATACTTACGGTACTCTATTGCGCTCTGCATCAGGTTTGTATCATTGCCGCAGATGACACCGGCAGTCAGATTGCCATGACCTGACAGGTACTTCGTGGCACTGTGGATGACCATGTCGGCCCCGTCATCAAGGGGCTTCCATAATAACGGTGTGGCAAAGGTGTTGTCAACTATCACTTTCGCACCGTATTTTTTCCCAAGCTCAATGACCCTGCGTCCCTCTGCAACGATCAGCAGCGGGTTTGAGATGGTCTCAAAATAAAGAATATCAGGTCTTATGTCAGATAGTGCGTTTTCAAGCTGCCGGTAATCATACCTGCCGTCAACGGGTCTGAAGAAGCTTACATCCATGCCGCGGCGCTTTTGCAGCACGCTGCCGATGTATGATAGTGTGCCGCCGTAAATCTCCGAAAAGAAGAGCCAGTTGCTTTGTTTCCCTGCCTCCTGGAATATTGAAAGCGCTATGTCAATGGCAGCCATGCCTGACTGTGCCAGCAGCGCCCAGCCGCACCCCTCAACCTCCATGACTGCCTCCTCGGCAGCGACAACCGTCGGGTTGCGATACCGTGAATATATATACATATCCGGCTCCCGCTCATGGCCTGTCTCCGCTGCAAAAGCGCCCGAGGTTGCTGCAGCAGTGGGTAATTCAAAGCCGGAATCACGATATACCGGCGTCCTGACGCTGTTTATCTCTCTCTTCTTCATATTCTTTCGCGAAATGTTCTGTTATTGTATCTTTTATATTTGGCGGCCTGAAGTCGCAGTAGAAAAGCAGCCTGTCGGCCATCAGGCCTGTGATGAAGATCACGAGGGCTGCTATGTCGGTTACCGGGCTGTCAGGGTATGTCAGCATGAAAACCATTGGCAATGCCATCGCCCTTGTATAGTACAGTGCACGTGTCAGGCTGTCTGCCTCCGAAGATCTGTACCGCATTACCACGGAGATGGCGGCCAGCATTGAAAGGACAATGAATATTATCGTAGGTTCAATAAACCAGGTTGCAGCATAAAGTCCTGTAAAGAAAGCCTGGCCGCTGTGGAGTTTCAGGCTGAACGACCTGTCGGCAGCAAAATATACATTGTCTATGGATATCAGTGTCAGCAGCGCCAGCAAGCCCGTTACAAGCGGCGGCAGAATGTCCGGTTTCATCCACTCCAGGAGTGCAACAAATGCAAGCATAAGAACCATGGCTATCTCGCGGCTCAACGGCGAAGAGAGAAGATTGAGCACTGCCCTCCATGATTTGCCGGGTACCCCCAGATGCACAACAGATACTGCCATGGCACAAACCATAAGGATGAACGGCATAAATCCGCCGGTAATTGTTCCCCGGAGAGCCGAGACTATCAGGATGACAGAGGCTGTTATTACGAGCACCGAAAATAGAGCCAGGCTCCACTCCTCCTTCAGCCTGCCGGATGAACCTGAACTTGTGCCCTGTGTTGTGAGAATTTCTTCTACATCTTCCTCCGATTCATTGCCGGCAGGAATAATAAACGGCTTGTGATTGGTACCGGCATTTTTAATGAAAACAGAAGGTTTTATCCCTGTGTCAGGAAACCACGCCGGAAGAGCACCGTCGAATTCCTCCCTTTCTGTCATATTAAGCGCTCCCGTGGGGCAGGCGGTGACGCAGGCCGGCTCAACGCCCTGAGTGGTTCTGTCAGCGCAGAAATGGCATTTTTCAATGTATCCCAGGGCAGGATTGATTTTCGGGGCACCATATGGGCATCTCCATGTGCAATACCCGCATCCCATGCAACGGTCTGTATGATGGATGACAACTCCGTCAGGACTGATGGTGTAGGCCAGGGCCGGGCAGCCTGAGGCGCAGGCGGGTTCGGCACAGTGGTTGCAGGCCATGGAGAGGTTGATGACTCCCGCCAGGGGCAGTGCATGTTCATTCCACGTGAAAAGGGTGCGCGTGCCGGGCCGGAGCCCGTTCTCAAGGATGCAGGCGGCACTGCAGGCCTTGCAGTTTATACAGAGTGCAGCGTCAAATGTGAATCCCTTCCTCATGGCACCAGCTTTTCTATGTCAACCCTCGTATTGTGAAAGGCAGCTCCGTGCCCCATATCGGTCTCCGAGGAAGCGATGAGCCTGTTCACTCCCCCGCCCTCGCCAAGCCATATGCCGTTTGGAAAAACCAGGCTGCCGCTTCTGACACGGGCCGTAACCCTGACCTTGCCGGTAACTTCACCGCGCGAATTGAACACCCTGATCCTGTCTCCGCTCCTAAGACCCCTGCTGCGGGCATCAGCCACGGATATTTCCCAGGCCGGTTCTTCAACCACACTCCTTACCACTTCCAGGTTTCCGAACTGAGAATGGATCCGTGATGCAATATTCGGTGTCATGAGCCTCAGGGGCAGACGCTCCTCCCCGAGGTCGTTCAGCGGTTCAAAGGTCGGCAACGGATTAACACCCCATAATTTTGCAGCGCTGTCAGACAACAGTTCTATCTTTCCTGAAGGTGTGTCAAATTTCAGGTTTCCGTATGCCGGATGTTCGTTCTGGTCGGGGATGACAGGCTTCTGCAATAACTCTTCCCTCACGAAACCCGGGGTGTGGCTTATCCGCTCCATGAGCCAGCTGTCATACTGTCCTGGAGCCGGGATGCCGGCTTCACCGGTATTCAGACCCATAAACTGAGCCAGCCGCCAGTATATCTCGCTCTCGGGAAGCACCTCGCCGGGCGGATCGGTGACCTGCGGTTTGTACTGAACATAGGGATTCCAGTATGAACCCACCACGTCAGCCTGTTCAAATACTCCCTTTGCCGGCAGAATTATGTCAGCCATCGCAGCCGTGTCAGTCATAAACTGCTCAACCACAACCTTGAAAGGTACCGACTCAAGGGCCTTTCTGACCTCCGCGCTGGCAGGAAGCTGGATAACGGGATTCCCCCTCTCGATCCAGGCAAATTTTATGGCCGGCTCTCCCAGGGCAAAGAAATCCGGGCCGAATCTGGCCATCGAAATGGCCCGTCGGAAAGGTTTGTCTGTCCCGGGGTCAGGATAATAGCTCAAAGGTTCCTTTACCTCATCAAATATGTAACTCTGCAGGTTGGCAAAGTTGAAACCGCAACCGGGCCTCCCTATCATACCTGTGATAACCGGAATGGAAAGAATTGACCTTATTGTCTGCCCTCCGTTGGTGTACCTTTGCAATCCGAAACCTGCCACAAGAGTCAGCCGGCCGGCACCCGCCGCCGCCACTGCAAGATCAATTATTGTCTGAGCTGGTATACCTGTAATATCCTGTGCTTTATCAGGCGTTATCTGAAGTGACGCTGCAAACTGTCCGAAACCTGAAACGTGCCTGCTGATGAACTCTTTATCTGTCAGGCCGCGGTCAATTATCACCCGTGCCATTGCCAGTGCCAGGGCGGCGTCGGTGCCGGGCCGTGGTCTGATGAGCATGTCAGCCTTGTCTGCAGTGAGGGTCCGGCGCGGATCAATTACAACCACTTTTGCTCCGTTCTGCCGTGCCTTCTCAATATGTATCAGCTCCTGCACGTTGGTCTCGGCGGAATTCTTTCCCCAGAGGATGATCATGGAGGCATTGGCCAGGTCCCATGGCAGGTTATGCTTAACCTCGCCGAGTGTCAGCCTGACGGCTTCGAGCCCCGCAGGCCAGCAGAGATTGCCGTAGGTTGTGGTGGCTCCGCCGAACAGTCTCCAGAAGCTGCCCGCAATTTCATTGCTCAGCCCTGAGTAACCGCTGCCCTTGTAGAACAAAACCGAATGCGGACCATGGTTCTTCCTTGCCTCCACCAGTCTGCCGGCTATAATAGTCAGGGCTTCATCTGTACCAATGCGCGCAAAGGAGCCATCAGGCTGTCTCCTGAGTGGATAAATGATCCGTTCCGGAGAGTATTCCCTTTCCAGGTAAGAAAGTCCCTTGATGCACGGTCCTTCCGGAGTAGCCAGGTTACCCTCAAAAGGGAGAATGCGGACCACCCTCCCATCTTCGGTGAATACCCTGAAGGTGCATGTGCTGTAACAGTTGCGCGGACAGACTGTGATGAGTTCCTTCATTCCCGGGGCTAAAGATTGTCTATAGGCTCCTCGATGACTGTTTCAATGTCGAGCACCCTGTTCACCGGATCTGTGATTGTGATCCTGTAGGTGATCCGGTCAGGACCGATATATGTCAGGTAATCAAATTGAGATGAGGGTGTGGAATAGGTGACATTGCCTATTTTTACCGTGATGTCAGCCTCGGTATGGGCAATATCGAACCTGAAGTAATCTGAATAAGCCCCTGCCGCGACGGTGCCAAAATTATGTGTCCTTACCGCATACGCCGGATCATCAGTGACTGTGACATTGACATCATTGATAATCTGGCCGGTCTGATTATGGATACGAACGTCGGTCGGACCTTCGTCAGTGATGTTTCGTTTCTTGCATGATGTCAGCAATAGCACAGCTGCCAACAAGACCACCGGTAGTTTTCCTATCATGTCCGGACAAATTGATTCCGGCAGAAAGTTAAGAAAATAGTCTTAACGGATTATATCTTTTCCATGCAGTCTGACCTGATCCAACCCTTGTTCCCGTCTGGAAGTCTCACCTCGAGGAATGCTCCCAGTTCCTGCTCAACGGTGACGGTGGTGCCGGAATGGAGGACAAAGAGCTCGTTGCCTGTCTCCCCCGGGGCGCTCCGGCCTGTCACAATGCTGCAGGTAATCACCGCTTTGCTGTTATGATTGACGAGATTATTGTTCCGTAAGGCCAGTGAAATTATCAGGAAGGACAACAGCAGCGCGGTGATGGCCAGCCAGAATGAAAGAAGCCGTCCCCGCGCCCTTGCCCTGGTAAGGAACAACAGGGCAAGCACCAGGGCCACAAGGAACATCACGAGGGCTGATACTGCCCAGGTATTTGTCGAAGTAAGTAAAGCAAGGAAATCGAACCACCTGACGAAAAACAGCTGTGGCACCGATTCAAACCTGTCTGTTATACGACTCCTGGCTATTTGCAGGTTATAGTCAATGTCCTCATCTGCAGGTGCCAGCAACTTTGCCCTTTCGTAAAACAGGATTGCAGAGGCATTGTCTCCCGACTTGAAAAACGCATTTCCTGCATTGTAGAGCAGGTCCTCGCTTCTGAAACCTTCCTCCCACAGCTTCCGGTAGATGGCTGCAGCGCCTGAATAGTCTCCTGAACCGTAGAGACCGCCTGCCTGAGAATAGCGCTCCTCAGGTGACTGGGCCTCAAGACTCAGGATGCCGGCCATGAATATGATCTGTATCAGTAGAATCCTTCTCATCCTCTCCCTCCTTTAGTCAAGAACATCGTCAAGTTTCCCGATAAGTGTGGCTGCTCTTTCACAGAGTGCTGCAGGGCTTTCACCCTCTGAAACGGGAGCATATTGCGAGTACTCGGTAGCGGTGAGTATCCGGTCGAGTTCGGTGATCATCTCCTCGTCAGCCTTCCTGTCTCTCAGTGCTATGTAGCACTTGTCCCTGGTAATATCCGACTGCGCTATACGGAGCTTGTCACCAAGATAACCCCACAGAGCCCTGGCAACCTCGGCATTTACTTCTTCCTTCTTCCCTGATTTGAGAAGTGCAGTTGCCCTTGCCAGCCTTTTGCGGGCATTCTTTGCCGCCCGGCGGTTGCGAACTCCTGCCGTGTCAGCATTGCGTCTGATCTGTTGCTTCCGGACCACAAGCACCAGGACAGCAACAAAGAGGGCAAGGGCAAACCAGAGCCAGTAATAAAGTGTTGAAACCAGCGGCGAGGAAATTGCTGCCAGCTTTGTTTTGCCATTCCGGATGAACCTGATATCCTGACCGAGGTACTTTACATCCTCACCGGGAATATAGACCGGAGCTGCGCTCTCTTCCTGTCCCGGCGTGCCGGTGACGTTGACAGTGAATCCTCCGGCACGCAGCGTGACGTACTTTTCCTCCTTTGGGTCGAAGACAGAATATGATATGGGCGGTATCTCGAAGGTGCCCGTATTTCTCGGGATGAGCAGGTATTCGAAAACCTTGGTTCCCGAGGAGGTGCCTGAACTCTTAACGGTCACTTTGGGATCATACTTTTCAATTCCCTGCGGAAAGCTTATTACAGGTTCTCCGGAGAGGTTGAGGTTTCCCGAACCTTTAAGGGTAACAGTCATCGTGACAGCGTCATTAAGCTTCGCATCAGTACCGGAAATGGACGATTCCATTGTAAAGGAACCTACAGCGCCGTGGAAATCTGCCGGCCGGGGTTCGGGCAGGGATTTGACCCTGACAGTCAGAGGCTGTGTGGTAATCTTCCGTGGTACGGTGGAGACCGATGAAAAGAAACTGTCGAAGAAGGGATCATCAAAGAAGGGATCCCTTGCACCGGTCCGTTCCTGGACCAGGACGGTCATCTCGGCCGGTTCTATGCGTATCTCACCCGAAACCTGCGGATAGAGTACAAAACGCTGGATGACGCCGGTGCCGTACTGTATGCCGTCAATCACCTCGGTCTCGAGGCTGCGCAGAGGCGGGGTTTCAATATCCTCCTTCAGAAAACCCTTGAAATCAGGAAACTTAAGTTCCTGTATGCCTGAAAGGTTAATGCGGGTATAAAGTTTCAGCATCCCGGTGACTGGCTCACCTGCATAAACCTCACGGTCGCCGAGCAGTATCTTCATGGAGACCTCTGATCCTGAGGCAGGAGCATCACCGGCCGCCTTTACCTGCCCCTGGCCCTGCTGCTGGCCTGCAGCCTGCTGCGGGGAACCTCCGGCAGATATAACTATCTGCCTTTCCTGCGAGCTGACAGTGACTTTTTTGGCCTCGAACTGAGCCGCCGGAATGGTATAAGTGCCTGGTGCACCAACTGTAACATAATAAATGAGGGTGGTGGAAGAAACCGCCTTCATGTCTCCGTTGATCCACTGTACATTGCGGCTGGTCGACTGCTGAGGACCCTGGACCGAGAATGAAGGATCGAACTTCGGAGGGGTGAATTGCCCGTCTGTTGAGTTGATCGTATAGATGATCCTGAACCTTTCTCCGGCAACGGCGCTCTCCGGTGCTTCAACGGTAAGCGTTACCTCCTGGGCCGTTGCCGCAAGGCAGGCCAGCAGAAAAACCAACGCCGTCGTTATCCTTTTCATCACTGCAAAATTACCAGTTTTTAATGACCCTTACCCTTGCACCGGCAGCCTTGTCGCGCTGCACCTTCTCCTGGGTCTGCTTTTCATTGGCAGCAAGGGCGTCAAGAAGGCGCTTCGCATCCTCACGACTCATTGAGGACTGCTGTTGTTGCTGATTGTTCTGCTGATCCTGCTGCTGTTGCTGCTGATCATCCTTCTGCTCCTGGTCCTTCTTATCCTCCTGATCCTTGTTCTGCTGGTCCTGCCTGTTCTTGTCCTGATCCTGCTGATCCTGCTGCTGTTGCTGTTCCTCCTGTTTCTTCAGCTGGTCCTGGGCATATGCGAGGTTGTACTTTGCCTGGATATTGTCAGGATTGAGTTTCAGCGAGTTGATATAAGCATTGATGCTTTCGCTGAATTTCTGCTCCTTCAGCAATGAGTTGCCAAGGTTGTATAAGCCGTCAGCCTGCCTGAGTGAATCGGTTTCGCCGGCCTGTACCGCACGGCTGAATTCCTCCGCAGCTTCGCCATACCTGTTCTGCCTGTAGAGGGCGTCACCGAGGTTGAAGACCGCATCGCCTGAAGGCTTGCCGTCTTCCTGTGCACGACGGTACATCCCTTCGCTGCCGGCAAACTCACTCTTCTTGTAAAGCCTGTTTCCCTTCCTGATATATTCCCTCTCCTCCTGTCCGTGGAGGGAAGGAGAGATTACTGCCGTGCAGATGACGGCAATCAGCAATCTGTAAGCTGTTCCATTACCTCTCATATCCTGTCCTGTTTCGGTTCCTTTCCGATGATCCCAATACGCCTGAGAAGATTGTTCTTCCTGTCAGCCAGCAGCAGGTCAGTCACAAGCAGAATGAAGAGAAGTGCCGCAGGTATAAGGAACTGCTCATTGTACTCGGTGTACATCATGGCGTTAATCTCACTCTTCTTCATCCTGCCAATGTCATTATAAATCTCAGTCAGTCCGATGCTTGTGTTGCTGGCCCTGACATACCTTCCGCCCGTTACCGATGCAATCTCCTGCAAACCTTTCTCGTCAAGCTTCGAAATAACTGTATTTCCCTGACTGTCTTTAAGATAATCGGTTCTCCCGCCGGTCACCACCGGTATGGGAGATCCGTCAGGCGATCCTATGCCTATTGTATGTACCACTATACCCTTCTCAGCCGCTTCCCGTGCCTTTTCAACCGCGTCATCCTCATGGTTTTCACCATCCGTGATTATTATCAGTGCCCTGCTCTTGTCGCTCTCGGGGGTGAAGGATCTGATCCCCAGGTCAATGGCAGCGCCGATTGCGGTTCCCTGCTTTGATACCGCATCAGGCCCTGCGGTTGACAGAAACATCTTGGCCGAGAGATAGTCATTGGTAACAGGGATCTGCGTATATGCATCGCCGGCAAAGAGAATGAGCCCGATCCGGTCTTCCTTCAGCTGATCAACGAGCTGGGTTATAGCCTGTTTGGCCCTTTCGAGCCTCGAGGGGGTTATATCGGCAGCAAGCATCGAGTTACTTACGTCAAGGGCTATCACCACTTCCACTCCCTCACGCTTAACCTCTTCCAGCCGGGAGCCGAACTGCGGTCTTGCAACGGTGAGCACGGCCATGACGAAGGCAAGAAGCCTGATGATGAATTTAACCGCCATTCTTGCAGGGGAATAGTCAGGCGAGAGCTGTTCAAGCATCGGCGCATCGCCGAAACGTTCCCTGGCCAGTCTCCTTTTCCTGTTGCCGATGATCCATAAAATGATCAGAACCGGTACCAGGAGAAGCAGGTAAAGCATGTCAGGCTGTGCAAATCTGAATGTTTCCATAATCGCGCTATGACATGTTTTTCATGAGGAGATACCTGAGCAACAGCTCGAGGCCGAGCAGCGCCAGGGCCGCGAGGGCCCATGACATGAACACCTCGTCACGCCGGCTGTGCTCTCTGGTCTCTATCTTTGATTTCTCAAGCTTGTCAATCTCACCGTATACCTTCTGCAGGCTGGTGTTGTCCACAGCCCTGAAATACTGCCCTCCGGTCATCTCAGCTATCCGCTGAAGAAGAGCCTCGTCAATCTCCACCTCCATCTTCTGGTATCTCATGCCGAAAGGTGTCTGTACCGGGTAGTCGGCATATCCCATGCTGCCCACACCGATTGTATACACCCTGATGCCAAAGGTCTTTGCAATCTCTGCAGCCGTCATCGGGTCAATGGATCCACGGTTATTGACGCCGTCAGTGAGCAGGATTATGACTTTGCTGATGGCATCGGAATCCTTTATCCTGTTGATTGCAGTGGCCAGTCCCACGCCAATGGCCGTGCCATCCTCAATGATTCCGCTCTTCACTTCCCTGAGCAGGTTGATGAGCACGGCATGATCTGTCGTGAGGGGACATTGGGTAAAGCTCTCGCCGCTGAATACCGTGAGTCCCATGCGGTCATACGGTCTTCCGCTTATGAATTCCGTTGCGACGTTCTTGGATGCTTCCAGCCTGTCGGGATTGAAGTCGCGCGCAAGCATCGACCCTGAAACGTCGAGAGCAAGGATAATATCAATCCCCTCAGTGGTGGAGCTCTGCCACCTGTCAACATTCTGAGGCCTGGCAATTACCACTATTACCAGCGCTATGGCAGCCACCCTTAGGGCAAAGAGCAGGTGCCTCAGGTAGTGCCGGAAGGTCTTGCGCCCTTCGGCAAAGAACCCGGCAGTGGAAAGCTTCACCGGGGCATTGGCTTTTCCCTGGCGCCATATGTAGTGTGCCACCAAGAGGGGTATGATGAGAAGGAACCAGAGGAACCAACTGTTCTCGAAGACGATGTTATGCATGGCGCCCTCCTTTCTCCTTCTGTTTTCCTGCGACTGCTCCATCGCTGCCCTCGCCAGAAGTATTTTCAGTTTTATCCTTGGTATCAGCCGGAGCTGCATCCGGAAGCCTGGTCTCTTCGACAAACCTCACGGCACTATCCATGGATGATTCATGCAAAGCACTGTCGGGCAGGTATTTGGCAAACTTGACCATGTCTGAGAGAGAAAGCACTTCCTTGACAATAGCCATCTGTCCCGAAGTGGTCACAGATGCCTTCTGCAGCATCCGCACGGTCTCGTCCGTCGTCAGTTCGGGAGAGCTGACACCGTAACGGTTGTCGATATATCTCCTGAGTATGTCTGAAAGCCTGGAGTAATATTCCTTGATATCACCCTTCTGCCATATTTCCTCACTCCTGAGAGTCTTCAGGTCACGCAGCGCAATGACATGTGCCGGTTCAGGCGGGGCCGGTGGTCTGACAAAACGCCGGAGGGGGTTCCTTGGCAGGAAGCGTGCGAGCAGCCATACCATCACTGCAACAATCAGGGTGATTATTATCCATGGCAGGATTTCCCGGAAGGTTACAGGTGCACTGCGAGGGCCGACTATGTCAAAAATAACATCAGTGGTGTCAGGCGGGGTGACGTCGGGACGAATTACGTCCAGAAATGAGTAATCCGAAAAGAATCTCAGCAGGCTGTCACCGGAAGCCACCCCCGCATAGAATGGCGGAATGGTATATGACCCGGTATCAAATGCCGTGATGAGATACCTGTCAGTGATTGTTACCGACCCGTTCGCTGAAACAGTTGTGTCACGCGGGTCTCTGCGCAGAATGATGATCTTTCCGGCCAGGGTGTCGGCGGCACCGCTCATATCAGCAGAGACACCTGAAGGCATCTCTGCCGTGACGGTGAAGCCAATCTGGTCACCTATCAGCATGACCGAGGTGTCAGGCTTCGAGGTAACCCTTATCTGCTGGGCTGACAGGAGTAGTACCGATGTAAGGAAAACCACTATTGAAATGAAAGCCTTTCTCATATTCCTACCTGTGCTTGAACAGTGAGATAAGTGGTTTGATATAGTCTTCGCCGGTGCTGATTGATGCCATATCAACTCCGCAGCTGACAAAGGCCGAGGCAACAGCCTCATCATGCCTTTTCCACTGAGCGGCATAATCCTTCCTGACAGCCGATGAGGAGGTGTCTATCCATTGTTCCCTGCCCGTCTCCGGATTCAAAACCTTTATGAAACCAACGTCAGGCATCTCCTTCTCGCGCCTGTCACTGATGCGGAGGGCAACCACGTCATGCTTGCCCGATGCAATGCGAAGGGCATCTGTAAAGGGGGGAGCAAGGAAATCAGAAAGAATAAAGGCGGTACACCTCTTCCTGATAATATTGGTCAGGTACCTTAACGGCTCGGACAGCGATGTGGCTGATCCTGAAGGCTCATAACCGAGCATCTCGCGGATGATCCTGAGCATATGGCCTCTGCCCTTCTTCGGGGGAATGTATTTCTCCACACGGTCAGAGAAGAGCATCAGCCCTACCTTGTCATTGTTGGCAATAACCGAATATGCAAGGACGGCAGCTATCTCCGTCATCATCTCCCTCTTGGTGGAAGCCACCGTTCCGAAATCTCCCGACCTGCTCACATCAACCAGCAGCATGACTGTCAGCTCTCTCTCCTCCTCGAAAACCTTGACATAAGGATGACCGAACCGGGCGGTGACGTTCCAGTCTATGTTGCGGATGTCATCACCAAACTGGTATTCGCGTACCTCGCTGAAGGCCATTCCCCTGCCACGGAAAGCACTGTGATACTCACCTGCAAAGATCTGGCGGGTCAGCCCGCGCGACCTGATCTCAATCTTCCTTACCTTCTTTAACAGTTCTGTTGTTTCCACTTCCCTTACAGATGTTACATCCGCACATGTGTGACAGTAAAAAACCATTCATCACGGTGAACCGTGACGGCAATCCGGTTCCGTTCCAGCCTGTAACTCCACTTTCCTCCATCGTCATGCCCGTACTTCCGGTTCAGTTCGCTGATCTTTGTATCATAAAGACTGTTACTGTATGTTATCCTGACCCCTTTGCACCTGTTTCTCTCATCGAGGAATATCAGCCATGTCTCATTGTCGTCAACCGAATGGTATTTAAGGTACCTGTAGACATCATTCCTGACATTGTCGTCAGGCGTCAGACCCTTGAAATCCCTCTCCATCACAGCACGGATGCTCTTTTCAGTCATGCCACAGAATTCCTGAGCCTTTACAGGGATCAGAAATGTCAGCAGGATCAGTGACAGTTGTAATCTCTTCATCCTTCTACGGGACTTCGACGGTATTAAGCACCTCTGCAATAATCTGATCCTGAGTGATATTTTCAGCCTCAGCCTCATAGGTCAGACCTATGCGGTGGCGGAGGACATCGGCACAGAGAGAGCGGACGTCTTCGGGAACCACGAATCCCCTTCGCCTTATGAAGGCATATGATTTTGCAGCCAGTGCGAGGTTTATCCCTGCCCTGGGAGAGGCTCCGTAGGCTATAAGCGGTGTGAACTTCGAAAGACCGAATTTGTCCGGCTGACGGGTGGCAAATACAATGTCGAGGATATAGTTTTCGATCTTCTCATCGATGTACACTTCCCTGACCACGCTTCTGGCGCGGATTATATCTTCCGGCTTCAGTATGGTTTTTGCAACGGGGAACTCGCTGGCCAGGTTCTCCCTTATGATAAGCCGTTCCTCCTCCTTCTCGGGGTAGGTGATCACCACCTTCAGCATGAACCTGTCAACCTGTGCCTCAGGCAGCGGATAGGTGCCCTCCTGTTCAATCGGGTTCTGCGTCGCCAGCACCATGAACGGCTCATCAAGCCTGTATGTAGTGTCACCAATAGTCACCTGCCGCTCCTGCATTGCCTCCAGGAGGGCGCTCTGCACCTTAGCCGGGGAGCGGTTAATCTCGTCGGCAAGTATGAAATTGGCAAAGATCGGACCCTTGCGCACCACGAACTCCTCTTTCCTCTGGCTGTAGATCATTGTTCCGATTAGGTCAGCCGGTAACAGGTCAGGAGTGAACTGAATCCTGCTGAACTTTGTATCAATTATCGACGCGAGGGTCTTTATGGCCAGAGTCTTTGCCAGTCCGGGAACACCCTCAAGAAGAATGTGTCCGTTCGAAAGCAGCCCGATGAGCAGAGAATCTGTCAGATGACGCTGCCCCACTATCACCTTGTTTATCTCCTGCCTGACAAGATCAACAAAGGCGCTTTCCTTTTCAATCTTTTCATTCAGAAGCCTGATGTCGGTTGTATGTTCCATATGTTGTTAAATTGTATTTTGCCCTTTATTAAAAGCTTCGCAAAGATCATTTCTGATATTAAAAAACCTTGTTAAATGTTGTTAAAGATGTGTTAAAGCGATTTCCCGAAACCGCAGTGCCTGAAGAGTCGAACCATTATCGTCAGGACCAGTGGTATGAGTGCAGGGTTAATTCCCTGGCCGGCAATAAGAGCGACAGGAAACCAAAGGACCGAAATGGTTAACGTTAACCTGCTCAGTTTCACTGATTTTTTCCCCGCGAGCATCATGATGAAAAGTACTGTTATCAGTACGTTTATTCCCAGGAAGAGCAGGTTGAGATGAAGTGCATCATGTTCCGAGAATATATTCGTGAAAATCAGCAACAGTGCAATTAAGGCGAAAATGAAATAGAGTATGTAATCCAGAACCTTTTCCAGTCCGGGTCTTTTAAAAACAAATGTCACAAGCACTACAAAAACGAATATGAGCCAGAATACAGCCTGTGGCACCCATGCCTTCTTCCCGGTCTGTGTTACAGGTCTGTCCACTACCTTCTCCGTCGGCCCTGCCAGCGGCTCCTGTCTTCCGTCATGAACTATTAGGCTTCCGGCGAAGTTGTCTCTCAGGTATACGGGCAGGAACATCTCATCAGCCACTGATGCCTTCCTGTCAGCCTGCAGTCCGAGGAGCATATCGGCGCCGAAATCCAGCCACGGAAGTACCTTCTGGTACGGGTCGATAAGCTGGCGGAAGCTCAGGCGCTTCTCCTTTACCGGGAAAATGACGGTGTCAGCTGCAGAGGCGGCGACGATATCGCGTACCCGGGTGGCGCAGTTGTCAAAGAAGAAGTCATACCTGTACTTGATGTTCTCAGGCCTGAGGTTCTCATTGATCAGTATAAACAGCCTCTCCTTCTCCGCTGTGGTCAGGTTTAGCTTCTGGGACCATACCGATCTCCCCTCGGAAATATACTCTTCGAGGAACCTTGCATAGCTGTAAGCTCCCAGCTTATAATCGAGCCTCCCCTTGGCAAACCTGTATACGAAGTTAGGTGTTGAAAAGTCAAATATGCCCCAGTTATAGACCATGTCGAATTCTGTGCCGCGCATGGCTATCCTGAGTGCTGTATGACCGTAGATCGAGTAGGCAGCTGTACCGGGTGCGCAGGTGATCATATAAACATCTGCACTGTCAGCATTCTGGGCTTTAAGACCCGGTGAAATGATCAGCATCATCAAGGCGGCCAGGAGGAATGTCTTTTTCATTATGTTATATTTTTATGCAGGTTCGTTCAGGTTAATTGTTGCAGGTCGTTATCTTCCGGCATCATCTGCCCAGGCACCGGCAGTCATCACAGCACGGTTCCATTCCTGTATGAGTGTCTTTCTTTCCTCCGGTTTCATTGCAGGGGCAAAATGACGTCCGGCCTGCCAGAGACCCCGCAGCTCATCCATCCCGCCCCAGAATCCTGTCGCCAGACCTGCAAGAAAGGCTGCCCCCAATGCTGTCGTTTCCGTTACCCCTGAACGAAGAACGTCTGTCTGAAGGATATCAGCCTGGAATTGCATCAGGCTGTCATTGACCGTTGCTCCGCCGTCGACTCTTAACTCTTTTATTTTCAAATTCGAATCCTTCTCCATCGCAAGCAACACATCAAGTGTCTGAAATGCTATGCTTTCAAGGGCGGCACGGGCGATGTGGGCTGCGGTTGTACCCCGTGTCAGGCCGGTAATAGTGCCCCTGGCATGCTGGTTCCAGTATGGCGCTCCCAGGCCGGCGAATGCCGGCACAAAACAGACACCCTCCGCTGAGCTTACCTGTGATGCAAGACGCTCCACTTCAGATGACTGCCTTATGATGCCGAGCCCGTCGCGCAGCCACTGGACCACTGCCCCGCCTATAAAAATACTGCCCTCGAGGGCATAGGTTGTGTCATCTCCTATCTTCCATGCCACTGTAGCAAGCAGCCTGTTGCCGGATCTCATCGGTTCACTGCCGGTATTCATCATCATAAAACAACCGGTACCATAGGTGTTCTTGACCATTCCTTCATCAACGCACATCTGTCCCAGAAGAGCAGCCTGCTGGTCTCCAGCTATCCCTGCGACGGGGATCCCTGAGGCAAAAAGGCCGGTAGAATAACCGTAAACCTCTGATGATGAACGCACCTCCGGGAGCATTGATGAAGGTATTTCAAAGAGGGAAAGAAGCACATCATCCCATTGCAGACTGCGGATATTGAACAGCATGGTGCGTGATGCATTTGAAACATCCGTGACATGCAGCCTGCCGCCTGTCAGGTTCCAGACCAGCCATGAGTCTATTGTCCCGAATGCAAGGTCACCCCTTTCAGCCGCTGCCCTGGCACCATCGACATGGTCAAGTATCCATTTTACCTTGGTGGCCGAGAAGTAGGCGTCAATCACCAGGCCTGTCTTTTCAGCTATCATTGCTCCATGGCCCTCCGCCCTGAGTTTGTCACACAGATCCGCTGTGCGACGGTCCTGCCAGACGATGGCATTGTAAACAGGCTTGCCGTTTCTCCTGTTCCATACCACTGTTGTCTCGCGCTGGTTCGTGATGCCGATTGCAGCAATGTCAGAGCAGTCAGCACCGCTTCCGGCAACCACTTCCGCCGCCACACCGGCCTGAGTGGACCATATCTCAGCTGGATCATGCTCCACCCAGCCGGGCCGTGGAAAGATCTGGGTGAATTCCTTGAGGGACGAGGCTACAGGCTGCCCGTCGCTTCCGAAAAGGATGGCCCTCGAGCTTGTCGTTCCCTGATCAAGGGAGAGAATGTATTTCTTCTTCATGGTGCATGCTCCTGTCCGGGAAAATACGGCAACTAAAGTACTATTTTTTGGGTTAATGCCGTCACTTTCATCCGGCTGTACCTTATCCGCAATATATGCATGCACATAGCCGGAAATTAATTTTAAAGATTAAATTTGGGTATGATAAAATCCACCGGCCAATGGTAAACCGTTATATTATCACGATAGGAAGACAGCTTGGCAGCGGCGGAAGGGAGATAGGACAGAAACTCTCTGCCAGGCTGGGGATTGCGTTTTATGACAAGGAGCTGATCCGTATCGCCTCGCAGCAGAGCGGGCTCAAGGAGGAGTTCTTCGAGAGGGTTGATGAGCAGAAGCACTTCAGCCTCTTTCCGGGAATACTGGGACTGCGTACCTCGCTGACCGATGATTTCTTCTCGAATTACTATCTCAGCAACGAATCCCTGTTCAGGATACAGAGTGACGTGATGAGAACGCTGGCCGGTGAGGGATCATGCATCTTTGTTGGGAGGTGTGCAGATTATGTGATGAAGGACGAACGGAACTGCCTGAACCTGTTTATCAGCGCTGACATGGCAGACCGCATTAAACGTATCGCAATCAGCCACAAGCTGTCAGACACCAAAGCAAAGGAGCTGATAGAGCGCACTGACAAGGGCCGCTCATCGTACTACAATTACTTCAGCGGGAAGACATGGGGCGCCGCAGAATCTTATCATCTCTGCATCAATTCTTCCGTGCTCGGGATTGACGAAACTGTCAGGCTGATAAGTCATGTGGCCGGAAGCCGTTTCGGACTCACGGAAAACAGGGAGTGATAATCAGAACCTGGCATCCGGGGGGAGACTGTTTCGCTCCTTCGTCAGCAGGAACGACTCAGTTGATGAGTGCCTGAACCTGTAATCATACCTTCGTGCCAGTCGCTTTGAGTCAAGCACCACCGGATACAGACAGAATCCCAGGCCGGCAGGCTGAAGGTTCACCATCCTGAGATTCCATAGCGCCCACATAACCGGTTTGATGGCTGAACAGGGGAACCGGTGAAACCTTGCGGGCGGAACAATTTCACCAACAACCGAACAACTGTCAGGTGCCAGGTTAAAAACACCTTCAATCTCGCTGTCATGCAGAACGAGGTTTAAAAGCTCGTTGAAATCATCCTCATGAAGGAACTGAACAGAGGTCCTGCTGAAGGATTCTGGAAGGAAAGGCAGTCTTAACAGAATGGAAACCACTGACTTGGGCCTTGAATAGCGCGGCCCTACCACCGTGCAGATTCTCAGTGAGACGGTTCGCATCGGATGGTCGCCGTTTACCCGGAAAAGCATCTGTTCAATCAGCCTCTTGTTCAGGCCGTAAGTATAGTGGCCGGGGTTTAGTGGCTCAGCCTCGTCAAGCCACAGCTCACTCCTTGCTGCAGGGCCGTAGATGGCAGCTGAGCTGGAAAAGACAAACTTCCTGACCGAGGGGGTCCTGCGGGCTGCCTCTATCACATTGAATGATCCTCCCACATCCATTCCGAACTCCTCTTTCCTGTTCCGTAACCTGTTCATGGAACAGGCAAAGTGGAGTACGGCATCAGGCAGTTCCCGTGAGAAAATATCCCTTACACAACTGCCGTCGGTTGAATTGCATTCATAAAACCTGAAACCGTCACCGTCCACCTTTCCGTCCGGCTTTTTCATGTCCAGGCCAATGACCTCGCATCCTTTTGCAACAAGATGACTCACAGCAATTGAGCCAAGATAACCTGAAGAACCGGTGACAAGCACTTTCATTACATTAGCTTATTGAAACTGTCAGTAAGGCTGTCTTAATATTTGCATACGATCATTAGTCAGTTGATTGTATAATATAATCTAAACATATACAAATTTAGAATTTTTAAAGAGCCTTGTCAATAATTTCACAATAAATCTTAAATTGTGCATAAAATAATAAACAGGGTATGGCACGATCTGTAAATGAAATGCTATGCTGCCCGTCATGCAAGGGTGAGCTGATTCATCAGGCAGACAGTAAGGCTGACCGATTGAATCATGATCTTCTGAGTTGCAGTAAATGTGACGTCAGCTACAGGCACTTCGGTGGCTATTACGATTTTCTGGGTGGCGAGGGACTGGTCTTTAAAAACCGGAGGGAAAAGTTTTTCCGGTCGGTGCTTGCGAAGGTCTATACGCCTCTTACCAACATGATGTTCCTTCTGTGCGGAGGCCCGAAAAGTGCGAGGAATGAAGTCATGGGCAGACTGCGGGTGAATGATGGAGATACCGTGCTTGAAACGGGTATTGGTTACGGGGAGAATTTATTGTGGCTTGCCAGGCGGTCAGCAGGACTTCAGCTTTATGGCCTTGACATCCAGGAAGAGATGATGTCACACTGTGTCAGTAACCTGAACCGGTGGAAGATTAATTCTGAGCTGGTCCGTGCAGATGCGCAGAAACTGCCATACAGGGACAATGTTTTTGATGTGGTATTTCACCTAGGTGCCATTAACCTCTTTGAAGACAAGGGTCTGGCTATCCGCGAGATGATCAGGGTTGCAAAGCCGGGAACCCATATTGTGATTGCCGATGAAACGGAGAAGGCAGGAAGACTGTTCAATATTTTCACCGGCTCGGCAGAAAAGGTGGTACCCCCCGTGGACCTTGTGCCGGCCGGAATGAAAAACATCGCTCTCAGCACCATCTGGAGGGGGTACGGGTATGTGATTGAATTTGACGTGGCCAAATAGCAGGAAAAAATCATTTACTTCCTGCCTGTTCCTTCGCCGCGTATTAGTGTCCTGTGCAAACCAAACATGGTTAACAAGTAAATCATATACCTTGTTTCCCTGAACAAAAAAAAGTCCCCCTGTTCCGGAGGACACATCTATAAGAAACAGAGGCTGCCTCAATTTTCATTGAGGCAGCCTCCAGGGTATTTAAATGTACATTATAGTGTTAACTACGCAAGTCTTACATTAACGGCATTTAACCCTTTTTTGCCCTCCTGGAGGTCAAATGTTACCTCGTCATTCTCCTTGATCTTGTCGATCAGGCCGGTAGAATGAACAAAATACTCTTTGGATGAGTTGGCGTCCTTAATGAATCCAAAACCTTTGGACACATTGAAAAATTTAACAATTCCTTTATTCATGAGATGATTTTTAATTGGGTGCAAAGGTAAGCGAGTTTTTGAAATTATAACACTTTTTAAGAGAAAAAGAACAGAAATGATATGCCTGAAACAACATTTATTTCTTCCAGAATGTACGGGTGAAGAGCGCAAGGATCGTAAATATCTCAAGACGGCCTATAATCATCAGTACCACCATGGTCAGCTTGGCAACGGCGTTGAAGTGGGCATAATTTCCCATATTTCCCGACGCCCCGAATCCCGGTCCGACACACGAAAGGGCTGATACCGAGGCACCTGCCGCCTCAATTGCAGGTATGCCTGACACAAGAATAATCAGTGTCCCTGCAATGAAAATGATCACGTAAAGCTGGATAAATACAGTCATCAGGCTGTTGATGCTTTCAGGCACCACCTGGCCGTTGAGCTTGACAGGTATCACGGCAGAGGGGTGCAGAAGCCTCACGGTCACATTGCGAAGATTCTTCAGGGCGATCAGATGACGGGCCATTTTTATGCCCCCGGTGGTTGAACCGGTCGACCCGCCTGCAAACATCAGGAGAAAGATCATGACAAGAGCAGCCTGAGGCCATACGTTATAATCAGTCGTAGCGAAACCTGTGGTTGAGATGGTTGAAGTTACCTGGAAAAATGCATGCCTGAAGGCCACCTCAAAATTTCTTTCAGTACCTGTGTAGAGAACCAGCGTGACAGCCACAACTGATGCCGTGGTGAAGAATAGATAGAACCACAGCTCCTCATTGGCCTTCACCCTGGAAAAGTTCCGTTTCAGAATGAAGTAGAAGACTACGAAACTGGCAGCAGAAAGGAACATGAATATCCCCAGTACATACTGGATGTAACCAGAGTACCCTGCGATGCTCGTGTTCTTTGTTGAAAACCCTCCTGTCGCAACCGTGCCGAATGAGTGGCAGATGCTGTCGAAAAGATTCATTCCGCCGGCAGTAAGAAGGATTACCAGGAGTGCTGTAAGCAGAAGATATATCATCAATACGGTAATGGCTATTGATTTGGTCCTGGGCAGTATCTTTTCCTTAAGCGATGACTCGAGCGAGAAGAGGCTGTATCCTCCGACCTTGAGTGAGGGAAGCACAATAATAACAAGCAGTATTATTCCAATACCGCCTATCCAGTGTGTCAGGCTGCGCCAGAAGAGGACTGATTTTGAAAGACTCTCCACCTCGGTAAGAATTGATGCCCCGGTGGTAGTGTAACCAGACACGCTCTCGAAGAGCATGTTAACAAATCCCTTCAACTCATGACTGAAAATATACGGAAAGGTGCCGGAAATGACCAGCATAATCCATCCGAGCGTAACGCTGAGATAACCCTCGCGTGATGTTACCTTCTGATGCAGCGGACTGTTTATCAGGAAGTACAGGAGCGCACCAGGAGTTAATGCCGTCACAAATGCAAGGAGAAACGGACTGACAGGTTCAGAATAAATCAGCGCCACCGGAATGCAAAGCAGGAACGATGATGCTGATATCAGCAGGATGAGTCCGGAAATCTTAAGTACGGATCTGAAACTGATGGTGTTCATGCCACCTTCCTCTGTCATGCCCGGGCGTCATAGCCCAGGCTTTCGTGATTCCGGAGCGACTCGAACGCTCGACCCACAGCTTAGAAGGCTGTTGCTCTATCCAACTGAGCTACGGAACCGTACCGCGGTTTATAAAAAACCGCGGCAAATATAAGCAGATTTTTCCGTTTGGCAACAGGGAACTTCACCCTGCACGGAGGTCAGGCCGTCTTCATCCAGTTGACAAGGCCCTTCTTCTCTATGATTGCCTTAAGCTCCGGAGGCAGTGGTTCAAATCTGAACTGTTTCTCTCCTACCTTCAGCATACCCCTGTCAAAGTCTATCTCCACCGCATCACCTGCCCGGTACGCCTCCACAGCCTCCCGGTGCACTATCAGCGGCAGCCCCTGGTTTATAGAGGAGCGGTAGAAGATACGGTTGACTGACTTGATTATGACAGCCCTGATTCCCAGATGGGCGAGCCCCACTGACGGGTGTTCCCTGGAGCTGCCACACCCGAAGTTATCACCGGCAATGATAGTGTCACCGGCTTTTGCATTTGCACTGAACGAGGGATCAAAGTCGCCGAAGAGCAATGGCAGAATTGCAGCCGCATCAGAACTCATGACTGAGTAAGTGTGCTTGCCGGCAAACATCTGGTCAGTGTTCAGGTTGTCAACATCTGCATAATTCCATACATTGCCTTCCTTCCTGTTCTCTCCCTCCCTGATGGTGTTGGTCTGGCTCTGGGGAGGATTGAACGGAAATACCTCGTCACCCCTTGTAACCCTGGGGTCGGTAATAACCCCGGTGACAGCCGATGCAGCCACAGTGGCAGGCGAAGCAAGGTAAATGGAAGCCTCCTTGTTACCCATCCGGCCCAGGAAGTTCCTGTTGGCAGTAGAGATGACCGTATGACCGCTGGCAGGTATCCCCTGGCCTGTGCCCAGGCACGGACCGCAGCTGGGACTGAGAATATTGGCGCCGGCCTCTATCAGGTCAGTGACTATACCCTCCCTGATGGCCTGAAGATAAATCTCCTTCGATGCAGGGATGATATGAAGCTGGAAGCCCGGCTTCACCTGAGCACCCCTGAGCACAGATGCTGCTGTCCGGAGATCCTCAATCCTGCCGTTGGTGCAGGTGCCTATCAGCCCTTCATGCACAACGGTGCCGGCCACCGAAGCAACCGATTTTATATTGTCAACATGATGAGGAGCTGCCACCAGCGGAAATACCTTCGACAGGTCAATGGATATGCGGCTTTTGTATTCCACACCCTCATCAGCCCAGATGCCGGGACTGTTTGAACCGATGAACTTCTGCAACACCTCATCATCCGGGAAGACGGCATTCTTGGCCCCCATCTCAGATGCAAGATTTGCAACAGTCATTCTCTCGCTCACGCTGAGCGAAGCAACCCCGTCTCCATGAAATTCAATAGACATGTAATTGGCGCCGTCAGAGCCCAGCATGCCAATGATCCACAGCGACAGGTCCTTTGCGCTGACACCCGGACGTAACCGGCCGGTCAGATCAATCCTCATTGAAGGGGGAACGAGAAACCAGGTTTCGCCTCTCTTCCAGATTCCTGCTGCCTCGGTGCGGTCTATTCCAGCCGCAAGGGCATTGAAGGCTCCTGCCGTACAGGTGTGGCTGTCAGAACCGACAATAATCATTCCCGGACGGGCATGATTTGACATCATCTGATGGCAGATACCCATCCCTGAGTCGTAAAACTTCCTGATTCCCTGTCCTGCCACTATGTTCCTTATATCCTGGTATTGCGTAGCCAGTTTGGCATCAGCAGGCGGGGCATTGTGATCGAGAACGATGACCATCTGGTCAGGATCTGACACCTTCTCCCCTCCCATTTTTCTGAATGTCTGGAAGATGCTGGAGGTGTTGTCATGCGTCAGTATCAGATCGGGTTTCCTGAATACTACCGCCCCCTCAGGAGCGCCCAGTACCTTTTCAACAAATGTCCTTGGTTTCATATGATGATATGTCTTACGTTAAATTTTACCTAATAAACCACCCTTTTTATAAATCTCATACTGAGCATCATAGAATGGGTTAATTAAAGTCGATAATCCGTTGCGTTCATTCACTGCCTCGCCGGTCAGAATATTGACTGATATGACATCCTGGTCGCGGAGGTCTATCTTTTCAAAGCTGGAGTATGTAAGTACGGGGAATGCAGCGTTAATGGCATTGCGCTCATAGATGGCGCCGAACGATTGCGCAACGACGGCCTGTATGCCCAGTGAGACAAAGCAGTCAACCGCCTGCTGGCGTGAGCTGCCGCTTCCAAAGTTTTTCCCGGCAATAATGATATCGCCTGCCTGCGCCTTCTTTGCAAAATCCCTGTAACCTTCCAGGTTGTCAAATGCATACTGGCCCATCTCGCGTATGTCAGTGATGGCCAGGTACCGGTTGTGGAAGATCATGTCAGTGTCGATGTTGTCACGTTCTATCAGCCATACCTTTCCGCGGATAACGGTGGGTCTGTCAGTTTGCGTGCTCTTAACAGGGGCAGCGGCCGAAGGCTGTGTTGCGCTGAATTTGAATTCAGGCGGGGTAACCGGAATCATTTCAGGAGTTGTTATATATCCTGCAATCGCTGATGCTGCCACTACGGCCGGAGACGCGAGGAATACGCTTCCCTGTCCCTGCTTGCCAGGGAAATTCCGGTTCCCTGTGCTGACGGTGACCTCACCCTTGCCGTTCTGACCTACCTGTCCGGCTGCACATCCAGCGCAACCGGCATTTGAGACCAGCGCCCCTGAATCCTTGAAGATATCCATAAGTCCTTCATCAAGACACTGTTTCCATACGGCATCAGTTGATGGCACAATCTTGAGTACCACGCCCGGTGCCACTTTTCTGCCCTTCAGTATCTCAGCCGTCGCTCTCATGTCTTCGATACGGCCGTTGGTACAGCTGCCGATAAAGGCAGAGTCTATCCTTGTGACGGGGAGCTGGCTGACCCCTACCGTGTCATGTGGTTCGCCAGGCCGAGCCACCATCGGTACGAAGGTGCTGACGTCAATATCTGCTGTTATTGCGTAGGTGGCATCCGCGTCAGCGTGGACAGGTTCAAACGGTGCGCGAGCGCGAGCACGGCAATACCCGATAATTGCCGGCGTTGGCGGGAAGAGAATTATGATTGCTCCCATCTCTGTTGCCATGGAGGCTATGGTGATCCGTTCATCAAGCGACATCCGTTCCACTGCATCACCATATAGCTCAATGCTGTAACCCAGCAGAGTGTTGGCGCCATACATGCGCAGCAGGTTCAGAATGACATCCTTGGCAGCCACACCCTCAGGCATCCTGCCCTTCAGTGTGAGCTTCACCGATGCCGGGACCTTGAACCATACCCTCCCGCTGTTCCATGCAGCAGCAATGTCCATGTCACCCATTCCCTGACCGAATGCACCCACAGCACCCAGGATGTTTGCATGTGAATCGGTTGATACCGCTGTGGCTCCCGGCCATACATAGCCCTCCTCGATGAGAAGGTGTGTGCCTATGCCTGCATCAATGTCATATACCTTTATTCCGTTACCACGGGCATACTGCCTGCATATGTGCTGGTTAACGGCATATTTCTGGTCTGAACCTGTAGGATTGCAGTCGAACGTGAAGAGAGTCTTTTCAGGGTCATCAACCTTCAGTCCAAAATCGTTCAGGTTCTTGACGACATTGGCGCCGCCGAAGTCCCTGGCTGCACGGGCGTCAATTGTAATGTCAACAATGTCACCCGGTTTTACGCTTTTGTATTTGGAGTGAGCGGCAATGATTTTTTCGGTTATGGTCATTCCCATGATCGAGATGTTTTTAGTTGGTTCAGAGGCAAATTTAGCAATAGGGATCAAACTCCGGCATGAATAATATCATCAGTTGAAAGTGATTTTCCCGCAGAAAGGCAGGATGTCAGTTCCGGTATTGCGCCCGGTAGTCACGTGCTGACATCCCGGCATGCTTGCGGAACTGCTTATTGAAGTTGGAAACGGTTGCAAATCCGCATTCAAATACAATTTCGTTTATCTGGTGGTCGGTTTCCCGGAGCAGGTAACAGGCCTTGTTGGTACGAACCTGGTTCACATAGTCGACAAATCCGCTTCCGGTACTGCGTGAAAAGAAGCGGCTGAATGAATGGGGGCTCATCTTTGCCACCACGGCGACCTCCTTAACAGGAATCGGGCGGTAAAAATTATCCCTGACAAAAGAACATACTTCAGTCAGGCGACTGTCAGTAATCTCATGCACCCCTTCGCGGTTCTCGCCTGACAGAATCTTGAATCTCGGTGCCGCACAGAGTATTTCGAGCAGCCTGAAGAAGCTGACCATCTTTTTCATCCCGGTATCGGACAGCAGGCGCCGCATGGGCTCCTCTGCAGCTTCGCCCGTCTCGGGCGGAAAGGCAATCCCCCGGCCGGCATTTTCCAGCAACCGCCTCAGGTCAGCCATCTCGAATTGCGAAAGCATTGAATCGCCAAGCGAATCACGCCTGAAGTGAACCATTATTGCATGCCTGCCCGTTTCATTTTCATCCTTCCTGTAAAAGTTCCAGAAATGCCTGAGGTCAGGACCGTACATCACCAGGTCATAACGGTCGAAGAGCTCCACCGAATCACCTGCAACACGGGTCCCGTTGCCAGAAATATTCAGAACAATTTCATATTCGGGATGCAGGTGGAGAAAGCCGCTCTCGTTATCCATCCATGCGGCCCTGAATCCTGAGCCGTCGTCATGCCGGATGCTGATTATTTCAGGTATCATACTAATGGATTTAATGTCAGAGGAATAATTGGCATCATATTCAGTCTAAAATTACACAATCCTGTTCTAATTAGCAACCGGTTACAAACTACCTGAATTTTTTTCTGAAATTGTTTGCAAAGTTGAGGTATATGTATTACATTTGTGGAAGTGATGAAATAAAAGAGGAGAGTAAGGGTTACTTGTGGGAATCAATAGGATTGTATTGCAGACATTGACTTTCACATGGACCTATAGGCTGACTACCATAGGTTACTTCCTTTTATCAGACAGTAGATTCCGGGATTATCTCATAAGCCCGTTCCTTAAAGTACCACGGTAACCCTCTCCTCTTTTTTCTTTTCCTCTACCCGATGAAAACATTCCTCCGTAGATTTGAGAACAACAGAGATCTTGTTATTCTCTTCGGTACCTGGGGAATTGATGAAAAAGCATTCTCCAACCTCTGCACCGACAACCACGACTTTATTCTTTTTTACAACTATTCGGCCGATGAGCCACTGATACTGCCGGAGATGAAGACCTACCGGCGAGTTACTGTCATCGGCTGGTCACTGGGCGTATGGGCCGCTGAGTACTACAGCAGGAAGCTTGGGATAAAACCTGATCTTACCATAGCCATCAATGGAACACCCGTAGCCGCAGATGACAAGTATGGCATACCTCTCAGGATTTTTGAAGCCACCCTTGAAAATATCACGAACTACAGCATGGGTAAGTTCTACCTCAGGCTCTTCGGGACAAGGAGCCAATTTGAACTAAACCGCGCCTACATACCTACACGCACTGAAAAATCACTCCACGATGAGCTCAGGTGGCTCTACAACCGGATGATGGAACCGGTGGAAACCGGGTTTGTATGGGATTATTCGCTTATCGGTTCGGAAGACCGTGTCTTCAGGGCTTCAAACCTTACAAGCTACTGGTCGATGCACCCTGAGACAAGGCAGATAATGGTTGAAGCACCACACTATCTCTTCGATAACTGGAATTCACTCGAGGAACTGATAAGGTATGTGAGACGATTCCGGCTCTCACCGTTCAGAAACAAATAGGTTTACAGGTTCCTGAGAAGGATATTTACCTCCGATGAGGCCACCAGGCTCTCGAACCTGGTCAGGGCGGTGTCTATCTTCCGGTAATCGGAATTGTTGATGACTATTTTGTGCAGTGAGCCCGATGACTCGAGCTTTTCAAGCACGAACGAGAGAGTCATTTTATTAATGTCAGTGGCCGGCTGGTATACATATTTTTCCTGCTCTTCATTCCATACTTCGGTGACCATGGAAGCCTCATGAAGCAGGTCAAGGCATTCATGGACAGTGCGTACCGGCAGGCTCAGCTCCATGGAGATCTGCTCCGGCGCCCTGGGTTTGGCCCCTTTCACAAAATCAACGATCAGTGAATGCATCACCAGCAGTGACAACCTCTTTTTCTGACGAGGTGAAACCGTCTGAACATCAAACTCAAATTCGTAGCGGGTGATATTCTGGAGGTAATAAGAGAGCTGGGCTCCCATCAGAAGCACTACCCAGCTCATCTGTACCCAGACCATCAGCAGCGGAATGGCAGCGAAGCTTCCGTAGAGAGTGCCAAGCCTGGTGAGGCCCATCTGCGTTTCAACATAGACTATCTGCAAAATCTGCAATGCAATACCTGCGGCAAGCCCGGCAACCAGCGCCGAACGGAACTTGACCCTGGTATTGGGCATGGCAAGAAATGCAGCAGTGGAAAGAGTGCAGAGCAGTATGAACGGTATCAACTGAACCAGGAAGGAGACAACGGGTTTGAGCCCTTCAAGCATGTCTGACTGGCTAAGCATGTCATTCAGGCGCGTGGTGGCAAGCACCGTGGCGCTGCTTGAAGCTACGAAGAGAGCCGGCACAAGAATGATAACTGCAAGATAATCTGTCACCTGCCGGTACCAAACCCGGGTTTCGTCAACTTTCCAGATCGAATTGAAGGTGTTCTCAACATATCTCAGCAGCTGCCCCACAGTTGAAAAGAGAAAGGCTACTCCTATCCCTGCCAGCCAGCCTCCGCTTGTCTGCTCAAGTGTCTTGTTAGCAAAATCAAGAATCCAGTTCATAACCTGTTCCTGGTTATGAAACTGCATTATAATCTGTGCCCTCAGTTCGTCAGACAGCCCGAAACCCTTGGCAATGCCGAATGCCAGTGCAACCATGGGTATCACTGACAGTATCGTGAAAAATGTCAGCGCAGAGGCCTTGATATAAATATTTTCCCTCTTTATTCCCTTGTAAAGCAAGTATATAATACGCCTTTGGCGAATCCAGAAGGGGACTGATTTCTTCAGCCTCTCGGCAACTGCCTTCCGGCCCTGTACGGCACGGCTGACAATCGACTGACTTATTTCACCAACAGGTCTCACCAGATTTTCTGATTATTAACGGAATGCAAATTTAAGAAATGATCTTCAAACACTATTATTATCTTCACAAATTGAAAAACCCGACATGGAAATCACCATAAAGGAATTTATTAAAGGAGCGCAGGAGGCTCAGGGTCTGACAGTTATCATTGATGTCTTCCGGGCCTTCAGCACCGCATGCTATGCCTTTGACAGCGGCATAAACCGTCTTCTCGACGTTGCCACGCCTGAGGAGGCATTTGCACTAAGGGATAAACTAAAGGCTGAGGTAATTATTGCAGGTGAACAGGATGAAAAGAAACCTGCCGGATTCGACTACGGAAACAGTCCGACCGAGATGCTGACAGGCTCAGTTGCCGGCAAGACGATGATACACTGTACCACGGCGGGAACCAAAGGCATAATCAACGCCGCCGGAGCAACGGAAATCCTCGGGGCCGGACTGGTAAACGCAGGGGCGGTCGCCTCATACATCTCAATGATCAGGCCCGAGAAGGTTACCCTCGTTGCCATGGGCTACAGGGCCCTTGAATCGGCAGAGGAAGACATGCTCTGCGCGAGGTACATAAAAGACGTGCTCGAAGGTCGCGAAAGCGACATATCAAAGGAAACAGAGGCACTGAGGAAGGGATCGGGAAGCAGGTTCTTCAACCCGGCTAATCTTGACTTCAGCCCTCCTACCGACTTCTTCCTCTGCACTGACCTGAACCGTTTCAACTTTGTGCTCAGGGCTGTCATCACCGCCGGCGGATACGCCGAGATTCTAAGGATCAGCATGGATCACTGAAACTTACGATGCTGCAGAGCGGAACAGCGGAAAACTGAAAACAGCTGCCCTGTGACTGAGAAACACAAGAAAACCAAAGGTCTCCCCGTTGATGTGATGACTGCCACCGCCACACGAAATGGCAGGATAATTGTATATTGAATACGGTGATAATCATTTTCAGATGAAATTCAGACTCCCGAACCTTATACTGCCCCTGGCTTTTGCAGCACTGACAACCGCTGCCAGCAGCCAGACCGGCCACTCCTTAACAGTAACGGCACAGGACGCTCCCTCAGTCAAGCTAAGGCTTGCATATCACGTCGGCAACCAGCAGTATGTACGCGACAGCCTTGTAACGGACTCCGGCGGCAGGGGAAGGTTCATGGGAAGTGAGAGACTGCCTGCAGGGGTCTATATGATTGTCCTGCCTGACAATCTCTTTTTCGAGTTCCTGATTGACGAGGACCAGTTTTTTGACATCCGGTTCAGCAAGAGCGATCCGGTTGCCACCATCTCCTTCAGTGGTTCCGAGGAGAACACCAGTTTTGTGGCGTACCAGAGGAAATGGAAATCACTTCAGGAGGAGGCAATGAAAATAAACGGCAGGCTTGGCGGGCTACAGGCCGGAAGCCCGGAGGCATCAGCCGCAAGAAAAGAGCTCACGGACCAGGAGAAGAAGATGAAGCAATACCTGAAGGAGACTGCCGAAGCCAACAAGGGAACGCTTCTCGGTGCGATAGCATGGTCAGTGATACCTGTCGAGACTCCTGCAGCAACAGTGCCTCCCGGCACGAATAATCCCGACTCTGTGACGCGCCTTATCTCTTATCTTTATTACAAGGATCACTTCTTTGACCACATTGATTTTTCCGAGCCCGGCCTGATCCGAAGTCCCGTTCTTGGCGGAAAACTTGACCAGTTCTTCAGGCAGGTGGTGGTACAGATGCCTGACTCGATCAATAAGGAAGCCGACAGGCTTCTTGAGAAGAGTGCTGTTGACAGTGCCATGTTCCAGTATGTTGCTGTATGGCTGATGAACAGGTATGCCTCAAGTGAGATCATGGGTCATGATGCCGTTGTGGTGCACCTGGCTGACAGGGTATATCTTGCAGGAAAAGCGCCATGGGCTGCAGAAGAGTATGTTTCAGACCTCAGAAAGAGAATTGAACGGCTGAGGCCCAACCTGATCGGCATGAAGGCCCCGGAGCTCCTCATGGGATCATTTGCCGGTCATTATGTCTCATTGTACGACGTCAAGGCTGATTTCACGATATTGTATTTCTGGGAACCTGATTGCGGGCATTGCAAGGAGTCAACACCGCTGTTAAAAGAATATTATGACATGAACAAAGCTTCGGGAATCGAGGTATTTGCCGTCTGTACTCATCATGACCGAGAAAAATGGGAGAGATATATAGTCGACAATGGCCTGACATGGATCAACGGATGGGATCCTGAGCGGATGAGCAGGTTCGACTCCCTTTACAATGTTGAATCCACACCAATGGTGTATATCCTCGACCGCGACAAAAAGATCATAGCAAAGCGGCTCTCGGTGGAGGATATCCCTTCATTTATCGATACCTACCGGAAATACCAGGCTCATTGATCATTACCCGGCAGATCCGTGACCAGGTCATAGAGTGACCCGTATCGTTTTTCATTGCTTCCATCGCTGACCACCCACTCTGTCATGTGACCTCTCTCATATATTTTTACGATACGCGGAGCATCAGGATCGGTTGTGTAGCCGCATCTGGCGAGAGCCCTTGTCGTAAGCTTTGCCGCCTTTCCCCTTCCCTCAAGCGCAATGGTGTTCTGTCTGCCCCTGATAAAGCTGAATGTCCCGTCATTGACGCTGAATGAGAGCAGCGGGCTTTCGAAAGCTCTGGCCAGGCTGCCCGTGAGCATCAGGTCTTCGGGAGCTCCCTCGGTTACCCCGTCACCGGTCATCAGCCATATCCTGTCGGCCTCATTTATTGCCGTATCAAGGTCATGTGTCGAATAGATCACACATTTCCCCTTTTCCCGCGTCAGGCGGCGGAGAAGACTTACTATTCCATATCTCGAGGGGAGGTCAAGGAAGGCAGTAGGCTCATCCATTACCAGCAGCCCGGTGTCCTGTGCAAGTGAACGTGCTATAAGTGTGCGCTGTTTTTCGCCGTCGGAGATGCTGTCTATGCTCCTATCCCCCAGGGCAGCAATACCGGTAGCCTCCAGTGCGGCAATGACAGCTATATTGTCAGATTCTGTCCGGGTACCTATCCAGTTTGTATACGGGAATCGTCCAAGGGCCACGACGTCACGGACCCGTATATTCCGTACAGCCACCGGCTCGGTGGAGACGAAGCTGACAATCCTGGGCAGCTGTGACGATCCGGTTTCGTGAAGTGTCCTGCCGTCAAGCATGACCTCGCCAGCAAGGGCAGGCTGCAGCCCTACCAGTGTCCGTAGCAGTGTGCTCTTGCCTGTGCCGTTGCGGCCAATGAGTGCCACCAGTTCGCCGCGGCGTGCCCGGAGCGATAGATCCTTCATAACCGAGATGGTTTTCTTCCGCATATAACCTATCTCCAGGTCACGTGTTTCCGCTATTACTCCTCCTCTTCTCATCAGAACCTCCTCCCAAGACCCGCTTTGCCCAGAATGATCCATAATACCACCGGGATGCCTATCAGTGATGTGACGGTATTTACCGGTATCACGTGCCCGCCGCCCGGCATCACCGAGATGATGTCACTCAACAGCAGAATCACTGCTCCTGTCAGTGCGGTGGCAGGCATCAGTATGCGATGGTCAGCTGTGCCGAAGAGCAGCCTGGCTATATGTGGCACGGCTACCCCGATAAAGGCCAGCGGCCCGCAGAAGGCTGTCACACTCCCGGCAAGTATGCTTGCCGACGCCAGCAGAATAATGCGTGTTCTCTGCATTCTCACACCCACCGTCCTTGAGAATGTCTCACCCATCAGTATGGCATTGAGTGGTTTCACCATGGTAAACGCTATGGCCAGTCCGGCAGCGGTGGCAAGGGCGAGGGCCCTGATCTGCGGATAAGAAATATTGCCGAGGTTGCCCATCGTCCAGATCACATAGGTACGAAGCATCACTTCGTTGCTGAAGTACTGCATCAGGCTCACTACTGCCGAGATGGCGCTGGCCAGAAGCATGCCGACTATCAGTACTGTCATTATATCGCGCATGCGTGCCGATACCGCCATGATAATTATCATTACGGCTCCGGCGCCGGCCCAGGCAGCAAGTATCACTCCCCACCCGGCAAGAATGCTCCCCTCAGCCAGGGTGAAAAGCGGGGTGAGCGTCAGCAGCGTGAGGGCTACGCCCAGGCCGGCGCCGGAGCTTACACCCATCACGTCAGGACCGGCAAGCGGATTTCTGAACAGCGTCTGCATAAGCAACCCGCTGACTGACATGGCAGCGCCGGCAAGAACAGCTGTAAGAGCCTTCGGAAGACGAAACTGCATCACAATAATCTCATCTCCGGCGGGCCCGCTGCTGAAAAGAGCCTTTAAAACATCTGAAGCAGCCATCTGCGTACTGCCAATCAGCATATCTGCCATGAACAGGATAAGCGTCAACAGGAAGAGACCTGCCATCGAAACCGCAATCCTTGTGCTACCCTCCCTCATTCCAGCTTCCTGTAGTAGAATTGCACATATCCCGGCATCAGTTCAGGGTGAATTATCGATACCAGGTCACTGAGAAGCAGATCAGGTCTCACCACGGCACTCTCCCAGTAGTCATTGCCTCCTTCTTCCGTGACTCTCCTGCGGTTGTTCCACACCTTCCCTTCGCTGAAAAGCGGGAGAGAGGCCAGGCGGGGGTCAGCGGCAGCTATCCCGGCCAGATTCTCTGCGGCCCCCGGGTTGATCCACAGTTCAGCCTCCGCAGCCCTCCTGAAAACTGATTCTACTGAGAAAGGCACTGAATTGGGACCGGTCATATCACTGTAGATGTAATGACCTCCTGCATCCTCAATAAGCCTGCCGATATAGGAATCTGATGGTGAAACATACCATACATCCTCCCACGGTGCACCCAGAAGCACATCCGGACGACTGGTTATGCCGTTCCTCACCTTATCTGCCAGCTCCCGGTACGCACCTGAGACACGGATGAAAATACTGTCAGCCCGCTGCTCCCTGCCGGTAAGCAGGCCGAAAAGCCTTATCCATTCACACCTGGAGAGAGGGTGTTCCTCAAGATAATCAGCATTGTAGAAGACCTTCACCCCTGTTTCGGAAAGTCTGGAAGTGTTCCCGGTGGAGGGATCAGCAACGCCATAGGCCATCAGCAGATCAGGTTCCAGCGAAATGACCAGCTCCTTGTTCAGGCTCCCCTCATAACCCACATCACGGATTGTGCCTCTGCGCAGACCTTCCAGAACAACAGAATCATAGATCAGCGACGAGCCGGAGATTCCTGCAATCAGGCTGTCAGCCCCAAGCGCCCGCATCATTGCAATGTGAGTTGTAGACATGCATATCATTCTCCTCACCGGTATCCTGATTGTCTGAGTCTCCCTTATATCTGAGGGCACTGCGGAGTCACGCGGGATGAGATACCAGACGTGCTGTATTCCGGGTGAATTCTGCCAGGGTTCGCTGACGGTAACCCTGAAATAATTCTTTTCTTTTTCAATGGTCAACCTTCCTGCAACAGGATTGTCAACGCCGGATCCCGATGCCTGATTGTTTCCCGCATTGCGGCACGAGGAGAGGACCAGTGCCGCTGCGATAACCGACACGAGAATCCTGGTCACTCCGTACCGGTTTTTACGAGGGTGCCTGAGTAAAAAACCGAGTCAGCCCTCAGACCGTAGTGGTAAATCCCGGGCGCCAGCCCCGGTAATGGTACTGTGAGCTCGCCCGGGAAGATATTCCTGTACTCACCTGTCGATACTACTCTCCCGACATTGTCATATATCGTAAGGGTTGTGCTGGTCACTCCCCTTTCGGTAAGTATGAATGTCACCTCTGAGGCGAAAGGATTCGGATAAACCTTCAGGTCTGTAGTCTCCTGTTCAGGGTCTTCAAGCTGGTTAAGTACGGTGTTTTCAACCATTACAGCCTTGATCCCGAGCGAAACAGCCATCGGGAACGAAGGATGCTGGGTGAACGGCTTCCATGCTGAACCGCTATAGAAGTAAGCTGTATTCTGCGACGGCAGGGCCCATGGTGCCGACCGTGCCACGGCAAACTGAGTCTGCGGCTGGTTCAGCGGATTTTTGTAATAGACAGTGTAGCCGGCATAAAATGATCCTGTCACCTTTATGGTCCTTCCGAAATCGACTTCCAGTACTGAGCCACTCACGGCCTCGTTGATCCGGAGTTTTCTGGTGGCTATGACGCTGCCCGGAAGAGCGCCTCCGTTCCATATATAAAAGCGAACCGAGTCGGCAACATTGATGAATGATGAAGCGGAGACCTGCAACCTGAGCCAGGCTATCTCACCGGTTCCTGAGAAAGGAATATACTCTGCATACCTGGTAAGCACATCAGAATTGTTGCCGGTGGCAAGGCCCCATCCGGGGGATGAGTATGCGTCAGTTGTGCCGGGGTCGTTCACCGGTATACCTCCGATGGTATCTGACCTGGAGAGGTTATATCCGTAGGGATCACGGCCGCTGACCAGTGTGGCGCCCGTGCCTGCCGGATCAAGCCATGGCCTCAGATGACCGGAGGAGACCGTCGTTATATTGAACATTCTGATCAGTTTGGCATAATAGTCGTTTGCAGGATCATCACAGGTAGCCGCTCCTCCGGTAAGGGTTCCCCTTAGCCTTCCGTTCTGGTCGAACAGCGGCGCTCCCGACGATCCTCTCTCGGTTGTCCCCAGATCCCACCTGAGCACACGCCAGAATCCTGCCGCGACAAATCCCTCCACAGGATATGACGCTGTGACCGGGGCGTTATCATCAATTGAAAGCTTCATCACATCCCCCTCGGGGTGATGGAGGGTAAAGGTATTGGTCGGGGTTGTGGCCGTAATATCCCAGCCGGTGAAATATGGTCTTGCGACCAGTGACGGGAACTGGTTCAGTTCCACAAGGGCGAAATCTATCTCAGGATTGGTGGCTCTCAGCTCCGACCCGGTAAGGGTGTAGGTGTTGGTCATGTCCGGTCCGGCGCAGGAGGGACTCCGGTAATTGAGGACAAACACCGTATTCGTTGCATGGCTCTGATTCTCAATGCAATGATTTGCCGTGATCAGGTAAGCCCTGCTTACGTTTCCTGTATTGTTTACCATAACACCGGTACAGAGCTCGGTCCCTGCCACCAGGAGACGAACCACTGAGCGGGAAGCAGTCAGATAGAGGGGATTGGTTGAACAGTTGAGGTCAATCTCGCAGTCGTCTGAGTGTCCGTAATAGAAATCCTTTATTCCATCAGGACTGAAGAAGCCTGTGAAATCATGAGCCACCTGCGTCACCCCCACCGAGTTTTCAGGAATGCGGGTACCGGGGAAGTGGCATTCCAGTACCAGCCTTTCCCCCGGAACAGGCATAACCGGCATGGAGAGGGTGCCGGAAGTACTCTCTCCGGTGAATGCTCCCCGCACTATCTGCCTGTCGTGATCATAAACATAGATATAGGCTCCCCGGGGCAGGTTATAAGGTGAAAGGATGACATTTAACGAAAGTGCTCCCTTTGAGGACACAGGCAGTACCCATATGGTTTCTGATCCTCTCGTGGCAATGAATCCGGAGTTGAACGGGGTGAGGCTGACTTCAACCGGAATGGCAAACCGGAATGGCTGATCCTTTGGCTGGTTCACTGCGCGCATAGCCTCGGCATGCTGCGGATCAACACTGATCTCATGCCACTTTCCGATCTCCGGAAAGAGAGGACTGCCTGAGGGGAACTCCGGTTGCCCGCACACGAGAAGCGATGCGGAGAGGCTTACAATGGCTATGAGAATTAGTCTCTTCAATTGCCTGAGGTTAAAGCTCTAAAATTAGCAAAAAGTAGCTAATCCTTCATATAATGCATATAACCGGGGATTATGCCCGCCTGTTCGGTGTCAATTAGTTCTCCCCTGCTGTTGTAGATCAGCAGGTCTCCCTTCTGCTGGTAATCAATGGCATCAGTGACTGCCACCATGCCCCGCGGGCCTGCAATAAGCTTATAGAACAACCTGTCGCCGGCCGGGATAAAAACCCCGGACGGCAGTGCATCTGCAGTCACCTGCATTCTCCTGACCCCTTCATCGAGGTAGTAGAGGGTGTCGCCTGCCGCATTGCAGGTGAGTGATGAGGGATTGTCATCAACAGTGCGGAATTGCAGTTCAGCCTCCTTTTCAAGAGTGGAGGTATTAATTCTCACAATCCTTGGAATCTCTTCACCCTGCCAGCCCCCGGTGCAGAGTACCCACAGCTTCCCGTTGCAGTCAAGAACCATGCTCTCCGGCTCGAGTCCGACGCTTATGGTCCTGATCAGATTGCCGGTGGCCAGGTCCGTGACGGTGATGGTGCTTCCTGCTGACCAGTGAGCCGCAAAGAGCCTGCCGGCCGAGATGACCATCGCCTCTGTTGATGAACCAACCTCGATTTCATCAGATACTGCCATTCCGTCAAGGTCCAGAACCTTGATCCCTCCGTCCTGCAGGCTGCTGATGTATCCTTTCATTTCGTTTATCACCATCTGCCTAGGAGAGGCAAGGCCGGTGACAGTACCGAGGCTCTCCATGGTTGCCATGTCAATTGCTTCTATTGTTCCGGAGTTGTTGACAACTATGTAGCCCATGCTGCCCTCAACCGCCATGAATGAGGGTATGTCACCCAGCGCCCTCCCGTTCACGGTACCAAAAAGATCATTGTAAATCTCCCCGGTCTCAAGGCTGTAAAATGAGATCGTGCCGTTTCCGGCCAGATAGTTTCCTTCATTAAGTACAAAGAATCCCTCTCCCTCAGGGTAAGAGGCCGGCTTCTCCTGTGGTTCACAGGCTGAAGCAAGCAGTAAAGTCAAAGCGGTAATGATCTTACAGTACGTTTTCATTTTCATTTGGTTTGCCTGACCAGGTCAGGGTTAATCTGATTTTAAATGTTCTCAATGGCATGGGGTAATTGCGGACGCTCTCAACCGGAATACCAAACAGGTTGTTCACCCTCAGGTCAGCCTGGAGTTTTACAGGGCCGACAGGAAAGATGGCTCCCGCGAAAGCTTCGGTCATTATTGAGGAAGGCAGCCACTCGGTGTTGTCAGATGTGGTGAAACGCCTGCTCTCCCAGGCAGCCGACAGGCCGGTTCTGAGCCACTCCCTGCCTGCAGTGAGGTTGATATTCGCATGATGAAGCGGCGCATAGATAAGCTGGCTTCCGACAGACCTGTCATTTGCGATATCCGAACCGGCAATCACCGAGCGGGTGAAGGCGTAGTTCATCCATCCGTTCAGCTTCCACCGGCCGGGCGACCTCTGGCCGCCTGCCCGGGCCTCGAGGCCCGATACGTTCACACTGCGGAGATTCACCGCATGCCATAATCCCGACTGTCCGGGGATCCACTGGATAAGATCTTCAACCCTTGAGGCATAGATGGAAAGGTCAAGCGTATTGCGGTCGCCTGAAGGCCTGAGCTCTGCAAATGACCATGACAGCTCTCCCCCGGCCGATGTCTCAGGTTCAAGGTCCGGATTGCCGCCCGGGATCCAGTAAAGATCATTGAAACATGCCAGCTTTGTGTTACGGCTGAGACTCATCTTCAGAAGATGCTCTCCGTTGCGCGAGAGCATCCACGATGCCCCTGCAGTGAATTCCGGGGCCACCTTAACCCCTGTGACTGCAACCTGTCTTACCTGGAGCAGGAGATTCAGCCGGGGAAGAGGGTTATATCTTACAGCAACGGATGCAGAGAATGCATTCCTTTCTTCCCGGCTTTCAAAGTTGAGCGCCGAAGCCCTCTCATACGTGTCCCCCGCGTTCAGTACCAACCCGGTCTTCCCGGTCACCCTGTAGCCCAGCCGCATCTTCAGCATTAAAGAAGAAGAGCTGTTGTCACCATTGTTTGATGATACCATGTGATAGTACCTGTTGAAGTCATGTGAACCGCCTGCTGTCAGTCCTGCGGTAAGCCGGTCTCCGTCCAGTGAATATTTCATCACCCCCCTGAAGGATCTGTCGGTCTGTCTCTCTCCAAAATCCTGCTGCACCGTTGTGACAGGCCCCGGCAGCTCACGATCCGCATCGTTAAACCACAGATGAGTGCTTACCCGGGAGTTTCCCTTATGGTATGCCAGGTCACCCATTATACCGCCGGACGCAAAGGAGGCATTGCTCCTCCTTTCATGTCTGGTCCCTTCCGGAGCATCTTTGTTAATGAACCTGAAATCATTGGTGCCCTTCCCGCTCCATGCCCCAAGCCTGCCATAGAACCGCGGACCTCCCAGGGTGAATGAGGCGGAGGAAACCAACTCCCCGTAGCTGCCTGCACCAAGGCTGACATCAGCCGTCATACCGGTATCGAACTCAGGGTCAGTGGCGAGCTCCACCTTGCCGCCTATGTAACCTGAGATGTCATCAAGGTCTGAACCGCCGGATGTGATTCTCACGGTTGAAGCCGCCATGAGCGGAATGATTGCAAAATCACTGAAGCCGTTGCCTGGTGAATTCAGGGGAAGGTCATTCCATGTCACGAGAGTGTGGCTCCCTGACATGCCCCTGACGGAAACAGATGCCAGTCCCTGGTTACCGTTCCGCCTTACAAACAGGTTACTTGATGATTGCAGCAGAGAGGCAAGGTCACCTCCCTCATGACGGGACAGCAGTTCTGCATCCATCTTCACCACCGTGTAGGGCGACAGGCGTGCGGAAGCCCTTGCCGTGACCGTGACTGCGGATATGTTCACAGTGTCTTCAATGAAACTGTCCTGTGCTGCAGCCCTGACTGCTACAGTCATAAACAGAAATAGGGCAGTCGCTGACAGGATCAGGCAACGCACAGAGGCACGGTTAATATAGTCAGATGACCTTTTGACCATCACTTTTGTTCCCGAAAGCTCCTTCAACAGGAAACATCTGGCAGGTCTTCTGACTCATCCCTACTCACCGGGCCTTCCCATCCGCCAAATGGCGGACAGTGGCAAGGATTCCGGCTGTAATGATCCGCCGACAGGCGGAACGGGCTTCACAGCAGCGGGTACTGTCCCTGATTCTGACAGGGTTCCCTTTTCACTGCCGGGACCTACCGGCAGCACCAGAATGGTACAAAGGTAATGATTGGAAGGGTTAATCGCCCCTGAAAATTATCAACAATGTGATGCAGGACTGTTCATTTCATTACGAACCTAAGTTCACCACCTGCTGTTATCTCCTTCCAGGTGATGTAGTTACGGTCAAGCTTCTCACCGTTCAGGAAACAGGCCGAAACATTTACCGTTCCTGGTGAATTGCCTTCGGAGACGACAGTGAATGTCTTTCCCCCGGGAAGTGAAATGGCGGCCTTGTCAAGAACCGGACTGCCGAGGATGAACTTTCCGTCAGCGGGATTGGCAGGATAGAATCCCATGGCTGAGAAGACATACCATGCTGACATCTGTCCGCAGTCCTCGTTCCCGCATATGCCGTCCTTTTTGTCAGTGTACATCTCCGCCATGATGCGCCGCACCATTGACTCTGTCTTCTCCGGTGCGCCGGCCATGGAGAAAAGGTAAGCAATGTGGTGCGAAGGCTCATTGCCGTGGGCATACTGCCCGATGAGTCCGCTGATGTCAGGCGATGAATTCTCTCCCTTAACCTCCTCGGTCACCATGAAGAGTGAATCAAGCCGCCGGAGGAACATCTCCCTGCTCCCGAAAAGCGATACAAGGCCGTCAACATCATGAGGCGCAAGCCATGTGTACTGCCACCCGTTTCCCTCGGTGAAGTCGGACCGGGTGTGATGCGAATAGAGCGGATCGTAGTCGGGCCTCCAGCTCCCATTACTCATCCGGCCCCTTACAAAAAAGATGGTTGTGTCAAAGAGGTTCCGGTAGTTGTGCGACCGCCTCAGATACTCAGCCGCCAGTTCAGGTTTCCCGAGGTCGGAGGCCATCTGTGAGATGCACCAGTCATCGATGGCATATTCCATTGTCTTTGCAACCGACTCATTCTCAAGTTCAGAAGGAATATACCCGAAGTTACGGTAGTGATTAAGACCCCTGAAATCCAGGGATGCTGACTCTAATGCAGCCTCAAGTGCCTCCGGGTAGTCAAATCCCTGAAATTTCTTGTGCACGGCATCGGCAATGACAGGCACTGCATGATACCCGATCATGCAGTCGGTCTCATTTCCGGCGAGTGACCAGACAGGCAGCTTTCCCTGCTGCTTCCTGATATTGAGCATGGTGTTGACAAAATCAGGCACCATATCCGGAGCGGTGAGGGTGAACAGCGGGTGTGCGGCACGATAGGTATCCCACAGTGAAAAGACCGTATAATTGGTGAATCCGTCCGCATTGTGTATTTCCCTGTCTGTTCCCCGGTACCTGCCGTCGGCATCGGTGTATAGATTCGGTGCAATCATTGTATGATACAGGGCGGTGTAGAAGACCTTAAGAAGTGAACTGTCAGCTGATTCGGCACTGATAATGCCGAGCCTCTTCTGCCATGCCTGCTGTGCTGCAGCAGCGGTACCATCGAAGTCCCATCCGGGAACTTCAGCGGCAAGGTTGCCTGCAGCGCCCGCCTCGTCAACGGCAGAGATGCCCGTTTTAATTATAAGCTCCTCACCCTCCTTCATCTTAAAATCAAGGATGCATGCTATGTTCCTGCCCTCTGCCCTGTCACCCGCGGCAACCGCTCCGGCGTTGAGCATTGTAACCGAGGCGGGCGCCTTTGAAAAATTTGAAGAGAAGAACAGATACTGTTTCTCAGCCCATCCTGCAGAGATGCGCCTGCCGCTGAGAACAGTGCCGTCCCATGCCAGCAGGCAATCGACGGGGCGGTCCCAGTTGACGGCAAAACCCAGGTCTGCAAGCACATGCATGGTTCCTCCAGTAACAGCTGTATATCTTTGCAAACCGCACCGTGGTGTGGCGGTGAGTTCGGCGTTAACCCCCGGAGCAAGAGCCACGGCATAGTATCCCGGTCTTGATTGCTCGGCATCATGAGAGAACCAGACCCTGTTGAGCTTTGCCAGAGAGGCACTGCTGTCAGGCAGTGAAAGATTGAATCCCTCCATGGACGG
This sequence comes from Bacteroidota bacterium, assembly GCA_018262715.1. GTDB lineage: Bacteria > Bacteroidota > Bacteroidia > Bacteroidales > VadinHA17 > SR-FBR-E99. The sequence goes on from JADFDS010000004.1 coordinate 48,619, forward strand.
CAGAAACAGGATATCACACAGGTCGCCGATACCGGTGCCGCTGAGATGAGTATGACTGAATCCGGCAATCACCGTGTCAGAGTAGTTGTATCCCGAACACCAGTCCCATCCTGAGGTTCCGTTGTCAGGACTGACCTGCACCATTCCGAAAGGGGTAGTGGCCCCCGGGAATACATGACCGTGGGCGGCAGTGCCTATAAACGGATCAACCAGAGCGGTCAGGTCATCCTGTCTGGGCGCTGAACATGACGAGGCTGCAAGAACAGCAGCCACAACGAGAAAGCTGATTTTATTCATGATAAATTATTCTCTGATCTTCTTCAATATCTGCTGGCCTGTACCTATCCTGTATCCTTCCGAAGAAAAGAGCACCTCTCCCCCGCTGTCACAGTACAGCACCACGGGTAATGACCTCTCACGGGATATGTTCCCGGACAGAGACTGCAACAGCCCAAGCCCCGGGTCAGTTGCAAAAAGAGCATTCTCAGGCGCTCCGGTGACTGACTCCCGGGTAATCTGTCCTGGGGTTCTCTCCGGGTCAGTAAGAAATACAAAAGATCCGCCCCATCTGTCAAACTCTTTCTTCAGTCCGGGAAGGTCATTCAGCAGATGGCGGGTGGGTTCCCTTCCCGGTTCCATCCAGATCAGGACAAGACCCTTCCCTGCGAGGGAACCGAGGGTTACACTTTCACCGGTGAATGTTTTCACCGAGGTTGTGAGGTTTATCTTCCCGCTCTTCACAGGGATCTCCGGAAGATCCCTTGGGGTAATGGTCAGTTGCTGTTCGTCTCCGGCCTTCAGTTCAAGTAACGAGACCGAAGCAAGAACGTTTCCGTTCTCATCCCTGTTTCCCGTAGTGAGCATATAAATACCCGGATCGAGCGGAATTTTAACTGGCATGTCGCTGAGCTTTGTTCCGTATCCGTAATCAAGGGTATTGAATCTTCCGTTTTCAATCCTGGCAAGTGTGAAGTGGACATGATATTCCGGTTCCTGATTCATCCTGCTGCCATGGCCGGGAACAAAAGTCAGGAAGCCGGGTGTCCCCGAGGGTCGGTTATCACCGGTGAACCATACGTCATGCCATTCTCCGGCACTATGATATTGCGGTCTTCCGGTTCCCGGCGCAAAGCGTGAAGGTACGCCGGCGTTCCTGCACAGTGCAATGAAGAAGATGTCCCGTGAATGGCTGTCAGCCATCCGCATTCTGAGCACAGCGCCAGGGATGATTGGCACTGAATAGTGGTTCTCAATGTTCGTAATGGTGATGGAAGTGTCAATCCAGGCCGCTGCTGCAGCAGGGTCACTGATGAATGATGCGGTCAGTTCGCCGGGCAGTGCTTTAAGCTGGCTCCTGAAAGGTGACAGAAGTTCATCTGATATCCTGGGCGAGAGAACATAGCTGTCATACAGTGCTATGTCACTCCCGGGAGCCGGATCAGGAGCGTTGTCAAGATGATCGGCAAGCACCGATGCAGGAGTGTCACGCAAATCCTTTTCCGAAATATTTTCAAGTATGCGGAGCGCCAGCCCGGCCTTTTCACCGGCACCGGAAATAAATCCGGCAATAGCTCTGTAGTTGCCCATTGATGTCCTGAGTATTTTGCTGACCGCATCGGATGGCAAACCTGTATTGCGGGCAATCTCATCAGTACTGACACCGGCAAGCCAGGAGCTGATATATGCATTCCTTACGCTGTCTCCCCTGTGGTTAAGTGCATTATTCATCTGAACCAGGGCGGGATCAATGCCGGGGAAGGGCTCAGGCACCTCAGGCACTATAATGTCAAGAGGAAGGGTTTCCTCAATTGCCTCCGGAGGAAAGATGGCCACATGCACAAGCGTGTCCTCGGGTGAAGCGAGGGAGAATCCGTATCTGTCGCCGTCATCAGCCCATACAAGCAATGTTCCGTAACCCGTCGTCAGGCTGCACCTGCCGTTTCTGTCGCTCTGAAGTCTTGTCAGGGGATAAAACTCGGCGTAGTTGTAGAGCATGTATCCGACCATTGCTCCGGGCACAGGAACTGTATTTCCGTCAGTGACCCGTATATTCAGTTCTTTTGTCTCAGCATACCTGCCGAGGGTATTAATTTCAGAAAAAAGCGTTTCCTTCCTGATCACCTTCTCACTGCCATCATACCTGCCAAATGCTTTGGTATGCACAAGCATTGCCCTTCGCGCAGGTTCGGTGAACCAACCCCTGTCAGGAACAGGCTCCGGCTCGCAGGCGCCAAGGTAATGCCATGTACCGTCAACCCAGAACTCCACCCAGGCATGATTGTCATCGGTATGGGCCCACCTGGGGGTGTAGACCTGGCGGGCAGGGATACCCACGGCCCGTAATGCTGATACGGTGAAGGTAGATTCCTCCCCGCATCTGCCACGGGCTGAAAGCATTGTGGCAAGAGGCGCCGAGGTGCGGGAGTCGGCTGCCTGGTAGGCTACCTTCTCATGACACCAGCGGTTGACCTCAAGGGCAGCCTCCATTGCGGTCAGTCCGCTGACACGCTCCTTAAGCTCTGCGTAACAGCTAATCCTGAAGTGGTCAGGATTTTCATTATTGACTCTCGGGGGGAGCACAAAATTAAGGAAAATGCCCGGCGGAACATTGCCGCCCCAGGGCATCTCACTCCGCGCACGGAGGGCAGCTGCCGCATTCTCAAACAGGTAACCGGGCTCATAAACGGCCAGGTCGCTCAGTGGCATGTATGAAAGCAGAAAGGTGACTGCTTCACGCAGCGCTGTCCTGCTGACAGTATCAGTCATGCCAAAGAGGTCAGGGCGTACCGGAGAGTACACCGCTGACCTGGCAAGATAATCATCAGTAATCGCCCTTCGCAGTGCTTTATCCTCAATAAGATGTCCGCTGCTGCAGGAAAGCAGCACTGCCAGCGACAATAAAGCCGGCAGCCTGATGATTCGTGTCATTATGGATTATTTTAAATAAGAGCCGCAACTGCTCCTGACAAGCAATTCAGGAGACATATTGACCTGACGCTTATATTTGCTTTTACCCTGGTTTTTAACCTCTGACCAGATGATGTTTGCCACCTTGAGCGACATGGCCGGAAGAGGCCTGCGCAGCCTGGTGACGGGAGTGGTCAGAAGGTCGAAGCCAATGCCGTCTTCCATCGATACCAGCGCCACATCCTGAGGTATGCGGATGTTCTTTTCCTGCAGTGCAAGGTAAAGCGGGAAGACCAGTGCCGAGTTGAGGACAATGATCGCGTCGCTCCTGTGAGGCGGCCTCAGGAAATTTTCTATGGCCTGGAAGTCAAACTTCTCCCCTGCTTTGGGCAGCCCTGCCACGGTGAAGTGGACAGAATCAAAGTTCTTGGATTTCTTTGTTGAATTTCTGAGCTCCTCAAGCATCTCCTTATCATATAAGGCAGTGTCCTCTCCCGAGACGATCAGCAGATTCTTCAGCCCCAGCGAGGTAAGATGCTGTGTCATCACCGCAGCGCCTGCAATACGGTCAGTGCAGACGGTGTTAAGCCGCATCCTCTTTATACTCTTCTCCAGCAGAACTATCGGATAGGAGTCCCTGTTCAGAGCCCTGACAACGCTGTCATCGGCAGCATTTCCCACCAGGATCATACCGCTGAAGAACTTCTTCAGCGAGGTGGTGAGTCTGTTGAAGCGCATATCATCCGGATCTCTTGTGAATACTGAAAAACCAAGCCCGATACTTGAGAAAGCCTTTTGCAGGTAAGGAGTGATCTCATAGATGAACGGATCATTCATTGAGGGCACCACCATACCGATAATCCCGGGCTTCTCCTCAGCCGGTGCAGGTTCCCCCTTTTCTGCAACAGCATTGAAATAACCCATCTGTCTCGCTACCGCGAGAACCCTCTCCTGTGTCTCTTTCTTGATTCCGTGCTGATCAGCCTTGCTGTTCAGCACCAATGATACCAACGTGCCTGAAAGACCTAGTCTTGCGGCAATGTCTTTGTTTTTAACCTTTTTCCCCATTTCATTTAAAATTAAAGCTCAAAATTAGCCTTATATTTTTAGAAATGGATGCTTTAGAGCATATTTGTTAAAAAAAATGTTCAAAAGCAATGTTTGCCGCTATTTTTTAGGTAATGGACGTCCGCTTTGTTTTGCCGCAGCTTCAAGACGCTGCTGCCATTTTGACTTTTTGACCGGCTTCTTTTTGTTTTCCTCTATCTTCTTAAGTATCTCTGATTCACTTACAAACCGCCGTGAAAACTGTGTCTGAATTATCGAAATCACGTTTGCAAGGAAATAATAATATGTCAGACCCGACGAGAAATTGTTCAATATAAACATGAACATTACGGGCATTATGTACATCATCGTTTTCATCCCCGGCATCTGCTCCTGCCCTCCTGCAGGGCTGCTTATTTTGGTGGTGACAATTGTCGAAGCCGTCATGAGCAGTGTGAAGAGACTCACATGATCACCATACATCGGGATGGTGAAGGGCAGATTAAGGATGCTGTCATAGGTCGAGAGATCCTGGGCCCAGAGGAATGACTGCTGCCTCAGCTCGATGGAGGCGGGGAAGAAGCGGAACATGGCAAACAGGATAGGCATCTGCAGAAGCATCGGAAGACAGCCGCCCATGGGACTTACCCCTGCCTTCTTGTACAGGTCCATCGTCGCCTGCTGTTTCTTCATCGCATCCTCCTGCTTCGGAAACTTCTTGGCAATTTCATCCACCATTGGTTTCATCACCCTCATCTTGGCCTGGCTGATGAATGACTTGTGCGTAAGCGGAAAGAGGACCAGCTTGATAATCAGTGTCAGGATCAATATTATTAATCCGTAGTTGACAATAAAGTTGTCAAGAAGGTTGAAGATCGGTATGATGACAAACTGGTTTATCCACCTGATTATGTTCCTGCCCAGGAAAACCAGTTCTTCAAGCTGCATGTCATACTTTTTCATCAGGGTGAAGCTGTTGGGACCGAAATAAAACTGCATCTTCACCGTACTGTTGTCACTGTGGGCATAGGGCACACCAATCTCTGACTCGAAGAACCTCAGGTACCTGGAGGTGGGATCAGCGTTGGTGGAAGAGACCGCTGCATTGAGGAAGAAATCATCAGCTATAAGCACCGATGAAAAGAACTGATCCTTGTATGCTATCCAGTCTGTCTTCATCAGGCTCTCGGTGACCATATCCTTCTTCTGTCTCTGCATCCTGGTGCCGCCAAGGTCCACCACATCCTCCTGGTAGACCTTGTACTTCAGACCCGTGTACATGTCTTCATTCTGCCTGCCCTTCTCCTGTTGCGGGATATACATCTTCCAGTCAAGCGCCATCGATGTGGTATTGGCCGGAATGACAGAAGAGAGTGAGCTGAAAACCGATTCCAACCCGATCATGTAATCATCAGGCTGCATAGTGTAGACAAAATCAATGTATGCGCCGTTTGATGCCTCGAGCCTCATGGTCAGGCTTGCCGGGCTTCCGCTGACAACCACCGGTCCCTGGTAACCCACCGGGGTGAAGTAAAGCTCATCAGTCCGTATGGGTTTGTTGTCAAGTGTAAAAAACTTGTAGCCGAACACGGTGGAGTCGCCGTCAAAAAGCACAACCGGACGACCGTCATGCGTGCTGTATTTTTTCAGCATGACTGAATAGGGTTTGCCTCCCCTGGCGGCAATCTTCATGACCATGAGGTCATTCTCAAGGGTATAAAACTCATCCAGCCCGTGAGTTCTGGAACTAAAGACACCGAATGCCGTACTGTCAGTCACCCTCCCGGGCACTGAACCCTGCAGGGCAGCTGTAGTATCTGTTGTTCCGGCAGTCAGAGCGGCTGAATCAGGCTGCTGCACGCTTCCCAGTCCCAGCTGTTTGTTCAGGTCTGTTAGCTTTTGAATTGTAGGCTGATCCTTTGGTTTGTAATTAAGCGCCCTTATATATGCCTCTCGGGCCTGATCATAATTACCGGCGGTATAAAGAGAATCGGCATATTCCTTCTCAGCCTCGAAGAATTTCCCCATCCTGTGATTGTTGTACAGGCTGAATCCCATAAAGATCAGGAAGATCAGGATGATGCCGGTTACTGTATTTCTATCCATTATTTTTTTATTCCCTGTTTTATTGTTATTATTTTCTGATACATGCCCTGACAAATCCGACGAACAGAGGGTGGGGTTTAATCACAGTGCTGCTGTACTCTGGATGAAACTGCACTCCCACGAACCACCTGTGGGACGGTATCTCAATGATTTCGACCAGGCCTGACTCAGGGTTGGTGCCGCATGCAATCATTCCTGCATTGCGGAAGTCGGCGAGGTATTTATTGTTGAACTCGTACCTGTGACGGTGACGTTCAGATATCTCTTCCTTCCTGTAGCACTTCCAGGCTTCAGATCCGTGAAGGAGTTCGCATTTGTAGCTTCCCAGCCTCATGGTTCCACCCTTCTCCGTAATGCTTTTCTGCTCCTCCATCAGGTCAATGACGGGGTGTTTTGCCTTGGGATTGATCTCGGTGGAATGAGCCCCCTCAAGCCCCAGAACATTCCTTGCAAATTCAATCACAGCACACTGCATACCCAGGCATATTCCCAGGAAAGGAATATCATTGGTGCGGGCATAATTCACCGTAAGAATCTTGCCCTCTATGCCCCGAGAACCAAACCCCGGTGCCACAACAATGCCGTCATAGCCATCAAGCATTGTCCTGTAATTGGCATCAGTGATCTCCTCTGAATGAATCATTGTCACTTCCGCAGCGGCCTCATTTGCGGCCCCGGCATGTATAAACGACTCGGAGATGGATTTATAGGCGTCAGCCAGCTCAACATACTTGCCGACCAGCGCAATCCTCACCCGGTGCGCAGGGTTCTTGAGCTTATGCAGGAATTCCTTCCATTCTGCAAGGGAAGGTTCCTCGCCCGGAGACAGGCCAAGCTTCCGCAGAACCGTCAGGTCAAGCATCTCCTTCTGCATCATGAGAGGCACCTCATATATGGTGGAGACATCAATTGACTCCACCACGGCGCCGGGTTCAACGTTGCAGAAGAGGGCCACTTTCTTCCTCAGATCCTCAGTCAGGGGATGTTCGGTGCGAAGCACCAGCACGTCAGGCTGTATCCCCTCTTCCAGCAGCATTTTTACCGAATGCTGCGTGGGCTTCGTCTTAAGCTCACCGGAAGCATGCAGGAATGGCACCAGCGTCAGGTGTATCACCACACAGTTCTGGGGACCGAGCTCCCACCGCATCTGCCTTACTGACTCAATATAGGGAAGCGATTCAATGTCACCCACCGTTCCGCCAATCTCCGTGATGACAATCTCATAGTTGCCACCTGAACCCACAATCTTAATGCTCCGCTTGATCTCATCAGTGATGTGAGGTATGATCTGCACGGTCTTTCCAAGATAATCTCCCCGGCGCTCCTTGTTTATTACCGACTGGTATATCCTCCCTGTGGTGACGTTGTTTGCCTGGGTGGTGTGGACATTCAGGAAACGTTCGTAATGACCGAGGTCAAGATCGGTCTCGGCGCCGTCAACGGTGACATAGCACTCGCCATGCTCATAGGGATTAAGGGTTCCCGGGTCGACATTTATATAAGGATCAAGCTTCTGAATGGTCACAGAATACCCGCGCGCCTGAAGGAGCTTCGCGAGGCTGGCAGAAATGATACCTTTGCCCAGCGATGACGTGACCCCGCCGGTTACAAAAACATACTTAACGTCTGTCACTGCTTATCCTCTTATGTTATTGGCTGAATGGGAATTACTATTCCTCGTACATTGAACTGTCAATCAGCTTGACCTTTTCCTCAAGAATCTTGATATTCCGCCTGGCTTCGGCTATCTTTTCCTCCACCTCCCTGATCATTGTGTCAGCGTTGGCTGATTTTGCAAAGAAACCTATGTTATTCTCCCAGAGAACTATATCGCTCTCAAGCTGTTTGATCTTGCTGTAGAATTTTTCCCGTTCACCCCTCACTTTCCTTGCTGCGCGAGGATTTGATTTTGCACTGTCAACCTTGCTGCTGTAGCGAAGGATATTCTTGTCCTCGTCATCAAGCTTCAGCTTGTCGAATTGCCTGTTGAGAACCTCCTTGTATCTGCGGGCTATCTCCTCCTTCCTGTTGAAGGGCACATATCCGATCTCTGTCCACCTTTTCTGGATATCCTTGAGCAGGTCGAAACCAGCCCTCATATCCTCACCCGGGTCAAATGCCTCAAGCTCATCCAGAATTGCCAGTTTGGCCTTGAGGTTATCTTCGTAGGAGGTATCCCTCCCTGCGAAGTATTCGGATTTCCGTGTAAAGAAGGTGTCACAGGCCTTGCGGAACCGCTTCCATACCTTCTCGGAGTATTTCTTCGGGACGGGCCCGATATCCTTCCACTCTTTCTGCAGCCGGATGAGCATCTCGCTGGTATCCTTCCAGTCACTGCTCTCCTGCAGTGCTTCAGCCTTGAGACAGAGTTCAGTCTTGAGCTGGAGGTTCCTTACCTGGACCTCCTTGCTCTCGGCAAAGAATGCCCGCTTCTTTTCAAAGAAGGTGTCGCAGGCTGCTCTGAACCGCTGGTAAATCTTGTTGTTGTGCTTCTTGGGAGCAAATCCGATAGTCTTCCACAGCTTCTGACATTCAAGTATAGCTTCTGACTTCTCCCTGAAGTCGGCAAAGGTAAGTATCTCTCCTGCTGCTATCTCTTCAACCTTCTCACAAAGTGCGGTCTTGGCATCGAGGTTGTGTTTCTGGTCATCCTTCTGCTTCTCGAAGAACTCATGATGCCTCTTGTTTACCTTTGAGGTTGCTTCGCGGAAACGTTCCCAAACGTCATTCTTGTTTTCATGAGGAACCGGACCGATCTCACGCCACTGATTGTGGAAATCCTGCAATAGTTTGAAGGCGTTGACCGCATTGGGTTCAAGGAGCAGTTCCTCAGCCTTTTCACACAAAACAATCTTGGCCTCAAGGTTCTTCTTCAGGTCAAGGTCTCTCAGCTCACGGTTAATCTTTATATAGTCATAGAAGATCTCGACACTGTGGTGATAGTTCTCCCACAGATCCTTGACGGCTGTCTGCGGCACAATGCCTATGCTATGCCATTCATTCTGAAGGTTCCGGAACTCCTGGAAGGTCTTGTTGATAGCCTCCTCACGGTTCACGAGATCTTTTATCTGTTCTATTATTTCAACCTTTTTGCGCAGATTGTCCTGTTTCTCACTCTCCTGTATCCTGTTAAGTTCACTTCTGCGGCTGCGGTAGGTTTCAAGGATGGTTTTGATCCTGTTCTCCAGATCATCGGGTTCAGGCCTGAATTCATCAATATTCCCGCCCTCCTTTGCAAAATTCAGCCTCTTCTCATTGAATTCCGCCTTTGTCTTCCTGTAAAAGTACTCCTTAATCCGGGCAACATCATCCATGATCTCGGCAGGAGGACGGTTCTCGACAATGAGGGCAAGCGTCTCCACGAGTTCCTTCCTTGAGAATCCGCTGTAGTCTACCGGGGGAAGCTCAATCTCATCATAGTTGACTGACTCCGTTTCAGCTGCATCGCCTTCAGGCGATGATTCCTCCGGAACAGCTTCTTCCTCTGCCTTTGCGTCGCCGGCGGCAATCTCTTCAGCTTCCTCAGCCACAGCATCGGAGGCAATTTCTTTCTCTTTATCAGTCAGAGCTTCGGAAGCAATCTCTTCAGCTTCCTCAGCTACGGCATCGGAGGCAACATCTTCCTCTTTATCAGGTACGGCATCGGCTGGAATATCTTCCCCATTTGCGGTTACGGATTCAGCGGCAGGCTGCCCGACCGCGTCAACCATTTCAGCATTCTCTTCCGCAGATTCGCTGGTCTTTTCTTTACCATCGAATTGTTCATCATGAACAGAGTCTTCCGGATTTCTTGTAGTCATCATTAATCCTTTTTCTTCAGTGCTTCATACAAAGGAGGATAGGATGAACCTCCCCCCTTTTTTTCAAACCACGAAAATAATGGATTATTGGTAAAACTCAAACCAATACCCCATTTAAATGAGGCGCAATGCCGGCAGAGCTTCAAATTGTTTATTTTTGCCTGTCAGATTCACGATCATCTACCATGGAAAAGAAAGACATCATAATTCTTGTTGCGGCATTTGTGCTTGCAGGCTTTTCTCTTTACAGGAAGTACATGAAGAAGAAAGAAAGCTCATCCGGCAACACGCCTCTCAAAAAATCTGGCAGAAGCAGCCTGAAGGACCAGGCGGATGATTACGAACCCTATTCCGGCGGGAAAAGCTGAGAGCGGTGAAGAGCCGGTCTACCGGCCCATCTCAAGCTGGTCTCTGATAAGCCTGTAATACGTACCTTTCATGGCGGTAAGGCTTGCGTGTGTTCCCGATTCGGCCACCCTGCCTGCCTCAAGCACGACTATGTTGTCTGCATGCCGCACTGTGCTGAGCCTGTGAGCCACAACCACCACTGTTCGCCCGGCATAGAATTCCGCCAGGTTTTCGACGATCATTTTTTCGTTCGAGGCGTCAAGAGCGCTTGTGGCCTCGTCAAGGAGAAGAAGCGCGGGTTTCCTGTATACGACCCTGGCAATCAGGATCCGTTGCCGCTGACCCTGGCTGAGACCGTGGCCTCCCTGCCCGACGCGGGTCTGGAGTCCTGATGGCAGCATGTCAAGCATGGGCTTCAGCCTGGCCACTCTTACTGCCTCTGCCACCTTTTCAGCGTCAGGATTCTCCACTCCGGGGGCAATGTTGCCCATTATGGTGTCCGGGAAAATATACCCCTCCTGCATTACGGCACCGGTATTCTTTCTTAGTGATGAGATTCTTATGTCTTCCAGCCTCGTACCTCCGATGTATATATCACCCTCCTCTGCCCTGTAGAAACCGAGCAGCATCTTCAACAGGGTGGTCTTCCCCGATCCGCTCTCCCCCACCACGGCAGTGACCTTGCCTGCCGGTATGGAAAGGTCCAGGTTGCGAAGGACCCATGGTGAACCCGGTCCCTCGTATCTGAAAGAGAGGTTTCTCACCTCGACATCTGCCTTTTCAGGCATCTCTGCAGCATCGGCTGCCACGGATTCTTCCTCGGGGGCCATGGCATGCACCTCGGCCAGCCGTTCAAGGCTGATCCTTGCATCCTGGGTGGCTCTCATGAAATTTACTATCTGTGAGACGGGGCCGTTAAGCTGCCCGGTGATGAACTGCACCGCCAGCATCATTCCCAGGGTCATTGAGCCGTTGATGACAAGTGTTGCTGAAATTACTGTAATGAAAATATTGACAGATTCGTGAATAAGCGTTCCCCCTGCGGTCTGGAACTGAAGTATCCTCAGTCCCCTGATCCGGGTATTGTATATTGCGTGCTGCTGTGCCTCCCATTCCTTCCGGTTTGTGGCCTCGTTGCCGGCGAGCTTTATCTCCTGCATGCCGTTGACGATGTTGATCATCCTGTTCCCGGCCTCGGCCATCTGTATGAAACGCATGTTGTCAAGACGCTCGCGGGCCGGCATGAAAAGAGTGACATACAGTACGTAAAGGGCAGTGCCGGCGAGGAATATCAGCAACACCCTGGTGCTGTAGATCCCGAGGACCACCCCGAAAACCACAAAATTGAAAAGGGAAAAGAGAATGGCAAGGCTTGAAGAGGTCAGGTAATTCTCAATCCGGCTGTTGTCATCGATTCTCTGAAGTATATCGCCGTTCAGCTTTGTATCGAAGTAGGCAATCGGCAATCCCATCAGGCGGGCAAGGAAGTCCGAAACAATATTGATATTCAGTCTTGTACCCATATGCAGAAGAAGCCATCCCCGTGTGAATTCCACAGCGAGCCTTCCGGCAGTAAGGGCAAGCTGGCCGCTCAGCACAAGCCAGATGAACTTAATATCGCGTCCGGCTATCCCCCTGTCGATTATTGCCTGTGTCAGGAAGGGGAAGACAAGCTGGATGGCACTGGATACGAGCAAGCCGGCAATAAGGAAGATTATCTGCTTCCGGTAAGGTCTGAGGTAGGGCAGCAGGAATTCGAAGCCGCCCTTTGGCGGCGGATCATCATGCAGCGCTTCGAATCCGGGTCCGGGCTCCAGCAACAATGCCATCCCCGCAGGCTCACCGGCTGCCTCCCCGGATATCCATCCCTGCCTGAACTCATCCAGGGTCATTTTTATCCTGCCAATGGCAGGGTCACTAACCCAGACAGCTTTCTCACCAATCCTGTTGATGACTATGAAATGATTCTGATGCCAGTGCGCAATGCATGGCAGAGGAGCTTCCTCCCTGAGCCTGCTGAAGGGTATCTTCACCCCTGCAACCCTGAACCCGATACTCTCCGCCGCTGTTTTCAGACCCAGGAATGATACCCCTTCACGGGTGATCCATGCCTTTCTCCTTATTGTCTCAAGTGACAGACGTTTGCCATGACACATTGCCACCATGCTGATGCATGCGGGCCCGCAATCCATGGCATCATGCTGCCTGACAAACGGAAATCTCATCTTGCAGAAGGAATGACTCATTGCAAATGTAAATATATCCAATTAAAGCCGACTCACGCCGTTGAACTTAAAATGTGCGCCCCTGCATATTAACTGTATCGATTGCGGAAATTGTATATTTGCCAATTAAACCGCTTGTTTGGGATTATTCAGGAAGTACTCGGACCTTGACATCATTGATGGAGTCAGGCGGCAGGATAACCGTATCCTGTCATACCTGTATGATTCCTACTACGAGATGGTCAGTGACTATGTCAGGAAGAACAGCGGTACTGAGGATGATGCAGGCGAGGTAATGCAGGAATCGGTTGTAAACCTGTACAGGCAGGTCACCACCGGAGAGTTCTCGGTGAAGGCTGACCTCAAGGGCTATTTTTTCGGGATGGCGAGGAATGTCTGGAACGCGCAGCTGAGGCACCGCTCCAGGCTGGTCCATTTTGAGACCGAACCTGCCGATCATTCATCATCCGAGGATCTGACCAGGGCTACGCTTGAGCGAATAGTTGCCCGTTCATTCGCACTTCTTGCAGAGGATTGCCAGACGGTGCTCACCCTCTACGGAGACGGACTGTCTTACGAAGAGATTGCCAGCAGGATGGGATTGAAAAATGCTGCCTATGCCAGGAGAAAAAAGTATCTCTGCAAGGAAGCCCTGATGGAGATCATCAAGACAGATCCGGAATTTCATGATCTGGGTCCCCTGTAAACCAGGGCCACCAGCGCCGTAGCCACCAGCAACAGAAGAAGAAGGGAGATATAAAGTGTGACCCTGTTATACCACAGGGGGGTGTCATCTCCGTAGATGACGAGCGCCGACCAGTAATATGGATGAGACCGTCCCTGGTCAGCCGTCCTGAGGAATTTCAGCCGTGCATTGCGCAGTGCGGAACTCTTTGTCTGTCCGCTTCTCATATTCTTGTAAAAGGAGTGTATAACCTCCGAGGCTGAGGCGTCATCCACCTCCCACATCGACATCACTGCCGATCGGCTCCCGGCATAGAGGAATCCGCGGGCAAGGCTGAGTATTCCTTCTCCGCCTGCCAGGATGCCACTGCCTGTGTTGCATGAGCTGAGGACAACCATCATTGCCTTAAGCGGGAGGCTGTAAACCTCGTATGTGTTGAGCATTCCGTCATCACGGCTATCCTCACTGCCGGCAAAGAGCATTTTTGAAAAGGCAGGCCGGCTGTCATCCACGAGGGTATGCATTGCCAGGTGAATGATATCGTAACCGGGCGCCTCACGCTTGAAGGTCTCCTCGCTGGCCTCCCGGGCGAGGTAAGCCCTGCCACCACACTGGCTGACAGCATCTTCAGCCTCAATAAGGGCGGCCGGAAGCTCCCTGATCTCTCCCCTGAGGGTGGGCCACGCTGCAAGAACAGAATCAGAGATCTCCATCCCTTCGTACGTCGGGGCAAAGGCAACAAGCTTGTTGTTGAATCTCCGGGTTCTCTGCATTGTCTCTGATGAAAGGGTGACACTGTAAATATAAGAGAAACGATACTTCTTCAAAGCAAACGGAGCCTCCCGGTACAGAAGCCCGGGACTGCGAAACTCTTCAGTCACAAGCGTCTCAAACGGAAGATAGGAAAGGATGTTGTCAGGCGATATAACTATCTTGTCACCAACAAGGTATGGTTCGGCGGGCTCGATCAGTATGCGGTATAGGCTGTAGGCCATATCCATATACTCATTGAACGGGGCACGTGATCCGCTTGTCCTGGGGGTGGTTGACAGTATCCCGCGAAAGCGGTGAAGAGTGTCAAAAAAACCTGAATCGATCTCCCGGGTGATAACCTTATTCCCCCTGCTGTTGGCAACAAGGATATAAAGCCTGTCTGACGTCAGGACATAGCTGAGCAGATTCGACCTTCTGCCGATGACCTTTCCCACATCGCCGGGCGAAGCCACCTCATTCCTGTATTTCAGGTTATAGTAAGAAGGATATTGTTCTTCAAAGATGCGGTTTAGCGAGTCACGTGACCTGAGCAGCCTGAAGGTGACACTTTCCCATGTAGCCAGTCGCTGCGAATCAGGAACTGCCTTAAGCTGCTCACTGGCAATCAGTTCCCTGTAAAAACCGGTCTGCCGTCTGATTTCCGCTTCGAGACCGGCCAGCTCAGCAGGAAGGGAAAAACGTGCGGCGTTCAACTCACGGATCGAAGCCAGGAATCCTGCCACTTTGCTCCTTTCGGAATACTCAAATATCCCTTCCAGGGCTTCGCGGCTGTGATCTGCCTCATAAAGCCTTACATAGTTGCCGATCATGCCTGTATAGAGATCCCTTGAATATGTGCTGAAGCTGGTCCGGCTTTCATCCTCGCTCAGTTCAAGGCGCTGACGGTCATACAGGGAAGTAATTTTCCTGCCGGTTGCCACCGCCTGCCGGTCATAATGGCTGTCGTGTGCAACATTCGCGAGGGCATCCAGGGCAGCATACCTTATTTCAAGGATATCAACGTCATCCTCGGAAAATACCGCCGGTGCCGCGAGATTACCTCCGGAGCCTGCCTCTGCTCCGGCGGCCGGGGAATGAGCTCCCGTCAGGAATTCCATTTCATCGGTTATCCTCAGAACCTCGGCATATTTTCCCGCGTTGGCAAGTGACTGCGCATACTTGACCGTAAAGAACTTTGACACTGACACATCCCATGGATTGGCCCGCACATAGCTGAAACACTGTTCATAAAGAGCCAGTGAGCGTGCACTGCCGCCCCGGGTGCTGTTAATGAAGTCAGCAAAGGAAACGAGCATCATGAAGTATTCCCTGCTTTCGGGCCCGTAGATGTTTCTTACCCGTGCAATACCCTCCTCCAGCACCCTTTCCCCTTCACTGATCTGCCCCGACTGACCCAGCAGATTTGAATAATTGATATATAAAAGGTATTTATCCTGAGCATTCTTTTCGTCCTTTATCGCCAGCCCTCTCCTGAAGTATTCCTCAGCCTTGTCAGACTGTCCCAGCCGCCTGTAAACCAGGGCAACAGTGTTGTGCAGCAGAATACGGGAGGCTGCATTCCCTGCAGGATAAGTTTCAAATATCTTCAGCGCCTCCCGACAGTAGACCAGTGACTTGTTATATTCCTGGGTGCGGTAAAGGCTCAGTCCTATCACATGATACAGGTCAGCCCTGACCCTGGGCAGTACAAGGTCAGGATAGATTCCCGATACCGTCAGACCAGCTTCAGCCAGGGTAACAGCCTTCTCATTGTCATTCAGCTCCAGGCATATGCTTGCAAGGTTGAGATAATTTGTTGCCAGCCCGGAAGAGTCACTTCCAGAGACAGCTCTCTTTGCGTCCAGAGCTTTCATCCCCAGTGGATAAGCTTTGTAAAAATCTCCGGAACTGAGCAGCGAAACTGCCATATTGATCAAACCGTTGGCATACCGCTTGTCAGCCAGATCAAGCTTCTCCCTGTACATGACCGATCGCGAAAAATAATCAGAAGCCTTTATGTAAAGGTTTGACTGATAAAGCTGTACCCCGACAAAGTAACAGGCATCAGATAGCAAAAGAGTATCTTTTACTTCAGATGCTTCAAGCACTGCAGTGATTTCCGCCGCGAGCTTCACCGGATCGGCACCACGATCCCTCTTTTCCAGGTAAGCTGCAAGTGAATCAGTCTTCTCCCTCAGCCTTTCCTCCTCATATGCATTCCATTGAATATCAGCAGCAGAGAATGGTGCTGAGCCGGATTCTCTCCATCCGACTGAACTCCCTTCTTTATAAAAGCCTGCAATATTCGGTTTCCCTGCTCCTGCTGCCAGAACCGTGTCCGGTACCATGCAGACAACCATCAAAAACAGGACTATTAAAGTGATAATTCCTGACTTCGGACGCATCAGTGTGGTTCTTCTTTCTTCCACCGGTAAAAGTATAAAACAATCCATTACCGGGTTCGCATTTTACCCATGTTATACAAGCTTGTTATTCAATATGTTGGATTTTTTTTAAAAAAAAGTTGATTTTTTCGTGTCACAAAATGGCACTTTCTGACACGTACGGTATAAATGATAATTAAACCCTGATTTTAACACTTTAAAAATTACAGTTATGAAAACCCTGACAATTGGAAACTTTTCAGAATTTATTCTTTCAAACGAGGAAATGATAAACGTACGCGGTGGCAACGGAGCAAATAACGAAGTTGGTGATCCGACCAAACCTCCGGTGATCATCGAGATCTGAGCTGATTATAATTGCCGGTTGACCCGGCCTGTTTTTGTAACATAAAAGGGGTAAATCCGCGTTTGCAGATAGCCCTGAATGTCAGGCATCACGCCCGGATACCGGCGGCACTGTCCGCAAAAGTACGGGGCAGAACATAAATAACTATCTGACTGATAGATTTATATGAGTGTGAAATAATAATGTACAACATGAAGACAAAAGATGTCAACAATGCCATCGAGAATTGGCTGGGCGGGCACGCAGACAGGTCTGCACAGGATTGGCTGATTGATGAAATGAAAAAAGATGCTGCACTGGCAAGGGAAGTAACTCTGAGAAGAAAGACTGACGAGATTCTCTCTGACCGCGAGGTTATCAACCTCAGACATAAACTGACAGCTATTGAGATGAGGAGGCGAAATGCCGGAACCGTGAGGAGAACCGTCATCAGGAGTGCAAGGTATGCGGCAGCTGTGGCCCTGATTGCCATACTGTCCACTGCCCTCTACCTGACGCTGAGGCCGTCTGACTCACCCGGAGAACTTTATTCTGCCAACTATTCACGCTATGAGTCACCAGGGGCAGTCAGGTCTGCAATCAGTTCGGAGAATACCCTCATGGAAAACGCCATCGCCTCATACGCTGCAAGAGAGTATGATAAAGCAATTGTCTATCTCGAACAACTGATTAACACAGGGCAGGAAGACATGGAATCAGTGTTCATGCACGGGATGGCCAACATGGAGGTAAAGAACTACCCGGTAGCCAGCGGATCATTCACCCGTGTCATCGATCACAATGACAACCTTTATCTTGAAGATGCGGCCTGGTACCTCGGACTCTGCTATATGATGACCGACAATAAAGACAAGGCTGTCAGGCAGTTCAGTACTATAGCCTCTTCCGGAAGCAGGTACAGCAAACAGGCTGCCAGGCTGGTCCGCCGCCTTAAATGATCAACTAAACTACAACTAACTGTTCATATGTTCGAGATTCTTCGCAATGCCTGGAATGAGACGGGGCTGACAGCAGCGAATGGGCATGAAAAACTGGACAAGATGATCAACCAACCAAATATTCTTTCAGGTGTTTCACATGAGGTGAGAACCCAGATGAACTCAATCGTAGCTTTTTCCTACCTTATCAATAACGAAAGGTTCAGCGAAAGCGAAAGACGTGAGTTCTCAGAGCAGATCATAATCTCATGCGAACAGCTCATAGGATTGTTTGAAAACTTCTTTGACACTGCTGCCCTTGAATCAGGGTCAGCCAGGGAAAACCTCCGCGAGACAGATATCACCAGGCTGTTTGAGTCACTTACCTCTGATTTCAGGGTTTTCTTGAGGAAAAAAGGACGTGACAACGTGGTTCTCATCCAGGAGGATAACCTTCCCGAAAAGCTGATGCTGAAACTTGATACGGCAAGAATGACCAGGATTGTAAGCAATCTGTTCAGGAATGCACTCGACAATACTTTATCAGGGTTTATTAAAGTAGGGTGCACCTGGTATGATGATACAATCACCTTCTATGTAAAAGATTCTGGCCAGGGTTATCCCAGAAGCAGCGACCTGCTGCTTTCCGACAATCCTGAGATCCAACATTCCGAAAGTCAGGATACCTATTCCGCTATGAATTTAATCCTGGCCAGAAATCTTATTCTTGCAATGGACGGCAGAATCAGGGTTGAAACCAACGACGCCGGAGGCACCTCTGTCTTCGTTTCATTACCCGCAAGAGAGAGTCCGGATCTGAAAATACTTACCGGTACCTCTTCGGAGAACAAGATAGCCATCTGATTCTCTGAAGCCTACAACTGTCTGTTAAGAGTGGTAAGGAGGGCTGCCCCAGGGCACCCTCCCTTACCGGTTTGTATTAATTCCCAAA
Organism: Bacteroidota bacterium; assembly: GCA_018262715.1. Lineage (GTDB taxonomy): Bacteria > Bacteroidota > Bacteroidia > Bacteroidales > VadinHA17 > SR-FBR-E99. The sequence goes on from JADFDS010000004.1 coordinate 67,110, forward strand.
TTGTGACAGGTCTTCAGTCAGCCGATTCGTCATCTGGCAATACCTTCCGACAGTATCGTTATCTCCGTCCGCCTGTTAAGGCGCTTCCCCGCAGGGGTGATATTGTCAGCAACTGGATGGGTCTCACCGTAACCATGCGCAAAGATCCGCTTTCCGTCAATGCCCCGGTTCATCAGGAACTCCCTGACTGAATCAGCCCTTCTCTCAGAAAGCCGCTGGTTATGCTCATCACTTCCGTCAGAGTCAGTATGCCCCCCGATCTCAATCACAACAGTGTGGTTCACCTGCAGGAATTCAAGCAGATGCTCAAGTTCAGGCCGCGATGTTTCAAGCAACTCCCATGAGTCAGTGTCATAGAACACATTGTACATCCGCATGAATTCTCCCTCACGTACCCTGTTCAGGGCAATGGTCTTCCTGTAAGGCTCCGCGGATGTATAGCCCTCGGCGAAGTCGAAGTTCTCAGAATAGATCATGTAACCGTCTGCCGTGACATTCATCCCGTAACTGCTTCCCCGGGGCAGGCAGACGAAGAACCCTCCCCTGTTGTCAGTTAACGAAGTTATCACATCAATACCATTTGTAAGGTCTGACAGTTCATACTTTGCAACAATGGGTTGCCCTGACGCCTTGTCAATAACCGTCCCCTGGAAGTACAGAACCTGTTCGGGCTGAACCTGCTGCGGCAGATCCAGGTAATATATATCCTTCCCCCTTCCCTTGTCACGGACTGAGGAAAAGTAAGCCCTGCGGCCCGAAGACTCGATCACAAGTCCTGTTTCATCAGCAGGAGTATTTACCGGCGGACCCAGGTTTTCCGGGCTTGTCCATGTGGAATCACGGTTCATGGTGGACACATAGATATCATGCCCGCCAAATGACTCCCTGCCGTTGGATGAGAAGTAGAGCGTTCTTCCGTTGAAATAGATGAAGGGTGAAAATTCATCGTCCACCGTGTTAATCACCTTTCCCGGGTTGACCGGTTTGCCCCATCTGCCGTCACTGCCACGCAGTGAATACCATATGTCCATACCCCCGATCCCCCCGGGTCTGTTGCTGACGAAGAAAAGCATCCTTCCGTTGGGACTGACAGATGGCTGTGATTCCCAGTAAGTTGTATTGACAGGAGGCCCGACATTAATCCCGGGTGACCACCTGTTGCCGTCATATGATGAGAAGTAGATGTCACATCTCCCCTGTCCGTCGTTTCTGTCACAGGCCGTAAAGAACATATACCTTCCGTCAGAAGAGATTGACTGTGCTCCTTCATTTCCTGCAGTGTTCAGTGGAGCTCCGGCATTCCGGGCTGTTCCCCAGTATCCGTCTGCAGTCAGCCTGCTCACATAAAAGTCTTCCTGCCTGTCACGGTTGTAGTCCCTGCCATAGCCTGCCGCCCTTTTCACCTCTCGGGTGAATATCAGCTGCTGGCCGTCACCTGTCACTGAAGGCCAGTACTCATCGAGGACAGTGTTGACCGAGTCACCGGCGCTGACCGGCTCAGTTTCAAAGAGGGATGCCGGGAACGAGAGGGCAAAACGGCAGCTGGCAAGCATCTTTTCAGCTTCTCCGCGCAACCTGGCGGTGGTTCCGGGCTGTTTCAGAAAAGCGTCAAGGTGAATTGAAGCATCATAGTATTTTCCGGTCCGCAACTCGGCCCTGCCAAGGCTGTAGAGTGCCGGCACAAAGAAGAGTGAGTCCGTGGCAACAGCCGCACGGTAGTGAGTCACCGCCTTTCCCCAGTCACCCGTGTCAGAATAGAGCTGACCAAGAATCAGGTGAGCCTCATAGAATTTGCCATCCTCTTTCAGCGCCTGAAGAAGATTTGTCTCTGCCCTGTCGTAATAAAGAAGTTCGTAATCCCTCTTGCCCTGATCATAGTACTTCAGTGCCCTGTTTGAACGCGTATGAAGGTTCTGTCCGGTAACTGAACACTGGGTCAGAACCAGGAACATAAGGGCCATTATTGTTCTTCCTGCACTCATTCAGGGGATATGCATGAATTTATGTGCCTGCAGTGAGACCCTCCACCGGGTATTCTTTTTCACATATTCCGTTATCGCCTCTATCATCTCCCTGTACATGCTCCATTCCGGCTGCAGAAGAAGCTGGCAGCCCGGCCCCACATTCCGGCTGTACCTCTCTGCCTCTTCAAAATCAGTGCCATCATGAATAACCACCTTGAGTTCATCCGCCATTTCCCAGATTCCGGGGAGAGGCGGTGAATTTTTCTTTGGCGAGAGGGTTATCCAGTCCCATTTGCCTGTAAGGGGATATGCCCCCGAGGTCTCCAGGAAGGTTTTGATCCCTTTTGACCTGAGCAGGACACACAGCGGTTCCATGTTCCACATCAGCGGCTCGCCGCCGGTAACAACCACCGAATCAGCCCCGGCAGCAGAAACGTTTCCGGCAATGCTCTCTATGGCAACCATCGGATGGAGTTCGGCATTCCATGAATACCTGGTATCACACCAGCTGCAGCATATGTCGCATCCCCCCACCCGTATGAAGTAAGCTGCCCGGCCCGTATTGCACCCCTCTCCCTGGACCGAGTAGAACTCTTCCACCAGGGGGAGCATCCGCCCGCTGCTCTCTGTCTCCGTCTTCCTCATCTGCGTTTCCTGTCAAGGGAAAGAAGCCTGAAGAAGTTATGGAAGAGACCGGTGTTCTCCTGTATGCCCGTGAATTCCGTTGCTCCCGGTCCAAAAGCAAACACCGGCACCATAACACCTGAATGCCCGGTGAAGCTGAACTCAGCTTTTACCTCCCTCTTCGCAAGATCTCCCCCTGTGATGCTCATGCCTCCTGTCTCATGGTCAGCAGTCACAACAATCAGTGTCCTGCCATCTCTCAATGCAAAATCATGGGCAACGGCAACAGCCCTGTCCATATCAAGGACCTCATCAGTCACCATTGACGTGCTTCTGCTATGGCCGGCATCATCGATCTCCGAACCTTCGACCATCAGGATAAAGCCCCTGGGATTACGCGAAAGCACCTCGATAGCCTTTGCTGTTGCCCTGGCAAGGTACTGAGGATCTCTCCCCTCGAATAACCTGGGCATGTCATCATCAGCCATCAGCCCCGCAATCCGATTTGACTTCGAGGCAATGAACGACTCAAGATCATAAATTACGTCATAACCTGCCCGGGAAAGACCTGAAACCACATCTTCCTCAGGGTTGATCTTCCCGGTTGAATCCGGGACCGGGACAAAATACTTCCTGCCTCCCCCTATGAATATGTCAGCCGCCCCGTTCATGTACTGTTTCGCTATAGCGCGATATTCATACCTGAGGGGGACATGAGTGGCAAAATCAGCCGGGGTGGCGTCAGTTAACGAACTGGTGCAGACAATTCCGGTAGACATTCCGGCAGCCTTTGCATGCTCAAGAAGTGTAACCAGTATTGTGCTGTCAGGGCGCATCGCCACCATCCTGTTATTGGTCTTCTCGCCGGTTGCAATTGCTGTTCCGCCGGCGGCCGAGTCAGTTGAATAACTGTTGGCTGAGTGAGTCCTGCTGAATCCGGTCACCGGGAAGGAAGGAAAGGTCATCGTGTTGCCTGAGACCGTCATGGCGGCATAGACATGTGAGACTCCCATTCCGTCACCTATAAACAGTACCAGGTTCCGTGGCTTCTGCCTTGCACTGCCGGCTGAGGTAAGCGTCAGAACAACAAGGACAAAAGCTGCAATTTTTAAAAGTATCTTCATAAAAACAATAATCAATTATTACCAAAAAGCATTCTCATTTCCCGCTTTTCCGCATCAGCTGCCCAACCGGCCGGAACAATCATCCACTGGCTGAGCGGAACGGGAGATATTGTGCCTTTTTCCCTGATCCATTCAGTCATGTAGTACCGCAAATCTCGATCCGTTGCGGAGATAATTCTCCTGTCCAGCTCCTTTCCGGCAATGCCTGCTGCCTGAAAATGTCCTCCGCCCCCGTTGGCCCGGTATGAGTTCACTGCCACTGTATAGCTGGCACTGTGGCTGAACGCAGACCCGTCACTGAGTGCGGTGATATTGACCCTGGCCCCGACGGGTTTGCTCACATCAACTGTGTACCTGATGCCCATGGCAGAATCAAAATTGTATGACGGATTTCGCAGCCTGGCAGTTCCGTTGACGATGACCGGTTTGCCGTTGTCATCTGTCCGGTAGTTAAGCATATAGTCACTGCCCTTTTCCATCGTCCGGAACCATTGACCCGCTGAATGTTCAAGGTGCCGGTCTATCTCTCCTCCCGTCATCCTCACGGTATAAAGAAAGTTCTCAAACCGGTAAAGCCTGTACATATCCCTGATCCTCAGCTCTCCCCTTGAGATACTCTGGTCAAATGACAACGGGGCAGCCATTGATATCTGAGCACCGGTGATATCAAGCTGCATCCGGTGTATCAGATCAATGAAGGCCGATGGACCAAAATAGGCATCGCGCGTGGTCACTGTGGTTTCAGACCTGCCGATGACCTCGGAAGTATATTCCCTGACCTTATCCATTGCACCGCGGTACTTCTTAAGGAAGCCGGATGATACCGGCAGGGTGTTCATCTCTATTATCCTGCCTTCCAGGACCGGTGTGCTGCTCCCTCCGCCTGTCCTGTCAAATGACACGCTGACACTCATCAGTGCCTCTGCCCGGCTGCCGCCGTCGAGAACAAGAACCTTATCCCCGTTGCTGTCTGTCACTTCCCTGACATCCTGCCTGTGATCATGGCCGCAGAAGATAACATCAAATCCGGGAACGTTCATGGCAACTGCCAGGGTGCTGTTCTCATCATCTCCCCTTTCACGCTCGTCACCCATTCCTGAATGAAACAACCCGATGACCAGATCAGGATTTTCAGCCTGAATCGCAGGCATCCACTTCCTGGCAGTGGCAACCATGTTCTCGAACCTTATTCCCCTGTAGAGTGATTCCGGCAGCCAACGCGGTACAGACGGGGTTATTAGCCCGAAGACCACAACCTTCATTCCCTTCTTTTCGATAACGGCATAAGGCTTGAAATAAGGTACTCCTGTTTTTATTTCTATGGCATTTGCAGCCAGCATCGGGAAGTTGTATTCACTTCTGACGCGGTCATAAACAGCATGACCTGCCTCTATGTCATGGTTGCCCACAGTAGCTGCATCATAGCCCAGGTGGTTAAGTATGTCAGCTATTATGTGGGTACTGGTAGTATCGATGAAGTTATAATAGTATGCCAGCGGATCACCCTGCAGTATGTCACCGTTGTCAAGCAGAACCATATTGTCCTTTTTGCCCGACTCAACCACCCATGCGAGGTTGGCGAGCGACCGGTCAGTGGATTCACCTTCGGTATTGTCAAAGGGGAGCAGCATTCCATGCAGGTCAGTGGTGACATATATCTCAAGCCCGCCCTCATTTCTTGTGCATGCAAGCGCAAGTACAGCGGCAATGATTATAAATATCAGCTTCCCGGGGATTCTCATATTCATGGTATTATTTTGTTTTTACTGCCGGCGGCAACCCTATCCGGTTACTGCCATTTTTCATCCTGGTGAGCATGAACTGGTCGGCAAGGGTGCCTGACGCATCAAATGCTTTATATAAAAGTTTGTTGCCGTCAACAGTAATTGCCTGCCATAACTGGGTATTGGTATACCCTGTTTCCCACCATGGTTCGGCGTCCTGCCTGTATTGTTTTGAGCCGCTGACCGAGACCACATAAACGGTCCCGGCCGTCCTGCCCCTGCGTTCAGTTCCGTCAGGCATCATGACTCCCCTGGCATATGTATGGTCATGACCGTTAAGTACCAGGTCAACGCCGTACCTGTCAACCAGCGGTCTCAGGTTTTCCCTGACAGCTTTATTGTCTCTCCTGGCGGACGTTGAAAAGAACGGATGATGAAATGCCATCACGGTCCATTTGCACGGATTATTTTTAAGAAGGCTTTCAACCCATTCAGTCTGACTGCGGGCAATGGCTTCATCCCTCAGCATCTGGTCGCTGCTGACTATTATGAACCGCACCCCCTGGTAGTCGAAACTGTATGCTGTTTCCTCCAGTCCGGCAGGTCCGTTTTCCGGGAGAGTGAAACCCGGTCTCCAGTAAATGTTAAAGTCACGGTTCTGTCTGTCGTGCGGGTTGTAGAATTCATGGTTTCCGGGGGTAGCAACCACCGGCACCTCCGATGCGATGAATCCTGCCGCCCGGTGCCAGTCACCCCACTCATCGTCAAGAGTTCTGGCAGCATACCCGCCGTCAACCAGGTCACCCGTAAAAATCATGAATGCTGCTTCAGGCACCGAGCGGTAAGCCTGCCTGATCACCCTCGCGTAGGAAGAAACCGGCCCCACCTGTGAATCTCCGAACCACAGAAAGGAGAACGGGGCTGCACCTGCTTCAGCGGTTCTGAAGGTAAACCACTCGCTGGCATCAGCGCCGGACCCAACGCAGTAAGCATATTCGGTTCCGGGAACCAGCCCGGTGAATATGACCGAATGAAACCGGGCCGTCACTCCGTCAGCAGTGATATCCTCATATCTTCCTGCCACAGCCATGGCAGAGTCAGCCATCAGCACGCCGGGAATGTTGCGGGAAATCCTTGCCACTGTCTCGCCAACCGTGGTATCCGTTCTCCAGGTCACAGCCATGGTTGTGGCCGGATCTCCGTTAATGTTAAGTACAATCCTTTCAGGTTTCGCAGCGGGAATATATTTTGTAATTCCCTCCTGCGCCACTGCCTGGAATGAAATCAATATCAGTGCAGACAGGAGAGAGTTCAGAACAGGCTTCATCATTTGGTTTTAATACTTTAACAATTCCCCGTTACGGGAGGTTGTAAATATATTGATAATTTCCATGCAGAGCGGCAGACCGATCTTGCTGCCACGGCTCTTTTAACTATTTTTGTAATTGTATGAAAGTGTTATCAGGACTTGACGTTGTGACCCTCAGGCTGCCTGCCGGCCTCCGGGGTAAGAAGACGGGACTGTTGTGCCATTCTTCGAGCATATCATCAGATTACAGGCATATTACAGAGATATTCGGGCAAAGCAAAGAGTGCAGGCTTGTCGCCCTATTCGGGCCGCAGCACGGGCTCTCAGGGCAAACCCAGGACAACATGATAGAGTGGGAAGGGACCATTGACCCTGTACTTGGCATTCCCGTCTACAGCCTTTATGGCGGGCACCGCAAGCCAACGGCCGGAATGCTTAAGGGCGTTGAAACATTTCTGATTGATCTTCAGGATGTTGGAGCAAGACTATATACATATATCTGGACAGTTAAGCATTGCATGGAGGCATGCGCCGAAACCGGCATACCTGTATACATTCTTGACAGGCCCAACCCTATCGGAAGGATACATCCTGACGGACCGGTTTTGAGCGAAGAGTACTTTACATTCGTCGGCGGTGCCTGCATTCCTCTCTGCCACCGCATGACAATAGGCGAGATGGCCGTATGGGTGAAAGAGAAATATATTCCCGGTTGCGATCTGCACATCATCAGGGCGGAAGGATGGAGACGGAATATGATGTATCACGAGACAGGCCTGCCATGGGTCCTCCCCTCTCCGAACATGCCAACCCCCCATACGGCAGCAGTCTACCCGGGAACAGTGCTCGCCGAAGCCCTTAATATCTCCGAGGGACGGGGTACAGTGATACCCTTTGAGCTCACGGGAGCTCCCTGGATCGACGGAAGAAGGCTTCTTGAGGAAATGCGAGGCAGAAAACTCCCCGGATGTCAGTTCAGGATGCATGACTTCATCCCAACCTTCCATAAATACGCCGGCGAATACTGCAGGGGAATACAGATCCATGTCACCGATCCCTCCCTCTTCAGGCCTGTGGCAACTGCCATGCACCTGTTCGATGCAATCATCCGGACATCGCCGGAAGGCTCCCTGAAATTCAATCCTCCACCGTATGAGTACGAATACCGCCTGATGCCTTTCGACATTCTATCGGGCGACAGCCGCATGCGCGAAGTGCTGACCGGCGGCCTCCCGCTGAAGGATGAAACCCGGCGCTGGGAAGTGCAGACGGAAACATTCATGGATGACTTCAGGCAGATAGCCCTATACCCGGATTAAGATGATCACTGCCGGAAATATCATTGCCCTTTCAGTAATAATCTTCTTCGCTTCCATCGTCAGAGGATTCACCGGCTTCGGGCTGGCACTGGTTGCAGTGCCGCTGATACAGTTCATTCTTCCCGTAACAGATACTGCCGTCTTCATTGCCATCATAAACATGATCTTCTCCCTTCTCTACTACCGCCGGTCAAGGGAACTTGTCAGGGAGCAGCCCCTGGGAAGAATGGCACTGTTTACCGGAGCCGGTGTTGCGGCCGGAACACTGATCCTTAAATACATCAACCCGGCATATATTCAGCTAGGGTGGGGAATCCTGATAATATTGATTGTACTTGCCCTTGCCAGGGGAGCTGATTTCAGGATCAGTTCCGATGCCTCGGCCATGACGTTAAGCGGCCTTTTCGGCGGCCTCCTTGCAGGGGCTACCGGCATAACCGGTCCACCCGTGGCCATAATCCTCTCTGCAATGAAGACGCCAAAGGAAAAATTCAACGCTGTGATCTCCGTCTTCATTCTCTTTGCAGTTTCATATGCCCTGCTGTTCTACCTGATATCAGGACTCATCCGCCCGGAGACCGCGTTGCTTGCCTTATGCTCGGTGCCGGCCCTCCTTGCCGGTCTCCGCACAGGTGATATCCTCGTTTCGCGAATAAGCCAGAAGACATTTACGAATGTGATATATATAGTGCTGATAATCATGGGCATAATCACGCTTTACAAGGGAGCGAAGACGTTGATTCCGGTTTAAATTACCCAGGCTTCGCATAAAAATATGCTCTTTTCAGATACATATAAAACTATAGAGGGAGAGTCGCAGGGGCTCTTCAAAGACCGTGGCAGCAGGTTCATCGCATTGGCTGTTCCCGTGGCCTCTCAGGAGGAGATAAAGACCAGGCTCGCGGAGCTCAGAAAGGAGTACCATGATGCGAGGCATCATTGCTTTGCATGGGTACTGGGGCCCGACAGGCAGGCATGGCGCGTCAGTGATGACGGTGAGCCGTCGGGCACCGCCGGAAAGCCGATCCTTGCACAGATCAATGCCCGCGAACTGACAAATGTCCTCATAGTGGTAATCAGGTATTTCGGAGGAACCCTGCTGGGCGTTGGCGGACTGATAAACGCTTACCGCAGCGCAACTGCCGATGCTCTTGGTAAAGCAACGGTGATTGAGAAACACCTCATGGAACGATGGTCCGTCTCCTTTCCCTATACCTCGATGAATGATGTCATGAAAGTGTTCAGGGATGAATCATGTGGCCAGTCGGAACACCGATACAGCGGTACTGACGTGACAATTGAGATCACGTTCAGGGCTTCCATGGCTGACCATGTGGCAGGCAGGCTGAACAAGATCAACGGGCTGCAGATAAAATGGCTCGCAACAGAATAGTCGGGCTGTTTTTTTAAATAGTTTTAAACAGACAGAAAATTGCTGGGACAGTTATAATAACTTTGCCAGAGTTCAGGCACATAAAACATAAAATAATGAAACCCAGAAGCTTAGTCTCAATTGATGATCTGACCACCGAAGAGATCACAAAGATACTCAGTCTGGCCGCAGAATTTGAGAAGACTCCGGTTCAGGATATACTTCGTGGCAAGGTTGTGGCAACGCTCTTCTTCGAACCTTCCACCCGCACACGCCTCAGTTTTGAGAGTGCTGTCAACAAGCTCGGGGGAAAGGTGATAGGATTCACTGACTCTTCCAGTTCAAGTGTTACCAAAGGTGAGACTCTGAATGATACAATCAGGACCGTCAACAATTACGTTGACCTGATTGTGATGCGGCATCCCATTGAAGGAAGTGCACGCTATGCAAGCGAGATATCGACGGTGCCTGTCATCAATGCAGGCGACGGGGCCAATCAGCATCCCACACAGACTCTTCTCGATCTCTACTCTATACTGAAGACTCAGGGTACGCTTGAAAATCTGAATATCTGCATGGTGGGTGACCTGAAGTATGGCCGCACCGTTCACTCCCTGCTGATGGCCATGTCACGGTGGACGACTTCGTTCAATTTTGTTGCGCCGGAAGAACTGAAGATGCCTGACGAATACAAGCTCTACCTGAGGAACCTTGGCCTTGACTATTATGAAACTGCTGACCTGAACGAGGTTATCAACATGGCTGACATTATCTATATGACGCGTGTCCAGCGTGAGCGCTTCTCTGACCCTATGGAGTATGAAAAGGTCAAGAATGCCTATGTGTTGCATGATCACATGCTGTCAGAAACCAAACCCGGAATGAAGATACTGCATCCGCTGCCGCGTGTGAATGAGATCAGCACCGATGTTGACGCTAACGCGAAAGCCTACTATTTCGAACAGGCCCTCAACGGGGTTTACACCAGGCAGGCAATCATATGCACATTACTTGGATTAAAATAACAAGCCATGAAGAACGTAGATGATCCGAAGCAGTTGCTGGTCAGCGCCATTGAAAGCGGAACAGTGATAGATCACATCCCTGCCAGCACTCTTTTCAAGGTAATAAAGATCCTCGGTCTCGACCGTATCAGGAACCAGATAACCTTTGGCACCAACCTCGAAAGCAAAACTGACGGCAAAAAGGCTATCATAAAAATTGCAGGGAAATTTTTCGAGGATGATGATATAAACAGAATCGCCCTTGTGGCCCCCAATGCGAAGCTGAATATTATCCGCGATTACCAGGTGATAGAAAAGCGCGTTGTGGAGGTCCCTGACACCATCAATGCAATAGCCAAATGCATGAATCCCAAATGCATCACCAACTTCGAGAAGGTGACAACACGCTTCAGGGTGGTGTCAAAGAAACCGGTGGCGCTGAAATGCCTTTACTGCGAGAAAATCACTGACCAGGAGAGACTGGAGATCATCTGAGGCGGTCATATGACCTGACCCTGACCTCATCCTTCAGTATGGCGCGCCAGGCGAGCCACGCCAGGATGGCAGTTATGAGCGGAAAGAGGACTTTTACCTTCCAGATGATGTTCACATCTATCTTCCTGTCAAACATCAGCACATAAAAAGCTCCCAATATCAGGGTTCCGAGCGAAAGCAGGAGGACCAGCATCGTTAACCTCATCTGCAATGACCTCTTTTTGTAGAGGAATATGGTAACGAGTGCAAGGAGCGGGACCACTGCAAGAATAACAGTCATCGGCCAAAGCCGTTGTATCACCTCTCCCCCGTTGTTTTCCATTCCCAGGAAACTCATGCTGAAAACGGTGCCACCACCGGCCGTCAGCTGGATAAGGTCGCCGGTGAGCATCAGCCCCGACAACAGCGCCACTGCCAGCAGAAACAATGTCTGAATTCTTTGTATCATACTGAAAGTTAATTACTTTGACTTGAAGAGTTTTCTGAAATTCTGGTAGTCAAGGTAGTATAAAATTTTTAATGACAGGCTGTTTGTCTGCGGCATGGAGAGAAGATCACCGAAATTGTCGAGCCCGTTACGGATGATGACATCACCTTCTGACCAGATGGAGTTCTTCCATACCAGTGAAAGTTCACTTCCCGGAGCAAACCGCCAGGTATATACCATATCGATGTTGAGGAAATTGGTGTTTACGTCACTGTTGTTCAGTGATGTGGAATAGACCCGGTCAATCAGGCTTCCGTCAGGCTGAAGGGTAAAATAATCCCCGTCATAATCAGCTCTTGACCAGTAGTGCCTCCCCCTCAGTGTAAGGTACGAGGTGGATGAGAAGATGAATGCCCCCGAAATGGTATTGGTTATGGTTGTGACATCACGTTTTCCGAAAGTGATTCCCTCGCCTGCATTGCCCGGCACGAACCCGATATCATTGAATACGTCTTCAACCGTCAGTGAGTAATTGAAGGAAAAACGCCTGCTGGCCTTGAACTCAGGCTGGAGTGACCACATATAACCGTGCTGGCTGTAGTCTGACCAGGCTTTCACATACCCGGCACTTCCCTGAATGTAAAACCGTTTGCTTTTGTCGGTGTCACCGCGGAACCCGGCTTCGAATGCAGCAGGCCGGTGATAAAACATTGACATGTCACGGGTGCGCGGCTCAAAATAATCATCCTCTCCCCACGGAGTGAGCTCAAGGTCAAGTGAGAGAGACCAGTAATTCATCAGCAGAATCATCGCGTCAAGCGCAACACCGGCAGTTGTGAATGCCCTCGGATTGTATAGCTGGCCGTAACTGAAATCGAGTGAGGTACGGGTGGTCATGATATTGCCAAAGGGCTCATAGGTATTATATGAGAAGTCAACCGAGTGCCCTGTTTCGTTATTGTTCCGGAGGTAACCCATGTCATTCGGATCATAGGTGTCACTCATCATTGAAAAGTTGTAGTCAGCGCGGAACTTCCCGCCGGTCCTGCCGGCATTGAAGTTAAGTGAATGACCGAGAGCGGTGGGATCGGAAGAGTAGTACTTCTGGCTCAGCACAGCTCCGGCGGAGGCTGACCACAGCCTGTCGGCCGTCTTGACAAGAGCCTCAAATCCGGAGACGTTGGCAGTATAGAAGTTTTCATTCTTTTCACCGGCCCTGATCACGCTGGTGTTCATTACACTCACGTATGAGTCGTTTTTCAGGGTCTGGTCAAGCACAAGCATATTGTAGTTTGTCAGCGGCTCGGTCATGATATGCCTGGTTTCCCCGGTGAGATTGTTCTCCACCTCGGCCCAGGTGCTGTTGGTAACCGCGTTGAAGATACCGATGCCGAGGCCGCTGCTTGTCCTTCCTGATATCTTGGTCGCATTAAGCAGACTCACCTCTGCCGGATTCCGGGTAACTATCTCATTATCACCTACCATGTCATACACATCCCTTACCAGGTGAGGTGTTCCGCCTATGCGGCGGGAATAGAAGATGTCTCCCTTATTGAACAGTTCTGTACCCTCCATGAAGAATGGTCTCTTTTCATTGTACTTGACCTCGTAAGGCGACAGGTTAAGCACATGGTCATCAGACTGCACCTGTCCGAAATCGGGTATCAGCGTTGCATCAAGGGTGAAGCTCTCGGTCAGGCCGACCTTGAGGTCTAGCCCCCCGTTATATGAGGTGCCCACTCCCGGTTCATCGGTCACATGTTCAAGGTACCCTGAAACATATGGCACAAGCGAAAGCCTCAGTGGTGGTTTTACATCACGTATCCCGGCAAGCTCACCCATGTGTGCGATTGATGACCCGAATTCCTTCGTGACGAAATTCCAGGAAGAGGTCTCCCTGGTGCGGCGAACTTCACGCCAGAAGTTGATGCCCCAGAGCTGCGATGCAGACCTTGGAAACCGCAGGGCCGAGTAGGGTATCTTCAGCTCTGCAATCCAACCCTCCTCACTTATCCTCGTCCTGCTGTGCCAGACTGCATCCCATGTATCCTGGTGTCCCCAGCTGTCAGTAGTGGTCATCTTATTATCAATCTGCACGTTCGAGGCTGAGACCTTGAACATCTCACCGTTTAGCCCGTCATTGAAGGGCGATATCTCAACCCAGAAATGGTCTGCATTGATATCTCCGTCATCTCTCTGGCCAAGCTGGGTGAAGATGCTGTCAGGATAACTGTCATACATCATGGCTCCGATATATAATGCATCATCATCATAAAGAAGCCTCACCTCGGTCCTGTATATCGATGGCAAGCCGTTATGCGGGTTGTAAATAATGAAATTCCCGGCGGGTGAAGATCCCTGCCATGACGCCTCATCAAGCTTCCCGTCAATCTGAATTTCCCCTGCAGTGCGTAAAGCCTCAGCCCGCTTCTTATCCTGGGAAGCTCCCATCACAGTATTCAGACTCAGAATGATTGACAGTATTGCCGGAAAAAGTATCCTGCCGGCCCTGGATATCACCTTGGGAAAATGCATTTTAGTGTATGTCGGTTAGGACGGCAAAGATAAACCCCTGCGATAAACCCTGATGATGCAATTGTCAAATTAACAATAATTAACTGCCTGCGCCATCTTCCCGGAAGATGATTTACAGTCGACATTTTTTGTATTTTTGCAGCTTATTGATCGTGCGATGAAAAAGACAGAACTTATAATCAATCCTGACGGCTCAGTGTTTCACCTCCATCTTCTTCCCGGAGACATTGCCGAAAAGATAATTATTGTGGGAGATCCCGGAAGGGTTGAGATGATTGCCGAAATGCTTGACAGCGTGAGGGTACGTAAAATCAACAGGGAGTTCTGTACAGTCACCGGCAGCTACGGTGAAACTGAGGTCACCATCATATCATCAGGAATAGGCACTGACAATATCGATATCGTTCTCAACGAGCTTGACGCACTGGTGAATATCGACCTCGGGACCGGGATGACTTTGGAAGAACCTCGTTCACTGACATTTGTAAGGATCGGCACTACGGGCGGACTTCAGGCGGAACTGCCCGTAGGTTCCTTCATTGCCACCGCCAAAGCTGTTGGATTTGACGGCGTTCTGCATTTTTACGAGGGATATGAATGGTGCCTTGACCATCTGCTGGCTGACTCACTGGCTGCACATCTTGAATGGCCTGACACTCTTGCCTACCCCTATGCCGTGGACGCAGATACCGGTCTGCTTGAGAAACTATCCCCGGGAACAACAAGGGGGATCACCATATCGACACCTGGCTTCTATGCACCGCAGGGCCGCCGGCTCAGGCTTGAACCATTTGACAATGAGCTTAATGACAATATCACATCATTCAGGTTCAAAGGACAGAAAATCACCAACTACGAGATGGAGAGTTCAGCCATCTACGGACTGTCAAGACTATTGAATCACAAGGCGTTGACGCTCTGCGTGGTAATTGCAAACAGGGTGACCGGTGAATTCCTCACCGACTACAAACCGGCAGTCAAAAGACTTGCCGCGCAGGTTCTTGAAGGACTCAGCTCCTGAATACTGCGAGTACCTCTTTCAGAATAATAATTGCGGCTTTCCCGTCTCCGTAGAACGCCGGGTACTGCAGCGTACTGCCGTTGGCAACAAAATAGTCCCAGGCTTCTTTTATCCTGGCCGGATTGGCATCTGCCAGCTTAACGGTTCCGTTTTTGACAAGTTCCACCCATTCTGTCTCCTTCCTGAGCACAATGCAGGGACGTGAGAAGAAATGACTCTCCTTCTGCACACCTCCTGAATCGGTGATGATGAGTCGAGCCCTCTTTTCCAGCAGTATCATTTCAAGGAATGAGACCGGTGGTATGACCCTCAGGAAGGGGTGATCGGATATTGCTGCATATAGCTCCGGAACACGGTTACGCAATGCAATCATTGTTCTCGGGTGGAGCGGCATGATCATGGGCATTGAGTTTACCTCAGACAACTCCTTTATGGTGCTGAATATGGCGCTGAGCCTCTCCGGATCATCCGTGTTCGAGTCACGGTGGATGGTAACCAGCACGAATTCCCGGTCGGCTACACCCAGTCCGGTAAGGAAATCCTGTTTTTTCCTCTCTGCCAGGTCAGCATAAAAGAGACTGTTGTCATACATGATGTCACCTGTCAGGAAGACCCTGGGATTGTTGATTGAATACGGCGCCACGTTCTCCGGGCGGAAGCCTTCTGACATAAGGTTCTTGAAGGCTGCGTTTGTAGGAGCTATCAGAAGCGTCGAGGCATGGTCAGCCATGATGCGGTTGAGCTCCTCAGGCATGGTCTTGTTGAATGATCTCATGCCGGCTTCAATATGCACCACCGGGAAATGCTGCTTTGCTGCTGCCAGCGCTGCGGCCAGGGTGGAGTTTGTGTCACCGTAGATAATCACGCAGTCAGGTTTTTCGTCAAGGATCACATCCTCGATGCGTTCCATAATCATTCCCGTCTGCCTGCCATGTCTTCCTGACCCTACCTGCAGGTTGTGGTCAGGCTGCTTTATCTCCAGCTCGTCAAAAAAGACGTCTGAGAGTTCCCTGTCATAATGCTGACCGGTATGAACCACCACCTCCTCAATCTCACCTGAGAACTCTCCCGCTATCGCCCGGCTGATGGCGGAGGCCTTTATGATCTGAGGCCTCGCGCCGACGATGTTAAGGATCTTGAGTTTTTTCATTATTTGGCGTAGTTGACTGCCCTTGTCTCCCTGATAACGGTTATTTTGATCTGACCCGGATAGGTCATCTCGTTCTGAATCTTTCTTGCAATCTCGAAGGAGAGGTTCTCTGTATCCTGGTCAGACACCTTGTCAGCTCCCACTATAACCCTCAGCTCTCTTCCGGCCTGGATTGCGTATGTTTTTGTCACGCCGGGATAAGAGAGGGCAACCGACTCAAGTTCGTTAAGCCTTTTGATGTAAGATTCTATGACTTCGCGCCTTGCGCCCGGACGAGCGCCTGAGATGGCGTCACATACCTGCACAATGGGTGCAATGAGTGTGGTCATCTCTGTCTCATCGTGATGCGATCCGATGGCGTTTATCACCTCAGGCTTCTCCTTATATTTTTCTGCTATCTTCATTCCAAGGACAGCATGCGGCAGTTCGGGCTCGTCATCGGGCACCTTGCCAATATCATGCAGCAGTCCTGCTCTCTTTGCAAGCTTCGGGTTAAGACCCAGCTCAGCTGCCATAATTGAAGCCAGGTTGGCCACTTCACGGGAGTGCTGCAGCAGGTTCTGTCCGTATGATGAACGGTATTTCATCTTTCCCACCAGCCTGATGAGCTCCGGATGGAGGCCATGAATCCCAAGGTCTATGGTCGTGCGCTTGCCCGTTTCCACTATCTCTTCCTCAACCTGCTTGCGTGTCTTCTCGACTATCTCCTCGATACGCGCCGGGTGTATGCGGCCATCGGTAACCAGTTGATGCAGCGCCAGCCGCGCTATCTCGCGTCTGACAGGGTCGAATCCGGAAAGAACTATTGCCTCGGGGGTGTCATCCACTATTATCTCCACCCCCGTTGCAGCCTCAAGAGCCCTGATATTCCTTCCTTCACGGCCAATGATGCGGCCCTTGATCTCATCCGAGTCTATATGGAATACGGTTACGGCGTTTTCAATTGCCGTCTCTGCTGCAACACGCTGTATGGCCATAAGCACAACACGCTTTGCCTCCTTTGTGGCAGTCATCTTAGCATCATCAAGAATCTCATTGATGTAAGACATGGCGTTGGTGCGCGCTTCCTCCTTCAGTGAATCAATGAGCTGATTCTTGGCCTCATCTGCCGAGAGACCTGATACTGCTTCCAACTGTTCCACCTGCTGGCGGTGCAGTTTTGATACTTCCTCTGATTTTTTCTCGAGCAGCTCAATCTGTTGTGTCAGGTTGTCGCGGATGGCGTCAACCTCATTCTTCCTCCGCTGTGCCTCTTCCAGTCTCTGTGACAGGGTAAGCTCTTTCTGCTTGATCCTGTTCTCTGCCTGGTTTATGCGGTTGTTACGCTCGTTGATTACCTTTTCATGTTCAGCCTTCAGCTGCAGGAACCGTTCCTTTGCCTGGAGAATCTTCTCCTTTTTTATGACCTCGGCTTCAGTTTCTGCTTCGGCAATTATCTTCTTCTTCCTGTTTCGCAGCATCAGTTGCCATAAGTAGAATGACAACACCGATCCTGCTATAAGGGCTGCCCCGCCGATGGCGAAACAAACCCCCGTTGTTATCTGTGCTATAATCATAAAACTATTGTTAGTTGTATAAAAAAACCCGCAGAGTTCCTCCAACTTTTAAAAAACCCCATATCTACATGGCTGGAGCGGCCGTCCTGCCTCGGGCTTCCACTGTCACGCGTCAGCGTGGTCCCGGCGAACCGGGTGAGGCCTGTCCTAAGCAATCCAAGACCATCTCCAAAGTAAAAACTGTTGAGTTTCCAAAACGAATAGAGAAACAATGCGGGCAATATCCTGCTATTTTAAAGAACGTGTATCTATCTTTTTGACAGACAGAGGTTGATCTTTTCAGTCAGCTCCTTCAACCCATCCCCAAGTGATGAATCCTCCTCCTTTTCTTCCATCTCAGTGAGCCTGATCACGTACTGGAGAGCCGCCATCGCCAGAAAATCCTGCGTGTCCTTGTCAACGTAGCGCTGCTTGTACTGCAGCACCTTCTCATTGATCAGCCTTGCCGCCTTCCGGATCCGTTCCTCATTCTCACTTTCCACCTTCAACGGATAATACCTGTCGGCCACATTAACCCGGATCGATAGCTTATCATCCATTGTTATATATTTATCTGTCTAAAAGAGCAATACATTTATCTATCTCCCGCACAAGTTCACTCACTCTCCTCCGTGCCGTAACGGCATCCTCCCCGCCCCCCAGGATCGCTCCCGAGAACTTAGCTCTTTCGTATCTTGCTTTAAGCTCCTTTACTTCTTCTTCCTTCGCTGCCAGTTGCCTCCCCGCCTCTGACAGTTCATTATTCAACCGCGCCGCCAGCTCAACCAGCTTGTCATGCTCGGCAATCAGCGCTTCCACTGACCTCCTGAGCAAAAGATACTCCTCATATCCCTGTACACTCATGGCTGACAACTATAATACAAAAATAACATTTTTTTCGCTCTTTTCAAAAAAAGCCGGCATTAAGTTTGCTCTTTACGGGCAGAACAATAGATTTGCAGAACTGACACCGACATGAACAAAAGAATATTACTCCTTGCCATTTCTATAACAGCCACAACTGTCATTGGTTCACAGCCTTCCGGAAATGTATCATTTGTAAGCCCCCTCAGGGAACCTCCTTCGCTCTCGGCCAGCTTTGCAGAACTGAGAGCCGACCATTTTCATACCGGGCTGGATTACCGTACCGGGGGAGTTCAGGGCAAGGATGTGCTGGCAATTGATGAAGGCTATGTCTACCGTATTGCAGTCAGCCCTACCGGTTTTGGCAGAGCCCTGTATGTCCGGCACCCGTCCGGCTATTCATCAGTTTATGCACATCTAAGGAGTTTCAGGCCTGACATCGAGGAGTATGTCAGGCAGCAGCAGTACGGCCGCAAGAGCTTCTCCGTCTCTCTTTTTCCCCAGCGAAACCAGTTCCAGGTGGGCCGCGGCGAGGTGATCGCATGGTCAGGCAACTCGGGAGGCTCGTCTGGGCCGCATCTGCATTTCGAGATACGTGACTCAGCTTCTGAAGACCCCGTCAATCCGCTCAGTTTCGGATTTGGCGTGAGTGATCGCATGCGGCCGGTTATTGACAGGGTTATCCTTTATCCGCTGACAAGGGGTTCAGCTGTCAACAGCAGCCATGGCAACCTCTCGCTGCGCACCGTACCTTCTGACGGATCATATGGCATCGCAGCCGCAACCGCACCGGTTGTTTACGGCCCTGTGGGCATCGGCATCAAGTGCTGGGACACCTTTGACAACAGCACTAACAAATGTGGTGTATATACAATTGAATTGCTGGCCGACGGACTGAGAATATTCAGCTTCAAAGCCGACCGTTTCTCATACAGCGAGACCAGGTACATCAACGCACATATTGATTATGCTGCACGGGCCGCTTCGGGCGAATATCTGCACAGGCTGCATATACAGCCAGGCGACAGGCTTTCAATGTATGACGGCCACGTGGGACGGGGAGTTCTGAGATTCAACGATGACGCTGAACATGAGATAAAAATCATCGTTACTGATATGCAGAAGAACAGGTCGTGGGTCACCTTCCGGGTCAGGTCAGCATCAAAACCCCCGGTTCCTCCCGCAGAGATTAACTGCAGCAAGGTGATTCCGTGGGGCAAAGCTGCTGATTTCACCGCTGACGGGATAAGGATTCATTTCCCCGCAGGGGCGCTCTATGACACGCTGTGGTTCAACTACAAAACCCGGAAAAACACCAACGGATTCCTATCCCCTGTCCATATGGTTCATAATGAGACTGTAGCCGTACATGACAGGTTCAGGCTGTCAATAAGGCCTGACACAATAATTGCCGGTCTTGAGAACAAGCTGTGCCTGGCCAGGATCAGCAGCAAGGGAGCTGTCTCATATGCGGGAGGAAAATTCACCTACGGCTTCGTGAGCGGAGAGATGAACAACCTTGGAGATTATGCCGTCACCCTTGATACCATTCCACCAGCTGCAAAGTTCTCATTTGCAAGCGGCGCCAACCTTAGCGGAAGGTCGCAGTTCACTGCAACCATACGCGACGAGTTTTCAGGAATCAACAGCTACGAGATGTATGTTGACGGAGAATGGATACTGGCTGAGTATGATGCCAAGAATAACCTGCTCATATGCAGGCCCGGGACATCTGAAATGAAACCAGATACGCTGCACAAAATTGAGCTGCGGGTTACCGACAATTGCGGCAACCGCAATACCGTGGCATCCGAATTCAGGTGGTAATCATATATATGCGGATCATCCTATCATACAGGAAACGAGGGGTCTGAGACCCCTCTCTACGGCATATGTATGCGGATTATTTTTCCCCCAGGTTAAAACAATTTTTCCGGGTACATTCCCTGGTCTACCATCTTCCTGATGCTTTCAACAACAAATGGTTTGTCCTCCCTGTAGGTGACACCAAACCAATGGCTGTTGCTCCTCAGGATCTGAATGGTGATCTCCCCTTTCTTTACGAATTTGTCAAGGGAGGTAGGAATGTCAAGTTCAGCCTTAGGATCAGACATACGCTCCTTCAGGAAGTTGGTGAACTCCATGTTCAGGTATTTGTAAACCGAGGGCTTGAACCCGAAGAGATTCATGGAGACAATCTCGTCGCCGGTATACCTGTTGATGTTTCCTGCTGCATCCGGGGCAAAAACGCCGTCAGGTCTCTTTTCTATTCCCCTGGTTTCCACCATATGCTCAAGGAATCCGTCACTGCTTACCCTGCAGATGCCGCGGTTGACATGACCATGGTCAGAAAGGGTGTTGCCCAGACGATAACCCACTATGCAATAATTACTGTCATTGGTATCCTCTGTGAGGAACCTGTAAAGCACCTTAAAGGCGTCATATCCATAGTAGTCATCGGCGTTTATTACCCCGAAAGGCTCGTGAATCTTGGGTTCCGTCACCAGGATGGCATGACTTGTGCCCCAGGGCTTCTGACGTCCTTCAGGCACCTTGTATCCGCCGGGAAGGTTTCCGAGATCCTGAAAAACATAATCAATCTCTATTACATTCCTGAGTCTCTTTACAAAGGTCTCTTTGAACTGCTCCTCTATATCACGCCTTATGACAAACACCACCTTGCCGAATCCGGCCCTCTTGGCATCATAGATCGAATAGTCAATGATCGTTTCGCCTGAAGGCCCGACCTGGTCAAGCTGCTTGTTCCCGCCATATCTGCTGCCCATCCCGGCAGCCAGAACCATTAGTGTAGGTTTCATCTGATTAAATGTTTTAGGTCACACAATATTATCTAAATAATATGTACTTTCAAAGCCTCATAGAAAAGAATTGTCCCTTGTTGTGGAAATATGTGCTGACTCCGTTGAGTCAGCCACTGTTGCCGAAGCTGCCGGAGCCGGGAGGATTGAATTGTGTTCTGCCCTTGCCGAGGGAGGAGTCACTCCAAGTGCCGGTCTTCTCGAAGCGGCACGGCGCAACACCGGAATCAAAATCCATGTTCTGATCAGGCCGCGCAGCGGCGACTTCCTTTACAGTGACAGTGAGTTCAGTGTAATGCGGCGTGACATTGAAGTTGCCGGCGAGAACGGTGCTGACGGAATTGTCACCGGAATCCTCAACAGGGATGGAACAATAGATGTGGAGCGGACAGCCCTCCTGGCAGAATATGCGGCGCCGATGAGCCTCACCTTTCACCGGGCATTCGACCTCTGCAGGGACGCGAAACAGGGAATTGAGGATGTAATTGCCACCGGCGCGGAGAGAGTTCTTACTTCCGGTCAGGCCAAAAGCGCCATCGACGGCGCCCCTCTCATTAAAAGCCTTATTTCATGGTCGGCAGGAAGAATCATCATTATGCCGGGCGGAGGCATTGACGAATACAATATAGGCCTGCTGGCTGCAGAAACCGGCGCAAGGGAATATCACCTCTCCGGCCGCCGGCAGAGGGAAAGCATGATGACCTTCCGCAGAAAAGGTATCTACATGGGCGATCCCAGGCTGCAGTCGGAATATATCCTTAAAAGCGCTGACGCCGAACGGATCAGTTCGGTAATAATGATTTTAAAGGGTATTGTTTTTTAATTAAAGATGCTATTTTTGAGAGCTTTCCGGTCCGCAGAAAGCGGGGACGGAGCAGTAATTGATTATAATATAACAAATTAAATCAATCCAATAAACATGAAGAAAACCACATCACTGATGCTGAGCCTCATTCTCATGATGTTCATTATTTCTGAGAAGAGCCACGCGTGCACCAACTTCCTGGTCACCAAGGGAGCCACTAAAGACGGTTCCACCATGATCACCTATTCGGCCGACTCACACGTCCTTTACGGCGAGCTTTACTTCTGGCCCGCAATGAAGTATAAACCCGGAACAATGGTTGACGTATACGAGTGGGACTCAGGCAAATTCCTGGGTACTATTGAACAGGCACCCGTTACCTACTCGGTGGTCGGCAACATTAACCAGCACCAGCTGGCTATTGGCGAGACCACCTACGGCGGACGCGGCGAACTGCACAATCCCGACGGATTAATTGACTACGGCAGCCTGATTTACCTTACGCTGCAGAGGGCGAAGAACGCAAGGGAAGCTATACACACCATTGTCACACTGACCGAAAAATATGGTTATTGCAGTTCGGGTGAATCATTCTCCATATCTGATCCCAACGAAGTGTGGATCATGGAGATGATCGGGAAGGGCCCCGGCAAGAAGGGAATGGCATTTGTCGCCCGCAGGATTCCGGACGGTTACATCTCAGGACATGCCAACCAGGCAAGGATACAGACCTTCCCCCTGGCCAATGGCACCACATCAATCACATCCGCAGAGATAGACAAGGTATTCAACCCTTCGGTTGAGACAGTATACGCTGCTGATGTCGTGACTGTTGCACGGAACTTCGGATGGTATGACGGCACCGATGCAAACTTCAGCTTCAGTGATGTTTATGCCCCTGTTGATTTCAGTGCCGCACGTTTCTGCGATGCCCGCGTATGGTCAGGATTCAACAAGGTCAACAGCACTATGGGTGATTATCTTAATTATGCCATGGGATACGACCTTGAGAACAGGATGCCTCTCTGGATAAAGCCTGACAACAAGCTCAGCCTGGAAGATGTAATGGGCCTTATGAGGGACTATTACCAGGACACCCCAATGGACATGACAAATGATGTCGGCGCAGGCCCGTATGCCAATACCGTAAGGTGGAGGCCCATGAGCTGGAAGGTTGACGGAAAGAACTATCTGCATGAAAGAGCCATCTCAACCCAGCAGACAGGCTTTTCGTTCGTAACCCAGAGCCGTTCATGGCTCCCTGACCCTGTGGGCGGCATCATCTGGTTTGGTGTTGATGACACCTACTATACAGTCTATACCCCGATGTATTGCGGAATGACCTCCGTTCCCCGTTCATTTGCGGTGGGCAACGGTGACATCATGACCTACAGCGCCGACGCTGCCTTCTGGGTATTCAATGAAGTCACCAATTTCGTATACAGCCGCGCCAGCGTCATGACACCCGATCTGCAGGCAAAACAGAAGGAACTTGAACATAAGTATATGGCTGAGATTGCGGATATAGATGCCAGGGCTGCCGAGCTCTTTAAAAGCACTGCCAAAGGCGCTGCCAAAAAGGGAACCGAAATGATTACAGCTTACTCGGTCACCGCCGGCGACAACACGGTAAAGGAATGGAGAGAGCTATATAAACACCTCTTTACCAAATACATGGATGGCAACATCAAAACCCGTCGTCCTCTCCCGGCAGACCATAAGTATATCGCTCCCGAGGTTAAACAGCCTGGCTACCCGCAGGACTGGCTTATGAGAATCGTACTCGATGCAGGCGATAAACTCAAAATGCCTGACAGCGCAGGTCACTGATATTTACTGCAATTGCAATAAATATTTTGCAGATAATAAAAAAATATTGCTACCTTTGCGACCTGTTTAAAAAGAGTAAAGATCACATAAACATATTTGCGCGATGGACTTAATGAAAGTAGTAGAAAAAGAGTTTGCCTCGGGAGTCGAGTTTCCGAAATTCAGGGCAGGCGACACTGTAACGGTACACTATAAGATCAAGGAAGGTAACAAGGAGAGGATACAGCAGTATCGTGGTGTTGTTATCCAGAGATCAGGAGCAGGGATGACAGCTACATTCACCGTCCGCAAGATGTCAGGGAACATCGGAGTAGAAAGGATTTTCCCGGTTACATCGCCATTCATTGACAAGGTTGAGGTTAACAAGTACGGCAAGGTACGCAGGGCGCGCATCTTCTACCTCAGGAACCTGACCGGCAAAAAGGCACGCATCAAGGAAAAAATATTCTGATACTTCAGGCATAAACATGGAAGAGCCGCCTCACCGGGCGGCTTTTTCTTTGTTCCTGAAAAGAAAAAAGGGGGCCACTCCGGTGTGCCCCCACGGTAAAAGGTTGTCAAACCATCAATTTCTGGACTAGTACACCGAATTCTGCGGGTTCCAGTTGCACCATCCGGATGTCCAGTTTTCCGTTCCGAAGGCCCCCCTGTAGGTTGTTATGGTAAAGAAGGTGTCTGAAAGCCTTGCATTGGTGAAGGAGGCTCCGGTAAGGAGCGGGGATCCAGCCTGGGGGATCAGAACCGGAGATGTAAGGTTTATTAAACCTGCGCCAGTGATTTCTGCCATGGTCATATTATCGGTATTGTTTCTGGCTGTAGCCGTAAAGTACGATTGGTGCTGAGCAACTGTATAGGGTACAGCTACGGTGCCGGTCTTCTCAACGTAGAGGGTTGTCATTCCTGCAAGTATTGTATTCTCAATCTGCAACTCATTCTGGTCAGCACGTGTCGGCGCATTGCCTTTCTGACCGTCTATCGAGAGTCCTTGCGGGAATCCGACAAATACGGAGTTATATACCGAGGTCATAGTGCCCCTGCGAAGATGCAGTGCCTTTTCATGTTTAGTCTCTGCAGGCAGGGTGGCGGTTACTGCAAGAGGTCCGATGGCAGTCACATTGGAGAATACGGGAGATGTAACAGGTGTTAGAAGCGAGCCGTCTGCATCATTGTCGCTCTCGAAGGCATTTGAGCCAGACTGGTCCGATTTCAAAGGATCCTGCAGAATAAGACCAAACTGAATCTTACCGCTGAATCCGTTATCAGTATCAAATCCGTCATCAAGTCCTCCCAGAGCTACGAGGTATTTTGCGTTTACATTGCCCCCAAACCATTCGAAGGAGTCGTCACCTGAATATGAAACCTGAATATGGTCAATAACAGTTGCTTTCCCAACAGAGTAAAGTGTCAGTCCGTTAATCTCGCTGTTAGCCGTGGAAGTGAGGGGAATTCCAGGGAACTCAATTCTGACAAACTGAAGCACACCTGAATTGTCGTTGTCATCAGTACCACCGTACTTAGATCCGATGCCTCCTTCAGCAATGCCAACACCTTCACCGTCATCATGCTTGTTGGTTTTCGCCTTTCCGCATAAAACAATCCCGCCCCAGTCTCCGGTTGCCCTCTGACCAGCCGGTTTATCGGATGTAAAAACTATCGGCTGGCTGGCTGTGCCTGCAGCAATTATCCTCGAACCTCTCTCAATGATCAGGGTTGCCTTGGTGTTTGATACCCCCTTGATGATCGTGCCAGCATCTATTGTAAGAGTTGAATTGTTCCTGACATAGACGAATCCGGATAGATGGTATTTTGCCTGTGCGTACCATCTGGTGTCAGTGGTTATATCTCCGGAGACGGTAATGACCTGACCTGTGGATGGTACAACCGTAATTTCGCATTCTGCAGTTAACAGAGGATTTTCTGACGAAGCTGCGGTAATGGTTGCATTACCCAAAGCTACTCCGGTCACTACCCCATCTGCCACTGTGGCCACACTGGAATTGCTGCTGGTCCAGCTAACCTCCCTGTTTGTGGCATTCAAGGGGTCAATGACAGGCAGCAGTGTCAGATCTGCTCCAACCTGCACTGTGGCCTCATCCTTATCAAGACTGAGGAAAGAGACCGGTATTTCCTTTTCGCATGACACCATCGCTGTCAGAACTATGCAAAGTGCCATCACCCTGGCAATTGCTGATAAAATGTTTGTTTTCATGATTCGTGTTTTATTAAATGATTGTTTCCTTAGAATTTAAGTGATAGTCCAAACGAATACTGCCTGCCCGGGTACCACGACCTGGTGTTCTGGTTCCTGTCAAATGCCTTTATGCCATCTCCGCCGTAATTAGTCATGTCAACAATACTATTGACATGTTGCTGGAATACCACCTGCTCACCGAACAGGTCCTTGATCCCTGCTTTTATCTCAAGCATTTTGCTAATTTTTTTGCTTACAGCCAGGTCAGCCTCATTCCGCGGCATCTCGTAAATATCAGGTATGCTTTCCCAGGAGTTCGGCGAAGGCCGTCCAACCGCTATAATCCTCTTACCTATACGGTTATATACCACACTGGCCATCAGCCCCCTGTCAGTATCCTGCCAGAAAAGGCCGATGTTGACGATGTAAGGTGACTGTCCCTGCAGGGGCCGGTCAAAGGCCACGGAACTCCTGATCAGCGAAAGATTGACCACGGCAGTAAGTTTCTCAAGCCTGTCAGTGATGAACCCCAGGTTTTTACGAGCCTCCGTTTCCAGCCCGAAGCTGTATGCAGAGCCGATATTATCAAATGAAAACTGAGTGGGATTGTTGCCCCTTATTGAGACCTCAATGGGATTGGTGAAGTGCTTGTAAAAAATACCTGCATTGAATGTTTCGTTGTTGCCGGGGTAAAGTTCAAAACGAAGATCCAGATTGTGAATATAGGCTGATTTGATTCCCTCATTGCCGTAGATTCCTGCATTCTGGTCGAAATCAACGAAGTAGAACGGAGCCATCTCCCTGAATTCCGGCCGGTTGACTGACATCCCGTAGGTCAGCCTCACCAGGCTCGATGAACTGAGGTTTACGGCGAGATTGCCTGAAGGAAAGAGGTTGACTGTGTCACGAACAACTTTGACCGGTATTCTGGTGCCCTGTCTGTAGCTTGACAGTTCCTGCCTCTCCTTTTCGATCCTCACACCAGCTGACAAATCGGTCCGTGTGCCAAACCTGAACCTGAAACTAAGGTACCCGGCCAACACCATCGCCGAGGCTTCATATGAATCGGAAAGGGCGGTAATCTCCTTTAACCTGATACCGTCTGTAAGATTGATGTTTTCAGCTGCAAAAATTTCCTGTACCGGGAGAGAAGTGGAAGCAAATGGCGAGGTGTCAGATGATACAGCATATCCGAAATTCCGTGCTCTGAAGCTCCTGTCACGGTTCTCTGCAAAAATCCCTGTTCTGATCTCCCAGTCGATCATCCCTTCACTGAACTTCTGTGTAAGGTTGAGCATTCCCGACAAATTTGTTTCATCGAGATCCAGCCACATCCTCGATACAGATGAAAGGTCAGGATTGTTTCCGAAGAGAATGATGTATGGTGAGTTCTCGCCATCATTGCTGATATAACGGTACCGCCTGATATCAGGCTCCGTTCTGGCCGAACGAGCATAGCCTGCAGTGAAATCAATCACTGACCTCCCATCATTCAAAATCTGCTCGGCGCCAAGCTGCCCTGTGTAGATCAGCCTGTGAGAGTATTTTATCTCACCTGATCTGACAGACCGACCGTTGTTGTACCAGTCGCGTCCCTCTCTGACTGATACCCCTGACCCGGCAGTGCTGGTGAAGAAGTTTCTGAACTCCAGTTTTAATCCCTGGTATGGATAGAGGGTCTGGTTATGCATCAGCCCCACACGAGCACTTGTCCTGTACTGCCTGTCAATGTATTCATCCAGTATACCCGGAGTGTCGTAGGCATAATTATATATTGAGTAGCTGTTGTTCACAGCTTCCCTGAAGGTGTTGGAATAGCTGTAAGTCAGAGATGTGACATTACCGGCAATGAAGCTTCCCTTCTCAAACCGCCTTGAAATACCGAGTGCCAGTTTCTGGTCGGGCAGGGCTGTAGCCTGAACCGCGTCCCATGAGTTGCTCAGGCTCCGCCCAAGGTCAGTAACCCTGTTTCTTATATCCGTATTGGTGGCGCTTTCATAAAGGTCAAGATGAACCGGCATTGCATCAGGCAGTGCCCTCTGTCCGGTCCCCATAGTTAGCCAGTCTGTCTTACCACCTCTCTCTGCGAGGTAATCGCCGAATGTTGCGTACTGTCTGAATGTAGTACCATAGGATACTGAAAACCTGTTTTCCGACGGAATGCCGGTTGTTGATATCTTAATGAACCCGCCGGAATAATCTGCAGGGAGCTCTGCCGTGGGCGACTTCAAAATATAAATATTCTCGATCATTGAGGACGGGACCAGGTCAAACGAGAAGGACCTTGCATCAGCCTCGAGACTCGGAGCCGTTGCATTATTGAGCCAGACATTGTTGTACCTCGATGAGAGTCCCCTTACAACGATGAACCTGTCATCCACGATGGATACTCCCGGAAGTCGCCTTACAACCTCCGAGGCATCTTTATCCTGCGTGCGGCTGATCAGCTGGGCAGAGATACCGGAAACGACCACCGGGCTGGTCCTGATGCTGTTCATTACCGACACTTCGCTGTCTGTGCGTTTAGTGGCAACAACCACAATGTCATCCAGTTCGACAGACTGGTCAGACATGGCAACGTTGATGACCGAAACAGAACCGGTTCTGACCTCAACACCCTCCACCCTCACGGGTTTGTATGATATGAAGGTTAAACTCAGACTGTAGGTTCCGGGAGCTACGCCGGTAATGGTAAACTCTCCGTCGGGTCCGGTTGAGGCGCCCCTGAGAGTTCCTTCAATTACCACATTGACACCGGGCATTGTTTCGCCGGTTGACTGGTCACGTACAACACCGGTTATGGTGCCGCCCAAAGTCTGTGAAAAGGAATTGAGAGGAAGCAGAATTGTAACGATCAATAAAAGGTTAAATAATTGCTTTTTCATTTTGATGGCTGACTTGAATACAGTGCAAAAGTCAGCCGCTGATGTTACAGGAGTGTAAAAAACCGGTTACGAATAGATGACACTTATGTTACATGATTGTGACAGGCTGATTTGATGGTAATCAAAAAAAAAGAGGTTATTACAACCTCTTCAGAATATCTGAGCCTGTCCTGTTACAAATTACCTGAGAATTTCATCGGCTTTGGTCCTGGCTGTTGCAAGTACCTCGTCAGCTCTCTTGTTGGCTTCCGCAACGATCTGTGTGGCTCTTTTATCAGCTTCCCTGTTCAGTGCTTCTGCTGCCTTTTTTGCGGCGGCCACGGCAATCGGACCACTGGCCTCCGCATCTTTGATGAGCTTTTTGCCCCTCAGATCGGCTTCACTGCGTATCGTTTCAGCTGATGATGCAGCTTTCTCCCTGATCACCTTTGCATTATCCTCAGCCTCCTTTATGATCCTGTCTGCCTGCTGTCTGGCTGCCTCGTTGACCTTTTCCGTTACCTCGCTCTTCACGGTGTCAGTCAGTGCAGTCACGGCAGATGAAACGCTGCCGCCGGCGAAAGATGGAGTGAATGCCGGATTTCCTACTGTGCCTCCCACATTCAGGTTAACCCTTATCACTTCAGGTGGTGCAGCACTGAAGCCCAGGGCAGCTGCCTGTGAGGCAAAGGTACTCATCAGGGCCCCCGCTGCCTGCCCCAGCTCTTCCCGGGGAATCTCCGCCTTCACCAGGTAATTTATGGTCTGATCCAGTCCCTGATCCCCTGACACATTCAGCTTTATCCTGCCAAGCTTCGTGTCAAAAGGTTTTATCCACAGTCTCCCGTCATTAATGATGAATGTAGCCCTGATGTCCTTGAGAATATTGGTATAGGCAGGATCGATCTTCAGAACATTCTTCATCCGGTCAAAACTTGTCGACTGCAACACCTGTACTGACTCGGAATTGATCTCCCCGGTTCCCGAGAGGGTGTTCAGCAGCGGCATCATCCCGGTACCGAGGATGCTGCTGAAGTCAATCTTCGCTGAGACATTGCCTCCCAGACCTTCGGCTGCGGGCATCAGCCGTTTAACGGTTTTGAAGGCGCCGAATGCATCCTTTATGCTGACCGCGCTGACAAGCATTTCCGCGTCTACGGCAGGTTTCAGGGTATCACGGGTATCATAGACGGCATTCACCAGCAACGAGCCTCCCAATGCCTTCATCCCTGTCTCACTTACTGTCACAACACCCTCACGGATAACAATGTTGCCTCTTATGTCATTTGCTGCCAGCATCCCGTAGTTCAGGGTGCCAACCAGAGCGTCAAGGGTAAAGTCTATATCTTCAGGGATCCTTATCACCTCCATCGGAACGGTATCAGTCTCAACCGTGTCAGATGGTATATATTCCATAATCTCATTCAGGTCAACGTGGTCTGATTTCAGCGACAGGTTACCCCGGAGGATTCCATCAGAGAAAAGATAAGGGATATAATTTTCAAGTCGTCCCGACAGGGAGAAGTCGCTTCCCTCCCCCATTGATGCATTCATGCCTGTCAGCTCAGCAAATGCAGGGCTGAAGGAAAATGACGCTTTGCTGATTTTCATGTCAGGCATCCCGGCCATCGCCACAGCCATGTCTGCTATATTCATATTGCCTGCTGCCCTGAACTTCTCATACTCCCTGTTTTCAATCATTGACATCCGGCCGGCCATGTCAAGTGACACGTCGAGGAGCCCATTCAGGGTGACGCTGTCCAGTGGAACAGCCTGCTGAAGCTTGGCAAGGTCAATCCTGCCCTTTGCCATGACATTGACCGCCGGGTCACTCAACGGGGTGGCCATCGTCAGACTTATATCAAATGGATTGCCGGCAAGTACAAAATGGAAACGGCTCACCTCAGCAACGGTTTTGTCCATGTCACTGCCTACAGTCTGCACCTTTCCGTCAATATTGATCTCACTGATTTTTTCAGGAAGCGCAGGGTAACTTATCAAACCGTCACTGACCTTCAGGTTCAGCAAGACATCCGGCAGGGTGCTGTCGGCTGAACTGAAAACTCCCTTTACAGCGCCGTCAAGAGCTACAGTGCCGGCGGCTTTCAGATCCTCATATCCCTTCATGTAAAAAGCAGGCACCAGTGAGAGGAGTGACTTGAATGAGGTTCCGGGAGCGCTGAAGACCATATCTAGATCTATATCATCACCCGGCATGGCTGCAGTACCGGAGAAATTCAGCGCTATATCATTCAGTTTTAAGACGTTGTCTCTTAGAGTAAATTTCATTGAGTCAAGCAGTGCATCTATTCCGGCCCTGAAGCTCAGGGCAGCGCCGGTCAGCCAGGGAATTTCATCCATGACGAAATCAACCTTTCCGGCATTCATTTCAAGATCAAGCCCGGTCTGCGAACCGCTCATGTTTCCTGATAGCAGGAAATCGAGATCACTAACGGCAGCCTGCATGTCTGATTCATAGTCAGTGTAATTCACACGCCCGTTGTTAATTGCAAATTTACGAAGCATCAGCTTCAAGCCGGAAGGCTCTTCTCCTTCAGGGCCTTTCCCGGCGGCGGCGGCAGTACCGGCCTGATCACCGGTACCATTCCCGGGTTCCCCAGACACCTTCGCAATATCCCAGTTAGCCTTCCCGTCTTTTTTTACAATGGCATTGACAAAGGGTTCATCAATGACGACTGACTTGACCTCATATCCCCTGTCGCCGAAAAGGCTTTTAAGATTAATAACGATACCTGCTGATTTAACCGCAGCGAGGGTATCACCTTCAAAATCACCCTTTCCCGTCACGCTGAGGTTTTCGAGTGAGAATGATGCATTAGGAAAGGCTTTAAAAAGGCTCAGCCTGTATCCGTCAAACGATACATTTGCATTCACGCTGTTGTTTATTGCGGTTTGCACCTTTTCTTTTATCCTGTCCCTGAAGACCGTCGGGATGATCAGTCCGGCAGCCAGTATCAGAACAATAAGTGATATAAGAATAATTCCGGTAATCTTCAGTCCTTTTATCATGATGTTATCCTTTTGCACTAATCATTAACAGCGATTTCCTGTTTTTTATTTCAATTCTCTTGCCCGAGACAGAGATTATATTATCCTTCTCAAATTCCGCCAGGATACGGCTGACACTCTCCCTGGATGAATCAATCAGGTTCCCCACTTCCTCCTGGCTGATAGGCAGAGTAAAGCTGTCAGATTCATAAATCGGGCCGGACATTTCGAGCAGTACATCGGCAATCTTTCCCCGGAGCTGTTTCTGTGAGCGGTTTACGCATCTGTTGTAGATTTCAAGCTCATTGCGGCAGATGTCAATAATTATTTCGTATGAAAAATCAGGGTTTGAGTAGAGTAAATTCCTGAAAGTGGTCATATCAATGAAGCAAGCTTTCACCTCATCGATGGCAGTGATGGAATACTGGTTGATCTTGTCGCCAAACGTGGTGGGAAGCCCCAGGTAGCCCGGTGCCTTGACTATCCTTACAATCTGGTCACCATAAGGTCCTTCAATATGCAATTTGATCAGCCCGCTGCGCAGGTAGAACACATTCGTAGAGAGCATT
>JADFDS010000005.1 GCA_018262715.1 Bacteroidota bacterium
ATGCGGTATAAGTACCTCCCGGAAGGTTTCCTCCTTCAACATAGATCTTGCCATTGCCTGTCACATTGCCAAGATTGTGTCCGTAGGTAGGTGAAACCAGCCGCAGCTCTCCGTTAATCACAGCGTTAAGAACCGAAATGAAGTTTATATCGGCTGTGACCACATGATCAATTATTACATTGTACCCCTTCGGTCCGCCTGCCGGGCAGGGAGGAGATGCACCCACCGGCGTCCATATTGAGGCGTCCGACCAGTTGCCGTTGCTGTTTGTTATGTACTCCGGAACTTCGTCAGGTATGGCTGCATCATTTCCGGCAGTGTAGTCGCCGTTCATATTGTTGCTGCCGGTAAAATAGAAGGAAATATTATTTGCGGCTTCGTTCACATTGTCGGTTGCGGCTCCGGGTGCAGCTTTGTCCCATGTGCCTCCCGGCATTAAAAGGCGTGCAGCGACATAGGCTGCCTCGGACCCTGACACGTCAGCCGTCAGGTAACTGAAAACCAGGCTCGCGTTAAGTCCGGAAATACCCGAACTCTCTGCCTGCCAGTAAAACCCAAGGGCATTAAGGGGACTCAGGATGGCCGGATGGTATTCATTGACCGGGTTTATCCGGACCGACCCTACCGTTGAGCTTGCCGTTGCCGTGAAGAGGGCGGGAGTATATTTTCCGGCCACACCTGCAGGGAAGGTAAAAGTCTGAGCTCCTGTCGGGAAGAATTTAAGCAGACCTCTGCTGCTGGCCACGCCGTCAGACCTGATCATTTTCGAAGAGGAGAAACCGGTACCATGAATTATGCTGTTCTGGCTGAGAGTGAGCTGGTATTTGCCGATGTCAAGCACTCCCCTGTCCAGCACCAGGTCATGCTGAAGGGCTAAATCGTTGTTCAGTTTTGCTCCGGCATTATTGTCAACCACCAGCCTGGCAAATGAGCCTGTGCCTGACATGGTTTGCTGTGCACTGCCGCCAAGATTAATTCCGCCTGTCGAATTATCATCGGTATAAGCACCGTTGTTATTGAGGTTTCCCCTTAATGTCAGCAGTCCCGATCCAAGAACCAGGTTACCGGATACTATCTCAAGATCATGATTTACTGAAAAGTTGCCATTAACCGTGAGAGAGGTCAGGGCAGAAACCTCCATATCATAAAAGTCGGTTACGGATGCGCCCGTGATGATCTGCACCCCACCGTCAAATATTGTCCGGTTTGTTCCGTAATTGTAGGTCCCGTTATTGATAAGGTTGCCCCTGATTGTTATGTTCCGGTTGTTTGATGCCAGAACGCTCCTGCTGTTGGCCATGGACAGGTTGCCGTTCACAACCAGCGGGCTGATCATAAGGGCAAGGCTTGCGTTACGGTTTGTACCGGACGTTTTACCTGATACTGTCAGGTTATTGAGAGGAATATTGGCATCAAGCTGGTAAGACTGATCTGAATCTATTACCGTGCCTGATGAAGGTGTCTGGGTAAAGATCACAGTTCCGCCAGTCACCGATCCTGATGCCGGTCTCAGGTACAGATCCCCGAAGGTTGTTCCTCCGCCACGGACAATTGTAAGATTGCCACCTGACATTGTAAATTCACTGCCATCATTCAGAACTTCCAGTTTGGCTTTTGCCTGATTTGCATTATTTCCGAAAATGAAGACATTGCCTCCGGTCTGCCTGTATGCCAGGATGCCGTTGGTTGACGCCAGTGGTCTTCTGATCTGGCCGTTGACAAACAGGTTTCCGCTCTGTACTTCGAGAAGTGAAGCACCGCTTCCAGAGTATTCAATGTCAGCATTGTTTCCGGTGTTTCCCGGGGGTCCGATGTAGACATTTCCGCCCCCTGTCAGAATTCTCATCCTGCCATTGAGGTACAGCGTTTCAGAACTTGCTGAATTTGAAATATAAACACTTGATGGTGTGTTGATGGTAAGTCCTGCCGTGGCGGGAATCGTGAAGTCGGTGGTTGTGGATATGAAAAAGTCTCCGGTGCGGTCATATGCCAGAGTTCCGTTAACCATTGTCAGCCAGTTGTTGACAGGGGTGGAAAGGTTTCCGCCAATGTTCCAGGTAATGGTTGTATCAGGTGAATTCCCCTTGTCTATGGTAACATTGTTGAATACAGTAACAGGAGTAGTGCTGAGGGCGGGATTGTTCGTAACAACGGTTGACCTGTTGCCGGTGAAGATCAGGTCACACCTGTTTCCTGAATTGATAAACCGCATAACACTGGGTGAACCGGAAGGTGCAGTTGTATTATTGCTGTTATTGAAGACAGAGCCTCCGATCGACATGATATTATTCGTGGAGGAGTTCCAAACATCTATCCCTGCGCCCGGGGCAACATAAACATTACCATCAATATTTATTCTCTGCAGTGTTGTTCCGTTGTATATAAAACCGAACGAGCCCCCTGCGACAATCAGGTTGCCCATTACATTTACCGTCTTTTCACCGATTGTTCCATAATCTGTACCAGACCATGACATGGCCAGCCAGGCATCAGCATCAGAACCATTGCATATCAGGTCTCCGTTAACGGTAACTTGCGGAAGATTTGGCATAATTATGTTGGACCCTTTCAGGGGTGTCATGATTACTGACCCGTATTCCGTGGCATTCGAAGGCAAAATATAATATGCTCCAGCCCGGGGATTAATAGTATAAAACTCTGAAATACCATCGTTTATGCTAAACTCTGAAAAGTCACCTGAAGGATAGACAAAAGGTTCAGAGTTTTCGAAATTCGAAGCGTCGCGGGTTGTTATCCTGATCTTTCCGTTGCCGTTAGGGTGACTTAAAACTGATGCAAAAGTGCTGCCCGGGTTGTTCTGAATATCAAGGACTGAGGCTGCCTCTATCTGAAGGGTGGCACAGTTGACAACGGCTTTGTTACGCTGATAATATGATGCAGGCTGAGCGCCCGGTGCCGGTGGAAGAGGTGGCGTTTCTGTTGCCAGCCATATTGAATCATTCCCGCCGATGATTACAATATCATTCGCACCCGGAGCAGCTGAAGGCGGATTTGTCACTGTGTGTCCGGTAAGAGACCATGTTGAGGTTGAACCCCAGAGACCGTTCTGACGACTATAGTATATCCTGGGCAGGCCAAAACTGCCGGCACTTCCTGCAGTGTAATCACCATCAAGGAAGTTGGTGCTGTTGGTCGGGGTTGCCCAGTCAGAAATGGTATTGGTGCTTGTATTAATATCAGAGGTTCGACCTATATACCAGCTACGTGACACGTTGTCATAAAGGGCAGGCACATAACTGCTTTCCGTTCCGGCAACATCAGTCTGGCTGTAAACAAATAAATGGCTGACTGAAAATAACGGAATCCCCGAAAACCCGGTTGACTTAACCCGCCAATAATAAGACAGGCTCTGACCGTTGACAGTTGTGACCGGATGCTCATAATCAACCGGATTTACCGAAACTGAACCGTAGGCTGCCGGCGAGGCCGTGAACCCAATCGTGGCCGGCGTGTATCTCCCGGGCATCCCCACCGGGAAAATAAAGGAGTCATTTGATGAGTAGCTTCGCGAAAGACCTCCGTCACCTGCATTTCCGGCTGTCTGAACGAACCTGGCAGTTCCGGCATTTACTATTGAGGCCGTATCATTCAGGTGCAGATTGTAAGTGCCGATATTGAAGTTACCGTTAACAGCGAAGTTCAGGTCTCCGTTAACAGTGGTTCTGTTAAGCAGGGAGACAGGAGTGGCTGATGTGTTTGCTAGTTCAAGATTGCCAAATGTGCCTCCTCCGTTAATGGTTTGTGCAGTTGTGCCGTTGAACACAATTTTCCCCGTACCGGTTGCAAGGCCGGAGTTAAAAATGTTCCCGGAAACGTTCAGGATTTTCCCGCCGTCATTGAGGGTGCCCGCAACAATGTTTAACGCCGAGGAAACATTTACAGTGTTCTGAGTACCGGCAAGGGCAAGGATTACTCCGCCGGGTTTTGTAACAGAAAAAGAACTGAGAGAAAGCGGTGATGCATGGTTGATTGTAAAGAGCTGGGCTGAGGATCCGTTAAATGTGGTGGTATTCGTTCCGGTGGTATAGGTTGTGCCTGTTTCAAGCAGGAAATTGCCGCCAACCGAAAGATCGCTGCTGTTTGCATTAAGAGCGCCTGAGATGACCGAAAGACTGGCTGTAACATTTAGTGGCGTACTCATTCTGACCACAGCGGCTCCGCTTGCCCTGTTGATAATCAGGTTATGCAGGGGTGCCGTGGAATAGATTGAATAACTTGTAGCGTCAGTCCCGGATCCGCCGGTGGGAATAATTTCAAGAGTACCACCTGTTACATTGATGTTTGCCGGGGATGATTTGACATCAAATGCTTCGGCGGTGGCAGTTGTTGTAACGTCATAAATGCGAATGGTACCTCCGGAAACCGTATAGATGTTGTCTGTGTTTTCCAGATTGAATGAACCATGCAAGGCGCTGATACCCGACGTTGTCCTGCTGGTGTTCAGAGATGCGGCAGTCATATCGGTCAGACCGGTTATGGTTGTGTAGACAACCGGTGTTCTCTGGAACCTGCCCCTGAGGATCAGAAGGCCACCCGACTGACTGTACGAAGCAGATCCGGATGATGACAGAAATTGTTTGGCATCAACAACACCGTCATTAATTATTATCTGGCCGGAAGCAGTGGCAGATGTCACTATCCCGCCTGATTCCTTCGCAGAAAGAACTCCGTTGTTTACCCGCAGCCTTCCGAAGACCTGCAGAGAACTTCCTGTTCCTGCAGTATTTATTCCCATTGCTCCGTTACCGGAGGCAGATACGCCATAAGCAGTATTAACTTCCCGGTAATCATCAGCAGTAACAAAAACAACCACGTCAACCCCGTCACATATCAGGGCTCCGTTGGAAGGTATAAAATAGTGGGCATTGGCCAGGCTCCCCTCCGACAATGAGGGAATAAATACATTTCCCTTCAATACAAGCGTACCCGCATAAATCCAGAGTGCCTTCCTCATGTCCGGATTCCCGGAAACAGATCCTGCCTCCTGATCGTTGGCGCCGAAGATTCTGAAATTAGGGTAGGCGGAAGAGCTAACCGTAAGACCGTATGTCTGGTCAGTTCCCTTATTGACAATGAGGTTGTAAAAGTCTGTCACCCCGTTGCAGGTCAGGATATTATCCGATGCTCCTTCAAAGTAAACAGTGGCGGCTCCCGATGTTGCACCCGAAGTGGTGGGTGGAAAGGCATTGTATATCGGGTAGTTAAGGTTGGTGAACCGCACTGTTCCGTTGTTGGTGAAATCACCGCTGATCCTGACAGTGTGAAAATTCAGGTAGTAATTCAGGTACGGTGCCGTTCCTCCCGTACCTCCGATTGCAGTGTTTGTCACGCCATTTCCCACTGCAATGGATGCTCCGGTTTCAACGGTTACATTACCTCCCACAGCAAGTGAAAGCTTTGACGTTGAACTGTTGTCATTGATCCTGAAGGTGCCACTTGTGATAAGCAGGTTACCGTTCAGGGTAAGATCTGAGAGCTGGGTGGCTGTTGCGCCGGAAGTATTGATAATAAGGTTGTTATAAATCGCCTGGGCTGAAGGAAGTGTAAAGTTGGATGAATTGTAATATTCTGTTGTCCCTCCGCCTGCATCCACAAGGGAATTTGCAGCGACTGCCGGAAAATTGGTTGAGGCAAGTTTTAAAGTACCCTGCCCCGACAGGGATGCCAGTGCAGAGGTAAAACGGTACCCCGCCTGATCAAGGAATGCTCCCGGAGCAATCGTAACAAATAGCCCAGATTGCGTAACATTCTGGGTTAACGTCACGGTGCGGTCGGTAAGGATAATGACCCTTGAGGCATCGCCGGGCACCTGGTTGCCGATCTGGAGAGTTCCGCTGGGATCTGACGTCCAGGTAAACGGGTTATTCCAGTTTCCGCTCATGTATGAATAGAACGTATCATATCTGAGCGTTCCGATTGCGAAATACGGACCCGGGTTAAGGACAGACTGGGATATAATGGAGTTACCTCCCGGAGTTCCGCCGATTGTTGAGTAATTGCCTGCCGGAGCAGATGCCATCCCAATGGTTTTGGAAGCATCAAGACCGCCTTCGTAAAGTTCAATTCTTGCCCGTGTGAAATTTCCTCCGTTTATATTCTGCAAAGTCCAGTACGCCGGATCCACCGAAACAATTGTTGTGTTGTCACCATTAAGCGCTCCGGTCGGGCTGACCGAGGCTTTCAGCACCGGACCGGTGGCTCCCGTATTGACATCAACAAGGTTAATGGCCTTATAGGTTCCGCTCTCCCCTATCGGGAACAGATAATTGCTGCCGGTGCCTGCAAGGCCTGCCGGCAGTGTTCTCTGCAATCCTCCGGATGTCACATTGATGAAGGAGGATTCGGAGCCGGTCACAGCCGATGCCGAGGTGTTTGTAACTGAAATAGTATGATTCTCTGCATAAAGTATTCCGGCTGAAAGAGACAGCACGCCTCCCGATGCCAGGTCAAGGCTGCCATTGAGAGATACGCCGTTTGCATTGTTGATTGTCAGGCTATTCAGCGTTAATACGCTTGCCGGGATATATATTCCCGGGGAAGAACCGCCGAAAACCAGTGATGAAGCTGCGGTGGTTGAGAGATTTCCCGATGCACGGGTTATGGCAGGTCCGTTAAGTGTAAGCGTATTTCCGCCAACATTGAAATTTCCCGTGACAAGGTTAAGAACTGACGCAAGTGTTACTGATGATGCAAGATTAACCCCGGCAGCATTGTCAATAATAAGACCTCCGTCACCGCTGAAGAGGGGGGTTAGCTCAATCCCCGTGGTTTGTGCTGCGGAGCCCCTGTAACGTATGGCTGATGCTGTGCCATAAGAGGGTGCCGATCCTGAAACAGTAGCGGTACCCTCCATTGAGAGCATGCCTGAAACCGTAACCCCTGCCGGGATTGTTTTTACACCACTGCCGGACAAAGTAAGGTTCGTATAAGCAGTATTTAAGACAGTCTGGATTCCGCTGCGAAAATAATCAACCGTTGCTCCGGCGCCATTGAGGATTATTGTGCTGGTGCCAGTAGCATCCGGATCAAAAGATGTTGCCCCTCCTACAAAAAGGTAAGGTGAATCATTACCAAGGGAGAAGGAGGATGTGTTGTTACTGTTTTCATTATCTGTTTCTATCAGACCCCCCACCCTGACGTTACCACTGTTAATGACTATTGAAGAGTTGTTGTAATATGAGGTCCACCACCCGCCGGCCCGGTTTGAATAAATCAACACGTTGCCTGAAATATTCAGGGAATAAAGATCTGTTGTAAAGGAAGTGGTCTGATTTCTGTCCGGATCTATGTTGGTCCCGACATTCAGGGAAGAGCAGTTCAGGGTACCTGCACCTGATAGGGTATGTGAGGTATTTGCATTATCATCGCTGACAACGGTGACAGATCCGGAAACAGTAAGGGTAATTCCGCTATTGATAACAAGGTTGCCGGGTTGATAATCCCTGTTGAAAAAGACCTGGGTTATTGATGTATTTGCAGCTACCGTAACAGTGTGATTGCCGATATATACAATATCTCCGGCTGCCGGAAAAGAGGCAGCGGCACCACCTGTATGACCCGATATTGACCATGTAAACCTGGAATTCCAGGCACCGCTCTGCCTGGAATAATATGTTGCCGCGTCGGCGGCCAGGTAAAAAAGCCAAAAGGCCGCCAACAGGAAGAAAATCTTGCAGGTCCGGCCTCTTGAATTCATATCATCTGTTAATTTAGTATCACCTCTTTCCGGGGTTGATCAGTGCAAGTCAATGATTGCCTCAGCATACTTCTCCGGCCTGACATCGGAAGATGCAGAGAAGGTCACAACCAGCCTGCCGCTGTGAAAGTCAACAGCCCCTCCGCCCATCAGGTTAAATGAAAATTTTCTCGTGGTATTCGGGGTATAAACCGCAACTCCCTTTGCAAGCCCGACAGTCGTAACTGTTCCGCCCGGAGCAACGTGATCGACTTCAATATCTCCATATACCGAATAATCGCCGGTTCTGTTGAAAACAAATGACAACCTGGGCAGGGTATCATTTTCAAAGGTAAGGGCGAGATCTGAAAGCGTGACATTGACTGAAGGAGTTCCGACCCTTATTATTACAGGTATGGTGATTCCGAATACAGGTACAAGCTTGATCGAAATCGTAGCCTGTTCCTGTTGTACCGGACTCTCCTCACCCAATGGTTTTTCCTTTGGGGTTGCCCTGAAATAAAGGTGTGACCTGTACTCGCCGGGAGCCAGATCGCCTGTCCTTACTGCCTGGATCTTTACAGTCTGTGCCTCATCCGGTTTCAGAGTGACTGTCCTCGGGAAAAACCGGATATAAGGGGAGGCAAAACTTTGCCCTTCATCAGGTTCTGTAATGGTCTCGAAACCTCCGTCTTCAGTCATCCTGATCTGAACAAGGGAGATATTATACGTAGCCGTATCTTTCCCGATGTTAGCAAGACTGATGTCTATTGACCGCTTGTTTCCCTCAAATACCACCCTCCTCGGTGTGATGAGGAGATCTCCCTGGGCCTTGATTATGCCTGGTGACAAAAAGAGGCTTATTAACAGAAGCATTGTCAGATGCCGTACGGGTAATTTTCTCATCACATTTTGTTTTTATGGTTATCTCCGGCGTCAGTTGAATTCAAAGGTAATGGCATAGGTCCCGGTGTAAACACCAACGGGATTATCATTCAATGTACCCACCTTCAGGGTGGCACCGACATAAACAACCTGGGATCCGTTTTCAAGTAATCCGGCCCCCGGCTCTGCCAGTGGAACAGATTTCCAATCCTCAACAGTCATGGTTCTGGGGCTGCTGACATGAGTTATGGTCACCGGCGACACGGGCAGGGAAACCGTATAGGAAACCCCCGGGTCACCGGTGACATAGAAGCTGGCAGCGCTGTGTGACCCGCTGCCGGGCCAGACACTGCCAACCACTGAAATTGTATTTTCAGGATTTAATATGAGGCTTCCGCCCTGTGGTCCGGGGGAAAACTTCCCGAAACTGAGTTGCGAAGTCTCCACCGCTGACAGTGTTGAGATAACCTCTGCCGTAATGTGGCCTGTCACTGTTGAAGACACGCCCGGCTGGGCTTCCGCCACATATGCGGAAACCAACAATAGCAGAAAAAGGCTGATTGTTCCAGGAATTAGCCGTTTCATAGCAACTGCTGCCGGTTGTCCCTTATCTGTTAATTATAGCTGACGGTAACAGGGAAGTTTGCGGAGGAATAGGCTCCGGATGCCTGGCTTGCTCCTGTTGTAAGTGTTGCACCGACAGTAAACGCTGCTGTGCCGGTGCCATTGAGAGCAGGAGTTGCTCCGGCGTTGTGATTAAATGTGCTTACCGGCATTGCCACTCCGGGGCCGGTTAATGTCACCGTTCCGTCAGCCGGTAATGTAATGGCAAATGTTTCCGATGCCTGGCCGGCAACAGTGAATGAAGCTGCAAGACCATTGGCCGGAGGGACAAGAGACGCTCCACCCGAAGCCGTCCTGGTATTGTCAGTAGCCAGCACTACAGAACCGACGGCTGCAGAGACTGCAATAGTCCCGAAGTCCATGTCATTGACCTTGGTAAGAGTTAAGGGCCCTACAATTGTGGCCGTTGCAATTGTCGGCTCAGTATCTGTGTTCTGAGCAAAAGTTCCCGCTGTAATTGCAAACAGAATAATCGAGAATGCGAGGATTTTTTTCATCTTTCCTTAAGTATTAATGGTTATCTACTAATTTAAATGTGGCCTAGTCCGCTTTGACCATTTATACAAAACATCATGCACTGGGGTTACATGGCATTTTGTGAAGTGTAAAATTAAACGGACTAAATGGCCTAATATTTTGACGAGCGTCAATTTATTAACAACTTTCGGCCGTTTTCAACACGTTCAGAAGCTGCTGCTGCCGTCCCAGCAATGGGTACAGAGCTTTTCGCGGGGAAGACCGATGGCCTTTACCAGATCATCAAGTCGTTGAAACATAAGTGAATCCATTCCCAGCATTGAGGCTATCTCCTTTACCATCATTTCATACTTCTCTGAATCAGGATCAAGATATTCCTCTACATTCTTTTCCTCTCCCTCAAGCCTGACAATGGCCTTGCGCGCAGCAAGCTCCAGGGTTGAACGCGACTGTGAAAAATTCAGAAACGGGCATGGATAGAGTAGCGGCGGACATGCAATGCGCATATGCAGCTCGCCGGCGCCGGCCTCCCGCAGATCCCGCGTGTTGTCCCTCAGCTGTGTCCCCCGTACAATGCTGTCATCAAGAAATACTATCTTCTTGCCCCTGGTAAGCTTTTTGTTCGGAATGAGCTTCATTTTAGCCACAAGCTCGCGCTGCACCTGCCTCTGCGGCATGAAACTCCTCGGCCAGGTGGGAGTGTACTTGGAGAAGGAGCTCATATAGGGTAGCTGCTTCTCATTGGCATAACCAAACGCATGGCCAATCCCCGAGTCGGGAACTCCAGACACGAAGTCAGCCTTCACCGGGTCACGCCTGGCAAGCGCAGCGCCGCAACCGTAACGCACCTCCTCTACATTCCTGCCTTCATACTCAGAAGTGGGGAATCCGTAATAAACCCATAGGAAAGAACAGATCTGCATCCGCTTTCCGGGTGCCCTGAGCCTCGTAAACCCGTTCGCACGGATGTGCACTATCTCCCCCGGCCCGAGATAATATTCGGTTTCGAAACCGGTATTCGGGAAAGAACAGGTCTCCGATACCACAGCACGGGCCCCCTCCTTCCTGCCAATTACCACGGGCGTTCTTCCGAGCTTGTCACGCGCTGCAATGATGCCGTCAGGAGTCAGCAGCAGCAGTGAACATGATCCCTGTATCTTGTCAAATACATTTGTGATACCTTCGACATAGGAATCTCCTTCACAGATAATATTGGCAACCATCTCGGTGGGGTTGATGTTGCCCATGAAGTTTTCAGTGAAATGCTTCTTGCGCGCCAGAAAATAATCAGCGAGCTCATTTATGTTCACAATCCGCGAGACGGTCATCAGGGCAAAAGGGCCAAGATGCGAGTTGAACAGTATCGGCTGCGGATCAGTGTCACTGATCACCCCCATCCCGCTGTTCCCTCTGAAATCCTTCAGCTCCGCTTCGAACTTATTCCGGAAATACTCATTTTCCAGGTTGTGGATCCTCCTCCTGAATCCGATCTCCCTGTCGTAAAATACCAATCCCGCCCTCTTGGTACCGAGGTGGGAATGATAGTCCGTACCGTAAAACACATCATCAATACAACTCCTTTCGGAGACCGAACCGTAAAATCCGCTCATGAGAAAATATAAGTGTGATTTTTTTTATAAATTGTAAGGCGAAGATAATCAAACAGGAGAAAAATTTGTTGTACTATAATAATTGTTAATTTTGCACCGGATTAAAATACAAACAAATGGAAAATCAGGAAAAATATCAGGCTGAACACGTTGAGCATAAGAAAGGCGCTCCGATTGTCATGATTGTGTCAACCATAATCCTGACCCTGGGCTTAATTGCCCTGGTGGTCCTGTACTACAACCAGAAGAGTAAAATGGTTGAGATGGAGCAGGTGCTCACAGAAGAGAAAGACTCCCTGGCAAATGAGCTCCGCATGATGATGTACGGCTATGATACCCTTAAGACAACCAATGACACGCTGAACGCCGAGATCCAGCGTGAGCGCACAAGGATTCAGAAACTCCTCGAGGTCAACGCCTCAAATGCCCAGCTGATAAGGAAATACAAGG
The DNA here is from genome assembly GCA_018262715.1 of Bacteroidota bacterium. Lineage (GTDB taxonomy): Bacteria > Bacteroidota > Bacteroidia > Bacteroidales > VadinHA17 > SR-FBR-E99. The sequence continues at coordinate 11,743 of JADFDS010000005.1, forward strand.
CAGAGATCAGCACCATGCGTGATATAATGAAGAGTTATATAGTTCAGATAGATTCACTGAACACCCGCAACCAGATCCTCACGGCAGAAAACGTTGAGATCAAACAACAGATGACTGCGGTGCAGGAAACCAATGTCGAACTTGAAAAGGTGAAGGAGGAACTGACATCCAAAGTCACGGTTGCCTCGGTGATCCAGGCAAAGGACGTGGTTGCGGTGGCCCTCAATAAGAAACGGAAGGAGACTGATGAGCTGAGAAACCTCGACAAGGTGCGGGTCTGCTTCACCCTGAGGGAAAACCCGATTGCTGCAGCAGGCAACAAGGTGGTTTACCTGAGAGTGGTGCGCCCTGACCAGCTGGTAATCACCCCCTCACCTGACAATCTCTTCGAAGTCAAGGGCGAACAGCTGATCTTCTCGGCCAACAGGGCTGTTGATTATGCAAACTCTGACATCGAGATGTGCATTTTCCTCGACAATACGGGCGACTTTATCCCGGGAACCTACAATGTTGAACTGTATCTTGACGGCGAAAAGATCGGAACCGGCGCCTTCACACTGAAGGGAAGAGGCTGATCACAGATCTGCCAGCAATTCGGCAATAATATTGTCAGATATCATCCTGCCCTGGTCTGTAAGGACCAGGGTATTTTTTTCCCTTTTCATCAGGCCATACCTGATATACTTGCCTGAGAGATTGACCAGGTAATCATGCAACTCCTTGTCGTAGAACTCCTCCACATGGGTCAGATCAATGCCCCACATCGTTCTCAGCGATGTCATTACATACTCATTGAACACCGTTATCCTGTCAAGCTCCTCCCTCTCGCAGGGGATTTCCCCGCTGCTGATGGCCTTAACGTATTTCCGCACATCCGCGACGTTCCACTGGCGTGATCGCCCGTCAAACGAGTGCGCCGAAGGACCCAGGCCCAGATAGGGTACCTGCTTCCAGTACGAAGAGTTGTGCCTTGAAATATATCCCTCCTTCGCAAAATTGGAGATCTCGTAATGAATGAAGCCGTGCTCCCTGCAGACTTTACCAAGCAGAGAAAACATAGATGCAGAAGTCTCCTCGTCTGTCTCCTTCAGCTTCCCCTCCTTCTTCATCCGGCCAAACCTGGTGCCCTCCTCCACGGTAAGATGATAAGCCGACAGATGGGTCACTGGAAATGCAAAAGTCTTTTCCAGGTCTGCTTTCAGATCAGCGGTTGTCATCCCGGGGACGCCGTATATAATGTCAACAGAAACATTTTTAATTCCTTCCCTGAAAACCATATCAAGAGCCCTTGCCGACTGAGCTGCATCATGCCGGCGGCCCAGGTAGCGAAGGCGTTTGTCATCCCATGACTGCACACCAAGGCTTATCCTGTTTATGCCGGCTTTCTTCAGATCAATGAACAGGCCCTCATAAACATCATCAGGGTTGACTTCGAAGGTTATTTCAGGGTCATCGGAAAAAGGAAACTTTTTCTTCAGGTCAGAAATAAGGGCGGCGGCAGTGGCAGGCTCAAGCAGCGACGGGGTGCCGCCACCGAAATAAACAGTCTCCACGGTTTCTCCTTCAAGATATGATGGCCTGATTGAAGATTCACGGATGACCGCCTGAACAAGAGCATCCTTAAGGCTGTTATCAGTTATGCTGTAGAAATCACAGTAACTGCAGAAGCTCTTGCAGAATGGTATGTGTATATAAATGCCGGCCATCGGGAAAATATATACTTTAAAAGTACAAAAGAATTAATATTAGTTTGTTATTTTCACCATCTCAAAAACCAGGCATGATATATCTCTTTATAAAACAATATTATAAGAGTATAATAATAGGGTTGTTAATTCTGTGGCTGAGTCTTTCCGGAAGCAAGTCGATGGTACCGGGGCGGATGTTAAACATACCTTATATTGACAAAATGGGGCATTTTGCGATGTACGCGTTTTTCTCAGCGGTACTTCTGCTTGATTCATGCCGCTGGCGTACAAGCCGTCACTTCAGGTATGCAATATTACTGATACCCCTGCTTTTCGGGGCTCTGATGGAGATACTGCAGATGACGCTCACAACATCGCGCAAGGCCGAATCCCTGGATCTTGCAGCCAACATAGGAGGTGTCACGGCAGGAATACTGCTGGCACATATAGCACTTAAAATTCTTGAGAGATTCAGATCTTCACAGCCGGATCATTCCTGACCTGGGCAACCAGCTGATTGACTGTTTTTGAACTGAAGAACTTTTCAAGGCGCACTTTCTCTTCCCTGAGATCATTGTGAAGTATGCACCTGCCATCATCGGGCCTGTCAAGGTTGCACCTCTCCCCTGTCACATAGCAACTGTCAAAAAAGTCCCTTCCGTCAATGGCATCAATAATATCCATCAGGGTCAGCTTCTCAGCCGGAATCAGAAGATAAAACCCTCCATGGGGTCCCTTTGCTGAATGAAGAATCTTTTTGCGGGCAAGCACCTGCAGGATCTTCGCAAGGTAAGGCTGGGGAATTTTCAGCTTTTCAGCTATCTCCTTAAGACCGGTATTGGCCTTTGTGTCTGATTTGGAGGCAATGAATATCACTGCCCTGATGCCGTATTTACAGGTGGCTGACAGCATTTACCTGGATTTGATTGGAATTTTGTCTATGCGTCTCTTGTGCCTGCCACCCTCAAAAGAGGTGGTAAGAAATATTTTTACAATATGTATGGCTTCTGCCTCGGTGAGAAATCTTCCCGGGAGGGCACATACATTGGCATCATTGTGTGATCTTGCCAGCCTGCTTATTTCATCATTCCAGCAAACTGCTGACCGGATCTTCTGATGCTTGTTGCAGGCCATGTTTATTCCGTTGCCGGACCCGCAAATGGTTATGCCATAATTATAATCACCCTTCTCAACCGCAGTGGCAAGCGGATGGGCATAATCCGGATAATCAACACTGTCCTCTGAAAAACAACCAATATCCCTGACTTCGTACCTGCTGGAGATGAGCCAACTCACAAGCTTCTCCTTCAGCCTGAAACCGGCGTGGTCTGAGGCAATTATAATTTTTTCCAAAATGACCTTATATTTTTATACAAATATAACCCTGTAATTATTAAAAGAAAAGAAAACATGGGGAGTTTGATCTGTTCATAACATGTAACATGAACTTTGATTATTTGTTCATTTATTAAATCATGATCCGGGTTATCAACACCATGTCTTTTTTCAATTAATTCAAAATTTTTTTCTTACCGTTTGGCGAATTACTTTCAACGCTTACTGAACAGTGCCCGATCCTGATTTATCCTGGACGGTCATATTAACAAAACAGGTCTAACAATTGTTAATTGTATTTCTAATTGTCTCTTTTTCAGAAAAGGTACGTTTTTTGATGTGTTGAAAAGATGTTATTATTGATTTAACTCCCATTTTTGCAAATGAAATCGTAAAATAGTTTTAACAGAACTAACAGGATATTATAACCATCATATAGATAAAATTTCAAAATAATAATTAATAAAATGGTTGTTGATAACAACAGAATAAAGGAAATAGAAGCTCTCAAAAAAGAAAAAAATGCAGTAATACTGGCTCACTATTATCAGACCTCCGACATCCAGGACATTGCTGACTTTATAGGCGACAGTCTTGCCCTGTCACAGAAGGCCGCTGAAACCAAAGCTGACATAATTGTTTTTGCGGGAGTTAAATTCATGGCCGAAACTGCAAAGATACTATCTCCTGAGAAAAAAGTGATAATCCCGGATCTTATGGCCGGATGCTCTCTGGCTGATTCATGCAAAAAGGAGGATTTTGAAAAGTTCATAAGTGATAATCCGGGCAGAACGGTTATCACATACGTGAACACAACTGCTGATATCAAGGCCCTGAGTGACATTGCATGCACATCATCGAATGCAAAGCAGATAATTGAGTCACTTCCTCCGGACGAAAAAATAATTTTTGGTCCTGACAGAAATCTGGGCAATTATATAAAAAGCCTTACAGGACGCGACATACTTGTCTGGGACGGAGCATGCCACGTGCATGAACAGTTTTCACTTGAGGCTATTCTTAAGCTGAAAAATGAAAACCCGGGATCAAAGATTATCGCTCATCCGGAATGTGAAAAGCCGGTCAGGCTGGTGGCTGATTACATCGGCTCAACTTCAGGACTGCTTTCATTTATCAGCAAGGATCCGGGAAAGATATTCATTGTTGCCACTGAACCCGGAATTCTTTACCAGATGAAAAAGGCGGAGCCGGAAAAGATATTAATCCCCGCACCACCCAAAGATTCAACCTGCGGATGCAGTGAATGTAATTTCATGAAGCTCATCACACTTGAAAAGATATATAAATCCCTTAAATTTGAAGAGCCGGAGGTGACTGTTGATCCATCAATAATTGAACGGGCGGCAGTGCCAATTAAGAGAATGCTTGAGATGTCGGCTAAACTGGGGCTGTAAAATGAAGAGGATATATCTGATCATGCTGGTTTTTATCCCTGCGCTGCTGACTGCGCAGCAGAACGTGCAACTGCAGGACGGATATCAGCAGTTCAGGTATCCGAACGGAAACATCTCCAGTGAAGGATATATAAGAAACGGAAAACCAGACGGATACTGGAAAAGTTACTATGTCACGGGAGTACTCAAGTCAGAAGGCAGGCGAACCAGTTTTCTCCTTGACAGCTTGTGGGTTTTTTATGACCAGGCAGGTGACACCACAGAAAAGATAAGCTACCTCCTTGGCAAAAGGAACGGCTATTCCCTGAAATATAAGAAAGATCCGGTTCATGGAATCTATGTCTTCTCCTCCGAGCTTTATGCCGGTGACAGGAAGGAAGGCCTCGCAAAAATATTTTTTCCTGACGGGAAGCTCAAACAAACCATACCCTATTCTGACAGCAAGAAGGACGGGCTTTCGCGCGAATATGACCATGATGGCAAAATCATTACTCTTCTGGAATACAACAATGATTTCCTCATCAGCCGCGAAAGAATAAACTTCACCGACGCATCAGGAATGAAACAGGGAGAGTGGCTCGACTTTTATCCCGACGGAAGCCGGCATATTGAGCGAAACTACCGTGACGACCAGCTGCACGGTTATTACAAGGAGTATGACGAGAGGGGACGCCTGCTGGTCACACTGCTGTATGACAACGGCAAAGTGACCGGAACAGACATTGACAACAGCGCTGAGATAGATATTCAGAACAGGTACGATGATTCAGGAAGGCTGATCTATTCGGGTCCCTTTAAAGAGGGCATTCCTGTCGGGATACACCGGGAGTATAATACTGACGGAACAATAAAGAGCGCACGGATATACAATGACATCGGGGTGCTGATATCAGAGGGCATCGTTGACGCCGAAGGCAACCGTACCGGACCATGGAAGGATTTTTCTCCCGGAGGAGTTCTGATTGCAGAGGGCAATTATACTGCCAACAGGAGAACGGGAACCTGGAAATTTTACAACAGTTCCGGCAGGCTTGAGCAGGCCGGATCATACAGCAGCGGGCGTATTGACAGCACCTGGCGGTGGTATTACCCTGAAGGAGAACTGCTTCGCGAGGAAGATTACTACCAGGGAAAGAGGGACGGCAGCTATACAGAGTATACCCGCACGGGTGAGATAATTGCCCGTGGTACCTATGCTGACGGCGAAAGGAACGGATTATGGAAAGTCACCACAGGCGATAATACCGAGGAGGGAGAATACCTCCTGGGCCTCCGCAACGGTGAATGGAAATCATTTTACCCTGACGGGAAGCTCAGGTTTAAAGGAAGCTACAGGCAGGGAAACCCTGAGGGCCATCACACAGTGTACTTTGAAAACGGCAGGACAAAAGAGGACAGATACTACAGGAACGGCTTCCGCACCAAAACATGGAAGAAGTATGATGAACTGGGCGAGGTGATCCTTACAATCACCTACCGTGATGATGTTGAGACCAGCATCAACGGTGTGCCCGTAAACCTGCCTGAAAGCAGCGTAAAACGTTTAAAGTAACGGGCAGATGGAGGAGCAGTTCAACCTGAGAAAAGAGATCACTCTTGCCGGTGATGCGGAGCTCGAAAAGCAACTTCGCCCGTTGACTTTTTCTGACTTCAGGGGGCAACAGCGCATTACCGACAACCTGAGCGTTTTTGTCACAGCTGCGCTGCAGCGGGGCGAAGCTCTTGATCACGTGCTTCTGCATGGTCCGCCCGGACTGGGAAAAACCACCCTCGCTTCAATAATATCAAACGAGCTCAAGGTAAAGCTCAAGGTCACATCGGGTCCGGTCCTTGACAAGCCCGGCGACCTGGCGGGACTTCTTACCAGCCTCGATGAGGGTGATGTGCTTTTCATTGACGAGATACACCGGCTGCACCCGGTGGTTGAGGAGTATCTGTATTCCGCAATGGAGGACTACCAGATAGACATAATGATTGACAAGGGGCCGGGAGCACGGTCGGTCCAGCTGAAGCTCAATCCGTTTACCCTGATAGGCGCCACAACCCGCTCCGGACTGCTTACCAGCCCTCTTCGGGCCCGCTTCGGAATCAAGTTCCACCTTGAGTACTATGATGCCCCCGTTCTCAAGGGAATAGTCAAAAGATCAGCCTCGATTATGAACGTGGCCATAAATGAAAGTGCTGCTGCTGAAATTGCATCGCGCAGCAGGGGTACGCCAAGAATAGCGAACGCTCTGCTTAGAAGGGTAAGGGATTTTGCCCAGGTAAAAGGCAGCGGCGCCATTGATCTTGACATAACCAGGTACTCGCTTGAAGCCCTGAATATTGACAAGCACGGCCTTGACGAGATGGATAACCGCATACTGAAGACCATTATTGAAAAGTTCAGGGGAGGGCCCGTTGGGCTGAATAATGTGGCAACGGCAGTGGGAGAGGAGAGCGGCACCATTGAAGAGGTTTACGAACCGTTTCTTATTAAGGAGGGTTACATCAAACGTACACCTCGCGGCCGCGAGGCTACAGAACGGGCATACAGGCATCTCGGGATAGTGAGGGGAACCGAAGAAACGCTATTCTGATCAGGCGGCAGCGCCCGCCACGGAACAAACCCGGCGGCGGGAGCAATAAACCCGCGGTTCAGCTTCAGCCTCAGGAACTTATCTTCTCAAGACCTTTCTGGTCTATTATCTTGATCTTGCGCCCGTTAAGCTCAATCAGACGGTCGCTCTTGAATTCCGACAGAAGACGTATAACAGATTCTGTGGCTGTTCCCACGATGTTTGCAAGCTCTTCGCGCGTCAGCGAGATACGGAGATATTTCTGCTCGTCAAGACCGAAGTCCTTCACAAGACTGAGCAATACCTCAGCAACCCTCTCCCTTACTGTCTTCTGGGCAATATCAGTAATGTATGAGTTGGCTTCGGCAAGCTCATGACATGTCAGTTTCACCACCTCAAAAGCAAAAGACGGGTTTGTCTTCACAAACTGAATGAGCAGCTCAGATGGGATGAAGCATACCTGGCAGTCTTCAATAACTTCTGCAGAGGTACATGCCGGCTCGTTGCTCAGCACGGACCTGTAGGCGATTATCTCTCCTTTCCTGGCGAATCTGATTATCTGTTCCTTGCCGTCTATGCCGGTTTTGAAGACCTTGATGATTCCTGAGTTAATGCAATAAAATCCGCTGATCCGGTTACCCTCATGATAAAGGATATCGCCTCTCTTGTAACGCCTGAAATCCTTCTCGAAATTCAGCCTGTCTGTCTCATCCCTTGTAAGGAAGCGAAAAACCGAACTGGTTTCAAAAGCACACTTGTCACAGAATGATATGGTAAAGTCATGCTGTTTCATAAATCTGGACATTAGGTAACAAAGGTGGGCATTAATTCCCTAATATCATAAAATTTCCGTCCGGAACTGGTTCAGAAACCTTATGTCATTTTCGAAATAAAGTCTCAGGTCATTAACCCCGTATTTCAGCATGGTTGCCCTCTCTATTCCCATCCCGAAGGCATACCCTGTATACTTTTCAGAATCAATGCCGCAGGCCTCGAGAACATTCGGATCCACCATGCCACATCCAAGCAGCTCGAGCCAGCCCGTACCCTTGCATACGTTGCATCCTTTTCCGCCGCAGATGTTGCAGCTTATGTCCATCTCGGCCGAAGGCTCGGTAAAGGGGAAAAAGGAGGGCCTCAGCCTGATGCTGACATCTTTCCCGAACAGTTCGGTGGCAAAATAGAGCAGCGTCTGCTTCAGGTCGGCAAATGATACATTTTCAGCAACATACAATCCTTCAACCTGGTGGAAAATACAGTGTGCCCGTGCTGAAACAGCCTCGTTGCGGAAGACTCTTCCGGGAGAAATGGTACGGATGGGGGGCTGCTGGTTTTCCATTACCCTGACCTGAACCGAGGAGGTGTGTGTCCGCAGGAGCACATCATGAGGATCGGACTCTGTGCCGGATTTCTTTTCTATGAAAAAGGTATCCTGCATGTCACGGGCCGGGTGGTCACTGGCAAAGTTGAGCATGGTGAAGACATGATTGTCGTCTTCTATCTCGGGACCTTCCGACACGGTGAATCCGATACGGCTGAAGATGTCAATGATCTCGTTCCTGACAATGGATATGGGGTGACGCGTTCCTTCCCCGAAGGGATAGGCAGGCATGGTAAGATCGACTGATGGTCCGGCAACCTCGGTCATTGCCAGGCGCTCCTTGTGCTCGTTGTATTTGTCTGTTGCAGACTGTTTAAGATCATTAAGCAGCTGGCCGGTTTCCCGCTTCGCCTCAGGCGGAACGTTCCTGAATCCTTCAAAAAGCACTGATATCAGCCCTTTCTTGCTCAGGTAGGCTATCCTGAACTGCTCGAGTGAACCCTCGCCGTCAATATTGTATTCTTCGATCTCTTTTTTTAGTTCTGCTATCCTCTCCTTCATCTCTGAATGCCCTGTTATTTAATGATTTTCACCTTGACAATCCTTATGTCCTGCACTGGTCTGTCAGTCAAATCGGTAGCTGTACCCGCAATGGCGTCAACCACTTCCATTCCCTCCAGAACCTCTCCGAAAACCGTATAGGCGCCGTCAAGAAAGGGTGTGCCTCCGACGGTTTTGTATGCGTTCCTGTGATGTTCGGGCATGACATAGGTACCGGCTTTTTCCATGGCGTCATATGCTTTTATGATGGCCGACTGCTGTATTTCATCCTCGGTCATTTCCTTTCCGGCCTGTTCTGCTTCCCTGCGAAGATCCAGAAGGGCCTTGTTGTAGAGAAACTGCCGGCGGTTGTACTCAATGCGCTCTATCGTGGCGGCAAGCTCCTCGTCATTGTAAACCTTACCCTGCACGATGTAGAACTGCGTTCCGGAAGAGTTACGTTCAGGATTGACATCATCACCGGTCCTTGCAGCCGCAACCACGCCTCTCCTGTGGAAAAGGGAATCATTGATCTCTGCCGGAACAGTATAATCATCACTGATGAGCGTTGAATCATGGCGTGTGGAGCCGTCACCGGTCTGTATCATGAAATTCTTTATTACACGGTGGAAAGTGACACCGTTATAAAAACCGCTCTCGGCAAGTTTGATGAAGTTGTCGCGGTGCAGCGGGGTGAGGTCGGAGAGTGATATCACAATGTCTCCTTCGGTGGTCTGTAACACGGCGCGTACGCCTTTCTTGCTTCCTGCCGAGCAGCCGGCAATTATTATGGCTGCTGCCAGTGTCATGACGATGCGGAATGAAGTCCTCATTTTCTTTTAATTTACGAATGACAAAGATATATATTTGCAGTAAGAGTTAAGCATGAACGATATACGCAAACTTGCGGGGCAGACGGTAATATACGGATTTGGAACGGTTGTGCCGCGATTCCTGAACTACGCCCTGCTTACCCCATTTTACACCCGTATTTTTGGTCTTGAGCAGTACGGTGTTGTTACGGAACTCTATGCATGGATGGTTCTGGCGCTTGTCATCCTCACCTACGGGATGGAGACCACCTACTTCAGGTTTGCCGGAAAAAAGGCGCCGGCGGAAAAGGTATACGGCACAGCACTGATCAGCCTCTTTTCCACCTCAGCCCTTTTCCTGCTGGCGGTATCGCTCTGCATAAATCAGGTTTCAGGATTTCTTGGTTATGAGCAGCACCCGGAGTATATCAGGATGTTTGCCTGGATAGTGGCCATCGACGCATTCTCGGCAATCCCCTTTGCATGGCTTCGGAACAACAACCGGCCGGTTGTCTTCAGCGCCCTGAAGATCATAAACGTTGTTGTAACAATTGTCATAGCCTTCTTTTTCCTGAAGATCGCACCTTCACTGGCAGAAAAAGGAAGCACCTGGATTTACAAGATATGGAACCCCGATTTCCAGGTGGGATATGTCTTTGTGGCAAACCTGGCCGGATCTGCCATTACTCTCATATGTCTTATTCCGTTCATTTTCAGGATGCAGCCGGTGTTTGACAGGAAACTGCTGGGCAGGATGCTGGCATACAGCTGGCCTTTGCTTATAGGAGGTATGGCCGGGTCACTAAATGAAGTACTCGACAAAATCCTCCTGCGCAGACTGATTGGTGGCACTGAGGGGCTTGCCACTGTAGGGATGTACGGGGCAGGATATAAGGTGGGAGTACTCATGTCACTTTTCATCCAGATGTATCGCTTTGCGGCGGAACCCTTCTTCTTTGAAAAGGCGGGAAGCAGGGACGCGAAGGAAACCTATGCCGTAACGATGAAATACTTCGTGATAACGGCACTGATACTATTCCTGGGAATCAATCTGTACCCGGAGGCAGTCCGGATCCTCATCGGGGATATTTTCCGCGAATCACTGATTGTGGTGCCGATTGTAAGCATGGGATATCTCCTGCTGGGCATCTTCATCAACCAGAGCATCTGGTACAAGGTTGACGACAAGACAATTTACGGAGCATGGATTACCCTTGTGGGTGTTGCCGTAACAGTTGCAGTGAACGTCATTTTCGTGCCGGTGTTCGGATATATTGCAGCTGCCTGGGCTCACATTGCATGCTATCTTTCGATGGTCATCGTCTCATATTTTGTGGGACAGAAATATTACCCGATAAAGTATGAAACAGGGAAAATATTCATGTACATAGTCCTGGCGGTGGCACTGCTGTTCGTTTCCATGCTGCTGGCAGGCGAAAATAAAATACTCAATACAGTCATTGACACTCTGCTGCTTTTCATTTTCTTTGCCGTTGCTGAAATCAGGGATAAATTCTTTACGTTATTGTTTAAAAGAGGTTCATGAAGATCAGGATAGTAAATAAGTCGTCACACCCCCTTCCGGCATACGAGACTGAGCACTCTGCGGGGATGGACCTGCGGGCGTTTACCGGGGGACCGGTCACCCTGAAGCCGATGGAGAGGAAACTCATTCCGACAGGCCTTTACATTGAGCTGCCGGTTGGTTATGAAGCTCAGGTAAGGCCACGAAGCGGCCTCGCCATCAGGCACGGAATCACGGTATTGAACTCACCCGGCACAATAGATGCAGACTACAGGGGAGAAATTGGAGTTATATTGATTAACCTGTCGGAAAGCGAATTCACAATCAACGATGGAGACAGAATAGCCCAGATGATAATTTCACAGTATGTGAAGGTGGAGCTGACGGGTACTGACAGTATAGAAATGACCGCCAGGGGCGAAGGCGGATTCGGACATTCAGGGAGAATATGAAGAATACAGTCATACTGGTACTGCTCCTGCTGGCTGCGGCTGGATGTTCGGAAAAGGCGGTTTCGCCTGTCCTGACAAGGGACCGGGAAGCAAGGGCCGACAACCGTTATGATTATATGCTTGCCGAGGCGCTCAGGCAGAAATATGTTGGCGAATTAAGCGAAGCCGCAGTACTGTTTGAGAAGTGCATCGAGCTTGACAGGAACAGGGCAGTGCCTTACTTTGAACTGGCTCAGATGTACTCAGCTGCAGGAATGAGCGGAAAGTCGCTTCAGTATGCTTCGACCGCCGCAAGGCTTGAGCCCGGGAATTACTGGTACCAGCTTGCATGCGGCTCCCTCTTCACCCAGTATGAGATGAAAGACTCTGCCCTGGTTTATTTTTCAAGGGCACTGAAGGCCGACAGCAGGGCGGTGGAAGTTAACGGCATCCTCGCCGGACTGTATTCGGAAAAAGGCGAGACATCCAAAGCTGATTCACTGTTCAAAGTCCTTGACAGCGAAGGCGCTCTTACGCCGGATATGTCACTGATGATGATATCTGGCCTGCTTGGCATGAATGAGCTCGACGAGGCGTCGAAGAGAACCGTTAAACTCCTGGAACAGCATCCTGAGGAGACCCGGTTCAGGGCATTGCTTGCTGATATCTACTATGAGCAGGGTCTGAAAGAGAAGAGTGACAGCATATACACGGAAATCATCGAAAAGGACCCGGATGACATAGAAACACAGTTGCTGTACCTGATAAGCCTTGTATACCGGAAGGAATACTCGGGCATATCCGGTTTCCTGGGCAATATCTTCAGAAGTGATGTGGTGGAACGTGAAAGAAAGATTGCCGTGGCGCGCAGGCTGGCCGGCGATTCCGCCTACATAAAGGACAATGCTGAATCACTGCTCGGAAGCCTGTTGATCCTTGAGGAGCAATACCCTGATGATGAGGAGATTATTTCACTACGCCCTGGCGTCTATGAGACCACGGGCATGATTGACCTTGCCATACAGAGATATGAGGAAATCATTAAGAGTGTCAGCCAGGGCTTCTGGTTCAGGGAGAGACTGATGATACTCTATGCCGGGAAGAAGGAGTATGGCAAACTTTATGAACTGGCCGCTGGTTATTCAAGGGATAATAACCGTAGCCTGCTAGGAAAGATATATTACGCCCTGGCTGCCATGGAGCTGAAAGAATATGCTGTTGCCGACAATGAGCTGAAGAAGGCGCTGATTCTTGCCGGAAACAATGACGAGCTGAAGATTCAGGTTTTATCACTTGAAGGCGATCTGAAATACAGGATGAAGGATTATGATGCTTCATATGCAAGCTATGAAGAGGCCCTGAAACTGTCTCCTGATGATCCGCTGCTGCTGAATAACTACGCCTACTTCCTTGCCGAAGGCAACAGAGACCTTAAGAAAGCCCTGAAAATGGCCATGAAAGTCATGGAAACCGGAAGTGACAACCCGACCTACATAGATACATATGCCTGGGTGCTCTACAAGATGGGAAAATACAGGGATGCTCACCGTGAAATGCTGAGAATTTTCGAACTGAGCAGTGAAAGAGACCCTGAATTACTGGAGCATATGGGATTTGTCAAGAAAGCCCTTGGCAAATGTGAGGAAGCTGTTATTTACTGGATGGAAGCACTGGAGAAGGACAATACCAAAATATACCTGGAGGAGGAGATAAAGAAATGCATGAAGCAATAAAATATGTTGCAATAATATCGTTCCTCTTTCTGCTGGCAGGCTGTTCTGCTTTGAAGAAGGAGAAGACAACCGGACCGGATGTCCAGCCGGCGGATGCCGGTTATAGTGCGATAATAGGCAATGTGGCCTCAAATAATATTTCTGAAAGGGGCTTTGAAATAAGGAAGGGCAGCATTGAACTGGAAGGTACCGAAGTTGAAGGAAAATTTGGTCTGCATGCAAGGCTGAACAGCAAAGGTGATTTTTATGGCTCCGTCAGAGGTCCCCTGGGAATTGAACTCGTCAGGGTTCTGATGGTCGGAAATGACATCGCTGCAATTGACCGGTTTAACAGGAAAATTTACATTGGTAAAAAGGACCAGGTCCTTAAAAAGAATGGAATGCCGTCAGATTTTATGAGCATTATTTTCGGCGACATGCCTTCAGAAGACGAAGTGGAGCTGATCAGATCGGAAAAAAATGAAATTGTTGTTGCTTCAGGAAATGGTGACTTCAGTAGTGTCATCTCCATTTGCCTTGACTACATGAAGGTTTGTAGCCGGAAGATTAATGCAAACACCTCTGATCATGAGATTTACATGTTATTCGGAGAGTTTGGGGAGTCAGGAGGAATGAAATATCCCTCTGAAATATCCATGGAAGAGAAGAAAAAAATGTTTCACGTGAAACTTTCAATAGATGATTTGATTTACGGGTATGATTCTGACATAGAATTAAACCTGCCATCATACAAAAGGGAGTCATTTTGAAATATCTGTTCCTCATATTGTTTCTTGCAGTCTGGTCCGCTTCGGTGCTTTCAGGACAGAGTCGCTCCGAACTGGAGGAGATGAGAAAGAAGAATCTTCAGGAAATTGAATATGTTGACCGGTTGCTGAAAACGACGGCAAGCCAGAAGACTGAGAACGTGAATGAGCTGAGGGTGATCGGCAGAAAGCTGAATCTCCGTGAAAAACTCATAGATGAGTATGGACAGGAAATAAATCTTCTGGAATACAGGATTGGTTTGAATGCCCTGGCAACAGAAATGCTGGAGCAGGATCTGAATGAGCTGAAGAAGGATTATGCAAATTCAATATTGAGCGCTTACAAGGCCACCAAAGGCACACCTGCACTGGCATTCATTCTCTCGGCAGCAGACTTTAACCAGGGATACAAAAGATTGAAATATATACAGCAGGTTGCAAAGTACAGAAGAAAGGAATCAGAGACTATCGAAACGCTTTACACACAGCTTCAGGGAACCAAGGAAAGGCTTGAAAAGGACCGGAAGAATGTAAGTGACCTGAAGAACAAAGAGGTAAGGCAAAAGCAGATCCTGCGGCAGGAGCAGGACAGAAAGGAGAAACTGGTAAGCAATCTGAGCAGGAAGGAGAAGCAGTTAAAGCAGGAGCTTGATGAGAAAAGAAGAATTGCAAGGCAGATTGAAAAGGAGATTGAGCGGCTTATAGAGGCTGAGCGAAAGAAGAGCGAGACTGTGCCGATGAGTGCAGAAATGAAGGTTATAGGTGAGTCGTTCGGAGAAAACCGAGGAAGGATTCCCTGGCCGGTTGACAGGGGTATCATTACCAGTCATTTCGGAAGTCATCAGCATCCGGTTCTTAAGAATGTAATTGAAGATAATATAGGGATAGAGATAACCTCGAGCGGTCCGACAAAGGCAAAGTCTGTGTTCAAGGGCGAGGTAGGAGGGGTGTTTGCCATATCTGGTGCAAATATGGCTGTAATAATCAGGCACGGAAAGTACCTGACAGTGTATCAAAACCTGGTAAATGTCGTTGTTAAGGCAGGAGACAGCGTATCACTGGGTCAGGTTATCGGTGACGTGTATGTGGATAACGGCGACGGCGGAAAGGCAGAGCTAAAATTTATGGTCTACGAAGAGAAGAAAAAGCTTGATCCGGAACAGTGGCTTACAAAAAAATGACTAAATTTTGCAACAAATAAATACCCTTTCAGTTAAAAAATAGTGATAGGGATTCAGGAATGGAAAGCATTACTATTAATTCAGACATTGAAAAATTGCGCGTTGTAGAAACGCTGGTTGATACGTTGTCAAAAAAGCTTGGTATCTCTGACGAGGTTTACGGAAAGATACTGATTTCTACAGTCGAGGCTGTAAACAACGCAATATTACACGGAAACAAGGGTATTGAGGATAGAACTGTGACGGTGGATTTTACTGCTGACGGAAATATGTTTGAGGTTACCGTTACGGACCAGGGTGAGGGCTTTGACTACAATCATCTGCCGGACCCTACGGATCCGGAAAATATCGAGAACCTTCACGGACGCGGGGTGTTTATTATGAGAAGCCTGGCGGACATAATTGAGTATAACCTGCCGGGCAATCAGGTAAAGATGCGGTTTAAATACTGATTCCGTGAAAGTAAGCTTCCATTACGATATTGAAAAATTCAGACTGCGCGACAGCAGAATAATCAAAAAGATAATCAATCGTATAGTGACGGATGCAAGACTCAGGCCGGGCATCATTGACGTAATTGTGACCGGTGATGAGAAACTGTACGAGATAAACCGGGAGTTTCTGGGTCATAATTACTATACTGATATAATAACATTCAATTACAATGAAGCCGGCACGGTAAACGGAGAGATCTACATCAGTGCTGAAAGGGTCAGGGAAAACTCCGTCAAATTCAATGTCACGTTCGGCTCGGAGATGAGACGGGTCATTTTTCATGGATTGCTTCATTTATGCGGATATGATGACAGAACAGAGGGGGAGAAGAATAAGATATCTGAGATGGAAGAGATGTATCTGGCCTTATCATATGCCGAATGATCTTCAGTTATGATATAATTGTCGTTGGCGGTGGTCACGCCGGCTGTGAGGCTGCTCATATTGCCGCGGTAATGGGTGCAAAAACGCTGCTTGTTACCATGGATATGACCAAGCTGGCCCAGATGTCCTGCAATCCTGCTATGGGTGGCATTGCTAAAGGACAGATAGTCAGGGAAATAGATGCTCTTGGGGGCTCGTCAGGAATAATAACTGACAGGTCAATGATTCAATTCCGCATGCTGAACCGAAGCAAAGGTCCGGCCATGTGGAGTCCGCGGGCGCAGTGTGACAGGATGCTGTTCAGCAGGGAGTGGCGAAAGCTCCTGGAGCAGACAGAGAACCTTGCAATATGGCAGGAGGAAGCAAGCGGCATTATCATTGAGGATGGCGTTGTAAAGGGAGTAACCACTACCTTCGGAACAGAGTTACGTGCAGACGCTGTGATACTGACAAACGGCACATTTCTTAACGGGCTGATGCACGTTGGTTTCAAAACAATGTCGGGCGGCAGGTCAGGCGACCCGGCTTCACGCGGACTGAGCGAACAGCTCAGGGAACTTGGCTTTGAGGTGGAGAGGCTGAAGACAGGTACCAGCGCAAGGGTTGACGGAAGAAGTGTTGATTTCTCTGCAATGACAGAGCAGAAGGGAGACGATGATGG
This sequence comes from Bacteroidota bacterium, assembly GCA_018262715.1. Classification (GTDB taxonomy): domain Bacteria; phylum Bacteroidota; class Bacteroidia; order Bacteroidales; family VadinHA17; genus SR-FBR-E99. The sequence continues at coordinate 28,568 of JADFDS010000005.1, forward strand.
GCGATGCTTTTCGTATCTGCACGACAGGGTTGACATAAAGGATCAAAGGAGTTGCTACATAACACACACGAATGAAAAGGCACATGGCATACTTCGGGAAGGACTGAAGTTTTCTCCCCTGTACACAGGAAGGATAAAGGGAAGGGGACCGAGGTACTGCCCGAGCGTTGAGGATAAGATTGTGACCTTTGCAGACAAGGAGGCCCATCAGCTGTTTCTTGAACCTGAGGGATGGGAAACAAACGAGTACTATATAAATGGTTTTGCAAGCAGCCTTAAGCTGGAAACACAGATCTCTGCGCTGAGGGAAATAAAAGGCCTGGAGAATGTGATTATATACAGGCCGGGATACGCAATCGAATACGACTTCTTCCAGCCGACCCAGCTGAAGCACTCGCTGGAGACCAAACGAGTAGGAGGACTTTTCTTTGCCGGACAGATCAACGGCACAACAGGCTATGAAGAAGCTGCAGCCCAGGGCCTGGTGGCGGGAATTAACGCTGTGCAGAAGGTAAGAGGAAAGGACCCTTTCATTTTAAAACGTGATGAAGCCTACATAGGAGTACTGATAGATGACCTGGTCACAAAGGGCATTGATGAACCTTACAGGATGTTTACCTCCAGGGCTGAGTACAGGATACTGCTGCGGCAGGACAATGCAGACGAGCGTCTCTCACCCATGGCTGTTGAACTTGGAACTGCAGAGCCGGGAAGGATTGAAAGACTTGTGGAAAAATACCGGATGGTTGATGAGCTTATGGTGTTTCTGAAGAATTGCAGTATTTCACCCGAAGAGATCAACGGATTCCTGAAGGAAAAGGATACGGCGGAAATTAATCAGAAAATAAAGGCTATTAACATTGCGACACGGCCGCAGGTAAGTCTTGAAGAGCTATTGGAGCAAATAGGCGGATCAGGCAAACTGAGTTACGCCGGGTCTGTAAGAAAAACTGAGATTATTGAGGCAGCTGAAATCAAGATCAAGTATTCCGGGTATCTCGAGAGGGAGAGGGGCATAGCCGAAAAAATAATGAGACTGGAAGGACTGAAGATTCCGGAAGAGATAAACTATGAAGAGCTGGCTTCAATATCTACAGAGGGAAGACAGAAACTGTCAAAAATCAAGCCTGATACCATTGGCCAGGCTTCCAGAATAAGCGGTGTGTCTTCTTCTGATGTTTCCATTCTGATAATGTATCTTGGCAGATAATAATCAATGTTCCACGTGGAACATTATTTCTTTATACATTATGAATATCGCAGGAAAAATTATTGATGTGCATAAAAAGCGCATTTATCCGGGGATTGTCACTATTAAAGCCGGCAAAATTGAATCTGTAACCGAAACCGAAAGGAGTCCTGATCATTTCATCATGCCCGGACTGGCAGATGCGCATGTGCATATTGAGAGCAGCATGCTTGTGCCATCTCATTTTGCCGTGGCTGCCGTAAGGCATGGGACGGTTGCAGTTGTAACAGATCCGCATGAAATAGCAAACGTCCTTGGAAAGGAAGGAGTAAAATTTATGCTGGATAATGCGGAAAACGTACCGGTTAAGATAGTTTTCGGAGCTCCCTCCTGTGTTCCTGCCACATCACTTGAAAGCGCCGGAGCAAAGATCGGATCTGCAGATATCAGAGAACTGATCGAAGAAGGAAAAGTAAAATTCCTGGCTGAGATGATGAACTTCCCGGGTGTTATCTATGATGATGCTGAAGTTCACCACAAGCTGGAAGCTGCTCTTAATGCAGGCATCCCGATAGACGGACATGCTCCGGGACTGACAGGAGAAGAATTAAAAAAATATATTTCTGCAGGAATCACCACTGACCATGAATGCAGCTCCCTCGAAGAGGCCCTCGAAAAAATCTCAGGCGGAATGAAAATCCTGATACGCGAGGGAAGTGCTGCCAAAAACCTTGAAGTACTTGCTCCACTGATCAGTTATTACCCCGAAAAGGTAATGCTCTGCACCGATGACCTGCACCCCGAGACACTGCTTCGCGGACATATCAACAAGTTAGTTGCGCGGCTGATTTCAATGGATTATAATTTATTTGACGTCGTCAGGGCTGCATCCGTAAATACCTATGAACACTACCGGATCAGCGCCGGAACTCTCAGACCCGGAGATCCGGCCGATTTTATAATTGTTGATGATCCGAAAACCATGAATGTTTTGCAGACCTGGATCGACGGAAAATGCGTATTCGACGGCGATAAACCTTTGTTTTCTCCGGGAGAGATCGTTAAAATAAACAAATTTAAATGCACACGGCTTCTGCCCGATGAGATCAGGGTGATCAACGAAGGTGGCAAGATTAACCTGATCGTCGCCGTAAACGGCGAACTTACAACAGATGCAGATATTGTGCAGGCAGGGGAGGGGGAGTTTGTCGCCGCCAGACCGGAAGAAGACATACTTAAAATTGTTGTCAAGGAACGATACAATGACCGGCCACCGGCTGTCGCGTTTATCAGGGGTTTCGGAATGAAACATGGCGCCATGGCATCATCAGTTGCCCATGACAGCCACAATATCATTGCTGTTGGCACAAATGACCGTGATATTGTCAACGCCATCAACCTGATTGTGGATGCCGGAGGCGGTATGGCGGTTACTTCGGAAGACGGGGCGGAAATACTCAAACTGCCGGTTGCCGGCATCATGGCTGACCTTCCCGTAACCGCAATGGCGGCCCGGTATGAAAAGCTCTCTGAGACGGTCAGGAGCCTGGGATGCAGGCTGGATGCACCTTTCATGACACTCTCTTTCATGGCGCTGCTCGTCATTCCGAAGATCAAAATGAGCGACAGGGGACTATTTGATGGTCTGACATTCAAGCATATACCTCTTTTTGTGCCTGATCCCTACAGCAAGTACAAGACCTATTAAACTTGCCCGCAGACACTGTGCCTTCATGGAATTAAGTTTCAGTCAATGAGGTAATTGAACAATCTCAATTCATCTCTTTAATGCCTTGAAGCCATTTGTCAGGGCATAATTTCTAACTTTGCCCGTTGCCCGACGGGGTCCTGGCCTTCCTACATGGCACCGTCAGCGCGGCGGCAGAAATGAATAACTGATATGTCAGCAGTCGAGACCTTAAAATCAACGGTATCCGCACTGCCCGACAAACCGGGCGTATACCAGTTCATTGACGCTTCCGGAACCATTCTGTACGTCGGCAAAGCCCGCAGTCTGCGCAAACGCGTTGGCTCATACTTCACAAAGAACCAGTCAGGGAAAACCCGGGTCATGCTCTCCCGGGCTGCCGATCTCCGGCATATTGTGGTAGACAACGAATCGGAAGCGCTGCTGCTAGAAAACAGCCTCATCAAAAAGCACCAGCCGAGATATAACATCTTGCTCAAGGATGACAAGACGTACCCATGGATATGTGTTAAAAATGAGCACTTTCCGAGGGTTTTCATGACCCGGAAGCTGATTGCTGACGGATCGGCTTACTTCGGTCCCTATACATCCGTTCCGGCAGTTAAAACCCTCCTGGAACTGATCCGGCACCTGTTCCAGATACGCACCTGTTCACTGCCCCTCAACTCAAGGTCTATTTCTGAAGGTAAATTCAAGGTATGCCTGGAATACCATATGGGAAACTGCAAAGCGCCATGTATCGGCTTCATCAGTGAGGAGGAGTATAACCTTCAGGCTGACAGGATAAAAGAGATAATCAGGGGAGATCTTTCCGGGGTAACAGCATACCTTGAGTCACAGATGCGGCAGTATGCCGGAGATCTGAAATTCGAGGAAGCTCAGAAGATCAAGGAAAAACTTGAGCTGCTGTCGAGATACCGCAGCAAATCAGTGGTTGTCAACACCTCCGTAAAGAATGTTGACGTATTTGGATGCTCTGCCGGAGAAGGATCAATGTATATCAGTTACATGAAGGTGGTCACCGGCGCCATAGTTCAGTCATGGTCCGTTGAACTGAAAATGAGGATGGAAGAGGAGAAGGAGTCGATTCTCTCAACCGCAGTGACAGAGATAAGGCAGCGGGTGTCAAGTGACTCTCCGGAGGTGATAGTTCCTTTTATGCCTGACATTCAGCTTGATAAGGTAAAATATTCTGTTCCACAGCGGGGTGACAGGTATAAACTGCTTGATCTGGCCAACCGCAACGCTGTGTTTTTCAGACTGGAAAGACAAAAGAAAACCGCAGACCGGTCGAAAGAGAACCGCACTGAAAAGAACCTGGAAAAGATGAAAAAGGATCTGCACATGCCGGCGCTTCCTCTTCACATTGAATGTTTTGACAACTCCAACATACAGGGTGAATCAGCTGTTGCAGCGTGTGTTGTATTCCGGAACGGCAGACCCAGCAACAGGGAGTATCGCCGCTTCAACATAAAGACTGTCACAGGCCCGGATGATTTTGCCTCAATGGAAGAGGTCATTTTCCGGCGTTACAGGAGGATGCTTGATGAGCAGACGCCGCTTCCCCAGCTGGTGGTGATTGACGGCGGCAAGGGGCAGCTGTCATCCGCCGTGAAAAGCCTTGAAATGTTGGGCATCAGGGGCCGGCTGACGGTGATAGGAATCGCCAAAAAACTTGAGGAGATATATTTCCCGGGCGATTCCGTTCCGCTTTACCTTGACAAGAACAGCATCACCCTGAAAATTATCCAGCACCTCAGAAACGAAGCCCACCGATTCGGAATAAATTTCCACAGGGAAAAAAGAAGCTCCGTCATGAACCGTTCAATCCTCGATGAAATTCCCGGCATAGGGGAGAAGACAAAGGAGCGGCTTCTGAAAAAATTCGGTTCCGTCAGAAATCTCTCTGGAGCAACCGCGGCAGACCTTGAAAAGGTTGTTGGCGCCAAAAAAGCCTCACTTCTGGCCGCTGCGCTTAAAAATTGATTTTATTCCACGTGGAACAAATTTATTCCACGTTGACCATAAGACACAGTTATACAGCACGTAAGAGCACCTTACCTGCACAGTCAACTTCACGAGAATTGAATATTTTCCCTCAGGCGGGCAGTCCCCCGAATATTTTCTTCAGAAAACGGTGAAAGGAGTGGATCCCGTCCGGTTTCCAGAACATCATTATGCACTGGTGATGGATCAGGTTGACATCTTCATTTTCCATGGCGGCTATTGTCTCTTTTGATTCTGCCCCCTGCTGAATCCAGAGATCTTTTATTCCGTGTGCAATTGCCTCTTTTGCCACGGCAAGAGTTTCCTCTTTCGGAGTCATAAAAATCAAGCCACGGATGCCGGCCGGCAGTTCGCTGACCGATCTGTAGCATTTTACTCCGTCAATTGTTTCGGCGGCAGGATTGACGGGTACTACGTCCATCCCCTTCTTGCGCAGGTCCCGGAACATGGCCTGCCCGAATTTCTTCGGATCTCTCGAGACGCCGGCTATAGCATAGGTGCCAAGCGAGAGAAAGCGGTTTACATCTTTCATTTCCTTCTCAGTGTTGAAAATATGACAAATTCAATTAAAGCTGATTTTGTCTCAGAATCGGGATACTCTTCAAGTATACGGATTGCCCGGTCAGAGTACTCCTTCATTGCCGCCTCGGCATAGTCGAGTCCCCCGTGTTTTTTCACGAACCCGATTACCTCCCTGATCTCCCTGCTGCCCTTTTTTTTCTTTCTGAGGAGCCTTATTATATGGCGGCGCTCAATGGGTCCGGTTTCGCGGAGAGCATGAATGAGTGGCAGGGTTATCTTTTTTTCCTTGATGTCATTTCCCTCCCGCTTGCCTGTCAGCCCCTCACCCGTATAATCGAGCAGATCGTCCTTTATCTGGAAAGCGATGCCGATATTTTCCCCCATTTCCTTCATCCTTGCGATGGCATCCGGATCATCGGTGACCGAGCTGGCTCCGCAGGCGGTGCATGCTGAGATGAGGGCTGCCGTCTTCATCTTTATTATCCGGAAATAATCTTCTTCCCTGATATCAAGCTTGCGGGTCTTTTGCAGCTGAACAAGCTCGCCCTTCACTATCTCACGCACCGCGTCCGAAACAATGCCCAGCATGTTGAAACGCTGCTTCTCCACACTTATCAGCAGGCCCTGGGCCAGGAGATAGTCACCAACCAGGACTGCTATCTTGGAATTATACAATACGTTTATTGAAGGGAGTCCGCGTCTTTCAGAGGCATCATCAACCACATCGTCATGTACAAGTGTCGCTGTATGAAGCAGTTCTATGAAGGTGGCCGCAATGTATGTCGTCTCATTGACTTTCCCGTTCAGCCTGGCGGTCAGAAAGACCAGCAGCGGCCTCATCTGTTTGCCTTTGCGGCGCAGAAAATTATCAAGGATGACGTGAAAGAAGGGTATGTCGCTTTGCAGGGTGTGTCTGAAGTAAGATTCAAACTCACGCATCTCTGCCGCTACCGGTTTCTTTATGTCTGAAAGGCTTGCCATCCTCGGCTGAAGCTATGATTACCAAAAATAAGACAAAATGCGTAACAAATTGTTCCGGCAGGGAGGTTTGATGATAACCAGCCTTAAATATCGTTCAGGATTTCTTTTCTCCCATGAATCTCTTCTGGAAGACAAGGATGGCCAGAACCCCGGTAGTGATCGATGTGTCAGCCAGGTTGAACACGGGTCTGAAGAAAATGAGTGTCTGTCCGGGCCTGAAGGGCGACCAGTCAGGCCAGTGTGAGTCAATTACAGGGAAGTAGAGCATGTCAACCACCCTGCCATGCAGGAATGATGAATATCCGCCTCCTTCGGGAAACAGCACCGCGGGTGTGTGCCAGCTTTCGCTGAAGATCATGCCGTAAAACGCGCTGTCAATGAGGTTCCCTGCTGCTCCGGCAATAATTGCGCTGACCGAAAGGATCAGGCCGGTGTGGGCATTCTTTTTTATGATGCTGTCAAGATACCAGGATATGCCGACAATGGCCACCATCCTGAAGACCGACAGGGCAACCTTTCCTGTCTTGCCTCCCCACTCCATGCCAAAAGCCATTCCGTTGTTCTCAAGAAAATGAATCCTGAACCAGTTTCCCAGCACAGGTATTTCATCGCCGATAACCATATTGGTTTTGACAATGATCTTTACAATCTGATCAACAATCAGGATGGAAAATATAAGAAGCAGTGCCTTTGTCCGGTTTGACATCACGATTTAATTTGGCCGCAAAATAGCAAAAAAACGGCAATTACCTCATTTAAATGCTGATAGTGTGTCATCCGGCTATTCTCCCGGTGAACGGGATCAGTAATAAAGGAATCTCTTGATCTTCAGTGTTGCGGTCTTCTGGAACGGCTCCGGCTGGTAAACCACCAGCTGAAGCTGGCTGTACCTGTTCACCCGTGAATTGACATACCGCTGCAGTTCTTCAAGGTATTCATTGATGATCAGCTCTGCCTGGTCGGCGAAATCCTTCTTCATCTGGGCATATTTGGCCTGCAGTTCCTCGATGTTCAGGTGAACCATGGCAACAAGCTTGCCCTTTTTCTGTACAACAAGTGATTCAATGACATGGCCGAAATCATTGATGACTGATTCGATCTCTTCCGGGTAAATATTCTCTCCGCTTGAGCCAACGATCATATTTTTAAGCCTTCCCCTTATGCTCAGGTAGCCATGTTTGTCAACCACTCCGAGATCACCGGTCCTGAACCATCCGTCAGGAGTCAGCACTTCGGCGGTCATTGCCGGTTCGCGGTAGTAGCCTTTCATCACATTTTCGCCCCTTGCCCATATTTCACCTTCGCCGGTGACAGGGTCGGGATTTTTGATCCTGAGTGTGACGCCCTGCATGGCGGGTCCGGTGGAGCCATGCCTGCATGAGCCGACCTTTGTTCCGGCAAGCAGCGGCGAAGTCTCGGTAAGACCGTATCCGATGGCATACGGGAATCTGGCATCAAGCAGAAACTGTTCAACCGTCGGATTGAGTTTTGCGCCGCCAACACCAAAGAACCTCAGTCTGCCTCCGAATGCCTCATATATTTTCTTTCCTGCAATCCTGTTCAGCAGACGGCGGAACAGCGGAGTGCCATAAAGGAATGCCACAACCTTGTTCTTGTGGAACGTAGGGGCCACCTTGTTGAAATAGACCTTCTCCATGATCAGCGGCACGGTAAGCATGGTTGTGGGCCTGACCTGCTGAAGGGCAGGAAGAAGAACTGATGGCGTGGGGGCCTTGCGCAGGTACCAGATCATGGCACCGTTGAATAACGGAAGAATCAACCCGAGAGTCTGCTCATAGGTATGTGACAGAGGCAGGATTGAAAGGAAAACATCACTCTCAACCACATACTGTATTGTCATAACCTGCCTGGCGGTAAAGCAGATATTCCTGTGGGTCAGCATTACCCCTTTTGACTTGCCTGTTGTGCCCGACGTATATATAATCACGGCCAGGTCTTCCTCTGCTACATTGTATTTTCCTGACGGTTCAGACCCGGCAACAAAAAGTACCTGGTCATTTCCTGAAGTGATCCGGAAATCGTCAATTGCAATTACCGTTTCGAGCGCTTCCGGTTTGAATTCGGCAACCTTATGGGCGAGGTTGCCTGAAAGGAACAGGGCCTTTGCTTCGGAGTGGTTCAGTACGTTAGCAATCTCTCCCGGAGTGAAGTCCGGAAGAATTGGTACGGCTACCGCTCCCATGGAGGTTATGGCCAGGTAAGCCGCTCCCCAGTTGGGCATGCTTGTGCTCAGTATGGCCACCTTGTCACCGGGTGTTATCCGGAGATCTTCAAGGAGCCTCATCACTGACCGTGTTCTTTCCTTGAGCTGGTGATATGTAATAACATCCTCTCCCACAAATCCCATTGCATTGTTCTTTCCGTGCTTCCTGAAGCTCTCCCCGGCAAGAAACGGGATTGTCAACATCTCGTTATTATTCATTGGCTATGAATGTATTGGGCGCAAAGATACTTTTTAATTAATATGTACGACATTTAAACGTGTAAATATCATAGTTAAATATCCCCGTAAACAAATATCGGTCTAAATAGTTTATTTTTGCGTAGACCAAACACTTGCACACATGGCCCTGATACGGGTAACCAAGGAATTTCGCTTTGAGATGGCACATGCCCTCTGGAACTATGACGGTCCCTGCCGGAACGTTCATGGTCATTCATATATCCTCTACGTGACTCTTGCCGGGGAGCCGGTAAATGATCCTGACCATCCCAGGAACGGGATGGTGATTGATTTCGGAGATCTGAAGAAGATTGTCCGTGAGAACATTGTTGACAGGTTTGACCATGCCCTGATGGTTTCCGGGCTGGCTCCCGCCGCCACTGTTGAGGCATACCGTCAGCACTTCGGCAATGTCATAGTTTCGCCCTACCAGCCTACGTGCGAGAACCTGGTAGCCGATATTGCAGCCACGCTGGGCGGCAGAATGCCGGAAGGAACATATCTCCACAGCATCAGGTTATTTGAAACAGCCACGGCCTGCGCGGAGTGGCATGCATCCGAAAACAGGTGAAAGAGACAGATAACGACAGGCGGCTCTTTCTGCTCGATGCATATGCATTGATCTTCAGATCATATTATGCCTTCATAAGAAATCCCCGTGTCACATCCAGGGGGATGAATACATCAGCCATCTTCGGCTTCCTGCTTACGCTTGAGGATCTGCTCTCCAAACAGAAACCCTCGCATATCGCAGTTGTCTTTGACCCGCCCGGACCAACGTTCAGGAACGAGATCTATCCCGCCTATAAGGCGAACCGTGACGCCACTCCTGAAGACATCAAGATTGCCGTCCCCTATATCAAGCGTCTCCTGGAGGCCTTCCGCATTCCGGTCATTGAGGTTCCGGGCTACGAGGCTGACGATGTGATAGGGACGCTGGCACGCAAGGCGGCAGAACAGGGTTACAGGGCATTCATGATGACCCCCGACAAGGATTTTGCACAGCTGGTCACTGACAATGTGGTCATGTACAGGCCGGGTCGCTCGGGAGGTGAGGCAGAGATATGGGGCAGGGAAGAGATTGTCCGGGAATACGGTGTGCCACCGGAACACATCACTGACCTGCTCGGGTTGATGGGTGACACCTCCGACAATATCCCCGGGGCCCCCGGAATAGGCCCTAAAACGGCCTGTAAGCTCATTACGGAACACGGGGCGGTGGAGAGCCTCCTTGAAAACACCTCGGCGCTCCAGGGCCGTCAAAAGGACATTATCGAACAAAACAGGGAACAGATACTTCTTTCCAAGCGCCTTGCCACCATCGAACAGGATGTGCCGGTTGAGTTCCGGCATGCCGGGTTTCACCGGCAGGAGACCGACACAGAGGCACTCCGGAAGCTTTACGAGGAGCTCGAGTTCAGAACCATGGCCTCAAAGCTTCCTGCTCCCGGTACCCGGCAAACCGCCCGGACAGATCTGCTGTCTCAGTCTGCCGGCGACACAGCTGCACAGGATGCGCCACCTGCTGCCGCTATGCCGAAGACAGGTGAGTCCCAGGGATCACTCTTCGGTGAAATATCATCACCTGCCGGAAAAACATCAGCAAACATAGGTACTGCTCCTCACAGATATACCCTGATCGAGACGGAGAAGGAATCGGCAAGGCTGGCTTCGGAGTTGTCAAAACTGAGCGATTTCTGTTTTGACACCGAGACAAACTCGCTTGATCCGCTCAACGCACAGCTGGTTTCAATAGCCTTCTCCTGGGAGAAGGGTTCAGGCACGATGCTCTGGCTCCCGCCTGAGAAGGACGAGGCCCTGAAACTCCTTGAACCGCTCAGGTCTGTCCTGGAGAATGAAAAGATCAGGAAGACCGGGCAGAACCTCAAATTCGACATACAGGTGCTTGCGGGATACGGAATCAGCGTCAGAGGGCCCCTTTTTGACACCATGCTTGCCCACTATCTTCTGGAACCTGATATGCGCCACAATATGGACCTGCTGTCAGAACAGTACCTTGGATATGAACCTGTTCATATCGAGGAGCTTATAGGAGAACGGGGCCCGCGGCAGAAAACCATGAGGGAGGTTGACAGGGAGAGAGTCAAGGAGTACGCAGTTGAGGATACCGATGTGACATGGCAACTGATGAAGCTCTTTGAGCCGATGCTCATAAAACAGGAGCTCGATACGCTGGCAGCCGGGATTGAAATGCCGCTGATCAGGGTACTGGCAGCCATGGAACGTACCGGGGTGCTGCTGGATGAAAGCGTACTGAAAAAATATGCCGTCACCCTTCGGGAGAATATCATCAGGCTGGAGCAGGAGATCTACACTTTTGCCGGACACGAGTTCAATATCTCATCGCCTAAACAACTGGGTGATATCCTGTTTGTCAGACTGCGCCTTGACGACAATGCCAGGCTGACAAAGACAAAGCAGTACCGTACTGATGAAGAGGTGCTCCAGCGTCTTACGGGCAGGCACCCCATCATTGAAAAGGTGCTTGAGTACCGCGGGCTGAAGAAACTGCTCTCCACCTATGTGGAGGCGCTGCCTCAGCTTGTAGATCCCGGTACCGGCAGGATTCACACCACATACAACCAGGCTGTTGCCTCTACCGGCAGGCTCAGCTCAACCAATCCCAATCTTCAGAACATCCCGGTACGGGATTCTGAAGGCCGTGAAATACGCAAGGCCTTTATTCCGGCGAATGGCAAGATCTTCCTGAGTGCAGACTACTCACAGATAGAGCTGAGGCTTATGGCTCACCTGAGTGGTGACAGCGCCATGATTTCCGATTTTCTCTCCGGGCAGGACATTCATGCTGCCACTGCCTCGAAGATCTTCGGGGTGCCGGTAGCTGATGTCACACGTGAGATGCGCGCAAGGGCCAAGACAGCCAACTTCGGGATCATCTATGGAATCTCGGCCTTTGGCCTGTCAGAGAGGCTGACAATAGGCCGCAAGGAGGCAAAGGAGCTCATTGACGGCTACTTCAGCTCATACCCCGGTGTTAAGGCATACATGGATGAGAGCATACGAAGGGCCAGGGAGCTCGGGTATGTCACAACAATGTTCGGCAGGAGGCGTTACCTGCCTGATATTCACTCGAGGAACCAGGTTGTGCGGGGGAACGCAGAACGGAACGCCATCAACGCACCTCTTCAGGGCAGCGCAGCCGACATAATCAAGATTGCCATGATAAGAATCGCCACCAGGCTGGAGCGCGAGATGCCCGGGGCAAAGATGATCCTGCAGGTGCATGACGAACTCATCTTCGAGGTTGATGAGAGCGAGGTGAAAAAGCTCGCCGACCTTGTCATGGAAGAGATGAAGGGGGCAGCACAGCTGAGCGTACCGCTGGAGGTGGATACGGGAACGGGTTATAACTGGCTGGAGGCACACTGAAAATGGCAGCGGAAGTCAGGATTCTGTATTTCGGAGCGGCACAGGAAGCCACCGGGAAAAGCGATGAAACAATTGTGGCGGGGGATACGGCTTCAGTGCGCAACCAGCTGATATCCAGGTATCCTGCCCTGAAGCAGATCCCTTTCAGGATGGCCCTGAACCGGACATTGCTTAAAGGTGAATCTGAGTTACAAAAAAGTGATATTATTGCAATAATGCCTCCCTTCCAGGGAGGTTGAACATTACACTTCTGCAAATGAAAAACAGGTATCTGGTCGGGGGGCCAATCACACCTATCCTTATTTCTGAACTGATGACGCTTGGCAATGATGATGCCGGCGCCGGGGCAGTCTCAATATTCATCGGAAGGGTGCGTGACGATGAGACGGACGGAAAGAGAGTAACGGCTATCGAATATTCTGCATACGAAGAAATGGCAGTAAAGGAGGCTGAGGAGGTAATCACAACGGTCAAATCAGCTTTCAGCGATGTAAGGTCGGTAATCATTGTTCACTCCCTGGGAGTGGTGAAGGCAGGCGAGGCTTCCCTCTTTATTATGGTCACGTCTGGTCATCGCGATCACGCGACACGCGCATGCCGCCACGCTCTTGAGATGATCAAGGAACGGCTCCCCGTGTGGAAAAAGGAACTCTACTGAGGAAGGGCTCCGTCAGGGGTATTCCCGGAGATGCCATTCAGCCCGCGGCTTCCGCCGGAACAGCATGATATGGTCATATTCCTGCCGGAGCCTTAAGCAACGATGCGTAATGCGCCCTGTTGCCGGCAATGTCAATGGCTTTCTTTATCTGGGTGTCACGGGTGACTGAATATTCCACCATACCCCAGTCATAGAAATACCTGCCTGCAAGTTCCGATTCAATCAGTTCCGTCACATCCGGACGGTACAGTGTCATCTCCCTCTCGAGGGTATGGCTGAGGCCTGATTTAAGTTTCTCCATTGCCTCCCTGTTTGAATCGTACAGACCTTCCTCCATGGCTGTTTTGGTCAGCTCCTCAAGGATACTTTCAGAGTCGGTGCGGTATGAAAACTTCTTTCCTGCAAGGAAGTTTGTGAACTGATCCAGGTCATTTTCAGTGATCTTCAGGCTGTCAAGCACCGGAGGCCGGGGATGAGACCAGTAATACTCTGTTGCAAAGTCGAATATCATGTTCTGCACAAACAGTTCGCCTGCAAACCTGTTGAGCATGTCAGAGGGCACGGTGACATCGGGGATGATACCGCCACCGTCCCTGACGGGTCTGCCGCTTTTGGTTCTGAAGGTCTTTGTGAGCGAATCGGGAATAGCTCCCACACTCCCGTCCTCATTGCGGTGGGAGAAGTCGACCGCCTGGATGCATCTCCCGCTTGGGATGTAATACCTGGCTGTAGTCATCTTGACCTGGGCCTTGTAACTGAGAGGACGGGCCACCTGTACCAGACCTTTTCCGTAAGACCGTTCACCGACTATGACACCGCGGTCAAGATCCTGAAGCGCTCCGGCAACAATCTCCGATGCAGAGGCAGAACCCCTGTTGATAAGCACAACCACCGGCATGTCCGGTGCAATGGGTGTCCTGTTTGTACGGAATACCGCATCATATTGTTTTGCCCTGCCCCTGGTGCTTACCACCTCCTGGCCCGGTTTGACGAAGAGATTGACAATCTCGACAGCTTCATTGACCAAACCCCCGGGATTGCTTCTGAGATCGAGGATTAAATCTTCCGCCCCCTGTTTATCCTTGAGGTCAATCAGCGCCTCCCGGACTTCCGCGATGCAGTTCTGTGTGAAGTTGGTAAACCGGATATAGCCGGTATTTTCGTCAACCATTCCGTAATAGGGAACGGCAGAGATGGCAATTCTTTCTCTCCTGAGTTTTTTGGTGATGTCCTGGCCGTTACGCCTTATGATAATTTCCGCCTCGGTGCCCGGTTCTCCCTTGAGCATGTCAGAGGCCTTGTCTGAAGAAACCCCCTTCAGCGACGTTCCGTCAATGCTGATCATCAGGTCGCCGGGTCTGATACCGCTTTTATCAGCAGGGAAACCCTGGTATACATTGGTTACGAGGATGTAATCACCTGATTTTCTGATCAGAGAGCCAAAACCTCCATACTTGCCGGTTGTCATGAAATCAAGATCACCGGTCTCCTCCTCAGGGTAGTAGACGGTGTACGGGTCAAGGGTAGCAAGCATGCTGTTAATGCTCCTGGTCACCAGCTTTTCAGGGTCAATCTCATCCACATAAAAGGCATTCAGTTCCCTGAAAAGGGAGATGTATATATCCAGATTTTTGGTGAGCCTGAAGTCCTTGTTTTCCTGCCCTCCAAGGAGAAATCCGAGGGTAATGACGGCAGTCACGGCGATTACCGGAACCAGCACTATCTTTTTTATGTTTTTGCTATTCATTGCTGAAATTTTCACAAAGTTAATATTTAAGTCCTGACACTCTGGAAATCGCCTCTGTTATGCATTTCTCCGTAAATTCACAGGGTCTGATCGAGGTGTCGGTCCAGATAATGGCGATGTCAGCATGGCGTCCGGCCTGTTTCATCAGCATGACAAGGGGCTCCTTGTTTTTACGCCAGGCCTCCCTGATTCTCCTTCGCATGAGATTCCGGTCAACGGCTTTCTTGAAATGCCTTTTAGGCACCGTGATGAGTACTCTTACGGGGTGAAGCCCTTCAATGGCAGGAGTAAAACGGCAGATTACCCTCAGTGACGGCAGATTCAGGGATCTCCCTTCCGCAAAGAGCTCGCTGATGGCCCTGACTCCGCAGAGTCTCTCGCCTTTTCTGAATGATGCCTCCCGCTTTTTCATGGTAAAAAAGAAAGCATCAATCCGGGTGGATGGATGCTTCCGGTTGTATTTTATGTTCCTCCGGCGCTATTTGTTATTCCTGTTAAACTCTTTAAGGAAGTTGTCAATGGCCATGGTCATTGACGGAGCCTTGGGATTGGGGGCCTGGAGATCAAGCCTGAAACCCTCGTTGGTTACCGCCTCGGCAGTGGTGGGGCCGAAGGCTGCAATCTTAACCTCGCCCTGCACAAATGTCGGGAAGTTTTCCTTCAGGGACTTGATCCCCGAAGGACTGAAAAACACTATCAGGTCATAATCAAGCTCCTTGGAATCAAAGTCCCTGCTTATGGTGCGGTATATTGTGCCGATGGTATGCCTGATCCTATTCCTTGCAAGAAGTTCCGGTATATCTGATTTGTGGGGATCTGAGAGGGGAACGAAGAAGTTTTCCTCCTTATGTTTGATTATTACGTCAATGAGGTCTTCAAAGTTAGCTTTGCCGTGGAATATCTTCCTTTTCCGGTAAACTATGTACTTCTGCAGGTAGAAGGCCACGTTCTCGGTAATGCAGAAGTACTTCATGGTGTCAGGGACGGTTACCCGCAACTCCTCACATATCCTGAAATAATGGTCTATTGCAGTTTTCGAGGTGAAAATGATTGCGGAGAAGTCTGAAAGATTGATCTTCTGCTGGCGGAAATCCTTCGCGGAAATGCCTTCAACCTGGATAAATTGTTTGAAATCAATTTTCAGGTTATACTTTTTTGCGAGCTCGAAATATGGAGATTTCGGATTGTTTGGCTCAGGCTGCGACACTAATACCTTCCTTATTTTCAAAGCCTTAAGTTTTTAGTTCAACCTTCACATTCATGCCGCAGGTCAGTACACGCCGAGTAGTTTGAGAATGACCATGACGGGCAGAACTTCAAGGGCACAAAGGTACAAAATGTAATAAAAAATTGAAACATGCCTGTTATGAAAAATGTAAAGCAACCTTAAGGCTCTGGTTAATAAGAATATAGCAGTGATAATCAATCCCGCAATTATGAACGGAAGCGGGTTTTGAACGGGTGCGAAAAGGATTAATCCGTTAAGTATGAAGAGAAAAAAGGAGCAGGCGAACCATGAATTGTATACAACGTTCATGTACTCGCGGAACAGGCTTTTGAGACCGCTTATCCCGGCAAGAGCAATGCATGACAGGTGTCTCAGGAGAAGGGCGGTAAGGAAGGAGCCGGCAAAAATGGCAGTAAGTCCGACGGGTCCGTTGAAAAGATCACGGCCAGCGAGGCCTGTTACCAGCAGCGCGGTGGATGCAAAGAGGCTGACATTCAGTATGGTAAAAATATTCCTGAGTACAGGTGGCCAGGAAAACACCTCTGATGTGCCAACAGGGATGGTCTCTTCATGCCTGCGGAAACTGATTGATGACAATCCCGTGATGATGCTTCTGCGTCCGAATACCGTTAGGATGGTTATCAGCAGTAGTGAGAGCGAGAGGATAATGAAGCTCATGTCACTGTTTACCGGTCCGGGCGGTCTTGGCATGCCGTCAACGCGTTTCAGCCCGGAGATATAATCTGCCGTAAGCGCGGTAACGCTCTTTTCCTCCACGGCAAAATCTTCCGCCGGTGAGATCAGGGGAATAATCCGTCCTATGCTGAACTCTGTCTGCCGCACCGGCAGATTGAGGGTGTCAGCGGCAACACTGATGGTATCGCCCGGACCGTTGGTCATGAGTGTATGTTAAAAGTAAGCCGGCTTGCCGGGGTAGAGCTCTGAAAGTATATTATTGGCAAGGCGGGAGGCACCTATCCTGAAATACTCCGGTGTAAGCCATTTCGCACCAAGCATGTTTTTTACAATGAAGTAATAGATGATGGCGTCATCGGGGGTGACAATACCGCCGGCAGGCTTGAATCCGATCATTATACCGGTCTCGTTGTAATAATCGCGTATGGCCCTGCAGATCACCCAAGCTGCCTCGGGAGTGGCTGACACGCTGCTCTTGCCCGTTGATGTTTTAACAAAGTCAGCGCCTGACTCCATCGCGATAATGGAAGCCCGGTAGATGTTCCTTTCATCCTTGAGCAACCCAGTCTCCAGGATCACCTTCAGGGTGGTATCTCCTGCAGCTTCCCTGATGGCCTTCAGTTCATCGATGACTGCGTCATAGTCACCCTTGAGGAAAGTGCCCACGGGGATGACCACATCAATCTCGTCCGCACCCATCCTGACCGCCATGGAGGTCTCAAGTATCTTCACCTCTGTGAAAGTCTGGGCGGTCGGGAACGAGGCTGCCACCACGGCCAGTCTGACGCCGCACCCGCCAAGTCCCTCATGTGCCACTTTAACAAAGTTGGGGTAGACACACAGAGCCGCCACGTTGCTGATGTCATTGAAGTGATAACTGAACTGGGCGGTTCTCTCTGCAAAGCTCCTGATGGTGGCGTCACTGTCAGAAGTGTTGAGGCTGGTGAGATCGATAAATGAAAATATTTCTCTCAGAATCGGAGCCCTTTCTACAGTGCCGGGCGTCCTTTTTGCCTCGGCAATGCATTCACCCATCTCGCCGGGCGAGTAGTCGTTATTTAAGAGTTTTTTGTATAATTTGCTCATAATGAGTTTAATATGTGAACAGCAACAGACTGTCTGACGGCCGTCAAACGCGGGTCAATTTAGTTGTTTTTAGTGAAAAGCAAATAAAAAACAGACTATTTACGAAGGCTTTTATTTCTTGCCAGCGAGGCGAATATTCCTGCAAAGCAGAGAATGGAGAATACAATGAATCCGACCTTCATGGAATTCATGAGCTGCGGGTAATTGTCCGGGTTTATTTTTTCCTGCCCCATATAGATGGCCAGCAGCATCAGTGCTATTGCCATACTGAGGGTCTGCCCCACGTTTCTCATCGTCCCAAGCATGCCTGAAGCATTGCCAAGCTGTCTTTTCTCTACGGAGCTCATTATTGCATTTGAGTTTGGCGAAGAAAAGAGCGAGAAGCCGGCTCCCATGATTACCAGTACTGTCACAATGAATGCCACCGAGGTCTGCTCAGTCAGGAAGCAGAGCATTATAAGTCCGGCTGAAGTGATACCCATGCCGGTCGAGGCCAGTACGCCCGGATTGTATTTGTCGGAGAGTTTCCCGGCTGCAGGTGAGAAAAGAGCCATGGTAAGGGGCCATGACATCAGGACCAGGCCTGCTTCGCGCGGTCCGAGACCCCTGATATACTGCAGGAAGAGGCTCAGGAAGAAGCCGATTGCGCTTGTGGCAGCATAATGTATCAGTGCCGCAAGACTTGAGAATGCGAAGATCCTGTTATGTGAGATCAGCGTAACGTCAAACAACGGATGAACAGCCTTTTTCTCCCTCATGATGAAGAGAGGCATAAGCACCACGCCGGTTGCAGTTATCGCCCATCCCTCTGCAGAGGGCAGTCTGGAGAATCCGTACATAAGCGCTGCCATCGAGATGCCGTAGATTACTGACCCCGCCCAGTCAAAGCTCTCTCCTTTTGCTTCAGCCCATTCCCGTTTCATCTTTGTGCGGATGAGGATAAGGCTTATTATTCCCATGGGTATCAGGAAGGCAAAGATGCTCCTCCATCCCAGGTACCTGGTAAGCAGGCCGCCAAGGAACGGCCCCGAGGCCAGCCCTATATAGACTGCGGTCACGTTGATTCCCATTGCCCGTCCCCTCTCCCCCGGGGGGAAGACTGATGTCAGAATGGCCATGTTGGTTCCGAACATCATAGCCCCGCCGATACCCTGCAGAATCCTGGTACCGATCAGCCACCGGATGCCCGGGGTGAATGTCAGCAGGATCATTGAAAGAGTGAATACCATCATTCCTGCAGTGAACACCTTCCTGCGCCCCAGTATGTCACCGGCCCTTCCCGCCGGAAGCAGCAACATCGAGGTGGTTAGCATGTAACTACTTATGATCCAGTTTAATGTAACAGCATTAAGGCTGAGCTCTTCTCCGATGGAGGGAAGCGCGAGATTGACCGACGAGCCCATGAACGGGGTCAGGAATGATGCAAATGCCGTGACCGACAGCACTGACCGCTTAAGTTCCTTTTCAGTCATTCCCTGTTTCTGCTGTCAATAATGATTGTAACGGGACCGTCGTTGACAAGCTCAACATCCATCATTGCACCGAAGACCCCTGTGGCCGGAGTTCTGCCAAGAAGGCCGGCTGTACGTAAAATGAACTCTTCATAAAGCGGTATTGCCTTTTCCGGTCTGGCAGCACGGATATATGAAGGCCTGTTTCCCTTTTTGGTCGAGGCATGAAGGGTGAACTGGCTGACAATCATTATCCCGCTTCCGGTTTCAACTGCAGAGAGATTCATCACCCCGATGCTGTCATCAAACAGCCGGAGGTTCACCATTTTGGCGGCCATCCAGTTTATATCCTCAGCAGTATCTGCATCTTCAAACCCTGCAAGCACAAGCAGGCCCTTCCCTATTGACGAATGTACCTTCCCGTCAATGGTCACGGAAGCTCTTTTCACTCTCTGGACTACTATCCTCATACCCTGAAACAGGGTGGTAAAAATAGCAAATATTACTATTTTTGCGTCCATCAGTCAGTCATGGACCTGATTACTATCACAGCAATAGCCCTGGGCCTCTCCCTCGACAGCTTCGCCGTCTCGCTCTCCTGCGGAGTGATTGAGTCAAAGATCAGATTCAGAAATGCGGTGCGGATTGCCTTCATTCTTGCTCTTTTTCAGGGGGGACTGACGATAGTGGGTTTTTTCCTCGGATCAACGGTTTCAGACTACATCTCGAGGTATGATCACTGGGTGGCTTTTATTCTCCTGATGGTTCTCGGGATAAGGATGATCATCGGCGGACTGAAGGTGACTTCCGACCGGCAACCCATAGACATCAACCGGTTGCCGGTGGTGCTGACAATGGCAGTGGGTACAAGCATTGACGCCTTTGCGGTAGGTATCAGCCTGGCATTTCTGAAGGTTCAGATCTGGACGGCCGGGCTGATAATAGGAACCGTAACCTTCCTGGCATCCATGACTGCGATCCGGATCGGCAAATCTGCCGGCTCCCGCCTTGGTTCAAGGGTTGAGATAATCGGGGGCATTATATTGGCTGCAATCGGAGTCCGCATTCTTGTTGAGCATCTCCTGTCCGCCGGTTGATCCGGCAGACAGTGTTGCGCGCTGATACCCTCTCTGACAGAAGAAAGGACGGTTAAAGCGGTATCATGAACCGTTCCCTGCCTGAAAAAACAGCCATTTCCCTGTACCCGGCCCTCTTCAAAAGATCATATGCTTCGCCGAAATACTGTCCGACACGTTCAGGAAAGTGAGCGTCAGAGTTGACGCACACAGCCACCCCCTGCTGCGCGAAAAGATGCAGGTATTGTCTGTCAGGATAAAAATCATGCAGCGGTTTGTTCCGGCCGTTGGTATTCAGTTCAAAGGCAACCTCATGAATAGCAAATGAAGAAGCCATCATGCTGTAAAGGAGGGATATGTCAGCCTGCGGGTAAAAACGGTGAATGCGCACGAGATCAGGATGCCCCATGATGTCAAAGAATCCCGTTGAGGCAGCCTCACAGACCAGGTTGAAATAGTTCTCATATATCTGGTCAACATCCTTCCCGATATAGAATTCAGGACCGAGGTCTACGGTTTCATCTCCCATATAATGGACTGAGCCGATAATATAGTCGAATGGAAACGAATTGATAATTTTTTCCGTATCCTTTTCGGTGCCGGGCAGATAGTCAATCTCGAGGCCGAGCCTTACAGCAATCAGGTCCTTATACTCCCTCTTAAGCCTCAGTATGTGTTCGGCGTAAGCCGGAAGCCTGTCATGATCCATGCACCATCCCGTGTCTCCTCCCAGCGGGTTCAGGTGGTCAGAAAAGCCCAGTTCCTTCAGTCCCAGTCTTATGGCTGCCTCTATATATGCCTCGGGCTCACGCTTCCCGTCACTGTAGACGGTATGCATATGATAATCGGTTCCGTAAATCATTCTTCCTGCTGTGATAAATTGACAGCCCTGATTCAAAAATATAAAAGGTGAACGAATAATGTCGGGGATTGTTCTAAATTTGTAGGAATAATGGTTGTTGAAGCAAATACCCCGAAAAGGAAATGCAATTGTCTCTCCTGTGAGCTGAGGAATCTTGTATTCACCAACCTTGAAGAGGAGGATGTAAGGCGTGTCTGTGAATCCAAGGAAGAATTCTCTTATGCCAAGGGCGAGATCATTCATAGCGAGGGGGATCCCATACATTACTTCAAATACCTTAAAACCGGCCTTGTCAAACTCTTCAGGCTGACGCCCGAAGGTGACGAGCAGGTGATTACCATTACCAGGCCTTTTGAATTTGTAAGCAACACCAACGTCTTCCATGAGGATAAGTACAGTTACTCCCTCTCTGCCCTTGAAGATTCCGTTGTGTGCTGCGTACGGATAGAATTCATAAAGGAACTTATACTCCGGAACGGGAAGTTTGCACTGAACCTGATATCTTCTCTTTCCCGCACAATGGAAAGCATAATCTCGCTCGGACTGGAGATCAGGAAGAGGAACCTGGCCGGCCGCACAGCCTTTGTATTGCTCTATTTTTCAAACGAAATCTATCACTCGAGGATTTTTGAGCTTCCGGTCTCACGGAAGGAGATTGCCGACCTCATCAGCATGAGTTCCGCCAACGTGATACGTACCTTCTCGGAATTCAGGCGTGACGGCATTATCAGGGCCAACGGCCGTACCATAGAGATCACTGACATGAACAAGCTGGAAGTGATTTCACGGCGAGGGTGATCATTGCGCCAAAATAATTATCTTGATTACGTCTAACCTTAACCTCTGTTTCCGACATGAAAAAAACTACCGGAGCCTTTTTTCTGTTCCTGTTTGCCTCAGTCATATACCCCGTAGGGGCGCAGCGGCCTGTCTTTCCCGACTCATCTGTCTATACTGTTGAGGGGCCGCGGCACGGTGTCAGTTTCTTTCCCCGGGTGCATCACCCTGGAGTTGAATACACCCCGGGAGATACTCTCTCTTTTGACAGGTACCATACTTACGGGGTGATATGCCACTGGATGAACCGGTGGGCGGAGGATCATCCGGAAATTGTCACCCTTTATGAGGTGGGCCGCAGCTATGAGGGGAGACCTGTCATGCAGATGACTATCACCAGCGGCAAAAACGGTTCTGACACCGACAAACCCGCGGCTTTCTTTGAGGGAAACAGGCACAGCGGTGAGGTAACCGGCGCAGAGTCAGTCCTGTGGCTGGCCAGGCACCTGATAGAAGGATATGGCAATGACCCGTCAGTCACTGACCTGCTTGACCATTTCACCGTTTACCTCAGGCCTGTCAACAATCCTGACGGCCATGAGCTGTACCTCAACACTGCACAGAGCAATCGCAGCACCGTACGGCCCGATGACAATGACGGCGACGGACTCTTTGACGAGGATGCACCGGAGGACCTTGACGGCGATGGCATTATCCTGACGCTTCGCTGGCCTGACAGGAAAAACGGCACATTGGTGCCCGACCCGGATGACCCCTCCGGAAGGGTCATGAAGAGAGTACCCCGCGGCGAGGGTATCTATGCAACATCGGCCGAGGGGATTGATAACGATGGTGACGGCAGGATAAACGAAGACGGCATTGGCGGGCTTGACCTGCACCGCAACTATCCTGAGAACTGGAGGCCTGAAAGGGAACAGACGGGCAGGGGTTTCAGCCAGCGCGGAGCAGGCGCATATCCGCTCAGCGAGCCCGAGACCAGGGCGGTTTTTACCTTCCTTATGACTCACCCGAATATTTATGTCGTCAACTCCATGGACACCACCGTGCCTATGCACCTGCGTCCTCCGTCAACATCGCCATCCGAAGAGAGAATGTACCCTGAAGACCTGAAGTGGTACCGCTATTTTGATGACCTGGCCAGGAAGATAACCGGTTACGAGAAAGCGGGAGACGTCTATAATGACTATGGCAACGGGGAACCGCTCTTCGGCCATGGCCCCGACTTCGGATACTGGTACTATGGTGCAATCTGGTATGGAGACGAGCTTTGGAACGGCGGAAGGCCGAAGGATTATGACGGTGACGGCGACAAAGACCAGCTTGACATGCTGGCATGGGATGAGGAGGAAAATAGCGGCGAGGGTTTCCATGAGTGGAAGCCTGTGAGTCATCCGGTCCATGACAGTGTGGAGGCCGGCGGATTTCATCCGAAATTTTTCAGCCAGAATCCACCGCCTGCACATCTTGAAAAATGGGCTTCAAACCAGGCGCTGTTCAATAAGGAGCTTATAAGCCACCTGCCCAGGCTGGAATGGGAGGAGTACTCGGTTAAAAGAATAAAAAAATACCGCACAGATTCTGTCGATTATAAGCTGACCATCAGGTTCAGGAATGCCGGCAGGCTCCCCACGGCCCTCAGCCAGGCTCACCTGGTCAAGATGGTCAGGCCTGATGAGGTAAAACTGAAATTTGAAGGTGACACCGCCGGCATACCCCGCAGCAGGGTTATTGAACCGGCGTCACCGGCAACCGGACGGGGAAACATGATGATGTCCGAAGAGCGGAGCCGGAGGCCTGAATATGTAACTGTTGCCGTGGGTTATACCCCGGGAGGGGCCACCGCGGAGGCAAACTTCATCATCAGGGTATACGGAGAAGCCGAAGTCAGGGGAACAGCCACCGTTGAAACCACCAGGGCCGGAATACTGCCGGAGAAAGAGTTTTTTCTCGGAAATCCGACTTCACAGGCAGGCCCTCAGGGCCGATGAAATGTCAGGATATCTGAACCGGTATCCGGCTGATGACAGATGATCAGGCGAGATCCGGCTGCCTGTTGTCAGTACAACTGCCATTTCACCCAGTACAACACGCAGGAGCCAGGCGGGCACATGCGGGAGGAATACCGGCAGCCGCTTCTGCCTCGCCACCTCACTCATCAGCTGATCATGTGTTACATGATGCGGTGCAACGGCGTTGAAAGGCCCAGACATGGCGGTATCAGTAAGGGCTTTGTGATAAATGCTGCAAAGGTCGGCTATATGGATCCACGGGAAATACTGTTCTCCGGGTGCAAACCTTACTACCAGTCCGGCCCTGGCCGGTGCTGTCATCCGGTTCAGGGCTGATCCTGAGCGGGCCAGCACCACTGCGGTCCTCATCCTGACCACTCTGACCCCTGCACCGGAAAAGAGATCGGCTGCCGCCTCCCAGAGCCGGCATGTCTCCCCGAGAAAGTCCCCGGCAGGTGGGTCTGACTCTGAAAAGACCCTGTCTGAATTAACTGATCCGTAGTAGTTTACCCCGGATGCGGTTATGAACACCGACGGGATTTTTCCGGCACCGACGGTCATCTTATGGATGAGCTGCCCGGATACGGTGCGGCTATTGACAATATCCCGCTTACGGGCTTCTGTCCACCTGCCATCACCGATATTTGCAGCGGCAAGATGGATTATGGCATCGCCCTCCCTGAAGGCATCGGGGTCACAGTAGCCGCTATCGGGGTCCCACCTGAATGACTGGTATCTCCCGTTCTTCTTTCCTCCCCGGGTCAGGTGCACCACCAGCCATCCCTCCGCTGCAAGGAGGGTGCTCAGATATGATCCGATCAGACCTCTGCCGCCAGTAATTACTACCCTGTGCATCTACTACTCAAGTGTTTCAATTATTTCAATGGCATCACCGATGCATTTCTCGCACACCTTCTGCGAGAGGCCCTTCCGGGCGATGTTGTCTTTTCCTTCAGGGGTGTTGAGATTCTCTCCGAGAAGTTCTGAGCACTGGTCTGTTCCGTTACGAACGGTGAAAATCCTGTTGAATTCCTTTACTCTGCCGTATACCGCGGCCTTGTCGCTTTCGGAGGGGAGGCCTGGCACACCGTGGGCCATGCCGAACCAGATGTATGCACCTGTAACCGCCCCGCATGTCTTCTGCAGTCTTCCCATTCCGCCGCCGAATGCGGCTGCCGCACTGGCCGCATCACGGCTCCCGCCGGTACAGGCCATCAGCACCGCCTGGGAACAACTGTAGCCCTCACGAAAGTAACCTAAAGCCTTATCTTTTTTATTCATTTACTTTTTTGTCAAAAATATTAAAAAAACTTAGGAGCTTCAGTTTCCTTTTTTGATATGATTTTGAAAAGTCCTACTTTTACCGCCTGCATTAAAGTAGTTTTAAACACATCATTTACAATGGCAAACCAGAAGAAAATCAAAGGAGTGATTGGAATCCTGACGGGAGGAGGTGACGTTCCCGGTCTGAACCCTGCAATCAGGGCCGTTACCATCAGGGCCAACAGGGAAGGTTATAAGGTGATAGGGCTGCGCAGGGGCTGGGGCGGCATCCTTGAGATAATCAGGGATCCGAAGGCTGACAACAGCCAGTGTTTCCAGGTCCTTACCGATGACATGGTGAACAGGGCAGGAAGGACAGGTGGCACTTTTCTTCACACATCGCGCACAAGGCCGAGCCATGTGGCAAAGAACTACGTCCCCGAACATCTTAAGGATACCTACAAGGAAGAGATCAATGACATGACCCCGGAGGTGCTGAAGAACCTCGAATGGCTGGGCATTGACTACCTGATCCCCATCGGTGGTGATGACACCCTCAGCTATGGTGTGCATCTCTACAAACACGGAGTGAAGGTTGTGGCCATTCCCAAGACCATGGACAATGACGTTCCGGGGACTGACTACTGCATCGGGTTCAGCACTTGTGTTACCCGTACGATACAGATGACCAACTCACTTCGCACTTCGGCAGGGTCACATGAGCGTATCATGGTACTGGAGGTGTTCGGAAGGTATGCCGGTTTCACTGCAATGCTGCCCACCATGGCCGGTGCTGCAAACAGGTGCGTCATTCCTGAGTATAAATTTGATATCGAGCAACTTACGAAACTCCTTGTAGAAGACCGCAACTCCAACCCCAGCCGGTATTCGATAGTCCTGGTCTCTGAGGGCGCCCTGTACAAAGGGGGTGACATGATATTCCAGGACAGTGAGCGTGATGCCTACGGACACGCCAAGCTGGGCGGTATCGGTGACCTTGTGTCAGCAGAAATAAAGGAACATTCTGCCAAATTCAACAACGGTAAAACCATAAATATCATCAACCAGAAGCTTGGTTACATGGTCAGGGGCGGTGACCCTGACGCTGTTGACTCAATAGTACCGATGGCATTCGGCAACCTGGCCCTTGACCTGATAATGAAGGGTATTCACGGCAGGGTGGTGGTACTCAAGAACGGACGCTATGACAATGTGCCGATTGACGTGGTCACCTCCTCCAAGAAGGTTGTGAAGGTTTCCGAGTATTACAACGTCGAAAGGCTCAGGCCTTACTACTCCAATTTTGAGATGAAGCCCTTCTTCCTTATGGCCGCCGAGTATTGATAACAACTGACAAATCAGACATAAAAAGAGTGATGCCCGTCAATCCGTGGCGTCACTTTTTTATTTTTGCTGCAGAATCAGGCGATTGAAGAAGGGTATTGTCATAAAATCGACCGGAAGCCGCTACCGGGTGGCTGATGAGGAGGGGAACATATATGAGTGCCTCCTCCGGGGGCGATTCAGGGTGAGCGGAGCCCGCACCACAAATCCCGTCGCCGTTGGGGATCATGTGACATTTGACGCTGATGAGGGGGTCATCGTGGCCCTCATGCCCAGGCGGAACTATATTATCCGCAGGGCTTCGAACCTTTCGCGCGAGTCGCAGATAATAGCCGCCAACATTGACCAGGCATTCCTCGTCATAACAGTGAAGATGCCTGCAACGCCGGTTGAGTTCATTGACAGGTTCCTCGCCACGGCGGAAGCCTATCGCATACCGGCCGTTATTTTAATAAACAAGACTGACCTCTACGGAGAGGAGGAGATGGCACGTGCGGACCTGATTAAGGATGTCTACGAAAAGATCGGTTACCGCGTGATGATGATCTCGGCCACTGAGGACAGGAGCCTGGCGGAGGTTGAAGATGCCCTGCGAAACCGGATAACCCTCCTCTCCGGCAATTCGGGGGTGGGCAAGAGCACTCTCCTCAACAGGCTCAATCCGGAGCTTTCCCTGAAGACAGGCTCCATTTCCGATTACCACGAACAGGGTAAGCACATAACTACCTTTCCGGAGATGCACTCCGTCGCCGACGGCGGTTATGTCATTGACACACCGGGCATAAGAGGTTTTGGAGTAATTGACTTCGACCGTAAGGAGATATATCACTTTTTCCCGGAGATCTTCAGGATCTCTTCAGGGTGCAGGTTCTATAACTGCCTCCACCTTGACGAACCGGGCTGCGCGGTAAGGGAGGCAGTGGCACGCAATGACATAGAACCATGGAGGTACAGAAGCTACATAAGTATGATGCTGGAGGACAATGAAAAGTACAGATAAGCGTTATCCTTACGGGACTTATCACCAATGAGAAGAACTTTCATTGCAGCATATATTGCTTTTGTACTGTTGATGCTGATCACGGCACTGTTCTATATCAGCCTCTACAGGAACCAGATTGAATACTCGAACAAGCTGCTTGACAGGCAGGTAATGATTGCAGGTTCTGACATTGACAATACAAGCATGTATATTGTCAGCGACCTGAACGAAATCGATTTTTCCGATGACATCACCCTCTTCTTTTCTGATCCCGGGGTCAATGAGCGGGCCCGGGAAAAGATGAAACTGTACTACTCGAAGTACGGGGAAATCATCGTCGGTCTTATGTTATACAACACAGATGGTGATGTCTATACCCTTTTCAAGGACGAAGAGCGGAATTCATGGCTCGACGGATCATACAGGGCTCAGACTGTGCCAACCATACACACCATGGATAAGCTTGAGCCCGACCGTGACAGGTACAGGTATTTCCTGCCTGTTCTCAAGGATGGCGAGGCGCTGGGTAACCTGGTTATCACCATTGACTTCCGGCGTTATTTCTCCGGCATTTTTGCCAAATATAACCTTGAAAAATACCAGTGGCAATGGGTGATCAATGACACAGGAACGGTTGTGTTCGACAACGGCGGAACCAATACATCCTATGCCGGTGTTGACCGTATTTCAGAGTCACTTGCCCGGGGCAATTCCGGGAGGCTGGCGCATACGATGAGAACCGATGGAGGAGAGGCAGAGGAGATACTCTCATCATACTACCCCGTAAACATCTTCGGACTTGATTTTTGCCTTGTGTTTTCGGCTCATACGGAGTTCTTTCAGAAATACATTGTCAGGAATACCGTAATTCTGGGGCTGCTGACCATGCTCACCCTGCTCTTCATCATATTCCTTTTCGGAAGGTTTTTAAGGAAACAGGCAAAGGCCCTTGAGACGAAAACCGCCTCGGAAGCCGGCCTGCTTTCCATCCTTGACCAGATGCCCGTTGGGTTTATCATTTATAACGAGGGAAGAGAGATCCTTCGTGCCAACAGGCAGGCGGCCGGCCTGTTTGCTTTTGAGGATGAGACAGCGATGGCCGGTAAGCTCATGCCTGACCTCTCTAGGAATGAATATGCCATGGACATTGCCGGTGAGCTGGGGCAGGGGAAGGTGATCAGGCTTCCCGCCCCGGGCGGAGAAAAGATAATTTTCCTCAACAGCATACCTGTTCCATACAAGGGAGGAAACAGCACCCTGGATGCACTCATTGACATCACCTCGCTTGAGCTGGCGCGCCGACAGGAGGCTGACGCAAATATCGCCAAGTCAGAGCTGCTGGCACGAATGAGTTTCGAGATACGCACTCCGCTCAACGGCATACTGGGAATGACGGAGATGCTCAACCGGTCAGACCTTCCGGAAGAATCAAAGGAGGTGGCAAGACTGCTCAGGCGATCAGCTGACCTGCTTCTCACCATTATCAATGATATCTTTGACGTATCGAAAGTTGAGACAGGAAAGATGATTCTTGACGAGATCCCCTTCAGGCTGCGTGATGAGGTGGCTTACTGTATCAACCTGATCAGGCGCCAGAACCCGGAGATTCCTGTCAGGTTTGAATCAGAGATAGAACAGTCAGTGCCTGAAAACATCATAGGTGATCCATACAGGCTGAGGCAGGTTATCACTAACCTCATGACCAACTCGGTCGCCGGCACACAGTCCGGCCTGATACGGCTCAGCTGCCGTGTCAGAAAGTCGGATGGCAACAGCTTCACGCTTGAATTCACCCTCACTGACACGGGCAATACCTATACCAGGGCCGAGATAAAGAGGTTGTTCGGTGATTACATCACAACCATCAGCGAGCGGTCTGACTGGACCGAGGACCTGAAGCTGGGTCCGGTGCTTGCCAGGCAGCTCACCGAGCTGATGGGCGGCGAACTTACGGCAGAGAGCCCTGCGATGAAGGATACCTCGGGGCAGGAGAAGGGCCTCAGGGTTACCTTCACCATCAATGTTCATCTCAATGAAAAGATATCCAAGAATATAGAGCTTGGAATGTACGCTGACCCCGGCGACATACGCACACTGGTGATTACCGGCCCGCATGGACGAGATGACGACTTCCTGAGCATCATGCATCGCGTGGGACTGCCTGTCTCGGTGACCAGCTTCCAGAAGCATACAGCTTCACAGATCAGGGCGGGACTGAAAAGCGGTACGGGAAGAAACATTTTGCTTGTACTGTTCGATGAGCCGGACAATGACGGTTTTGAGGCAGCAAAGGTACTTATGGATGAGGGCCTTACCTCCGAACATATTGTTCTGATGTTTACCTCAAGGGATCCGAAGGGACATTACGCCAGGTGCGTTGACCTGGGTATAGACCATCTTCTGGTCAAGCCGTTTGCCCCGGAGGATCTGATGAGCGTCCTCAGGGAGCACTTCCCGGCGCTGAAGGAACTGGCGGCCAGGTTAAATTCCGCTAAAACTGATGTCCCTGTGGTACTTGTCGTTGATGACAATTACCTTAACAGGAAGGTTGTGGGCTCCCTGCTCAGGGTACTGGGGGTGGGCGCCGAGTTTGCATCGGGCGGTGCCGAAGCTGTTGATATGGCCGGGGAGAAATCATATGACATCATCCTGATGGACCTTATAATGCCTGAGACAGACGGGTTCGAGGCCTCGCGGATCATTCTCGGTAAAAATCCGTCCACTCAGATAGTGGCCCTTTCCGCGGATAATATGCCCGAAACCAGGCTGAAAGTCGAACAGAGCGGCATGAAGGAGCTCCTTGCCAAGCCTGTCACTGTTGAGGAGCTCAGGAGGGTGATAGACAGGTACCACAAGCCCTCATAACAATGGCATTCTCCCCGAATAAACTGCCGGCTGATGAATTCCTGCAACTCAGGGCCTCCCTGCCGGTTGCAGACGTCAGATCACCCTGTGAATATGCCGTGGGACATGTCCCCGGTGCAGTAAACATTCCACTCTTCGATGATTCCCAGAGGGCAGAGGTGGGAACAATTTACAAGCGGGAGGGCAACGCCACGGCTGTGATTAGGGGCATTGACCTTGCAGCACCTCAGATGTCAGGCAAACTGAAATCAGGGCTGGAACTTGCTGCCGGCGGAAGGCTTCTGGTTTACTGCTGGCGGGGTGGTATGAGGTCAGAGGCAATGGCATGGCTCTTTTCCCTGGGAGGAATCGAACCCCTGGTGCTCAGGGGAGGTTACAAGGCATTCAGGAATCATATCCTTGGTGATCTGGGAAGGGAAAGGAAGTATGTTATCCTCGGGGGGCTTACCGGAAGCGGCAAGACCGGGATACTGAGATATATGAAGTCTGCCGGAGAGCAGGTTACCGATCTCGAGGGTCTTGCATCACACAGGGGCTCTGCTTTTGGCGCACTCGGGCAGGCGCCGCAGCCTGCCTCGGAACACTTTGCCAACCTGCTTTATGATGACCTCAGCGCACACCGGGCGGAATCGCCGGTATGGCTTGAGGATGAGAGCCGGAATATCGGAACGGTATTCATGCCCGACTGTTTCTTTGAACGGATGCAATCAGCTCCTGTGATTGCCCTGATGATGAGCATCGAAACACGTATGCCCAGACTGGTCAGGGAATATACCTCATTCCCGGTTGAGGAGATAATGGCTTCAGTGATGAAAATCTCAAAACGGCTGGGAGGAGACCGGACCCGTGAAGCCCTTGACGCCCTTAAATGCGGGGACTACCCCACGGCCATCAGAATCACTCTTGAGTATTATGATAAGTCATATCATTACGGGCTGTCAAAGAGACCCCGGGATCAGGTTATCTACATTAACACTGAAACTGATGACGAGGCTGTGAACGCCGCCCTGGCAATGGAGGCTGCGGAAGGGCTGACGTGAGTTCACCCGTTTTTCAGAGACGAGGCGTCAACCCACCTGAAAACCTTGTCTGACCGCCTCACAATTCCATCTGTTTTCACCGAGCACAGTTCTCCCTTCAGGACTGTTTCCGCTTCATTCTCCGAAGCATCTCTCAGTTCTTTTACTGTAATCTCCACTATTCCGGTTGACGGACCGGTGATTACCAGCTCGTCACCGGCGGAGAGGTCTCCGGTCTCAAGCTTTATCTCGGCAACTCCCGCTTTTCTAAAATAGTTGGTCACCTTCCCGAGGTAGATTTTTCTTTTTGTGGCTGACGAGCCGTAGGAAGTGCTCCATTCCCCGAGTTTCCGGCCCAGGTAGTAGCCGTCCCAGAATCCCCTGTTGAATACCGTCTCAAGCTGCCTCATCCACTCCTCAACCTTTTCCTGTCCGAAGGTTCCGTCAGCCACTGCAGCTGCCGCCTCGCTGTAGCACCGGGTGACTGTCTTAACATATTCCGGAGGCCGGGCCCGGCCCTCGATCTTGAGCACTCTTGCCCCGGCGTCAATGATCTGGTCAAGGAAACTGATTGTGCAGAGGTCTTTGGGTGACATGATATACTGGTTATCAATGTCGAGTTCATAGCCTGTCTCCCTGTCGCTGACGGTATATCCGCGCCTGCACGTCTGGTAGCAGTTGCCCCTGTTGGCTGAGGCATTGTACTCGTGCAGGCTGAGATAACATTTCCCGGAGATTGCCATGCAGAGCGCACCGTGCACGAACATTTCCAGCTTCATTGGTCCGCCTCCCGGGCCACGTATATCATCGCTTATGATGGTATCATGTATTTTCTTTACCTGCTGAAGGTTAAGCTCCCTTGAGAGGACAGCCACATCAGCCCACTGTGAATAAAACTTCAGTGATCCGGCGTTGGAAATATTGAGCTGGGTTGAGAGATGGACTTCAATTCCCGCCTCCCTGGCGGCAAGGATTGCGGCCTGGTCGGTGGCTATGACTGCTGTTATGCCGGCAGCAGCAGCGGCAGCCAGCACCTCTTTCATCTCACTCACCTCCTCGTCATAGACAACGATGTTCAGCGTGAGGTAGCTCCTGAGGCCGTGTTCCCTGCAGAGTGCAACTATGCCGGGCAGCTCGGCACTGGTGAAGTTATGCGATGAGCGGGCCCTCATGTTAAGCTTCTCCACACCGAAATAAACCGAGTCAGCCCCTCCCTGTATCGCAGCTCTCAGTGCCTCCCGCGAGCCGGCCGGGGCCATTACCTCTATGTCGTTTCGCCTGATCATTTCTGTCCTTAATCAGCCCTGTTTTTTCAGCATTATCCTCATACAGCAGCCGTGGCCCGGCTCGGAGCGGAGCACGAAAATCTTTCCCTTATGGTATTCTTCGACGATCCTTTTGGAGAGGGAGAGGCCGAGGCCCCATCCCCGTTCCCTGGTGGTGTAACCGGGTTTAAAAATAGTCTTGAAATCCTTCCTTGGAATCCCCTTACCGGTATCCTCGACGTCAATAAAGGCTTCGGCGTTGTTCTCGCTCAGCCTGACGGTGATCTGGCCTGTGCCCTTCATGGCATCGGCGGAGTTCTTTACCAGGTTCTCGATGACCCACCCGAGTAGTACGGCGTTGAGGGGTACTGCCGTGCATCCGGTCGTCTCATCAGCCACTGTCAGGTCAATGGTTGAGGCAATTCTTTTCCTCAGGTAAGATGCTGTGGCCCCGGCAAGTGCTGGCAGGTTGTCCGGCACCAGCTTCGGTTTTGATCCTATGAGGGAAAACCTCTCCGCAACGCGGCTCAGCCTGTCGACGTCGGCAGGAAGCTCCTCTGCTATATCGGTCCCCGGGTACCTGCTGCTTATTATCTCGCTCCATGCCGAGAGAGAGGAGGTGGGTGTTCCCAGCTGATGCGCCGTCTCTCTTGACAGCCCCACCCATACCTGGTTCTGTTCAGCCATCCGCGAAGCGCTGAAAGCAACATAGGCCACCCCGATAAACAGAAGTATCACGGCCAGCTGCACATACGGATATACCCTCAGCTGACGCAGGAGCGTGCTCTCACGGTAATACAGATGGTTGACAATGCCGTTGGGCAGCTCAATGGAGATGGGGTCATTGCGTTTTGCCATTCGTTTCAGTTCGCGGACCATTGCCAGGGTGTCAGTTGCAAGCGCTGCCGGCAGGTTTCTCTGTGAGATGATGCTCTCCTCTTCGTCTGTGAGTATAACCGGTACTGTGGTGTTATCTTCTATGATGCTGAACAGGAATTCGAAATCGTCAGAAGTAACCAGCCTGCGCGTGGCCTCCGCCCATTGCTCCGCCTTCTTGCGCTCCTCCTGCTTGAGCCTGTGCACCAGGTCATGGGTATAGATGAGTGACCCGAGGCCGATCACCACCGCAAATATCAGAAGCAATACCTTCCAGAGAAGTCTTTTCCGGTAGATGTTCATGGGCTATCTTTTCTTTTTGAGAAGGATTTTAATCGGGCTCTCCTTAACCTCTTCCTTCTGTGGTTCAGTTGCAGCAGGCTGCTCCTTTCCCTCTTCCCAGGTTATGCTGAATTTCGGCTTGCTCTCTGCCGGGGTTGTCCGGGTTGTGTCTGCCGAGTACCAGCCGTACTCCTCGTTGAGTATTCCCTTCAGCGTCTGCTTCTCGGCAGCAATGTCATTCTTTATATTGTCCTGTGCCTGTCCGAAGTCATAACCCACACTGGTTTTGCCATTTACGCATTCTATCTTCAGCGGCACTGTTGCCTTGCCGCTGCCGTCTACCTTCACCTGCCCGAATGAACTGACGTTACGGTTGCGCTCCCTTGCCTTCCGGCTCATTACCTCTGAAAGAAGTAGCCGGACATGATAAATGTAATCACCTTCAAACCCGTGTGTTCCGTAGACGGTGAAATTTACAGCCGAAGAGTTTATCAGCATTTTCGGAATGGAAACGGTTCCGTTATTAATGAAAATGTCATTTTCCATTTTCGAGAAACTGATATTCTTCAGTTCGTCGAGATCAAGATATGCCGAAAGGCTTTCCGCCGGGGCGAAGCTGATCAGCTTTCCGTCACTGATGACAAGATGTGCCTCGGCCACTATCGCCTTGCGGAAGAACCTGTAATTGCCGTCGAGGGGGGACAGCATGGTCACATTGCCCGTCAGCCTCCCGCGGAGGTTGTCGCTCACAATGAAGTTCTGTCCGAAGTTATTGAAGGAGGTAAATGCCTGGTTAATATCAACATTTTTAACATCAAGGCTGGCCTTGGTAATGAATCCGCCATCCTGTTGCCTGCCAAGCATCAGTTCTCCCTCAAGCACCCCTTCAAGTCCGCTGGCGTATACTTCGTCAAAGGTTATCACATAAGGCCTGTATGTTAATCTGCTGCTGAAGTTGGCGGCCCTGAAGTTATTGAATATCAGACTGTCAGCTTTTAGAAGTATATTTACACTGACGTCCGCCGGATAAATATCAGCCGGTTTGCCGGTGCTGTCAGGCTGCTTACTTTTTGCAGGCACCAGCGCAGCAGTGACCAGCCTGTCAACATGAACATCACCGTTTATATCAAGGTTCTGACCTCCGCCGGCCAGCCACGGGAAGAAGTTTTTCATGGCTGCATTGACGGTAAAGCGCTGGTCCAGGAAAGTAAAGGAAAGGTTATCGGCAATCAGGTCATTTTTTACCGACAGCGAGCCGTTGACATCTTTGAGGGCAAGCCCGCGCCTGGCCAGCGTTGCCCCGAACTCTCTGAAGGAAAGTGAGATATCCGGGCTCAGGTACGCAAGAGCCGTGGCCGGAAGTATGCTGTCGGGAAGCGTTCCGGAAAGCCTTATACTCCCTGAAAGTGTACCTGTCTGGTCTTTAATGTATCCCGATCTGAAAATCTTGTCGAGGTCGTCAAAGTCAAGGTCACCGTCAAGATTAAGGGTTATATGGGGTCTTCGGAGGTTGTTCATCATAAATGAGCCCTTCACCGATGCGGAGCCGTACCTGGCGGTGAGTTTGTCAACGGTGAACCGGAATGTCTCGGCTGAGTTGTGGTCGCCGTTGGTGAGCGCCCCGCTGAACTCCAGGTTATTGACCCTGAAGCCTGTGGAGGAGTGGCTCATCCTTCCTCCTGCGAGTCCGTAGGTGAGGTCTATGTGAGGTTTGCCGGCATCGCCGTAAGGGCCTGTGATACTGCACTTCAGGTCAATGATGCCTGAGGGGGAAAAGTTACCGGTGACGGTTTTCCATCTGTCAGGCAGCCTTGAGATTACCGATGCAATGCTGATTTTCCTGCCTTCAATGATGAGGTTGAGGGTTGAAGATGAGTAGTTGACGTTCCCGGTGATGTCGAACCTCAGGTCGGCTATGCTGAGTGCTCCCTTTGCCACTGAAAGGGAGTTTGCCGACTTGCGGAGTTTGATGCCCGCCTCCACCGGGATGTCTCTTATTGTTGTTCCTTCCAGGTTTATGGAATCAATCCCTGCGTTAAGAGCAGTGCTGAGGTATATGCCTGTTCTGAACAGTTCCCCGCCGAGGGTTGCCGCCCCTATTCTCCCTGCCATGCGCATTCCAGAGCTCATGTCATTGTACACTGCCCTGAAGTCAACCGCGCTGATGTTCTTCAGCCTGACATTCTTGCCATCTCCATTCTTTTCAGAGAAGACCTCGTAATTGATGTCGCCCCTCCGGTCAGTCAGCAGGTTAACCTCACCGTTTCTTGCAGTGATCGACTTAACTGCCACCGTGCCGGTAAGAAGTGACGGCATCGAAACCGTCAGTGACAGCGAGGAGGCGTAGAGAAGTGTGTCATTATCCTCATGCCTCAGCTGTTTCTTGTCGTAGAACGGGGAGGGTTCAACCAGGAGATCACTGAACCTGACGGTAATATTGGGGAATGATTCGAAGATTGTAATGTGAAGGTTGCCATACGAAATCTTCGTATTGACGCTCTCATTGACCTTCCTGATAAGGGATTCTGTCAGGTGCTCCTGCCGCAGCAGGGCATATAATCCCGGTACCAGGATGAGCAGCAGCAGCAACCCGGCGGCAATCAGCGCTATTTTCCGGAACAGTCTCATGGCACCTGGCGGCGCAGATGATTATCTTTTGCTTATTTTCAGCAGGAAGGAGAGGTCACTTCCGGGCTTCACCTCCCGGGGTTCACTTCCGTACCTGAAGACACGCGCATTTCTGGGTCCGATAAGCGACAGATTTTTACCTTCCAGGAGGAACATTGTTCCTTCGCGAAGCCCTGCAACATACAACTCTCTGTTTACCTCAATGAACTCCTGTATCCTCTGCTCGCGGGTTTCGCCGGCATGACCGGCAGGATTGGCATCGAGGTAATGGGGATTGATCTGAAACGGGATCAGCCCGAAAGCCCTGAAGGATGATGGTGCGGTGACGGGCATGTCATTGGTGGTCATTATTGTGGGGCAGGTCACATTCGAGCCTGCGCTCCATCCGATGTACGGTGTGCCCGACAGGACCTTCTTCCTGACCGGGGCAATCAGCTTATTGTCTCTCAGGCATTTCAGCAGCATCCAAGTATTTCCTCCGCCTGCTACAATAGCCGGTGCATCCATGATTGCCTTAACCGGATCCCTGAAATGATGGATCGAGACCACGTCATGCCCTACCTCGTTGAAACGGTTCCTTACCTTCTGTTCATACTCGTCATATGAAAATGTCACTGCGGCATATGGGATGAACAGGGCCTTGACCTTCCTGCTCCCCAGGAAATCCCTGATATTGTTTTTCGGGTAATCGAGATATGCCTCTCCGGCATTGGTTGAATTGCTGATAAGAAGTAGTCTCATTTTTGTCTCGTTATTACTTTTTTAAGGGGCGGTATGCTGATCCACCGCCCTATGTATCAACGCTCCAAACTTACATAAAATCACCCGATTTTGTACAGCCGGCGAAAGGAGAGCTTCCGGTTTAACTAAATAACAACAGAAAAGGGGACATCTGTCCGATGCCCCCCTGATTCAGAAGTTCAGTTGTATGCTGTTAGTCGTTGATCGTCAGCGCAATGCCTATCTCGAACGGGTAGAGTTCGGGTCCCTTTCCCTTTTCGAACATAGGCGACAGATAGCAGGTGCCGTACACCTGGACCATCTCGTATCCCGCCCTGGCGGTCACTCCGTACCTCAGCACATTGAGGTTGAAGTCGTCATGATTCTTGTCTTTCTGCTTCCCGTCGTTGTAATAGACAACCTTTGTATGCGAGCCAAGCTTCACGGCTCCGATCACGCCGGCGCCCAGGTTGATTGTGCTTCCGTGCGATACCGGTATCTGCACTTCAAGTATTACCGGCAGGATCCCGTAAATCGTTGCAAGCTTGCTCTTTTCGTACCTGACCGGCTCTGCCGGGAAGAACGGGGAGACAATTCCTTCTCCGTCAACTACAATTGAGTTGTTGCCGTCAAAGCGGTAGTTGTTAAAGTTGATGCCAAGGGCTGTGACCAGTCCGAAATGGCGGGTAAAACCCAGGCTGACAGGGGGAGAAACAATATTAAAGCTGGTTGATTTTGCGGTGTTGAGATCAAGGTAGCCATCCATGGGCACATCATTGTTCAGCCAGGTTGCAGTGGAGAAATTGTTGTAACCGATTTCGATGCCACCAAGATGGCCGTCAAAGCTCTTTCCCGGCCTGCCGGTCGCTTCTTCGTTCCAGTATTCATCATCATCAAAGTCAATTTCTGTGCTGTCACCGTCCTCAAAGATCCTTACACCCTTTTTACCGATCCGGATAACGGTCTCGTCACCCGTGTCCTTAATGGTCACAATATCGCCGATCCTTACGGTTGATGTGTCGCCTTCATCGTCGCTGACAACCACGGCGATCTCTTCACCTTCTGCCCTGATCGCTGCCAGTGTGTCCTCTGCTGCGACGATCAGCGTGTCTTCCGCGGCTGCAACCAGCGTATCCGGAATTGTGACTTGTTTTGTCTGCTGCTCAAGCTGTTCAAGCTCCTTCAGCTTCTGCTCCTTCTCCTGTGCCAGGGCCGGGAGGAGCATTGAAACGATAAGTAATGCTGAGATTAATATTCTTTTCATGGCTTTAAATAGTTTGTTGTTTAATGCCGGGACGTCTGAGGGTGCCGAAAAGTTACACTCAGGGGGTTGTTTTGTTCACAGGTTTCGTGAAAGAGAGCAGGGAAGAGCTGAAAGTGACGGCCACGGGCTCACCGCTTTTATTGCTGATACGGTCGAGTTCCATATCCCATCCGAATACGTTGTTGATGCCTGTGATGCAGCCGTTTGCTATCATATAGCCGTCAATTTTTTTCTCTTTTCCGGTCACGGCGCCTGCCAGGAAGGAAATGCTGCGGAACATCCAGTTCTTCTCTTCCTGCAAAGTCATGTCGGGCTGAATATCCCTGATATTGACCGAGATGATGGCCGGTATTAATTCAGGGGCCACTGATGAGGCTGTAGCATGGCCCCGGGCAAGAGCAATGGGCTCAACCCTGACAAGTCCGGTTATCTCTGCGGGCTTTTCCATACCTTCTGCGAGATGGCCCTGCGACGCATTCTCTTCAGCAGCCGGTGTCTGTACCGGCCGTACCGGCAAGATATTGGGTTCGGGAATCCTTTCAACTGCAATTATCGGGGCGTACACCTGAATTTCTGCCACTGTCATTGCAGGTCCGTTGACGGCTCCCCTTGAGTTTATGGTTTTAAGTTTTGCCCCGGCCGGACCGTATATGATCATTATAACCATTGCTGCCACTGCAAGCAGTGTCGGAATCACGGAGCGGCGGAATGCCGTCAGCGCCGGTGACAGCCTGACAGCTGACTTCATTCCGGGCCAGTTCTCATTGTATGGCACAAGGCGGATGCTGCGGAAACTTCCGGCACGGTCTCTTCTGTCGGTACTGGCTGTCATGACGGATTCCAGTTCTTCCACGGCCTCTCCTGAGAGAGCCCCTTCAGCCCATGCTGCAGCCATCAGGTCAAACTGCTCATCGGTCAGTTCCGCAGGCCTGCGGAAAAGCCTGCGGCCCGATGGCATCCTGTCATCAGGCGGCGTCAGTCGCGGGAAATCCATATCTTCCGTTATTGCCATACCGATGTCTTTACAAGATAGTTTCTCAGAGCCACACGTCCCCTGAAAATATAGGTCTTGACCTGTGCCTCAGATAAGCCGGTTATTTCACCAATCTCCCTGTAGTTGTATCCTTCGTAGTCGCGCAGCAGTATTACCGACCGCTGGACTGCCGGCAGCTTTTCCAGTGCCCTGTGCAGCACCTCGTTCAGGTCGTTGCCATTTTCTTCCGCGTAGAGTGTGCTGTCATCGTAATATTCAACATCCACAAGCCTGGAGTCTTTTCTTATCACGTCAATCATCCTGTTGTAGGCTGTAGAGAAGAGCCATGACTTCACGGCGCCGTACTCGATCTCTGTGACGCAGCGCCACAGCTTCTCGTACGTATCCTGCACGATATCGTCAGCCCTGTGGCTGTCCTTTATGCTGCGGAGGATGAAACGGAAGACGTGGTCTCCGAACTCCCTGACGGCGTTATTGTACTCCTTTACGATCATTCAGGTCAATGCACTGACACCCTAAAGACGGCCGAAACACCCCGAATGTTACAGATACCTGCATAAAAAATTGGTAACGCCGGGTCCGAGACCCGGCGCGCGGCAATATGTATGGATATATGCATATGATGCAGATAACGCCGGGTCTGAGACCCGGCGCTACGTCATATTATTGCAGATATCTGCCTGGCAGGCAGTTATTTGGGTTGGTACACCCTGACCCAATCAACCTCCATGGAGGAGATTCCGCCGATTGGTTTGTCAACGCCTCCGGCCAGGTTGATAAACATCGGTTCCTGGGGCACGCCGGTGGTCTGGCGCATCACCTCGACGCCGTTGATCTTCCATACCATGGCGTTTGGCGTCCAATCGAGGGTGTAGATGTAGAAATCAGAAAGATACCTTGATCCGATGCTCTTCCTGTAATGGCTTCCCGGCGAGGTGAAAAGGTCAAACCAGACCTTTCCGCTGCCCGACCTGCAGACGTCAACATGCGGTGTGATGCGGTCACCGATCAGCCAGAATGCGTTACGGACATTCGGATCAGTGAGTTTGATCTTGGCTGTGAAGGTGCCGTACTTCTGCCTGAACGAGGCGCCGGTGTTGACAATGCCGGACGTGAAATTGAAGTCTTTTGTGTAAAAACCCCTTGCCGGGTCCCATGCCTTGCCGTTTATCTTTTGCGGCTTGGTTATAATGCGAAGCACGCTGTGACGTACCTCTACATTATCAGAGGGGGTATAACTATGAAGATCAGTGGATATGCTGTAGCTGTCGTGCAGCAGCTTATCGCCCGGATAATACCTGTTTGTCCACCTGGTGCTGTCGGGTGCAGTGCCGTCGAACTCGTCGCTGAAGGTAAGCTCCCTGTTTTTAAGCATGTCAAACTTGTTTGAATCCTTAACACTGAAGTACCACTTGATTTCGGGTGAATTCTTCAGGGTTTCGTATTCCTTAAGTTCTCTGAACATCTCGCTCTTTTCGAAACGGCGCTTGTCAAGAAGATATTCCTTCCTTTCGTGAAATTCTTTAGTCTTAAGATATTCCTGGAGTTCATAATACCTCTTCAGCCGTGCGGAATCCTTTACCTGGACCCAATTGTGATAATCCTTTGACTCACGGAACTTGTAGAAGTTAACAATGTCAGTGGCACTCTTCTTTGTTTTAAGTTCCTGGAGCTTCTGGTATTCGGGAGTGTCTTTGAAAGTGACCGGCTTCATGTTCTTTTTCAGCAGAAAAGCCGCGGAAGTAACCAATGCCTGCAGTTCGGTGAACCTCTTCACCTTTTCGGGATTCAGGTTCTTTTTCACCTCCCTGTCGCCCTTCAGTTTCTTGAATTCCAACCATTTGCCATACTCTTCGGTATCCCTGAAGGTAACGGGCTTCATCCTTTCCTTCTGTTTGAACTCAGGCGATTGCACAAAGAGCTGAAGGTCTTCGATCTCCTTAATCCTTGCCGAGCCGTCGAGCGACAGAAAATTCTTCAGGAGGGCGTTTCCTTCGGTCTTAAAATAGGAAACAATGTCTTTTGCCTTCTGCAAGCCCAGGAATTCTGCCTCCCGGGCGTGCTCCTCAGAGCCTTTGTATGTGAGTGATTCTATCTCCTTTCTCTTCTGTTTAAAACCGGCTGAGTTGACGCTTTCATGAAGACGTGTGTATTTTGCCAGGCCTTCCGAGCCGGCAAAGGCAATCATCTTTTCATACTCGGCAATCAGAGCCTTCTCTTCCTGTTCGATCTTGGAGGTTGAGGGGATCATCCCCAGCATCAGCTTTAAGGTTGACATTGCAGGTTACTTTTTGGTATGGTACGGTTAAAGTTAAAAATCTTTCAAACAATATAAACGGCATCGGCCAATTATTTGTTAATTAGGCACTAACAAACAAAATGGACCGGTTTCCGGCAATTAGTTTATTATCAACAGAATAAAAACGGATGAAAAAGCTCATTATTGTTACACTCATTATAATGCTGGCTTCCTGTGCCACGGTGAAGCAGACATCTTATCCGGCGGAGGACCGTTCCGCACCGTCTGCCGGGAACCTTGCCGCCGAGGATTCGCAGGATGATCAGGACAACCTGATATTGGCAACTCTCTGGTTTCAGAAATCGGCCGAGATGAGGGCGCTTTTCTACCAATGCTTCCGGAATGCGGAGGTTGCCCTGAGGGAAAACCTTGAAATGCATAATGAGGGAAAACCCGCGGCAGACTCTTCCATACCGGCAGACTCAGGCCAGCCAGGATCTGAAAAACCGGCAGCAGTGGTCCTTGACATTGACGAGACCCTGCTCGACAACTCACCCTTCCAGGGATGGCAGGTTTTACGGAAGAAGGCATTCAACAATGACGACTGGTTCAGGTGGGTGGAGCTCGCCCGCGCCAGGCCGCTGCCGGGTGCGGTGGAGTTCACCAGGTACGCCGATTCCCTGGGCGTTGAGGTTTTCTATGTATCCAACAGAACCGTGGGGGAGATGGGGCCGACCATTTCAAATATGGCAGCGTGGGGATTTGCCAA
This sequence comes from Bacteroidota bacterium, assembly GCA_018262715.1. GTDB lineage: Bacteria > Bacteroidota > Bacteroidia > Bacteroidales > VadinHA17 > SR-FBR-E99. The sequence goes on from JADFDS010000005.1 coordinate 70,971, forward strand.
TGCTGACAGCACACACATGCTGCTGAAGGAAACCGTCTCCTCAAAGGTGGAGAGGCGGGCGCTTATCGAAAAGGATTATGAGATTTTACTTCTGGTAGGTGATAACCTGGCCGACCTCAGCGGCATCTATGAGAAACGGGGTCCTGACCACGGCTTTGGGGCTGTTGATGCAGACCGCCGGCTCTTCGGCACAAGATACATCGTGCTTCCCAATCCCATGTACGGCAACTGGCTCAATGACCTTCTGCGGTCAGCTCCCGGCAGCACAGAGCGGGAGAAGTTGCTGAACATGCTCGAGGGGTTCTGAGAGCACTCCTGCATTTCTAAATATTAGCGAATCTCCCCGGAATATTATTGTTGTTTAAAAACATCAATATCGATGTCATAATGTTTTTTTATAACCACAATTAATATATATTTGTGTTTTATTATCAAAACAATTATGGAATCAATTCTTGAGCTCTCTGAGTCCAGAGTGACAAACATTTTCGCAAAACAGGCCCGATATCTAATGAACCAAATACCCGGGGACCAGAGACTTGTGTTGGTTCGTGGCTCAAGAGGGACGGGCAAAACCACACTGTTGCTTCAATTTCTGAGGTCTCTTGGACTTCCCTCTTCCAGGGCTGCGTTTATAAGCCTGGATGACATTTTTTTCAGTCGGCACCCGGCCGAGGATTTTACTGATTGGTTTGTTAAAAGAGGGGGAGAATACCTTTTTATTGACGAAGTGCACAGAAATTCTCACTGGTCTTTATTAGTCAAATCACTGTATGACCGTTATCCGAATCTGAAACTGCTTATTTCAGGATCTTCAGCGCTGCAGATGGAGAAAGGAGAAACAGATCTCAGCAGGAGGATGCTTACCTTAAATTTGAATGAACTTTCCCTGAGGGAATTCATCTCGATGAAATATGATATTGATCTTCCTGCAATATCAATAGATGAATTGTTGATTGATCACGAAAGAATAGCCAGAGAGGTATTATCATATGTAAAACCACTGATGATTTTTGATGAGTATCTGAAATACGGAGCATATCCTTATTTCCTGGAAGGAATCCGATATTACCATGAGCGGCTCTCAAATACGGTCAGTGCGGTTCTGGACTCTGATCTTCCTGCAGTTTCAGGTATTACATATGGCACCATTCTTAAGATCAGGAAACTTCTGTCAGTTCTTGCAGAAGCAGTTCCGTTCACGCCTAATATTAATGAACTCAGTGGCAGGGTAGAAATATCACGTGACCTCTTGTACAGGTATCTTCACCTCCTCGAACAGGCAGGGCTGATATATCAGTTGAGGAGAGATTCAAGGGGTATCAGCATTATGTCGAAGCCAGAGAAAATATACCTGCATAATACCAATCTTTCACAAGCGCTTACACTCCATAAGCCCGACAAAGGATCTGAGCGCGAAACCTTTTTCTTGAACCAGGTGTCTGCCAGGTACACAGTCAATTACCCTGACGAAGGGGACTTTATTGTAGACGGTAAGTACGCAGTTGAAGTAGGGGGAAGGAAGAAATCCGGTAAACAAATAGCAAAAGCTGAAAACGCTATTGTTGTAAAAGATGATATTGAATATGGATCAGGCAATATAATTCCGCTCTGGCTCTTTGGATTTTTGTATTGAAATGCTGATTGAAACCTAAAATCTTCTTACGGGATAATCCCTTTTTACGATACGACTATAAAAATAGACGAAAAATTATTAATAAACTTGCCCGTCTATAAATATAGTCGTATATTTGTGGTGAAGGATTGATAGAAAAGAAGTGTCCGGAAACGGGCATGGCGTTGCTTTTGTACAACTTACTACTATGGGTTCCCAATGAGAGGAGTGGCGATATTTATTTCAGTCCTTGTCTTACTGACAAGCTGTAAAGATGGAAAGGATTACTCTCCTGAGATTGATTTTGGAGGAGTGGCGTATGTCAAAGTCATTGTTCAGGATGACCTTGATTCCGTCAGGATGGATATCAATCATGGCAGCTACTATCCTATACAATCGTGCCTGATCCACAGATTTACTCTGACTGAAAGAAGAGTCTGCGAAGCAAGTTACAGTATTACAAGGCCTGAGCTGGTCTGGTTTGAGTTCAGAGATACGGTTTTTACCTCTTACATGAGGCCTGGCGACACACTGGTTGCCAGGGTAGGTCTTGACGAAGCAGGAGATGACAACAGAAAGATCTCTTTTCAGATGGATGATCCCATATTTGCTTTCCTGCAAAATGAGAGAAGTGAGTTTGGCTGTTTTTATACCCAGAGCCCGCTTGCTATCATGGCTTTCAATACTCAACCGGAAACAGAAAGGCAGTTTGAGGATGCGATAAAAAAGATAGACCAGGCCAGGCAGGAGAGGCTGAAATTCCTCGAAAAAAACTGGGATATACTTCCTGAATGGTTTTGTGATCTTTATGAAAATGAAATCTCCTATTTTTCAGAAAACATGAAGTTCTATCAATACTACTATCTTAAAAACCGGAACCTGGGAAGCATTCTTATGCCGTGCGATGTAAAGATTTATAACCCTGAGGCTGTCTTGTCTCCTTTATACTGGCGGTTTATATCCGACTATTTTTTATTGTCTGATTCCGTTGATTACCGTCTGATTGGTCCGCCTCGGCTGATGGCGTATTACAGTAAGGCGAGTCATAATATCAATTCGCTCCTGAAAGGAAAGATACTTGAATATTTCAATGCATATTTTTTATATGATTTGTATTATGGGGCTGACACCAGGAAGGAACTTCAACTGGTCGATTCGTTCAGGATTGCGACAGACTTCAGGCTGACATCACTGCAGGAAAGCTACATCGATGACAGAAAATCACAGAGTCTTAAGAAGATCGAAAAACTTGAAGATGAAAACAGACTGAAACCAGGCTCAGAAGCCCCCTATTTTTATCTTAAAGATTCCGCAGGGGTTTTTCATACATTGTCAGATTACCGGGGCAGATTGATTTACCTGCATTTCTGGGCTACCTGGTGCGGACCATGCCTTGAGGAGATACCTTCACTGAACAAACTGGCAGAAAACCTTTCCGGCAAGCCGATAGAGATTATTAATATCTGTCTTGATGATGAATACGAAAAATGGGAGACAATAATTGAAAATGAAAAGCTCAAAGGGATAAACCTTATCTGTGTCGGGAGCTGGGCTGCTGACCTTCAGGAAAAATACTCCGTAAGAGGAATACCTCACTATGCAATTATTGATACCGACGGATTAATAATTTCAGAGAATTGCGAGCGTCCCGATAAAGTGTATGAGCGATTGTTAACATTAATTCAGCAATAATTTTTATTAAAAAAAAGACGATACAATGCAACTTACCAGGGCTGAAGAGCAGATAATGCAGATCTTATGGGATCTGGAGGAGGGAGTGGTGAAGGATATCAGGGAGAAATTTGATGATCCGAAGCCGGCGAGAAATACAATTTCCACGGTGTTGAAGGTGCTGGAGAAAAAAGGTTATGTGGACCACCGGGCCTATGCGAATGTTTTTCTGTATTATCCCCTGGTATCCAAGCGTGAGTATTCAAAGAACCAGCTGTTCGGACTGCTCGAGGGGTACTTCAACAATTCATTCCCGGCAATGACTTCGTTCTTTGCCAGGGAGAAGAATCTTTCGGTGAAGGATCTCGACAGGATACTCGAGGAGGCCCGTGAAGAGCTTGACGATGATCAACAGGAATAAGATATGGAACAGGTTGCGCTCTACCTGCTGAAATCGGCCGCCTGGCTGGCTGGATTTACGCTGTTATACCTCCTCTTTCTCAGGAGGGAGAGGTTTTTCATGCTTAAGAGAGTCTACCTTATGACAGGAGTGGTTCTCTCAATCCTTCTTCCGCTGGTAACACTGCATTACAGGGTTGATCTTCCTGCCCCGCTGATCCAGGATACGCAGGGGATGGCATCGGTTTTTCCTTCACCGGCGGCAGCATCAGCGGAGGTTACAGAAAATGCAGATCCGCTGAAGTGGTTCATGTTATTCTATGCTGCCGGAATACTTTTCCTGCTGGTCCGGACGCTGAAGTACCTCTTTTCAGTCTACCGCACCGTCAGAATCGGACCGGTAAACAGGGAAGGTGATGCACTGCTTGTAAGAACAGAAAAATATACCTCCGCTTTCTCATTTTTCAATTATGTCTTTATCAATCCTTCACTGAGCGGGCGTGAGGTCCGGGAGATCCTTAACCATGAGATGGTGCACCTCAGGCAGAAACACTGGTTCGATCTCCTGCTTGTTGAAGTGATGAGCCTGATGCAATGGGTGAATCCATTTGCATGGATATGTTCGGCGCTTGTCAGGCAGAATCATGAGCATCTTGCCGATGAGGAGGCGCTGCAGCGCTCTTCTGATCCGGCAGGTTACAGGGCAACGCTTCTCAACCAGGTATTCAGCGCCAGGCTGATAAGCCTATCCAATTCGTTCAACTTTTCATTTAACACAAACAGGTTTGAAATGATGAAAAAGAAAAATTATTCTCCCTGCAGGAAGCTAAAACTGCTTCTTGTACTGCCACTGACGGCTCTAATGATGTACGCATTTGCTGACCCGGTTTATACCTATTCAGGCAAAAGTGACAGTCAGACGGCAGGTATGATAAAGGATATTCACGGGACCGTGGTCAAAGAGGACGGCACCCCTCTACCGGGTGTCACAGTCAATGTGTCGGGAACTCCGCTGAGCGTGACAACTGACGAATCAGGGAAGTTCTATTTCAGTGACCTGCCCGGATATGCTGCTCTGATATTCACAGCCAGTGGCTATGAGCCCGTATCCATAACTGCAGAATCGGCGCGCGGGATATCAGTCACGATGAAGGCCAATCCGCTCTTCACAACACGTAGTCCTTCATCGGGTGCCGAAATTGTTGTTATTGACGGAATTGTGTCAGACTTGTCTCTGGAAGAGGTGACGAAGAGGCTGGGCAAGGATTTTGGCAAGTATACCTATCTGATGCCTGAGGCTGCAAAGGCAAAATATGGTGAAAAGGGAGCAAAAGGTGCTTTCGAGGTGATCTCCAGAAGCAAGGCAAAGGAGTCCGGCCTGAACTTGCCTTACCCGCGCAAGGTTGAGACGGATTTTCCCACCTTCAGGGGTGAGAGTTACCTGGCATTTGCCGACTGGGTAGCAGAAAAGGCAAATTATCCGCAGGAGGCTGCAGCCAAAAACATCAGCGGATGGGCAAGGATGACTTATACAGTAGAAACAGACGGCTCCGTCTCACAGGTAAAGCCGTCATCCGACACTGACCCGCTCTTTGCCGCTGAACTTACCAGGGTAATGGAATCTTCACCCCGCTGGAAAAGCCCTGCAAATAAAGATGCCAATGAACCGTTCACCTCGGAAATACTGATCAGGTTCGAACTGCCCGGGACAGTCAGCAACGGAATCGTTTATATCATGGTTGATGAGATGCCGAAGTTTCCGGGCGGTGATGCTGCGCTGTTTGAATTTCTGTATAAAACAATCCAATATCCGGCACAGGCTAAAGACAATGGTATTCATGGGAAGGTCATTCTCCGGTTTATTGTCACCTCTGAAGGCAATGTTGAGAATGTCACCGTGGTCAGGGACGTCGATCCCCTGCTAGACAACGAAGCGGTGAGGGTAATGCGCCTCTGCCCCAAATGGGAACCAGGCAAAATGAAAGGTAAACCGGTTAATATATACTACTCCGTTCCTATCAGTTTTGCCCTGAAATAGAGCAAAATGAACATCGGGAGATCTGACGCGTCTGCAATAAACTTATCCGGGAGGGATTATCTCTCCCGGATTTTTTTCGGGCCGGCGCCGGAGGTGGGGGAGGTCAGATTATCATGTGCTACAATCCTTTATCCCCTACGGGGAAGATCGCAAATCACAAATCTCAAATCGCACATCTGCAATGCTTTATGCCTGCGGGGATGATCATCAATCCAAATCGCAAATCGCACATCTGTAATGCTTTAAGCCTACAGGGATGATCATCAATCTCAAATCGCACATCTCAAATCGCACATCTGCAATGCTTTGCCCCTCGCAGGGCATATTTTTGAAAAAAAATTTGCAAATCATAAAATTCCGCTTTATCTTTGACCGACCGTTCAATCAAAGACGGTTTTTTAAAGGGGATTTTGTTGAATGAACGTTTAATCAAAAATCATGTCACCAAGATCATCTGCACAGTTCGAGGAGATGAGGGAGGAGAAAAAGGCCCTCATTATGAATACGGCACTGGAGCACTTCTCTGACTACGGGTTCCATGCAACCACCATCAGTCACATAGCCAAACATGCCGGCATCTCCAAGGGACTGATGTACAATTATTTCAAAAGCAAGGAGGAACTCCTGGCTGCAATCATCAACCGGTCGCTCGATGAGATCTACCGCAGCTTCAACCCTGACCGCGACAGTACCCTCACACCCGACGAATTCGAAAATTTCATAAGAAGAATCTTTGCCATCTTCCGTGAGAACAGGCAATTCTGGAAACTGATTTACAGGGTAATGCTTCAGAGAGGAGTATATGAACATCTTTCCGATGATCCGGACGCAACCTTCACCGTGGGAGGTATCCCGCTAATGGAATATTCAGCCTATATGGCGAAACTGATGTCCGATTATTTCATAAGGAAAAAGGAAACCGAAGGGCCTGACTTTGATCCGGTAACCGAGATGCTGATGTTCTCAAACACACTGAAGGGATTTGCATTGACCTATATATTTGCCCCCGGACAGTATCCGGATGAATATTTTGAAAAAATGGTCGAAACTTTAATCAGGAAATACAGATGAAAGGAATACCCGGACAGACTGCAGCTTCATTATTTGTTCTCATCATGCTTACGGCAGTATCCCTCCCGGCAGCATCGCAACTGCTGTCGGCAAAGGAGATCGTTACAAAGGCTGACGAAAAATTCAATGGCGAAAAGTCAGGTTTCAGCGTAATGAGCATGACCATCGTTCGGCCCACCTGGCAGAGGACGGTGGAGTTCAAATCATGGTCGCTGGGTGATGACTATGCCCTGACTCTCATCACTGCGCCGGCCAGGGAAAAGGGGCAGACCTTCCTCAAACGGCTTACCGAGATGTGGAGCTGGAACCCGGCCATCAGCAGGCTGATCAAACTTCCTCCGTCAATGATGTCGCAGGGCTGGATGGGGTCAGACTATACAAATGATGACATACTCAGGGAATCATCAGTTGTAAATGATTATGATCATTCCCTTGAAGGGGAAGAGGTTGTTGATGGCCGGTTATGCCACAAAATCAGGCTGACGGCCAGGGAGGATGCCGGGGTTCTATGGAGCCACCAGATGTGGTGGGTGGACAGGAAGGACTTCATCGTTCTTAAAGCCGAACTTTATGATGAGGACGGTTATCTTGTCAGGACTGAACGCGGGATGGATCTTAAGACCATGGACGGCAGGCTGATTCCGACAACCATCGAATTGGTTCCGGCAGAGCAGGAAGGCCATAAGACCATCCTGAAAATCACGGAGATCAGGTTTAATATCTCTGTTGAAGAAAGCTTTTTCTCACAGCAGAATATGAGAACCATAAGATAGTGCCCGGTTAATGAAAGGATTACCGTCATGAAAGACCGTCAGCTCGCCTGGAGAAATCTCTGGCGAAACAGAAAGAGAACCCTCATCACTGCCGCATCGGTATTTTTTGCAATCTTTTTTGCACTGATCATGAGATCATTCCAGCTGGGCACCTATGACAAGATGTACAGTGATGTCATCCGGTCATACTCCGGTTACCTGCAGCTGCAGCATCCCTCATACCTTGATGAACCCGGCCTTGACAACGGGCTAATCCTTGATCCTGAACTGACCAGAAAATTGGAGCAGGATCCGAACGTTGAGGCCGTTGTGCCTCGTATAGAGTCATTTGCACTGGCTGCAGCCGGAAACCGCACGCAGGGAGTGATGGTGATAGGGGTTGAACCCGAACGTGAGAGCAAGGCTCTTAACATAAGAAACAGGATTGTGCGTTACAAGCTTACTCCCGGAGCTGTCGAGGCGCTTAAGGGCGAAGAGCTGCCGGGCAGGCTTGCAAAGAATACGGAACTGTTTGCCGGAGAAGCGTTCACCGAGGCGGAAGACCTCATGTCAGTTCTTGGAATAAGCAAAAAGGACAGTGCCGGACTGCTTCCCCTGCTGCGGAACCACACCTCATTTCCCGGCAGTTATCTGTCTGCCGGTGAGTCTGGTTATGCCATTATCGGGAACGGTCTTTCCGACTACCTGGAGGCCGTCCCGGGAGACACCATCGTCCTGATCGGGCAGGGGTATCACGGTACCTCAGCGGCAGGACTCTATGTTGTAAAAGGGGTGGTAAGCATGCCCAATCCGGAAATTGACAACAGGTTTGTATGCCTGACACTCGATGATGCACGCTGGCTGTACGGGGCGCCGGACATGGCCACATCAGCCATCATAGCAATAAAGGATGGAAGTGATAAGGTACTCACTGCCACCCAGCAAAGGCTTGGCGCCGTTACCGGCGAAGACCTTGCGGTCCGCAACTGGAAAGAGATGAACGCCCTTCTGTTAAACCAGATGGAAGCTGATAACCGCAGCGGAGCCATTATGATCGGGATACTCTACCTCGTCATTGCCTTCGGTGTTTTCGGAACAGTGCTTATGATGATGGCCGAAAGGAGAAGGGAATTCGGAATGCTTGTGTCAATCGGGATGCGCAAGGGCAGACTGGCAGGCATTGTCGGCCTGGAGATGCTGTTGATGGGAGTTATCGGAGTCATTGCCGGCGTTATCGCCTCTTTACCCATAGTTTTTCTGGGCCATTTAAGGCCGCTCAGATTCACGGGCGAGATGGCACGCATGTACGAAGACTATGGCTTTGAGCCGGTCATGCCGATGCTTCTGCCTGACACATACTACCTCTGGCAGGTGGTGGTAGTTCTCCTTATCCTTGCCGTTGCCATAGCCTTCAGCATCCGGAAAATCTTTAAACTGAATGTAATCAACGCTCTCAGAGCCTAACTGCACACAGCATGATCACATCAATAGCCTGGAAGAACGTCTGGAGGAACAGGACGAGGAGCCTGACCGTAATAGCCGCGGTGACAGTGGGCGTATTTGCCAGCGTCTTCGCCCTGGCTGCGATAAACAGCTCCATTGTTCAGAGGATTGACTCCGCAGTCAACGAGGAGCTCTCCCATATCCAGGTAAACACTAAGGAATTCCGCAGCAGCAGCGACATCCTGAATATTATATCCGAGCCTGATAAGGTTGCGGAAACCCTCCGTAAAACACCCGGGGTGACTGATGTAACCGGCAGAATAATTGTCAGAGGTATTGCTTCCGCCCCTTCTGGCAGCGCCGGGGTGGAAATCACCGGCATTGACATTGAAAAGGAGAAGCAGATGTTCACCCTCTCCGGGAAACTGATTCCCGGAACCGGAAGTTATTTTGGCGCCGACACGAAGCTGAACAGTGCCTTCATTGGTGAAAAGCTGGCACGGGAGCTTCAGATCATCAGGTATATCCTTACGGCAGAATCACTTACAGCCCTGGTGGATAAGGGAGTACCCTCAGCCGTCACAGACAGGCTGAAACCGCTTGAAGGTCAGCGGTTCACTACGGAAAAGAAGCTGACGGAGGCCTATTACAGGCTGCTCACCCCGAAGGAAATCAAGAAGTACGGCCTTGCAATCCGTGAGGCTGCCTGGTCATACCGCGAAGGTTCCAGGGTCATCCTCTCATTTCTGGATGTGAACGGCAACCAGACCGGTGCGGCATACCGGATATGCGGCATATTCCGCACGAATAACGATTTGTTTGAGGCAACGTCAGTCTTCGTCCCTATGGAGGAGCTGCGCAGACTGACAGGCCTTGAGGACGGTGTATATCACCGTTTCATCGCCCGGCTGGAAGAGAATGACATGACTGACCGGGTGACGCCTGTGCTGAAGGAGGCTCTTCCGGGGCTGGAGGTGATGAACTGGAAGGAGATACAGGTAGACCTTGCCATGATAGCCGACTATATCAACCAGATTTATGCAATCTTCATGGTTCTTATCCTTGCCGCCCTTTCTTTCGGAATTGTCAACACAATGCTGATGGCTGTCCTGGAGCGCACCCGCGAGCTCGGCATGCTCTCCGCAGTGGGAATGAACCGCAGGCGAATCTTCCTGATGATAATGCTCGAATCAGTCTTCCTGTCTGTAGTGGGAGGATTTACCGGCATGGCTGTCAGCGGAATTGTAATCGGAATAACCAACCACACAGGCATCAACCTGGTGAAGTATTCCGAGGGACTGGAAGCCTTCGGATACTCGGCCCATCTTTACCCGACAATCGGAGCTGACTTTTTCATAATACTTACCGTGCTGATCGTTATTACCGGGATTCTCTCGGCGGTATATCCGGCACGCAAAGCGCTGCAGCTTAATCCGGTAGAGGCGTTAAGAGGAGAATAACGAATTAATAATCATAGCAATGAACGTAGTCGAGATCAATGATGTATACAAAACCTACCATGATACGGAGGTTGAAGTAAGAGCGGTTAACGGCGTCACACTCAGTTTCACAAAGGGTGATTTTGCCGTAATCGTTGGCCCTTCCGGTTCCGGAAAGACTACCCTGCTTAACCTTATCGGAGGACTTGACCAGCCCACCACAGGGGAGATCATTGTTGCGGGGCACAGGCTTTCGGAGCTGAAGCCTTCGGAGCTTATAGACTTCCGCATGGAGCACGTCGGGTTTGTCTTTCAGTCGTACAACCTGATTCCGGTCCTCACTGCCGCGGAAAACGTCGGATTCATCATGAGCCTCCAGAAGTGGCCGAAGGAGAAGCGCATGGCACGAACCGGGGAACTGCTGGAGGCGGTGGGACTCGCTGACAGGCACAACAGCAGGCCCTCGCAGCTCTCCGGCGGCCAGCAGCAGAGGGTGGCCGTGGCCCGTGCCCTCGCACCCCGCCCCGAGTTCATCCTCGCTGACGAACCCACGGCAAACCTCGATTCAAAATCAGCGGAAACTCTCCTTGACATAATGGAAAAACTTAATCGCGAGGAGGAGATGACGTTTATCTTTTCCACACATGACGCAAGGGTGATGAAGAGGGCAAGGAGGGTCATAACCCTTGAGGACGGGAAAGTGGTATCGGATGAGAGGACAAACCACAGGGAATAACCCTGACACCGATGAACTGTATGGCATGAAACGGATTTTTCTTACAATGATTTTGGTGACGTCAGTTGCGGCTGCAGTTTATTCACAGGAGGCCGTCAGTGATGATCCCGGAGCCGGTTCCGGGAAAACTGACCGCCTCACCGCCGGAGGGTACGCGTCGTGGCTTCACACGGCCATATTTGACAAACCATCAGAGAATTGGATCAACACGGGCATGCTTCATAACCGGCTCAATTTCAAGGTTTATGCCGGCAGCAGGTTAACTTTTGCACTGGAGATAAGAAACCGGTTCGTTACCGGTGACATGGTGAGCCTTGACCCGTCATATATTGACGGACTGTCTGCCGACGCGGGCTGGGCGGACCTCTCATGGAATATCTCCTCGGGCAGTTCATATGTCCTTAACACAATGATTGACAGGGCTTATGTCGATTTCACCGCAGGGCAGCTGCAGATCAGGGCCGGGCGGCAGCGGATCAACTGGAGCCAGGCCCTTATATGGAATCCCAATGATCTGTTCAACACCTATTCATTTTTTGACTTCGACTATGTTGAGAGGCCGGGCAGCGATGCCCTGCGGTTTATCTGGTCAACCGGCCCCTCCTCCGCAGTGGAGGCGGCGGTGAAGGTCGACGGAAACAACAGGATCACCGCTGCCGCCCTCGGTCGTTTCAGCGTACTGAACACTGATATTCAGTTTCTTGCCGGGGTGACTGATGATGAATATTTCACCGCCGGAACAGGATGGTCAGGTGCCATCGGATCAGTATCCTTAAGAGGAGAGGCAACCTTATTTGCCCCTTTTGACGGCACAGGCGGCGAAAAGAGCAATTTTATCACCACCCTGGGAATTGACAAGGCATTTTCCGACAAGGTAACCGCGCTTGCGCAGGTTATGTATTCAAGCCATCCTGCAGACCTGAGCGGTTTCACGGACCTCTATGGCGGAGGCCTGACAGCCAGGCAGCTTGCATTTTCTGAATTCAGCGCCGCTGCGCAGGTGACCTTTGTGCCGCTTCCGCTGGTGAATCTGTCACTGGCAGCTATCTGGTTTCCTGACCTCGACGGTTTCTATGCAGGCCCTTCCCTGGACTTCTCGCTGGCGGAGAACGTTGACTTCTCAATACTCTGGCAGCACTTCAACAGCACTTTCGGTGAAGAGAAAACCCGGATAAACCTCGGGTTCATTCGGATAAGGTATAGTTTCTGAAAATTTCATACTTTTACGGCCAAACACCGTAAGAATGTCACTTGTCCATGAACTTGAGAAATCCGGTAACTGGTTATTCAGGAGAAGAAGCTGGCTGCCTGCAACAATTCTTGTTCCGGCTGCTGTCTATCTCTTCATTGCAAACCGAAGCGTAATTTATTTCAACTATACCTGGGAGATAGTCTGTATCCTTGTCTCGGTGGCCGGTGAACTGCTGCGCTCCTACACGGTCGGATATGTTCCCCGCAACACCTCGGGCCGGAATGTGATTGACCAGTTGGCTGACGACCTCAACACAAAGGGTATTTACTCGGTAATCCGCCATCCCCTGTATGCCGGCAACTTCCTGATGTGGCTCGGCCCGGTGCTTTTCCTGAGATCAGTGTGGTGGGTGATTGTTTTCGTTCTGGCCTACTGGCTTTATTATGAGCGTATCATCTTTGCCGAGGAGCAATACCTGCGCCGAAAGTTCGGGGAAACATATGACACATGGGCTTTCCGGGTGAAGGCTGTCCTTCCTTCGTTCAGGCATTACATAAAGTCTGACCTGCCATTCTCATTCAGGAACGTGCTCAAGCGTGAGTACAACAGCATTACAAACCTTTTTCTTGTTTTTGCTTTCCTCGATCTCTGCCGGAACATTGCTGTCACCGGCAGGATTTACCTGGAGCCGATGTACATCACACTGCTGGTTGCAGCCCTTATCTTCTGGGCTGTCATCAGGTACCTTGTAAAAAGAACGAAGTTCCTGTACGTGGAAGGCAGGTGACCTCGCGGAGCTGCGCGAAACGGGACTTCTACCTGTCCCTTGCTCCCAGGAAAAGCATAATGTAATAGATCAGGGTGGCGAGTGAGCCGAGAGCCGCTATTACATACGTATAGGCAGCCCATTTGAGAGCATCCTGAGCCTTGTCATCTGTTCCCGAGTAGGTTATGCCTGCATTTGAAAGCCATGCCAGTGCCCTCTTCGACGCGTTGATCTCAACCGGGAGGGTGATAAAGCTGAACAGTGTGGTAATGGCAAAAAGCACTATTCCTATCAGCATGATCTCGGGCCTGGAGTTGAGCAGAACAAGTCCGGCAATGAGCACCCACTGTATCCAGTTGGAGGCGAAGCTTACCACCGGGGCAAGTTTTGACCTCATCCCCAGCCATGCGTAAGACTGTGCATGCTGAAGGGCGTGGCCTGTTTCATGGGCTGCCACGGCAGCAGCTGCAACGCTGGTTCCGGAGTAAACATCGCGGCTGAGGTTAATGGTCTTTTTAAGAGGATTATAATGATCAGTCAGTTCACCGGCCACACTGTGAACGGTAACGTCTGTCACACCGCTTTCGCGAAGCATTTTTTCCGCCACATCACGGCCTGTCATGCCTGATGCTATCGGCACCTTCGAATAGGTTCTGAATTTCGACTTGAGTCTGGCGCTGACAACCCAGCTCAGTATCATGAATACTATGAATATTATCCAGTATGCACCGTTTTGCAAAAACATTGTTTCCATCAGTAAAGAACAATTTTAAGTTTCTTATTTCTTCAGCAAAACGCCTGCCATCATAAAGAAGTTCTGAAAATAGGCCATTTTGTCATGCCGAATCAGCTTATCTTTGGAGGCGATGCTGAAGAGTGCCGCAAAGATATTATCTTTTTTGCTCCTGCTGCCGGTATGGTTTTACCGGTGGTTTATTTCGCCATGGACTCCTGCCTCATGCCGACATGTCCCGACCTGTTCACAGTATGCCATTGATGCGCTCAGGCTGCACGGGCCGTTTACGGGAATAATGATCTCGACAGGCAGGATACTGCGTTGCAGGCCGGGAGGCACACACGGCTATGATCCGGTTCCGAGATTCATATTCAGGCGATACCGGGGAGGCGGATCACCGCTTCGCAGGGCTCCTGAGTGCAACAGGCTGAAGGACCATGACTAGAAGGAGAGCTTCTCCCTGAGCATCTTGTAACCGGCGCGGCTTACCGGGATCTTTTCCCCTGACTTGAGTACGGCAACATAGTTATCCTTGCTGTAGGGTTCCAGGCGGGTGATCTGTTCCACGTTCACGATATATGACCGGTGAACTCTCATGAACAGGCCGGGAGGAAGATGGTCCTCATAATACTTCATGGTCTTGGGTTTTAGCGCTTTCCCCTCGCTGTAATAGATCATCACATAATCATCCTCGGCCGCCAGGTAATAGACATTATTCAGGGGAATGATCTTGATTCCCGCCCCTTTTCTGAAGACTATCCTGGTGAGAAATCCCTCAGCTTCAGAGGCTGCAGCCACCAGTTTTTCAATTTTCTCATGGTCAGGCGCCTCTTTCTCCAGCCGGCCCAGTGCCTTGGCAAGGGCGTCATCAAACCTCTCCTTTGAAAAAGGTTTGAGGAGATAGTCCACTGCGTTCAGTTCGAAGGCCCTGATGGCATACTGGTCAAAGGCGGTGGCGAATATCACTTCCGGTTTTTCATCTATCACCTCGAGGAGCTCGAAGCCGGTCAGCTTGGGCATCTGTATATCGAGGAAGATAAGATCGGGTTTCTTTTCCTTTATCTCCCTGGCCCCGCAGAATCCGTCTCCGCATTCACCCACAATCTCCACCTCAGGATGATCGGCGAGCATAAATCTGATCAGCTCCCTTGCCGGGGCTTCGTCTTCAATGATCAGCGCTCTGATTGTTTTCATTGTTTTATTATGCTGTTAATCATGATTTTCGGAACGGAAACCTTACAATCACCGTGAAACTGTCATCTCCGTGATTCACCGTGAGGTCAGCCTTGTCGCCAAAGAACAGCTCAAGCCTGCTGCTGACATTTTTAAGGCCTATGCCTGCCCCTTTTCTGGTTACAACGGAGTCAGTGTCAACGTTGTTTGTCACTGTGATTATCACCATTTCATTCTGCTTTCTGACGGTTGTCCTGATTGTAACCTCCTCGGTCGACTCGTAAACCCCGTGTTTAACGGCGTTTTCATAGAGAGGCTGGAGGAGCATTCCCGGCATCAGGGCCGGCAGGCATTCCGGGCTGATATCTTCTTCAATGCTGAGCCTTTCCCCGAATCTCACCTTTTCGATCTGCAGGTAAAGCCTGAGGCTTTCCATCTCATTCCCGAGGGTCACCGGCTGTTCATTCCTTGATGAGAGAGAATAGCGCATGAAGTCAGACAGCTTTACAATCATATCCCTGGCCTTCAGCGGATTTGTCACGGTGAGCGAGCTGACTGAGTTGAGGCTGTTGAACAGGAAGTGAGGATTTATCTGTGACCGGAGCATCTTCAGCTCGCCTTCGCGTACCTGTGCTTCAAGCTGTGCCTGCCGTGCCACCTTTTCAGCCAGCCTCGAGGCGCTCAGGAACAGGTAGTACACAAGCAACATCACGAAGAAGATCAGCACACCGGCCGTGGCTCTGAAAACCAGGACTGAGTGCCAGAAAATGTCATAATCTACCTTTTCGGTAACTAGCGTCCTTACGAGGAACTTTGTTCCGAAGAGCCATGCAAGAATCGTAAGTGAACCGGTCAGCAGGACGTTTACCACTGTTGTATATACCTGGTTATCCTCTTTCAGGAGGAATCTTACCGGGAACCATACAGCCAGTCCCAGGAGGCCGAAAATAACCATGGAAATCACTCCGTCGGCAATTGCCACATCGGCAGGGCTTCCATAGCCAAAATGAATAAGCAGTGACTGGCCTGCTGCAAGAATCAGCCAGGCCAGCCACCACACAAGGAGCCTCGTTCTGTTTTCCAGTAACGGATGCTTCATATATTATTTGTAACTCTTGATCTCTCCACCTCCGAATATCACGGTACCCCTTATGGTGAGTGACCTGGTATTGTCCCTGATCACATCACCCCTCATCTTCCTGCTGTCAGAAAATCCCCCGAGGATTGGTGTGACCTCAATCACCACGTTCCAGCTTTCAGGAACAATGATGGTTGTTCCACCAAAGATACAGGTAATTTCAATTACGTTGTCACCGGGTGCCATTGATGACCGGGTCAGGTCAACCTCACCGCCTCCGAAGATGGAAGTGATCTTGCCTCCCTGGAAGTTCTCGGTGATGAGTTGCCGCTCGGCTCCGCTGAAGATATTTACGTAATCAATATAGTCCGCCTTGTTGACTGTTGAGAAGTCGAGCTTCTTCACCAGCCGTTTCGAGTTCACCAGGAGCACAACGCCAAGCACTATGAAGAGTGCAGGCCAGAAGAAGTTGAATGACCTGAAGAAGTCGGTGAAGAGTTCCGGGATCATGAAGAATCCTCCCACGGAGATCATTACAATCCCGGGAGTCTTGTTGTCTGATCCGGTGAGGGCAATGACGCCTATCACTATCAGCAGCATCTGCCAGCTGAAGATGATGTCATCGATGAAATGATCGAGGGGTTCCGGCAACATTGTCGATTTCTTGACGATGAGGATCAGTCCGGCGATGATCAGCAGCACCCCTATGATGAACCTGTTCGAGGTTTCCGGGTTTCTTGCCGGCTTTTTCAATTCGTTTTCCATTGTTTGAGATTATTAGATGTTACTGTTATTTGCAGCTTTTTGTAAGTGGTTTCAGCATGAATGCCACTCCGCAGAGGACCATCACCGCCGGCCAGTAGATCTTTTTGTAGGGCTCGGTGAGTTGTATGGCCATTTCAGGCATGAGAAACCAGAATCCTATTGAAAAGAGGACAACTGCTGACACAAGTTCGAGGCTGATGAGTGACCACAGTCCGAAGAAGATGAGCAGCATCTGCCACTTGAAATAGTCAGGAATATCTCCCAGACCTAGAAGGTCAAGCTTTGCAACTATCATCATAAGTCCCAGTGATATCAGGAACTTTGCTATGCCTGTGAACGGGTTACCGTGTTTCTCTTCCATGGTGATCGCATTGATTTACGCCTCAAAAATATTAATGTTGGTTCAATCCGTGTCACTCATTTCCGGCGGGGTGCGGATATACATCGGTGAACAGCGAAGGGAACAGGCGGTGTTACTTTTTTGTTCATAATTTTTTTTATTGGAAGAGGATTTATAATTTTGCAGACCGAAAAAAAGGGAGATGCCCGGATTGTATTCCATACCACTAACGGGACTTAAGGAGGCCAGATATACCTATGAGTTTGAGATAGGGAACCATTTCTTCGGGTCATTTGAGGAGTCTGAGATAAAGAGGGGAGAGTTGCGTGCGGTGGTGGTGCTTCAGAAATGTTCGACGCACATCGAGCTTGACATAGTCATCAACGGGAAAGCCGAGGTGATGTGTGACAGATGTCTTGAAGCCTTTTACATGCCAGTCTCAACTGCCAACAGGCTTTTCATAAGGCAGGGGAGGGAGTGGGATGAATCTGATCCGGACATGATTACGATGCCGCTGGATGAACATGAAATAGATCTGAGTCAGTTTTTCTATGAGTACATCCACCTGGCGTTACCCATAAAGCGCATTCATCCTGATGATGCGGATGGCAACAGCACCTGCAATCCGGACATGATCAGGAAACTGAATGATCTCCTGGTTCACGGTGAGGAAGAAACCGATCCGCGTTGGGATGATCTGAAAAAACTGACAGGGAATAATTAAATCAATTCATTACTGCGATGCCAAATCCAAAACACAGACACTCCAGTACCAGGAGAGACAAGAGGAGAACACACTACAAGGCAGTGGCTCCTACAACAGCTGCATGCCCGAACTGCGGATCGGCCCATCTCTACCACAGGGTCTGCCCTGAGTGCGGATACTACAGGGGAAAGCTTGCCGTTGAGAAGAAGACGACAGCCTGACCGGCTTTCCGTTCAAAAAATCTGAACGATGAAGATAGGTCTTGATGCAATGGGAGGTGATTACGCTCCCAATGCTGTCGTAGAGGGAGCATTTGACGCACTCGGACAGCTGCCGTCAGGAGACCGGATTGTGCTTATCGGTGACAATCGCCGGATAAGGGAGAAGCTTGCATTGCTTGATGCAGATGCTTCTCTTTTTGAGATTGTACCGACTTCACAGGTGATTGAGATGTCAGACCATCCGGCCAAGGCGTTTTCGCAGAAGCGCGATTCGTCGATCGCAGTCGGTTTCGGAATGCTCAAGAGCGGTCTCATCGACGGTTTTGCCAGCGCCGGAAACACCGGAGCAATGATGGTGGGAGCAAGTTATACCGTGAACGTCATTCCGGGCGTTTACAGACCGGCGCTCGCAGCACTCATACCAAACGTCAACGGGAAATCTTCAATCATACTTGATGTCGGAATCAATCCTGACAGCAAACCTGACGTTCTGCTCCAGTACGGGATGCTTGGCAGTGTATATGCAAAACACGTGCTTGGAATAAAAGAACCCACGGTCGGCCTCCTCAACATAGGAAAGGAGGAAGCCAAGGGATCTAGTGCAGTGAAAGCTGCACATGAGCTCCTGAATGAAACCAATGAAGTTAACTTCAGGGGCAATATCGAAGGCCACCACCTCTTCACCGATGAGATGACGGACGTAATTGTGTGTGACGGATTCGTGGGGAACGTGGTTCTTAAAATGGCTGAAAAATTTTATGTTGTTGCAAGGTCAAAAGGCATCAAAGACAGCTTTTTTGACAGGCTCAATTTCGAAGTGGTGGGGGGTACGCCGGTTCTTGGCATAAATGAAAACGTAGTGGTCGGGCATGGAATATCAAACCGCATGGCCATAATGAACATGCTGCTCCAGACCCGCGATGTGGTGCATGCAGATCTTGCAGGAAAGATCAGGGAAGCATTCGGAGCATGACTAAAATAAGGGCAGCAATAACAGGCATCAATGCCTGGACACCGGAATACCGGCTCACCAACCAGGAATTATCCGAAATGGTTGAAACCACCGACGAGTGGATCATGCAACGCGTCGGCATCAAGGAAAGAAGAATCCTGAAGGGAGAAGGGAAAGGCACATCTGACCTGGGCGAACCTGCCGTCAGAGGCCTGCTTGAAAAGACAGGCACACGCCCGGAGGAGATCGATCTCCTCATCTGTGCGACCGTCACACCGGACATGGCCTTCCCGGCAACGGCCAACATCATTTCCGACAAGGTCGGGATTAAAAACGCATTCAGCTTCGACATCGGCGCTGCCTGCTCCGGATTCCTTTTCGCACTCCAGACAGCAGCTGCATACGTCGAAACAGGGAGGTACAAAAAGGTGATAGTGGTAGGTACTGACAAGATGTCGTCTATCACTGACTATACCGACCGGACCACATGCACCCTCTTCGGTGATGCCGCGGGAGCAGTACTCCTGGAACCCACATACGAGGAATTCGGTGTGATGGATTATATCTTCAAAACCGACGGGTCAGGAAGAAAATACCTTCACATGAAGGCAGGAGGTTCTTTGAGACCCGCATCTCATGATACCGTGGGAGGACGGGAACATTATATATACCAGGAAGGACAGGCCGTGTTCAAGTTCGCCGTTTCCAACATGGCCGATGTGGCTGCCGAAATCATGGAAAAGAATAACCTCGGCCCCGATGACATTGCCTGGCTCGTGCCTCACCAGGCTAACCTCAGGATTATAGACGCCACCGGGCGGAGAATGGGCCTGCCCCCTGAAAAGGTTATGATCAACATACAAAACTACGGCAATACAACCGCTGCGACCATACCGTTGGTGCTCTGGGAGTTCGAGAAGAAACTGAAGAAGGGTGACAACCTCATCCTGGCAGCTTTCGGGGGAGGATTCACATGGGGTAGCATCTGGCTCAGGTGGGCCTATGACCCGGCATGAGGGAAGGGATTATTGCACCCTGTTACTTTTTGAACCCTCTTTTTTTCCTCATCCGGCACAATAAGTTTTTATATTTACGTGTTAAATAATTTCAGGGAAATCGGGAATAAATAAATCACTATGGCAAAAATAATGGAGACAGACAACGGCGCTGCAGTCAACCTCATCAGCCAGGGAACAGAGATCACGGGTGACATAAAATCAACCGGCGATATCCGCATAGACGGAATCCTCAACGGAAACATGAACACCAAGGGAAAGGTGGTCATCGGCCCCACCGGTAAGGTAAAGGGTGAAGTGGAATGCAAAAACTCCGAGGTTTCCGGCCTGATTGACGGCAAGATAACCGTGTCACAGCTCCTCAACCTGAAAGCCTCATCCAAAATCAACGGCACCATCATTACCAACAAGCTGTCTATAGAGCCGGGAGCTGTATTTACAGGCAACTGCGTCATGAAGGAGGGTGATAACGGTGGAACAGCAGCAGCCAGACCAAAAGAAGAAGGAAAATAAAGGCAGGGAGGGCCTCGACGCCTACTCCAGATACAGCACCATCGCCATCCAGATGGTGGTCATTATCCTCATCACATCACTCGGCGGAGTCAAACTTGACAAACTCGCCGGCACGGAACCGATCCTTACGGTTGTGATCTCACTGCTGGGCGTGGCGGCTGCTATGTGGCTCGTAATCAAGGAAGCCTTAAGAAACAAATGAGATGTTTAAACCCCTGGCAGTAAGATTCTACTTCGGCCTTGCAGCCATCGCCATGTTTTTCATCATCATGGAATCAGTCCTCGGAAGGTTTTACCCCTCTCTCTTCAACACTTCCGCTGCCGCATTTCTCACCGCAGGCTTCACCCTCGCAGCCTTTATTTCACTTTTAATTTTTTTTAACGGATACCATTCTGACCGGGAAAGAAGTGTTTTTATGACACTAATTGCGCTGGGAGTGAAGATGCTGCTCTCTTTTGTGCTTGCGCTGCTTTTCTTTCTCGTCTTTAAAAACGACGCAACAGGTTCAGTAATATTATTTTTTATTCTATATTTGGCGTTCACTGTATATGTAGTTCTTACATTTACCGGTGTCCTGAAAAAGAAGTCAGATTAAAGAAATTTAGCTTGAAAAACAGGTATTTATATCTTCTGGTTCTGGTGCTTGGTTTGCTCGTTTGTACGGTTCCGGCAGCCTCATCGGGCACCATGGACGAGGAAGGCAAAGCTCACGGCGGCGAAGAGGTATTTGATGCAGCTCCATTCATCATGGAGCACGTTGCCGACTCTCACGAGTGGCACATCCTGACGAAGAAGGACGGAACAAGTGTAGCCATTTACCTGCCGGTAATAATTTATGACAGGGAGTCAGGCGTTCATTTCTTCTCATCGCGGAAAATTGCTCATGGTCACAGTTACAATGGTTTTGCCATAGCCCATGAGGGCAAGTATGCGGGCAAGATCATCAGGGTTGACCAGGAGGGTCACCATGACGGTTCCAAACCTCCCCTTGACTTTTCGGTCACCAAGGCTGTCTTCGGGATGCTGGTGGCTGCCGTTATCCTTCTCTGGCTGATGCTTTCACTTGCCAGGACCTACAAAAAAGCAGGCACTGCTGCACCGAAAGGGCTTCAGGGGGTGCTTGAGCCGGTGATTTTGTTTATCAGGGATGACATTGCCATTCCGAACATCGGCGATCACAAGTACATGAAGTTCATGCCCTACTTGCTTACCGTTTTCTTTTTCATACTTATAAACAACCTACTCGGGCTGGTTCCGATCTTTCCGTTTGGCGCCAATGTCACCGGCAATGTCAATGTGACCTTTGTGCTGGCGCTTTTCACCTTCCTGATAACGCAGTTCAGCGCCAACAAGTCGCACTGGAGGCATGTCTTTGCTGCTCCCGGCGTTCCCTTCTGGCTGCTGCCCATCATGATACCCATCGAGATCATAGGGCTTTTTTCGAAACCTTTTGCACTTATGATCCGTCTCTTTGCGAATATCACTGCAGGACATATTATTGTGCTGAGCCTTGTGACGCTGATATTCATTTTCAAAACGGTGCTTGTGGCCCCTGTTTCCATCTTCTTCGTGCTCTTCATGGATTGCATTGAGTTGCTGGTGGCTTTCCTGCAGGCATACGTATTCACCCTTCTGTCGGCCCTCTTCATCGGGATGGCCACAGCCGAACCGGAGCATCATTAGAAGTCAACATATCAATTTGTTATTTTAAATTCAATATTATGGAAGAAGCACAAGCAGTAATGTCATTAGCAGCAGTAGGTGCAGGGCTTGCAGTTATCGGAGCAGGACTTGGTATCGGCCGCATCGGCGGCTCGGCCATGGATGCCATCGCACGTCAGCCTGAAGCTTACTCGAAGATTCAGCTCGCAATGATCATCTCGGCAGCGCTTATCGAAGGGGCAGCCCTCTTCGCTATCGTTGTCGCAATGATAAAGGGCTAAAATCAAAAAAAGCCTGCAACGGTTGGTTGCAGGCTTTACAAATGAATTTTTAAAAACACCATAAAATGTTACTACAAAGCAGTCTTGCCAGTCCCGCCATAGGGACAGTCTTCTGGACAACGCTTATCTTCCTCATCCTGCTCGTCCTGCTCTGGAAGTTTGCATGGGGGCCCATCATGAAAGCCGTCAAGGCGCGTGAAGACATGATCAACAACGCGCTTGAGTCAGCCGAGAAGGCCCGTGAGGAGATGAAGGTGCTGCAGGCTGACAATGAGATCATCCTGCGCAAGGCGCGCGAGGAGAGGGACAAGATCCTTCGTGATGCCCGTGTGGCCTATGACCGGATGATGGCCGAAGCCAGGGAGAAGGGGCAGTCAGAGTCAGATGCACTGGTGCGCCGAGCCAGGGAACTCATCGAGCGTGAGAAGGTGTCGGCCATTGCCGAGGTTAAGAAGGAGGTGGCCAGGCTGGCCATCGAGGTGGCCTCAAAAGTGGTGGGAGAGACCCTTAAGAGCGATACTGAGCAGCAGAAGCTGATTGAAAGATACATTAACGACATCGAAGCAAACAGGAACTGATCCCATGAATTCAGCCAGGATAGCTGTAAGATATGCGAAGGCGCTCTTCGACCTAGCCCTTGAAGGCGGCACTGTTGACGGCGTCTACAGGGACATGAAGGCATTAAGCCGCCTTTGTGCCATGGAGGAGGTGAAGGGTGTGATCAGAAATCCCGTTATCCCGCAGCAGAAGAGAAAGGATGCAATCATAGCCCTTGCCGGTGATGATGCTGAGAAGCTGACGGTTGATTTCATCGGTTTGATGTTCAGCCACGGCCGGGGTGATTATCTCGCTGCGGCAGCCCGTAACTTCATTGACCTCACCCGCCGGCACAGGGGCATACGCCAGGTGACCGTCACCACTGCCGTTCCCGTCGATGATGCGACAAAGAAGGAGATGGCTGCCCTGATCGCAGGTGAAAAGGGAGGCACAATTGAGTTCAACGAGCAGATAGATGAGTCAATTATCGGCGGATTTATTCTCAGGGTCGATGACTCATACATTGACGCCAGCGTAAGGAACAGGCTGAACAGATTCAGAAAGGAGTTTTCACTGGCAGGATATGCCGAAAAGTAGTTTATAAGATTCAGAGATATGACTAATATCAAACCTTCAGAGGTATCACAGATTTTAAGGCAGCAGCTTGAAGGAGTAAAGACAGCCATTGACGTTGAGGAAGTGGGGACGGTGTTGCAGGTCGGTGACGGCATTGCACGCATTTACGGCCTGAAGAATGTGGGATCCAACGAGCTGATCGAGTTCGTCGAGTCAGGCATCAAGGGCATTGTTCTCAACCTTGAGGAGGACAACGTCGGGGCCGTTATCCTGGGCGCTTCGGAAAAGATCAGGGAGGGTGACATCGCGCGTCGCACCGGCAGGATCTCCTCCATCATGGTTGGAGAGGGGCTTCTGGGCAGGGTAATCACTACAACCGGTGAACCGATTGACGGCCGCGGCCCCGTAACGGGCGAGCTTTACGAGATGCCTTTTGAGAGAAAGGCGCCGGGCGTCATATTCCGCCAGCCGGTGAAACAGCCGGTGCAGACCGGCCTCAAGGCCATCGATGCCATGATACCAATAGGCCGCGGTCAGCGCGAGCTCATCATCGGTGACCGGCAGACAGGCAAGACCGCCATCGCAGTCGATACGATACTTAACCAGAAGGGCGAATTTGACAGGGGCAAGCCGGTCTACTGCATTTATGTCGCAATCGGCCAGAAGGGCTCGAACGTTGCCAATATTGCAAAAACACTTGAGAGTTACGGCGCAATGGATTACACGGTTATCGTAAGTGCCACTGCCGCCGATTCCGCCGCTGCACAGTTCTATGCACCCTTTGCAGGCGCTGCAATAGGTGAGTTCTTCCGTGACACCGGCCGTGATGCGCTTATTATCTATGACGACCTCTCCAAGCAGGCCGTATCATACCGCGAGGTCTCCCTTCTGCTCCGCCGTCCGCCCGGCCGCGAAGCATATCCGGGTGACGTCTTTTATCTCCACTCACGCCTGCTTGAAAGGGCTGCAAAGATCATCGAATCAGACGAGGTTGCGCAGCGCATGAATGACATACCCGAATCAATACGCCACCTTGTAAAAGGAGGTGGATCACTGACAGCACTGCCTATAATCGAGACACAGGCAGGTGACGTATCGGCGTATATTCCGACAAACGTGATATCAATCACTGACGGGCAGATCTTCCTTGAGTCGAGCCTCTTCAATGCCGGTATAAGGCCTGCAATCAATGTTGGTATATCCGTATCCAGGGTTGGTGGCAACGCACAGATCAAATCGATGAAGAAAGTCGCCGGAACGCTGAAGGTTGACCAGGCACAGTACCGTGAGCTGGAGGCCTTCTCGAAGTTCGGTTCCGATCTTGACCCTGCCACCCTGGCAGTGCTTGACAAGGGCTCGAAGAACGTTGAGATCCTCAAGCAGAATCTTTTCTCGCCGATGAAGGTTGAGGAGCAGGTTGCAATAATTTACTGCGGCACAAAGGGATTGCTAAAGAGTGTTCCGGTACACAAGGTCAAGCTGTTTGAAAACGACTTCCTTGCATTCATGCGTGACCATCATGCAGATGTGCTTGAAAGCATCAAGAAGGGTATAATAAATGACGAAGTGACCGTGGTGCTTGAAAAGGCGGCTGCGGATGTTGCAGGCAGGTATTCGTCGCGTTAGCAGTAAAGGTTAAAAAGAGAAAATGGCTAACTTAAAGGCTATAAGGGTCAGGCTCAGCTCGGTCAAATCCACCCGCCAGATCACCTCGGCGATGAAGATGGTGGCTGCAGCCAAGCTCCGCAAGGCGCAGGATGCCATCGTTCAGCTGAGGCCTTATGCTGACAAGCTGAATGAGATACAGTCCGGCCTGAGCGCTGCACTCCGTGACACCGAGGTCGAAAATGTGTTCGCTGCCAGGACCAAAGGCAACGGAAAGGTGCTGCTGGTTGTAATAACCTCCAACAAAGGTCTTTGCGGGGCATTTAACGCCAACGTGATCAGGGAGGCAAAGCGCATAATGGCAGAGAAGTACCCTGCTGAGGCAGGCAGGGGTGACCTGGCAGTGATGACAGTAGGGAAGAAGGCACATGACGTACTTAAAAAGCTGAAGTGCAACCTGGTTGAAGACCACAGTGACCTGTTCCACGGCCTCACCTTTGACCGGGTTTCCGCTCTGGCTGACAAGCTGATGCAACTCTACATGACGAAGGAATATGATACAGTCGAGATCATATATAACCAGTTCAAAAATGCTGCGGTTCAGAAGCTTACGGTTGAGAACTATCTTCCTGTAAGCATGGCTGTTGAAGGCAGTGAGAAGTCAGCCCCGTCAGATTACATTTATGAGCCTGACCAGGTGAGCATTGTCTCGGAACTTATTCCGAAGACCCTGCGCATTCAGCTTTACAGGGCGCTGCTGGATTCGTTTGCCGCGGAGCACGGGGCACGGATGACGGCGATGCACCAGGCAACCGACAACGCCACGGATCTTATCAGGGATCTTACCCTGCAGTACAACAAGGCACGCCAGGCCTCTATCACCAACCAGCTTCTGGAGGTTGTTAGCGGCGCTGAGGCGCTTAACGGATAACGAATAAACGAAGATGTTCACAAGCGATTACCTGAGAGAGCTTACAGACAAGGCGGTTGCCAGCCTGGGTGGTACACCCGAGGCAGACAGGCTCTTTGCTCCCGTGAGATATATAATGTCTATCGGGGGAAAGAGACTCAGGCCTGTGATGTGCCTCCTGGCATGCAACATCTTCAGGGATAAGATAGACGAGGCAGTGATGCCGGCCGTGGGCATAGAGGTGTTCCATAACTTCACCCTCATCCACGACGATATAATTGACAAGGCCGATATGAGGAGAGGCTCTCCCACGGTCCACTCCAAATGGGGTCCTGACCAGGCGATCCTTTCAGGTGATGTCATGGCTTTCGTGGCGGTGGAGTGCATAGGCCAGGCCCCCGAAAAGGCCCTGCCGAAGGCCCTTAAGCTCTTTAACCGCACAGCGATAGAGGTTTGCATCGGCCAGCAGCTCGATATTGACTTCGAGAAGAAGGGAGTAGTCTCCGAAGCCGAATACCTTCGGATGATTGAGCTGAAGACTGCCGTGCTCGTTGCAGCCTCACTCAAGATGGGAGCCATTATAGGCGAAGCTTCGGACAAGGACCAGGACCTTCTCTATGAATTTGGCCGTTGCCTCGGGATAGCCTTCCAGATTCAGGATGACGTGCTTGACACATACGGTGACACAAAAATGTTCGGAAAGAAGACCGGCAGTGACATCGTGGCCAACAAAAAGACCTACCTCCTTGTAAAGGCGCTTGAACTGGCAGGGGGAAGCAAGCTGACCCGCCTCAGGAAACTGCTCGGCGAGGGCAACAGTGACCCGGTTGAAAAGGTCAGGGCTGTGAAGGAGATTTATGACGAGCTGGATATAAGGCTGCAGGCAGAAAACCTTGCCTATGACTATTTCAACAGGGCTTTCCAGGCACTTGACCAGGTGTCTGTAAACGGCGAACGGAAGAATGAGCTTAAACAGCTTGCTGTTAATTTGATAGGAAGAGTAAAATGAAAATTGTCCCCGCCCCGGGGACAGCTTGACAGATATTTGATTATTACAAGGAATTATAGAACAGATTTTAAGTCAGAGAGATGGCAAAGAAAACAGGAGTGATAAGTCAGGTCATCGGACCTGTGGTGGACGTTACCTTTGATACAGCCGGCACTGATATGCCCAATATACTTGACGCGCTGGAGATAACGCGTCAGGACGGATCGGTGCTCGTGGTTGAGTGCCAGCAGCATATCGGTGAGAAGACTGTCAGGGCAATCGCAATGGATTCCACTGACGGTCTGCAGCGAGGCATGGAGGTAGTGGCCACAGGGCTGCCCATAGTTATGCCCGTGGGTGACCAGATCAGGGGACGCCTGATGAACGTGACCGGCATGCCTATCGACGGCATCGGTCCCCTTGACAAGACGGGAGGCTACCCCATTCACCGCAAACCGCCGAAATACGAGGACCTGTCAACCGATAAGGAAGTTCTCTACACCGGCATCAAGGTTATTGACCTGATCGAGCCTTACTCCAAGGGAGGAAAGATCGGCCTCTTCGGGGGAGCAGGCGTGGGCAAGACAGTTGTCATTCTCGAGCTTATAAACAACATTGCCAAGGCATATTCAGGACTTTCAGTTTTTGCAGGAGTTGGGGAGCGCACCAGGGAGGGTAATGACCTCCTCCGCGAGATGCTTGAAGCCAATGTTATCTCTTACGGCAAGGAGTTCATGGAGGATATGGAAAAAGGGGGATGGAACCTTGATCTGGTTGACCGTGAGGGTCTTAAGGACTCCAAGCTGGCACTCGTTTTCGGCCAGATGAATGAACCTCCCGGCGCACGTGCCCGCGTGGCACTCTCCGGACTTTCCGTAGCCGAATATTTCCGCGATGGCGAAGGTGAAGGAACCGGAAGGGATATACTCTTCTTCATGGATAACGTCTTCCGTTTCACCCAGGCCGGTTCAGAGGTATCTGCACTCCTGGGCCGAATGCCTTCAGCCGTGGGTTACCAGCCGACACTGGCCACCGAGATGGGGGTGATGCAGGAGAGGATCACCTCAACACGTCACGGATCAATCACCTCCGTGCAGGCCGTCTATGTACCTGCTGATGACCTTACCGACCCGGCCCCCGCAACAACATTTGCTCACCTCGACGCCACCACGGTGCTAAGCCGCAAGATATCCGAGCTTGGTATTTACCCGGCCGTTGACCCGCTTGACTCAACCTCCAGGATCCTCACCCCCGAGATTGTTGGCGAGGAGCACTACCGCTG
>JADFDS010000006.1 GCA_018262715.1 Bacteroidota bacterium
TGATTTCCGACGAAGCCAGGGGATTTAATCACGACGTAATTTTCACACTTACCTACTGGTCGCCCGTCATAGAACCGGCCCGTGATCCGCGCTGGGGAAGGACTGCCGAGACTTTCGGCGAAGATCCTTTTCTCGTTTCTCAGATCGGGAAGGGATTTATTCAGGGTTTAATGGGCGACGACCCAACCTACCTGAAAGCTGTCCCCTGCGGAAAACACTATTTTGCAAACAACACAGAGTTTAACCGCCACACCGGAAGCGCAGACATGGACGACCGCGATATGCGCGAATTTTATCTTCTGCCCTACAGAACCCTCATAAAGGAAGACAAACTTCCTGCAATCATGACTGCATACAGCGCTGTAAACGGCGTGCCCGTTTCGGCAAGCAAATACCTTGTTGATACGATCGCCCGGAAAACCTATGGAATGGATGGTTATGTAACCGGCGACTGCGGAGCGATTGATGACATGGTAAGGGGTCATAACTATGCGGAAAACCATACCGTGGCAGCAGCGATGGGTATCAAATCAGGCGTTGACACCGATTGCGGCGGTGTTTACCAGGCCAATGCCCTTGATGCTGTTAAACAGGGATTACTTACCGAAGCTGATATTGACAAGGCGCTTTTGAACATTTTCACCGTCAGAATGAGGATGGGAGAATTTGATCCCCGTGAGATTGTTCCCTATGCCGGAATTAAACCGGGAATAATCAACGATCCTTCTCATGATGACCTCGCACTTGAGGTTGCAACCAAAACACCTGTCCTGTTGAAGAACAGTACAATCCCAGCAACAGGGGAAAAAGCTTTGCCGATTGATCTGAAGCTGGTTAAAAAGATTGCTGTCCTGGGGCCACAGGCCGACAAGGTTGAGCTGGGCGATTATTCGGGAGAGGTTGAACCTCATCTGAGTATTTCGCCGCTGGAGGGGATTCAGAACTACATCAAGGAGCATAACCTGAATACCGAAATAGTTTCTGTGATCAGCGGAAACACCGACAGAAACACCGACTTTCTTACAGTCAACCGTTTTTCGACTGTCAGGAATGGTAAGGTAGTGGAAGAGTACGATGCAGCAAATTATGCCTCTTCAGCCCCGGGCCTTATTGTAGCGTCAAGATATGGCCGGACTGTAATAAGTGGCATAAAGGACGGCGACTGGACTGCCTATGACAATATAGATATCACAAATGTCGATTCATTAAGGTTCAACCTTAGTTCATCGGCTGATGGTGGCGTACTTGAGGTAAGGGTTGGCTCTGCTGCCGGAAATGTCCTGGCATCGGAAAGATTCAGCAGCCCTTCGGACGCGGGAGGATTTCCCGGATGGGCACGTCCCCGGACGGTATCTGTGAAAATCAACACCCTGGGTATCACCGGCCCGCAGACACTTGTACTTGTGTACCGTGAAGCAGAGAAGGAGATTGATGCGGCAACACTGGCCCTGGCTGCAGATTGTGATGTAGCACTGGTTTTCGTGGGCACCGACCAGTCCACCGGCAGAGAGGAATCGGACCGTTTTGCATTAACCCTGCCCGGCAATCAGAATGAACTTATAAAAGCTGTAGCTGCCATAAATCCCAATACAATTGTAGTGATGCAAACAATGGGAATGGTAGAGGTGGAACAGTTTAGAAATCTGGCAGACATCACCGGCATCATATGGACAGGTTACAACGGTCAGGCACAGGGAACAGCGATGGCGAAAATACTGTTCGGCGATGTAAATCCGGGTGGAAAGCTGAATGTGACCTGGCATAAGTCACTGAAAGATCTCCCTGATTTTAATAATTACAATCTGCGCGGTGACGGCACCAATGGACGCACTTACATGTATTTCAACAAAGATATTTCTTACGAGTTCGGATACGGTCTGTCATACACCACATTTGCATACAGCAATTTTGCCATCAGTAAAACCAGCATTACACCTAACGATAAGATTACTGTCAGTGTTGATGTTCAGAATACCGGAACCGTTGACGGAGATGAAGTGGTACAGGTTTATGTGAAAACACCGGACAGCCCCGCATCCCTTGAAAGACCGATAAAGCGGCTGAAGGGATTTAAAAGGGTGACGATCCCCAGGGGGCAGATAAAGCGAGTATCAATCGATATCAACTGTGAAGATCTCTGGTTCTGGGACACCGAAAATGGGAAAATTACATTCGATCCGGGCAGGTACGTGTTCGGGATAGGTGCATCCTCACGGGACATCAAAGGAGAAGTGGAGGCCAGGATGAGCGGAAGCTACAAGCCTGTATTGACTACGGTTGTGGCTGAGAGTGACAGGGTGGTGTTAAAGCCCGGAGATGCAGTGCAGACAAGTGTTACAGCAAGTATGTCCGACGACAGTTTCTATGACATCACAAAAGCTGAGGTTAAGTATAAAAGCAATAATCCCGGTGTAGCCGGTGTCGATGAAAAGGGCAGGGTAACAGCAACAGGCGTAGGTGTGGCATCCATTTTTGCTTATGTTACAATTGACGGGACAACCGTTTCAAACAGCTACCCGGTTAAGGTTATGCCAGACCTGAATCCCAAATCAGTAACAGTTAACGGGAAAAAAATCCCGGGATTCGATAAAGACGTAAAGGCATACAGCTACCTGCTGAAAAGCAATTCGAAAATACCGGTAGTAAAAGCTGAAGCCCTGGGGAGCGGAGTGTTGATTGAGATTGAACAGTCGAGGGCAATACCCGGAACCGCCACAGTGCAATTGATTGACAAAATTACCCTTGAAAAGAATGTATACTACCTGAATTTTGATTCGGAATCAGTAAGCGACGAATTCAACGGCGGCGCTGTTGACTCCCGGTGGGAGTGGGTTCGCGAAAACAAGTCAACCCGAAGTTTTTCCGTAAAACCAGGTTCGCTGACAATCACAGGTGAAAAGGGAGGTGTTCTGGAGGCTACGAACAATGCACGAAATTTACTGCTGCAAAGCGCCAACAACGACTGGACAATTGAAACCCGTCTGGTTTGTTCCAGGTCTCCGTCGCAACCTGAAAATGCAGGGATCCTTGCTTACCAGGACGACGATAATTTTGTGAAGCTGATGTTCAGGGCTGTGGTAAAGACAACCAGGGCCAGGGGAGTTCAACCCGGCACAATCGACCTTGTCATGGAAGAAAACGGGATTGCAAAATCGCTTGCCACATTCAACCTACAAAATGAAATCATTGGCGACAATGCCCTGAATCTTAAACTGGAGAAGAAAGGAAGCATCTACACGGCTTACTATTCACTTGACGGAGTTAAGTACGAGTTGCTCGGAACAGCAAATCTGCTGCTGAAAGACATCAGGGCAGGCCTGATTGTATGCGATGGGACAGTGGCTCAGTATATGAAAAGTACGTTCTGGTTTGATTCTGATGCAACAAAACCAGGCACGCCCTTCGATGTTTCTTTCGACTATTTCCGCATAAAGAACAGCGGGCTGAAATAATAACAGGATAATATTTAAAAATTCAGATATGAAGAATCTTTTATTAGTGGTGCTGCTCATCTCGATTGGAACGGGTGGGATTGCACAGGAAACTGTTTTTCCCGAGGGGACCAAACCGGCATCAACCAACATCCCTGGCGCCGACTATCCCCGGATCGACTCTCTGAGCAGAGTGTATTTCCGGTTTCGTGCCCCTGAGGCGACAAGTGTTTCGGTAAGTCTTGGCAATGTTGCTCTTACAAAAGGGGAGGACGGTTTCTGGACAGGTATAGCCAAGCCTCAGGACCCCGGCTTTCATTATTACTCGCTTAAAATAAATGGAGTTGAAGTAGCCGATCCGTTAAGTGAGACCTTTTATGGTGCAAGCAAGGTCATGAGCGGCATTGAAATCCCGGAGAGAGGTGTCGATTTCTACGATGTCAAAAATGTTCCCCATGGTGAGGTTCGTTCATTCTGGTATTGGTCAAAGACGTTCGGCGAAACCCGCCATGCCTATATCTATACGCCACCCGGTTATGACAGGGATAAAAAGAAGCGTTATCCGGTGCTCTATCTGCAGCACGGGATGGGTGAAGACAGGCGCGCATGGCCAAACCAGGGTCGCACAAATTTTATTCTCGACAACCTGATTGCGGAAGGCAAGGCAAAACCCATGATTGTGGTGATGGAAGATGGCGGAATTGCAAGGGGTTTTGGTACACCCATACGCGATAAATCGGGCAAGATTCTGCCCCGGCCGGAAGGTCAGGGTCCCGGCCGTCGTGGCGGTCAGGGACAGGGCCCTAACTTCTGGGACGAATTTACCGAGACCATTATTACGGACATTATTCCTGCCATCGATGAACATTTCAGGACAATACCCAACCGTGAAAACCGTGCTATAGCAGGTCTTTCACTCGGCGGTACGCAAACTTACCAGATTTCGCAGGCCAATCTTGACAAGTTCGCCAATATTGGTATTTTAAGTGCCCCGTTCGGATTCCCGGGCGTTGAAACCGGATATAACGGATTATTGGCAAAGCCGGATGAATTCAACAAACAGGTGAAAGTATTCTTCATCAGCATGGGTTCAAAAGAAGGTCCGAATACAGGACGCACGATCCACGAGACTCTTGACAAAGCAGGGATACACAATGTTTATTTCGAAGCGCCTGGTACTGCTCACGAATTTCAGACATGGCGTAAAAGCCTGTATCATTTTGCCCAGCTTTTGTTTCAGAATTAATAACCGATAATTTGCTGCATATGAAATATTTGATATCGATCGTCGGGATTGCTCTGTTAATGCCGCTCGGTCTAAGGGCACAGCAGTCTAACGTGAACCTCGATTACAATCCGCAGAAGGACACAGAAGGCCTTATTCCGTTCAGCGCGTCTGTAAATTCTCCCGAGGTACGCGACGACAATACGGTTACATTCCGGTTGAAAGCTCCCAATGCACAGAAGGTTGTCCTGCCGGTGGAGGCAATTCACACAGCCAATAACCTTGGCAGAGAGCCTATTCCTTTTACAAAAGGTGATGATGGTGTATGGACACTTACAATCGGGCCGCTCAAACCGGATATGTATGCTTATCATTTCAATGTCGATGGCGTTCAAATCCCCGATCCCAACAATACTTATGCTGCCTTTACAGCCATGCCGCCTTACAGTGAGCTGATTGTGCACGGCGATGGGCCGGCGTATTACGACGCCCGGAATGTTCCTCACGGAACAGTGACGCGTCATGTCTATCATTCGGGAGTAACTGGCGGTGAGCGCGAACTCTACGTTTACACTCCTCCCGGTTATAACCCGAAGAAAAAATACCCGGTTTTGTATTTGCTGGGCGGAAGCGGAGAACTTCCTTCCAACTGGGTGTTTGACGGACGGGCGAATTTTATTCTTGACAATCTTCTGGCCGAAGGGAAAGCTGTGCCAATGATTATTGCAATCCCCAACAACCAGGTAATTCACCGGAATCATCCCAAACATACCGAACTGACTTTCGATATTTTCGAAAAGGAGCTCCGGAATCATGTAATCCCGCTGGTTGATGAAGCCTACAGCACAATTAGGTCGCCGAAAGGCAGGGCCATTTCAGGTTTATCGATGGGAGGCCGTCACAGCATGTTTATCGGGTTTCGTTCGCTCGACCTGTTTGCCAGTTTCGGTATCCTCAGCGCAGGGGATACAAATGCGGAAACGTCGCTGGAACAGTTCTTAAATGATCCGAAAGTAAATGAAAAGATTGAGTACCTTTTTGTTGGTCAGGGAACCGAGGAAGCAAAAGGTTTTATGGGGCAAAGGTGCCTGGTCTTGCATGAAGCCCTTTTAAACCATGGCATCAAGCATCAGTATTATGTTGGCGGCCATGGAGGTCATGATTGGTCGACCTGGCGGCACCTGCTTTATTATGAGTTCCTGCCCAACCTTTGGAAGGGCAGGTAACTCAAATAATCTTGAAACTAAGGAAAAGAGAATTATTTCTTGTCGTAAGCCAGTGTCACGGTTGATTCTCCCATCTGGCTTGACATGGTTGATTTCACAGTGAGAGTCTTTCCATCCTCAGACATGCTCCATATTTCTGAGATTTTGATCTCCATTGTGTCACCGTTCATGTCAAAGAGGATTGTTTTGGCGAATTTGAGTTCCTTTTTGTCATCCGACCAGGTTGTGATGGTTTTAATGGAAGAGTCCATCATACCCGTGTTGACTGATTCCTTGCCGTCAAGAGTATATTTTTCAGTCGTCTTCATATCCCCGCCGTCAAACGAAGGCCGGACAAGGTCCATGGAGATTAGGCCTTCCTGCTGATCAACGGTCATTGATGTTGCAGACATCATTGGTCCGTCACCAAGAATACTCTTTGATTCATTGAATGCCCATGAACCTGAAAAATTCGGTTGGGCAAATAAACTCCCCGGTACAAGACCTAAGGATACAAATGCAAATAAAAGAGGCAACGAAATGTTAAAGAATCGTTTGCCGGAAGTAGAAATCTTTTGATTATTCATAATGATTTTTATTAAAGATTATTAGAAATATGATACTGGTATTTGAACAATTTGTTGATCCTAAAAATACATAAATATTTTACTTGTGGTTTTCATGTTGCATTTAAAAAAAACAACACTTAAGGCAGATATCGCACATTCTGTCGGGTTTCCTGCAATCCTTCCGGCAATAAACTTATTTTTGCTGTACCTTGTTTATTCATAAACCGGAACTATGAAAAGGAAATATATGAATCCGTACCTGGCGGGAGTACTGCTGGGACTTGTACTGCTGCTGGCTATGGTGGTCGCCGGAAGGGGACTGGGAGCGAGCGGCGGGATCAAATACTGCGTTGTCTCAATTGTCGGGGCAGTCAGCCCGGAACATGTAAGCCAGGCAGAATACTATTCAGGATATTTTGAGAACGGGAAGAAGCCACTGACCAACTGGCTGACAATCGAAATATTCGGCGTGCTTCTGGGCGGATTCATCTCAGGAGCCCTCTCCGGAAGACTGAAACTGAAAGTGGAGAAGTCTCCGCGGATTACAAACACACGAAGGCTTGTATTTGCCTTCCTCGGAGGCATGTTGTTCGTCTACGGAGGCCAGCTCGCACGGGGATGCACCAGCGGCGCCGCCCTTTCGGGGATGGCCGTTCTCTCCCTTGCCGGATTCGTGACCATGATTGCGATATTCGGCTCGGCATTCGCATTCGCCTGGTTTTTCAGGAAGAACTGGATATGAAAGGTCTGAGGTCTGAAGGTCCCGGCACACTTCGGGTATCGGGATTTCGGTCCCGCCGGCGGCGGTTCCTCAATCTGAGATCTGAAGGTCTGGATAAAGATGGATTTAATACAACAACTCGCGCAACATAAATCGCAACTCTCAACTCTCAACTCTCAACTCTCAACTCTCAAATCGCAACTCTCAAATCGCAAATCACAATGGCTCCCCTATCATCATTATATCAGTTTCCCGAATGGCTGAACATGCTGACAGCGTTAATTATAGGCATCGGATTCGGATTTGCCCTCGAACAGGGAGGATTCTCATCGAGCCGCAAGCTGGCCGGCATGTTCTACGGGTATGACACCACAGTGCTGAAGGTATTTTTCACTGCAGCAATAGTTGCCCTCATCGGTTCACAGTTCCTCGGGTACTTCGGGCTGCTGAATCTTAACCAGGTATATGTCAATGAGTTCTACGTCACTGCCTCAATAATTGGCGGAGTCATAATGGGCGGCGGCTTCATAATGGGCGGCTTCTGCCCGGGAACAGGGCTTTGCGCCATGTCAATCGGTAAAATTGACGCCATGGTCTACATACT
Organism: Bacteroidota bacterium; assembly: GCA_018262715.1. Taxonomy (GTDB): domain Bacteria; phylum Bacteroidota; class Bacteroidia; order Bacteroidales; family VadinHA17; genus SR-FBR-E99. Next base: position 7,756 of record JADFDS010000006.1, read on the forward strand.
CGGGGGTCTCACAGGAGCTTTCCTGTTCGCCGAGACCTACCCTATGATTGAGAAGATGGCCACGGCCAATTACCGGGGGCCGGTGAAGATCAACGAAGCTCTCGGCATGTCAGCCGGCCTCTTTACCCTGATACTTGTGGCCGCTGCCGCGGCAATGTTCTGGTTTGCCGAAAAAGCCGAAAAGAAATTTGCCAGACCTGATATCACCAATGAAATAAAATGACCTGCCATGGAAACCAGGAAACAATTAACAGTACTGCTTCTTCTCCTGAGCCTTATTCTGGCCCTGCTTCCGCTGACGGCAAACCGGTCGTTCAAGGGCCGGCCGGCCGCACTGCTGGAAGGGGTACTGCAGAGCGAAACGTCATTTTCAGCCGACCAGGTGGCCGGATTCATCGTGAATGAGGCAGGAGATGTTCAGCTCTTCGACCTCAGACCTTCCGTTGAGTACGGGCAGGCATTCATCCCCGGTGCAGTCAGCGTGCCGTATGCCGGCTTCATCCGGACAGATCCGGATACCTGGCTGCGCGACAGGAACAAAAAAATGATCCTGTATTCATCGGATGATACGGAAGCGGCAGCAGCCATGACATATGCCAGGGGCCTGGGTTATGACAACACCTTTTTTCTCAGGGGAGGAATGGAAGAATGGATTAAAACAGTCTCTTCCACTGAGTTCACCGGCGAAAGGCTCACCGCCAGGGAGAATGCGCTGCTGGAGACACGGCGGAAGGCAGCCGGCATGTACAACGAGCTTCGCAGCCTCCCTGACAGTCTGAAAGCAAAATATCTTGAATCAAAGAAATTTTCAGCACGGAAACTTGACGGCGGTTGCCAGTAATTATTAGCATCATGAAGACACTGAAAAAATACAGATATGTACTGGCTGCGGTTGTGGTGATTGCAGTGATGGTTTTGATCCGCGCTTTTAATCCCGGCTCCTTCAGGTATGATGCCGCAAAGTGGGCGGAGCCGTCGGTCACAGGCAGGAATATAGTCACTCCTGAAAACCTTCCGGAAATCGGTGACAACATTCTTTTTGTTATGCTTGACACTGAATGCCAGGCACCTGACATACCCGGTGCGGACAAACTTTCAGTTGATCCCGCTGACCTGCTTTCAGGTGAGATCATTCGTAAGATCAGAAAGAGCAAGGGCCCTGTAGTTCTTTGCTCAGAAGACGTTTCAATATCTTCACGTGTCTGGATGGCGCTAAGTGAAATGGGAATCAGGAAGCTCCACATATTAAAAAATCCGGTCTGATTACCTGGCCGGATTAGTATTTCTGAAGTTCGGAGGAACTATTTTTTCACCACGGGATAATCATTTGATTCCTCCAGCGTGAAAGGAAGCCATGACAAGGTGTTTCTGTCCTTCACCATCCGGTCATACATGAAACTGTTGTTTCCGTATCTGAGGGTACGGGCATCATAGCCGAAGAGTCTCAGGAATGCTGTTGCAAAAGCCGAGTTATGGCCTGTGCCGCAGTAGACGACTGTGATTTTGTCGGTGGGTATGGTTGCCATCATATCCGGAAAACCAAGTGTTGCCTCGGGTTTGTACCTTACCGCGCCGGGAATGTGCCCGGCATCGTATTTGTCCTTGCGTTCCAGGTTTATCACAAAGTACTTCGAAGGATCAGCGTACACTTCATCTGCAGAGATGAGAATATTCCCCGCTCCCTTTTCGAACAGTTTCCTGAACCTTGCATCACTGATCTCACTTCCGGTCTGAAGTCCGGTTCCCGGTACAGGCATTCCAACTGCAGCCGGAGTCTCATTGGATGTGGTCTCCAGCCGGTCCTCGTATGCCGCGGATAACCCCTTCATCCATCCGGCTTCGGCGTACTGCCTGTTCCAGCCTCCCATACCCCATCGCATTGCGAACACATTACCATATCCCATCATCCTGAGAAGGGCGGTGGTATAGCTGGAGAGCTGACCGTCTTCGCAGACGAGGATTATCTTGTCATATTCAAAAGGCTTTATGCCCGCCTCGAGGTATTCCGGGATCCCTGGGAACTGCCTGTTAACAGCCCCTTTTATGTGCCCTGCGGCGAACTGTTCCTCCGGCCGGAGGTCAATGACCAGGTTGTTTTTATCCAGCTCTTCAAAGACGATCGACGCCTTGATAAGGCTCGGGAAGTACTGGCTGTTGACATAATCGCCGTTCTCCTCGAGGTCCTTCAGCAGAAGCGTTGTCTCCGGGTCAATTACCGGTGCTGCCTTTTCTGCCGGTGCTGTGCTCTCTTTTTTCTTTTCGGTCCCCTTGCCTGCACATCCTGCAGCCAGGAGTGCGACAAGCGATACAGCCATAAGCCCGATAAATATCCTGCTTTTCATATTTGAAGCGGTATGAGCATTACTGGGCAACTGCCACCCGGTCCCTGTCAAACCTCAGGGTCTCGGTGCGGTTCCCCTTTTCGTCATATTTGTACTGGGTGATTGCAACACCGTTATCAGGATTGTTGATTATGTTCCTGTCCTTGTCCATATTCCTGACCTCGGTCACTGAGCCGTGCCTGTCATAGGTGTACTGGGTGACGGGAATCATTTTGCCGGCGACGTATTCATTGTCCTGGTCAAACATAGCCGTTTCGAGCACGTAGCCGTTTTCGTCATATGTGCTTGCGCGGCGCGACCAGCCCCAGTACAGGTTAGACATCTGTCCGGTCACGTTGTAGACTGAGAATTTAAGCAGGTCGCCGTGTTCATTCGATTCGAACTGGAAGTATGATACTCCAATGTCACCGCAGTTTTCTGCGGTACAGTTGTAGAGTTTATCATCCATGTAGTTGGCCATCTCGGTGATATAGCCCTTGTCGTTGTAAGTGAACCTGAGCTCATAGAACGGGCAGAATGGGTTCATGACGGTTTCCTCTTTGGCAAGATTGTAACGTTTCTCCTGCAGTTTGCCGTCAGGTAGGATTCTCCAGATGTAGTTATGGATCTTATTTCTGTTCTCAACCGGGTTTCCGTCTTTATCGAGGAACCTGAGTGCCGTCCTGGTTCCCTTTTCATCGAGGGTATACTCATATGTAAAGACTCCTCCTGATTCAACGGGCTGGCCGTTTTCGTCAAAGAAGCGCTTGATTTGTTTGTCGCCTGTATATTCATAGGTGATTTTCGCGGCTCCGCCGAGGGATCCATAGCCAAGCGGCTCGTCGCCCCTTACGAATTCTACCGATGCAAGGCGGCCGGCGTCGTCATAAGTGAATTTGTAGTTGTTGATATCCTTTGCCTGTGCCGGAGTCAGCTCATGCGATCCTCTTTCGGTATCCCACGGTGTCTCGCTGAAAAGGAGGTTTCTGAAATGAACGGTTCCGGTGTTGGCTTCCTTTTTTGCGGGTGCCTGGTTGCATGCTGTCAAAGCCGTAACTGCCAGTGCCACAATGCCAATCTTAAACGATGAGTTTCTTGATTTCATACTTTCTTTTTTGTTTGATACCAATAGAACAATGTCAGGGTAAAAAGGTTTCCGCAATTTATGACTAAAATCGGAGTGGAGCAAGCAGATAAAGATGCCGGAGAGCACCCGGATCAAATTTTGCCTGATTCCTTCGGATTTTCAGACCTGTTGTTCCCCTGCAGCAACTTTTCCTTATTTTTGGATGACCGGGGATGTGTTGCAAATCTCCGTTCCTGCCGAGAGGCAGGGAAGAATTTTTAACAGAACAATTACTTTACAGTCAATGCTATTTTTACCTGAGTCAGCATCACTGCTTCATAATGAGATAATATCCGCAATTCTGCCGGTTGTGCTGACAATTTTATTCTTCACCATGTACTGGCTGGTGGCAAGTTCCCGGAGGCTGAAGGCAAAATTGTACGGGGCGTATGAGCCACTCAGGGCAAATAGCCTTCATGTGGTGCTGAAAAGGTCGGCTGGATTCGTGCTGCTTGGAGTGCTGCCCGTGGCTGTGATGGTTTTGCTCAATGACAATTTTACACTGGCCGGTGCCGGGGTCAGGTTCAATCCGGAGACCACCCGTTTTACCGTTATCAGCATAATCCTTCTTTCCCTGCTGGTCATTCCGATAGCCTTTTTCAGTGCCCGGAAGCCGGATGTTTATTCAATTTACCCTGAAATTCGGGCAAAGTGCTGGACGATTGGTCTCCTGTCTGCCGAGTCATTTACATGGGCTGTATATCTCCTGGGCTATGAGACGCTTTTCCGTGGTGTTCTGCTCTTCGGCCTTGTCGGTACCACAGGTCCTGTTACAGCAACTGTAATCAATGTCATATTGTATTCTGCTGCACACCTGCCGAAAGGTAAGACGGAGACGCTGGCAGCAATTCCGTTTGGAATTGTCCTATGCATACTGACTCTCCGGTCAGGAACCATCTGGATTGCATTCATCGTGCACCTGGTCAATGCAGTGACTGCAACATTCACTGCGATCAGCTATAATCCCGAGATGAGATTTGCCCCCGGAAAAGCAAGATTATCGGGGTTTTGACGGGAAGGTAAAGGCAGTCACCGAATCCTGAAAATCCTGATATTCCGGGATTAAAGAAAAGTATTCCTGGGGGCATGATTTTTTTGACGAAAAAAGGTGCATTTTTTCATTGAAATTTCTCCATTTTTCGAACATTTATTTTAGTTTCGTAACAAAGCTTTTTTGTTGAGGGTTCTTATAGTATATGATATTGATCATACGTGGGATGCGGCCGAGATCAGCGAGACGCGAAGATCGAACCGCATTCTCTTTGACGCACTCAGGAAAGAGGGTTTTGAGACCTATCTCGAAGAACTGCGTGACCCTCATCTCGACAGGATACTGGAAAAGCATGATCCCCGGCACACAATTGTCTTCAATCTCTGCGAAGCCCTTCCGGGTTCCTCGCATCCCGAAAGGAGAGTGACGGAGATATTTGAGAACCGGGGGTTCACCTATACCGGGAACACCCCGGAAGTCATCGACCTGAGTTATGACAAGCAGAAGACAAAGGAGCTTCTCACGACGCTGGGGATTAGGGTTCCTGACGGAGCGGTTCTGAGCGCTGAAGAGGCACATACCTGGACTCTCTTTCCGGCCATAGTGAAACCCTCGCGTGAGCACTGCAGCCTGACTATTTCAGAGAAATCCGTTGTTTTTGACACAGCCTCGCTGAAGGAACAGATAAGGCTTGTAAACAGTGAACTGAATCAGCCTGCCCTGGTGGAGGATTTTATTGACGGCCGCGAATTCCATGTCTCTGTCTGGAATAATGGTCCGCCTGAGATACTGCCTGTGGCTGAGATGGACTTTTCGGCCTTCAGCGAAGCGAAGGAGAGGCTATGTACGTATGATTCAAAATTTCTTCCCGGCTCATGCCACTATGAAAAGATAGAGACGGTAATGCCTGCGCCTCTCGATGACTGGCTGTATAAAAAGCTGGAAAAAAAGACCATTGATACCTGGAACGGATTCGGGTGCACGGATTATGCACGGTTTGACTTCCGGCTGCGTAATGACAAGTTTTACCTTCTCGACATCAATCCCAACAATGATATAAGCTTTGACACAAGCTTTGCGATGGCAGCGGGGATGATGAATTACTCCTATGGTCAGATGGTAAAAAGAATAGTGATGATGGCAGCCGGGCGGCACCCTGTTTTTAGTGACGGATTCTGAACCGGCAGGTACAGCTGCCAGGACCGGTTTGCAAAACAGTTGCCCGGTTTCCTATCTGGCCAGGCAGTTCACTATCTCAGCGATGTAAATTTTGTGAAGTCCGCCTTTGGTGCTGTAATGGGTTTTCAGGGGTTCGTTGTCAAGGAATGCCTCCCTTGTCAGCTGGCTGGCGTACAACTTACGGCACTCCAGAACAATTCTTGCTTCGGCAAATGCCGGCAGGCCTGATTTGGTAAAGAATGGCGTCAATCCTGTTTCTGCCACCTTGTCACAATCCCTTCCGCTTTTTGTGCCGCAAAGGTTAAGGGCATCCCGGTATCTGTCGTCAAAGAAAGTCAGGGTGAAACCCTCGTGACTCTCCATGAATTCATAGGTATACCTTTCCGGCCTTACGAAAACGAAAACCACGTTTTTGTTCCACAGGTAACCCATCCCTCCCCAGTTGGCAGTCATGGTGTTGAATTTGTTCCTGTTGCCGGCTGTCACCAGCATCCAGTCAGATGCGATGAGCCTGATCAGGTTGTCAGTAAGGTCTGACGGTTTCACTTCCTTCAGCTTCTCTGTCATTAAACGAAAAATTTCCGGCTAATATAACAATTGTTGATAACCGGTTCATTACTTTCCTCTCATTTAAATGAACGTTACGCCCCTTTGATAAAAAAATTGTTTAGATTTAGAGCATCAATTAACCTTAATTAAAAATAATTTAGAAATGAAAGTCTCAGTTATGTTTCCAGCCCGATTAGTGGGGATGCTGTGCATAGCAGCAATCCTGACCCTGGCTTCGGGATGCCAGAAGGAAACCACGGAACCGGCAGACCTGAAGGGTGACGTTCCGGTTATGCTAAAGAGTGGCCAGGCAAATGAATTCATTGTAATATCGAAGAGTGAAATCCTTCCTGCCGGCCTTGACAGAAAGCTGTCAGCCTACGGGGAAATTGTGAGCATGACTCCTGAAATCGGGGTAATGGTTGTCAGGCCGGCTGCTTCGGATTCAAGGGATAAGATTTCAAAACTTCCGGAGGTAAGGGCTGTTGTTCCTGATTACAATGCCAGGTGGATTGAGCCTGCAATGAATTTATCAGAAGCCACGGCAGAAAGTATCGGCGATAACGAACGATTTTTCAGCTATCAGTGGAATATGAGAGCCATCAGTGCACCCCAGGCATGGGATGCAGGCTACACAGGAGAAGGAGTAAGAGTATTCATCCTTGATAACGGTATTGATGCTGATAATCCCGATATCCGGCCAAACCTGAATACTCAACTGAGCTACTCCTTCGTTCCCGATGAGCCCTGGTATGCCAGTGAAGGTTCATTTTTCAACCACGGTACACATGTGGCCGGGATAGTTGCCGGGGCAGACAACCAGTGGGGTATTATCGGGGTTGCACCGCATGCTGAGCTAGTGGCTGTCAAAGTGCTCCGCGAATCAACAGGTTCAGGTAATTTCAGCTGGATCTTCAACGGGATTGTATATTCCGCGCTCAATGGCGCCGATGTAATCAACATGAGCCTTGGTGCATGGATTGACAGGGCCGGATTCTTCCAGGATGAAGAAGGCAACTGGCATCATATGCCTGCAGCCGACTATCAGAACCTGATCATCGCCCAGCAGCGTGCAATTGACTATGCATGGAGGAGTGGCGCAGTAGTTATAGCCTCCGCAGGGAATGAGGGTATGAATGCAGATGGCAACCGTTCTCTGATAAAAGTTCCCGGTGAACTTAACAACGTCCTTGCGGTATCAGCAACGGCACCTGAGTGCTGGTGGGGTCAGCAGAATCCTTTCCTGGATTATCCGGCAAGCTATACCGATTACGGACGCTCACTCATAGATATCGCAGCTCCGGGAGGCGATTTTGACTGCGACACATATGACATGATTCTAAGCTCAGCTGCCGGCGGACCGGCCTCATATACATTCTATTTCGGCGCTGGCACCAGCCAGGCTGCTCCCCATGTGGCAGGAGTGGCTGCCCTGGTGATCGGGAAGTACGACGGAAATATCACCCCGCTTGAAGTAACTAGGATTCTGACCCTGACTGCTGACAAGATTGAAACAAACGGCCAATCCCTCTTTTACGGAAAAGGAAGGGTGAATGCCTGGAGGGCAGTTACGGAGACCATCCCGGGAAGAGGTCGCTTCAACTGATTGAAGCTGTCACCTCGAACTGCGGCGAGTTGTTGATGGTCTTTTTGACCAGACACAACTCTGCCGCATTGATTACGGCTGCACGGTACTTTTCGGGAAAATCCGCGGGAAGCTCGATATTCAGCCTGAACCGGGAGGGTACCCTCTTGTCAGGGTCAAACTCAACCGACTGGATTATTCTGATTCCTTCGGCTGCAATTCCCCTCTGGTCACAGAATGATTTTACGTAGATTCCCGCACAGGTCCCGATTGATGCAAGGAACAGCTCAAACGGCTCGGGGGCAGTTCCGCCGCCGCCGTTCCTTACAGATTGGTCGGTTTGAATCGTTTTGCCGTTTATGTGGGCGGTGACCACCTTACCGCCGTCGAGAGTAATTTCAATGTTTGCCATATGATTATAATATTTTTGCCGCTTGATCTGCTGCTTTTCTCAGCTCCTCAACAGATGAAGCCTTATTTTGTTTGAATATTGCTGAATCAGGTGGAGGAAAGATATGATTTACCGCAGAAATATCCTCCCCTGTTCCCGGATCATTTCAGACGAAATTGTCAACTGCCTGGTGCTGATCATCTTTTTTGGCTTTGGCGGCTTCATAGTTAGCCGAAAGCTTTGCCTCACGTTTTTCAATCATCCTTGTCTCCAGCACGGAATAAAGAATTGATACTGCCAGGGTTGAAAGGATCACTGTCAAAGATACCCATGAGTGTTTTGCAAAAAACAGGCTGACTGATTCGATGCCGCTGAGAAGCATTTTCGCTCCCACGAAGAAAAGGATGAAGCAGATTCCTGTCTTGAGGTGCCTGAACAGTTTCATTATTCCCTTGAGCGCAAAGAACAGTGAGATCAGACCCATCAGGGCAAATGTATTGGATGAGATTGCCAGAAAGTTGCTTTCATAAAGTGTAAGTGCCTGGTTTCCCTCACGGATAACCCCTATCACAGCCGGAACGGAATCAACGGCAAACATGACATCAGTTGATCCTATCAGCAGGAATGTCAGGGCGAAGGGGGTAATTGCAAACTTGCCGTTTAAACGGGAATGGAATCTGGGGTTCTTGTTGTTGACGTCTACCTGGAATACTTTCTTTGCTGCACGTATAAGTGTATTTTTCTCCGGATCAATTGTATCTTCCTCATCGCTGCTCTTCATCATTTTGAATGTCATGTAGATAAGGAATGCGCCGAAAAGATAGATCAGCCACTCAAACCGGTTTATGAGCCCCATTCCCACAAGTATGAAGAGGGTACGGAAGAATATCGAAAGCAATATGCCGTACTTCAGCAGAATAGGTTGTATGTCACCCGGCACCTTCATCATGGTGAAGATCATGATGAAGACGAATAGGTTGTCTATTGAAAGCATATATTCAGTGAGGTAGGCGGAATAGAATTTCATTCCCATAATGTTCCTCGTGCTGATGGCGCTGCCTTCGTTCTGCGGATAGAACAGGAATATGGCCAGTCCGAAAAGGAATGCTACGGTAATCCAGAAACCGGTCCATCTGAGTGCAGTGGCAACGCTCTCTTCCGACTTCCTGTTCTTAGCCGCGCGCATATCCACCCAAAATCCTACGATGAAAATCAGAATAAAGGCAAACCAGAAATATAATCCGGGATTCATTGTGATGGTTATTTTGATGCGCTAAAGTATGCTGTTGTCATGATAAAACTGAGAACATTTGTCATGGTTAGGGCGTGAAATGCCGCAAAAGTGACTCCCTTAGCCGGTCAGCGGTTGCTCAGGTAAGGTAACTTGTATATATTTGCATATCGCAATACGTCTGTTTACAGTTTTGTCAGGATTTTATGGAAAGGGAGAAACCAACAGGTTTGATTGAGATTGGCTTGGCTGCAGCACTCCTGTTTTCAGTGCTGTACGGCATTGGTGTCAGATATCTCGGGGGACCGGATGCCTTCAGGTATTATGTGAGGGAGGATGGCCCTGCAGAATATGCCACTGCGTTTTTTCTTTTTGCGGGAAGCCTGGTTGCCATCTTCAGGGCTTTCACCTGTTGCAGGGGGAAACGGCATCTCCCCGTACTGACATGGTCAGTCCTCTCCTTCCTTTTCTTTTTTGCTGCCGGTGATGAGATCAGCTGGGGCCAGCGTATCTTCAACATCGAGAGCAGTGAATTCTTTCTGAAGTACAACAAGCAGGCGGAAACCAATATTCACAACCTGGTTGTCGCCGGCAAAAGCATCAATATGATCATCTTTTCCAGAATGGTCCTGATTGCATTACTCTTTTATTTTATCATTCTTCCGGTGCTTGCAAAGAAACCGGGCCTGATCCGGAGGCTCGTAGAGAAGTTCGGATTGCCGCTGCCCTCGCTCCGTCATATAATCATTATGGGAGTATCAACGGCACTGATAGCAGTCATCAGGATGGCAAAAGGGAGCGAGCTGAACGAGCTTGCTTTCTCAGTCATATTCTTCCTTGTATTTCTCAATCCCCGTACTGTGGGCAGGGAACAGTTATCCTGACCTGCCTGCGGAGCCAAATCATCACTTTTTCGTATCATCAATGCGATTATTTGCGAAATTGCATTCCGGGAGGGAGCCTGTTCCTTCCCCGAAACAATGCTGGCCATTATGAGGAAATTTTTTTTATCAATCAGTCTTTTAAGCATTTTCATCATGTCATATGCACAGTCATTTAACACTTTTCCGGTTACCACCCAGAAGCCGCCGCTGCATGGCCGGCACTGGATGGCCATCACCGGCAAACCTCTTGCCGCGACGGCGGGGGCTATGATATTTGATCGCGGAGGTAACGCAGTGGATGCCGCATGCGCGATGCTGGCAGCCTCATGCACAATGTGGGACGTACTTAGCTGGGGAGGCGAGACCCAGGCGCTTATCTATAATCCGAAGACCGGGAAGGTGCTGGCAATCAATGCCCTTGGAGTGGCCCCGACAGGTGCGACAGCGGAATTCTACAAATCGAAGGGTTACAAATACCCGCCTGAATATGGTCCGCTTGCCGCAGTAACTCCGGGTACACCCGGTGGACTGATGGTGATGCTGGCGGAGTACGGCACCATGAGCCTGAGAGAGGTTTTGGCCCCGGCCATGGAGATGGCAGCAGGCTACCCGATGGAGGCCCAGACAGCCAATTCCATCGAGCGTGCAAAGAACAGGATAAAGGATTGGCCCTATTCTGCGAGGGTGTTTCTCCCGCATGGCGGGGAAGAACGGGAGGCACCCTCAGCCGGGGAAGTCTTCGTCCAGAAGGACCTTCTTGCTACCCTGACAAAGCTGGTCGAGGCCGAACAGCAGGCACTGAAGAAGAAGAAATCGAGGCGTGATGCCATCTATGCTGCCTATGACCGTTTCTATAACGGAGACATTGCAGCCGAGTTTGCACGTGGATGCCAGGAACAGGGCGGACTGATAACAAAGGAAGACCTGGCCGGCTGGCAGGTTAAGATTGAGGAACCGCTTATGACAGAGTACAAGGGCATTGAAGTGTACAAGCTGCAGCAGTGGACCCAGGGTCCGGTGATGCTCCAGACCCTGAACATACTTGAAAACTTCAACCTGAAGGAGTTGGGCTACAACTCCACAAGGTACATCCATACACTTTACCAGGCAATGAACCTGGCTTTTGCCGACAGGGACTTTTATTACGGTGACCCGTCCTTCCCGCCCGAAGAGCCGATGCAGGGACTTCTCTCCAAAGATTATGCAAGGGAGCGGAGCAAGCTTATCAATCCTGACCGCAATGATCCGGCTGTCAGGCCGGGAGATCCCTATCTCTTCGAGGGGAAGGTGAATCCTTTCTCCACATTGCTGGATTCATGGCAGGCAGATGCCCGTAATATTTATCCATCTTATGATCCGGAGCAGTACAGCAGTTTCATGAGTAAATTTCAGTCGGGTACAACCTCCATCGAGGCCGCTGACGAGGAGGGATGGGTTGTCTCCGTAACTCCGAGCGGCGGGTGGGTGCCGGCATGCATTGCAGGAAATACCGGCATCGGGATGAGCCAGAGGATGCAGAGTTTCGTCCTTGACGCGAAGGAGAACCCGTTCAACGTGGTTGAACCCGGCAAGAGACCGCGTGTGACCCTGACTCCCACGCTGGCGATGAAGGACGGGAAGCCGCTGCTATCGTTTGCCAAGCAGGGCGGCGATGAGCAGGACCAGTTGCTGCTTCAGTTCTTTCTGAATGTGGTGGAGTTTGGCATGACCGTTCAGGAAGCATGCGAGGCGCCGTCATTCAAGACGCTGCAGATGTATTCCAGCTTCGGCGAGCATGAGAAGGTTCCCGGCGGATTGGTGCTGAACAGCGCCATGCCTTCGTGGGTAAGAAAAGAACTGGCAGCCATGGGGTACAGGCTATCGTTCCAGGAGAGAACCTCCGGTCCCGTCAATGCCATCGGATTCGACAGGGCGCACGGAACCTTCTGGGGCGGATCCAGCAATCACGGCGAGGACTACGGGATAGGGTGGTAGATATAGGTCTGAAGGTCTGAAGGTCTGAAGGTCTGAAGGTCTGAAGGTCTGAAGGTCACAAGGTCTGAAGGTCTGAGGGTCTGAGGGATTTCGAGTTCTGACTTCCAATTCGCAATTCGCAAATCACAAATCGCAAATCCACTATTGCCGACTGCTGAGTGCTGACTTTACGAATAGCATTTTCCAACATCATTCTTATCTTTGTGCCTTCGGTCAGATCATCAGATGGCAAAGAACGAAAAAAGGAAGGGCAAGTGGACCGACAGGTTCCGCTTTGCAATATTCAATGACACAACCTTCGAGGAGCTGTGGCGGATACGCCTGTCAAAGGCCAACGCACTGCTCGCGGGAGCGCTGCTGCTGGTTATAACCCTCGCCCTGAACACTTCATTGATTGCATTCACCAATCTCAGGGAATTTATCCCGGGTTACCCTGATGTAGAGATGCGGCGTAACATCCTCATGAATGCCATCATGCTCGACTCCCTGGAACATGAACTCGAGATCAGGGACAAATATTTCCGTGACCTGAATGACGTCATCTCCGGCAGGCAGCCTGCCAGTTCGGTGACTCTGCGTGACAGCACCCGTGACTACAGCAATATAGAGTTCAGGAAATCCTCTGAAGATTCCCTGTTCAGGGCACGCGTCGAGAAGGAGGACAAATACAGCCTGTCTGCTTCGGCCATATCGCCGGGTATCCCTTCAACTGGCCAGGTCACCAGCCTTGCCAACATTCATTTCTTCCCCCCGGCCAAGGGGATCATCTCAAGTAATTTTGACACACGTACACGGCATTATGCCACTGACATAGTAACCCAGCCAAAGGCGGTTGTCTCATCAACTCTTGACGGAACCGTGATAATGACGGGTTGGACCATGGAGACCGGTTTTGTGATCATGGTTCAGCATGCCAACAACCTGGTGTCGGTTTACAAGCATAACGCCAGGCTGCTGAAGGAGATGGGTGACAGGGTCAGGGCAGGGGAGCCGATATCGATAGTTGGTGATTCCGGTGAGCTTTACACTTCGGGGCCCCATCTTCATTTTGAGCTCTGGCATAACGGAGAGGCGCTTGACCCGGCTCAGTATGTGTATTTCTGACAGGAGGCTGACGGATGCATAAACGACTGGCAATCATAGGCTCTACCGGATCTATAGGCACCCAGACCCTGGGAATAGTTGCTCGTTACCCTGATTTGTTCACTGTTAAAGTCCTCACTGCAGGAAGCAATGCCGAGCTTCTGATGGCACAGGCCAGGCTCTGCCGGCCTGAGAAGGTTGTGATAGGCAACGAGGCATTTTATGAAGTTGTGAAGACCGGTCTGTCAGGCCTGGGTATAGAGGTGATGGCCGGCCAGAAGGCTGTTGAAGAGGTTGCATCGTCTGACGGCATCGATACCGTGGTTGCAGCCATGGTGGGTTTTGCCGGGCTGCGTCCCACCGCCGCCGCCGTGGCTGCAGGCAGGGAGGTGGCGCTGGCAAACAAGGAGACTCTGGTTGTTGCCGGAGAGATGATCACACGTACAGCAGCCATTACCGGAACCAGGCTTCTCCCGGTAGATTCAGAGCACTCAGCCATCATGCAGTGCCTTAACGGTGAGCCGGAGTCATCAGTTGAACGTATTATTTTAACCGCATCAGGCGGTCCGTTCCGCGACACACCTGCAGGGCGGCTGGCAAAAGTCACCCCGCTGGAGGCGCTGCGTCACCCCAACTGGACCATGGGCAGCAAGATCACCATTGATTCGGCCACCCTGATGAACAAGGGGCTTGAGGTAATAGAAGCACACTGGCTCTTCGGCACTCCCCCGGACCGTATTGATGTGCTGATTCACCCGCAGTCAATCATACACTCCATGGTGCAGTTCACTGACGGATCTCTCAAGGCACAGCTTGGAGTGCCTGACATGCGGCTGCCGATCATCTACGCACTTACCTGGCCGGAAAGAGTGGTTACTGAGCTCCCCCGTCCTGACCTGGCTGAGACAGGATCACTTACCTTCGGGGAGCCTGATACTGCCAGGTTCAGATGCCTTGCCCTCGCACGGGCGGCCCTGAAAGAAGGCGGGAACATGCCATGCGCCCTCAATGCCGCCAACGAAGTGGCAGTGGCGGCATTCCTCCGTGAACAGATTGGATTCAATGATATAGCCGGCACCGTGGAATTTGTGCTTGCGAAAACATCATTCAACAGCGAGGCTTCTCTCGGCACCTATGCTGAGACCGACAACCTGAGCCGGCGCCTCGCAGATGATTACATAAACAAAGTACTAAAAAAATGACAGTTCTGATCAAAATACTGCAGCTTCTGCTCTCGCTCTCAATCCTGGTAATTGTCCATGAGTTTGGCCACTTCCTCTTCGCCCGCATTTTTAAAACGAGGGTGGAGAAGTTCTACCTGTTCTTTGACTGGCCATGGGCGATCTTCAAGAAAAAGTTCGGCGAAACCGAATACGGCATCGGTATGATACCTCTTGGCGGGTATGTCAAGATCTCCGGGATGATAGATGAGAGCATGGACCGCGAGCAGATGAAACTGCCTCCCCAGCCATATGAGTTCAGATCTAAGAAAGCATGGCAGAGACTAATGATCATGCTTGGCGGGGTATTCTTCAATTTCATCTTTGCACTGCTGATCTATGTGGGTGTACTTAGCCTGTGGGGTGAGACCTATCTCTCCGCAAAGAACGTCAGATACGGTATACTTACCGATTCTACCGGCTATGCAATGGGACTGCGCAACGGTGATAAGATTATTTCCGTTGACGGGAAAGAGGTTGACAACTTTTATGCAATCATACCTGACATTCTTTTGAATGAGCGCCAGGTACTTACTGTGGACCGCAGCGGCGAAATGGTTGATATCCCGATCCGCCGTGAGTTCATCCCGATTCTTCTCAAGAATCCGGATATTATTGATGCGAGAATCCCCTTCGGCCCGTTTGTAGTCTCCGGGGTTGCCGGCGAGTCGCCTGCCGCTGCAGCCGGTCTGGCACCGGGTGATGAGATAGTTGCCATTGACGGGAATCCCTTTATCTGGTATGATGAGTTCCAGACCTACCTGGCGCAGCATAAGGCCAGACCTGTCACAGTATCAGTAAAAAGGGGAGGGGAGCTAAAGGATATTTCAGTTACACCAACCGGGGCGGGGATCCTCGGGGTTTTTCGCGAAACAGCCAACATCCTGGAGCTGAGTACAAAACACTACAATTTCTTCGAGGCTGTTCCGGCCGGTATTTCCAAAGGCTGGAAAACGACGGGCGATTACCTCAAGCAGTTCAAGCTGATCTTTGCGAAGGATACCAAAGGATACGAGTCGCTCGGTGGATTCATCACCATCGGAAGCATCTTTCCCGGAAAATGGAACTGGCAGTCGTTCTGGAACCTGACCGCTTTCCTTTCACTGATCCTGGCCGTAATGAACATACTGCCAATCCCTGCCCTTGACGGAGGCCATGTGATGTTCCTTATCTTCGAGGTGGTCACCGGGAGAAAGCCAAGCGACAAGTTCATGGAATATGCCCAGATCACCGGGATGGTCATACTGCTTGCCCTGCTTATATTTGCCAACGGTAATGACATCCTGAAACTGATCAGGAAATGATAATTACGGTCAGGTGAACAACGGAAGCGAAAGATTTTGTACATTTGCATAAATAAATCAACAGAGAAATGGGAAAGATCGGACCTCTTGAAATAATCCTGATACTTCTGGTTGTAGTCCTGATGTTTGGCGGAAGGAAGATCCCTGAGCTGATGAAGGGAATAGGGCAGGGACTTAAGGAGTTTAAGAAAGCCAAGGACACCGGTGATGATGCCGATAAGGGCACTGCAAAGGAAAACTAGGGTAATAAAAGCTTATATTTAAGCCTGCATGAGAGTGCAGGCTTTTTATTTCATAATAACCAGACATGAGCAAAGCTTCAGTTTTCCTGTTTCTGATGGTGGCATTCATAGCTTCGTGTGGTGATTCGTCGCTTACAAGGACCCTTCCGAACGTGACCGGCACAACCGGGGAGGTTTTAGTGGTTATGGACAAATACATGTGGGACGGCAGCCCGGGCAGAGCCATCAGGGAGCAGGTCAGCCCGCTGCTTATCGGCCTGCCTCAGCCTGAACCGGCATTTACCATCCTGCCGGTCAATCCTTCGGGCTTCCGCGACATCTATGTCTCGCACCGGAACATTATACAGGTTACTATTGACCCCGGAATTCAGAAGCCGGTGGTGACATATACCCGCAACAAATGGGCAGAGACACAGCTTGTTGTAAGCATTGCAGCTGCTGATACCGCTTCGCTTGCCGCAGTGGTGAGGGAGAAAGGCGATGCAATACGCCGCAGCATCAATGACGCGGAGAGAGAGAGGCTGACAGCCTGGCTGACCAACTCTGCGGGGAAGGAAAAAAGCATCCTGAATGCAGGAGAAGCCAGATGGGAGCTGGCTATGCCAGCAGGCTGGAAGCCGGATTTCAATCGTGAGGGTATCATGATGATATCGCTTGAGACCCCTTCAACAACACAGACGGTGATGGTGTCTGTAGCTGACCGGACAACCGCGAGGATCGGATGCCTCGAGCTTGCCGATCTGACGCAGAAGCGGATGTCAGACGAGGTGAAGGGCCCTGACGGCGGGTCATTCATGGTGATAGAACAGAAGATACCGGTCAGTTGCCGCTCATTCCGGAGGTATGACACTGATTATATAGAAATGAGGGGATTATGGACGCTTGAGGGCGGCTTCATGGGCGGCCCGTTCATATCATATGCCTTTATTGATCCGGCTACGACCAGGGCGGTTGTTGTCACCGGGTTTGTATACGCGCCGAAGGAGGAGAAGCGGGAGTTGCTTCGCCAGGTTGAGGCGCTGATGTATGCGGTAAAAAAGCGGCAGGAATAAGTAACAGGCTCCCTGCGGGACGGAGACAATGCTTAATGGTCTGCCAAAATCACAAATCGCACATTGCACATCTACAATGCATTAAGCTCAACGAGCTATATTGACACATTATTGCCAACTGCCTATTGCCTGTTGCCTAATCTACTGGAACATACCGCTGATCCCGCCGGACCGGGATGAACCCTGCTTCACGTATTATCTGCTGCATTTCCCCGGGGCTGACGCGGAACGGGTCACCGGCTGCGCTCACCACATTTTCCTCGATCATCACCGATCCCAGGTCATTGGCGCCGCAGTGAAGTGATATCATGGCTGTCTCCTTGCCCACGGTGAGTATTGATGCCTGAATGTTCGGGATATTGTCGAGCATCAGACGGCTGATTGCAATCAGTTTCAGGTATTCCGGTGCTGTCACTGTGCTGTATATGCCATCCTTTTCGGCCAGCCTTGTTCCGCGGTCCATGAACGGCCAGGGGATAAAGGTTATGAATCCGTCGTGCCCGGCCGGCCTGGCATCCTGAAGTTTACGCAGCATGTCAAGATGTTCGAGTCGCTCCAGTACCGTTTCGGCATGGCCGAACATCATGGTTGCGGAGGTCGGCAGGTTGAGCCTGTGCGCCTCTCTCATCACTCCCAGCCATTCGGCGACGGTGGCCTTGACGGGTGAAATGAGCTTCCTGACCCTGTCAGAGAGAATCTCGGCGCCGGCACCGGGAAGGGAATCAAGCCCTGCATTACGGAGCGCCACCAGCACATCATGATAGCCCATCTTCTCAGCCCGGGCGAGCCATGCCACCTCCGGCGGACCGAGGGCATGAAGCTTCACGCCCGGCCAGCGGCTCTTGAGCCTCCTGAAAAGATCAGTGTAAAAGCCGAGTCCCAGCGCCGGGTTCATGCCTCCCTGCAGCAGAAGCTGGTCACCTCCCAGAGCCAGCAACTCCCTTATCTTCCGGTCATACTCCTCATCCGTGGTCACATAGGCATCCTCGTGCTTTTCCGTACGGCAGAAGTTGCAGAACCGGCATTGTGAGAAGCATATGTTGGTGATGTTTACATTCCGGTCGATGATCCAACCCACCCTGTTACCCGGATGGAGCCTTTGCCTGGTAAGGTCGGCAACGTACATCAGCTCCTCCGGCGGAGCCTCATTCCAGAGGCTCAGGGCCTCATCAACGGTAAGGCGGCCACCCCCGGCCAGCCTGTCGTATATCTGTTCTCTGATTCCCATCCTGTGACCTCCTCCGCATTTTAGCGGATGTCTGTAAAGGTAATATATTAAAGCAATATCATTCAATATTTTAATTAACTTTACCACCCTGAACAGCCTCTTTGCTGTTCCTCAGACCTGATTTACAATGGATAAAAAACCTATAGTTGCAGGGATCACCCAGGGAGACATGAATGGCATCGGCTACGAGATCATAATGAAGGCCCTGTCTGATCCTGAGATTGCCGAACTTTGCGTGCCGGTAGTGTACGGTTCGCCAAAAGTGGCAGCATATCACCGTAAGGTGCTCAATATCACCAATTTCAACTTCAATAACATCCGTTCCGTCGCTGAAGCGCATCCGAAGAAGGTGAACCTTTTAAACTGCCTTGGCGATGATGTGCATGTGGAACTTGGAAAATCGACTCCCGAAGGCGGCCAGTCATCACTTGCTGCCCTGGAGGCAGCGGTCAGCGACCTTACTGCCGGCCGGATCGATGTGCTGGTGACAGCGCCCATTGACAAGAGCAACATCCAGTCAGACAGTTTCAGGTTCACAGGCCATACTGATTACCTCAAATCAAAGACCGGCTCCCACGATGTGCTGATGCTCATGATCTCCGAGAGCATGAAGATAGGTTTTGTCACCGAGCACATGCCCCTGAAGGATGTCCCGGGCGCAATCACCATCGGAAATATCCTGACCAAGCTCAGACTGCTGAACAGGTCGTTGCTGCAGGACTTTGCAATCCGGGGCCCGAGGATAGGTGTGCTGAGCCTTAACCCGCATGCCGGTGACAACGGTTTGCTTGGCCATGAGGAAAAGGATATAATAGGGCCTGCCATCACCAGGGCAAATGAAGAAGGGATACTTGCCTTCGGCCCGTATTCCTCTGATGGTTTCTTCGGATCGGGCGCTTTCAAGCGGTTTGATGCGGTACTGGCGATGTACCATGACCAGGGAATGGGAGCCTTTAAGGCGCTTGCCTTTGATACAGGAGTAAATTTCACGGCCGGATTGCAGGTTATACGCACCTCACCGGTACACGGGACGGCGTTCGACATAACAGGGAAGAATGAGGCATCAGGCTACTCGATGCGCCAGGCCATCTATTCTGCAGTGGACATATTCCGGAACAGGGAGATGTACGAGGAGATAAAACGCAATCCGCTGCAGCCGCAAAAGATTGAGATTCATCCCGAACACGTCGACGAGCTTCCTCCCGAGACCGAAAACTACGACCAGGCATTATGATCGATTATATTACCGGCACTGTGACCGAGCTCAATCCTGCCTTTGCAGTGGTTGAGTGCAACGGCATAGGCTACGGCATTAATATTTCCCTGAATACTTTTTCTGCCCTCGAAAAGGATACCTCCTGCAGGATCCTGATCCATGAGGCGATCCGCGAAGATGCCCATCTCCTGTACGGTTTTGCAACGGCAGATGAGCGTGACCTGTTCAGGCAGCTCATAACCGTCAGCGGAGTAGGAGCGGGGACAGCGAGAATGATGCTTTCGTCGGTGACTCCTTCTGACCTGAGGGAGGCAATAATCAGTGGCAATGTGGCCATTCTCAAGGGTGTCAAGGGAATAGGCCTGAAGACCGCACAGAGGATAATTGTTGACCTGAAAGACAAAATCGGAAAACATGCTGTTTCGGGCGAAATTCTTGCATTTTCCGACAATACTGCACGCGAAGAAGCGTTATCTGCTTTAGTGATGCTTGGATTTGCCAGGAGCAGCGTCTTGAAGGTTATTGATAACATCCTCAGGGAAAACAAAAAACTCCAGGTGGAAGAGATAGTCAGGAAGGCGCTGAAACTGTTATAAACAGGGTGCCGGATTGCAGTTTTCTACACATATTAGAGGTCTTTTGATCAGGGTGGGGCTATTGATTCTCCTCTCCCTTTCTTCGTTTGTCATAAAGGCACAGACCAATCCCGGCGATTCTCTCCTCAGGCTGAACCGTGATCCGGCATTCCCGTGGGAGGCAAAAAAGTCATCACCGCTCTTCCTCCGCAACCCCTCCAACATCACCACCCGCGTCGAATATGACGGCCGAAACAACCAGTACATCATCTACCAGAAGGCAGGCGCCCTCGACTTCCGCAAGCCGGTATACATGTCTGCAGAAGAGTACCGCAGGTTTGAATTCAACCAGGCTATGCGTGAGTACTGGGATGCCAGCCTGCGGGGCGACGCAACCGGCTACAGGTCGTCTCTCATCCCGCAGATAGAGGTCGGCGGGGAGACTTTTGACCGCATCTTCGGCAGCAACATCATCAACATCGTCCCGCAGGGATCGGCAGAACTGATATTCGGCATCAACATTTCACATACAGAGAATCCCACCCTCTCCGAAAGGCTGAGAACCATTCCGACATTTGACTTCCAGGAAAAGATCCAGATGAATGTCACCGGCACCATTGGCGACAAGATGCAACTGGGGATCAATTACAATACGGAAGCAATGTTCGAGTTTGAAAACCGGACCAAGCTTGAATACTCCGGCAAGGAGGATGAGATCATCAAGAAGATCGAAGCGGGTGATGTAACCCTTCCGCTCAACGGCACCCTGATCACCGGAAGCTACAGCCTCTTCGGCCTCAAGACCGAGCTGCAGTTTGGAAAGCTGACGATGACCACAGTCTTTTCACAGCAGAAGGGTGAGTCGTCGGTGGTGGAGGTGAAAGGGGGCTCACAGATAAGCGACTACGAGATTACTGCTGACAATTACGAAGCCAACCGTCACTTTTTCCTCTCGCAGGAGTTCAGGGAGAATTTTGACGGGGCGCTTTCCAATCTTCCGATAGTCAGCACCGGCCTTAACATTGAGAAGATCGAGGTCTGGATAACCAACCAGACCAGCCGTTTTGAGGATGTCAGCAACAGGAACATCATCGCCTTCCTTGACCTTGCAGAGAACCAGGCAAATATCTACAATACAGTCCCTGCGTTCCAGGGGACTCCCGGTGCACCGGTCAATCCCTCCAACAACACCAACGGTCTCTATGAACAGCTGAACACCACATACGGTAATGTGAGGAACATTGACCAGGTTGCTGACGCTTTTGCCGGGTTATACCCCGGATTCCAGATAGGCCGTGACTACGAGAAGATAGAGAACGCACGCAAACTGACGGAACGCGAATATACGGTAAACCGGCAGTTGGGTTATATCTCACTTAACGTGGCGCTTAACAATGATGAAGTTCTTGCGGTAGCTTACGAGTACACCCTGAACGGTCAGGTATTCAAGGTAGGCGAGTTCTCGACAGACGGTATCACTGCGCCTGACGCCCTCATCCTCAAGCTCATAAAAGGCACCGCCCTGAGTCCGCAGATACCCACCTGGAGGCTGATGATGAAGAACATCTACAACATCGGCTCAGGGAGGATCGAACCAAAAAATTTCGAGGTTAACATCCTCTACCAGGATGACAAGACGGGCAATGCCCTGAACTACCTGCCCGGAACCCCGCTGGATGGCCAGGTATTGCTTCAGGCTCTCGGGCTTGACCAGCTCAACTCCCAGCTTGACCGGCAGCCTGACGGCCTGTTCGACTTTGTTGACGGCATAACGGTGATGGCTGAAAAGGGGAGGATAATCTTTCCCGTGCTTGAGCCGTTCGGCAGGCACCTGCTGAAGTATATCACTGATCCGGAACAGATCAGGAAGTATGTCTTCACCGAACTGTATGACTCCACCCAGACGGTAGCAAGACAGATGGCCGAGAAGAACAAGTACGTCCTCAGCGGCCAGTTCACATCCGCATCGGGCTCAGAAATAAGGCTTAACGTAGCCAATATTCCGGCCGGCTCTGTCAAGGTTACAGCAGGCGGGGTCACGCTTACTGAAAACGTTGACTACACGGTTGACTACAACATGGGTTCGGTCAAGATCATCAACTCTGCAATCATCGAGTCTCAGACACCGGTCCAGGTATCACTTGAAAGCAACCAGTTCTTCGGCCTGCAGACCAAAACGCTTGTCGGGACCCACCTCAATTACCGTCTCTCCGACAGGTTCAATCTTGGCGGAACGGTGCTGAGGCTCACCGAGAGGCCTTACACACAGAAGGTCACATATGGAGATGACCCGATCTCCAACACCATCTACGGTTTTGACGCATCATACCGGTCTGAGTCACAGCTTTTGACCAATGCCATCGACTGGCTCCCGTTCATTGAAACGAACGCTCCCTCATCCATAAACTTCTTTGGTGAGTTTGCGCATCTCATACCAGGGCACAGCAGGGCAATCACATCAGAGGGAGCTGTTTACATTGATGACTTTGAGGCAAGCGAGATTTCACTTGACCTCAGGGCATTCAATGCATGGTCACTGGCCAGCGTACCCCAGGGCCTCGATCATTTCTTCCCTGAAGCAAGGCTGAGCAAGGACATCCGTTCCGGATTCAACAGGGCAAGGATGGCGTGGTATGTCATTGATCCCCTCTTCCTGCGCAACGGTTCAACCACCCCCGGGCATATCCGCTCTAATCCTGACACCCAGTCGAGCCACTTCGTGAGAGAGATCTACGAGACCGAGATTTTCCCCTACAAGGAGTCTCCCAGCGGCATTCCCACCAACATCTCGGTGCTGAACGTGGCATTTTATCCGGATGAGCGCGGGCCGTACAACTTCGATGTGCTGCCCGGGGCATATTCGGCAGGGCTCAGCTCCGACGGGCTGCTGAACTCACCGCGCACGCGCTGGGGAGGGATGATGCGCGAGCTGCTGACAAATGACTTCGAGTCGGCAAACATCCAGTACATCAAGTTCTGGGTAATGGATCCGTTCGTTGAGAATCCTGACCATGAAGGTGGTGATCTTTACTTCAATCTGGGTAACATTTCCGAGGATATTCTTCGCGATTCGCGGAAGCAGTTTGAAAACGGGCTTCCCACCTCGCCGCTGGTGCTGAATGTTGACACCACCGTATGGGGAAGGGTTCCCACTGTTCAGGCCGTGGTGCACGCCTTTGACAACAACATCGAGTCACGCCGCTACCAGGATGTCGGTCTTGACGGACTTGGCAACCAGGATGAGATTTCATTCTTTGACAGTTACCTGCAGGCCGTAGGGGCGGTTGTGAGTCCCGAGGTACTGGACAAAATTTTTGAAGATCCGGCAAATGATGACTTTCACTATTTCAGGGGATCTGACTATGACCTGCTGCAGCTTGGCATCCTTGAACGGTATAAGAAATTCAACGGCACCGAGAGTAACTCCCCCACATCGGAGATGTCAAACGAGTCATATCCCACCAGCGGGTCTACCCTGCCTGACATGGAGGATATCAACCGTGACAACACCCTCAGCGAGACTGAGAGCTACTATCAGTATCACGTGAGCCTGAGGCCTGCGGATATGGTTGTGGGCAGGAATTTCATCGTTGATGAGCTTGAATACAATGCCACCTTCGCCAACGGCGAAAAATCACCCGTCAAATGGTACCAGTTCAAGATCCCGATCACCGACTATGAAAGGATCGTAGGCTCGATACGCGACTTCAAGTCGATCAGGTTCCTCCGGATGTACATGCGTAATTTCGATGAGCAGGTGATCATGCGGTTTGCACGGCTGGAGCTTGTCAGGTCAGAATGGCGCAAATACAACCTCACATTCTTCGAGGGTGGTGAGCGCATCACTGTTCCCGAAGAGGATGACGGTACTTTTGAGATCAGCTCGGTAAGCATTGAGGAGAATGCCGGCAAGGAGCCGGTGAACTATGTCCTGCCTCCCGGCTTTGACCGTGTCATTGACCCGGCCAATCCTCAGCTGAGGCAGCTTAATGAGCAGTCTATGGTTCTTCGCGTTCGTGAGCTGTCCGACGGTGATGCCAGGGCAACATATAAGAACGTCACACTGGATATGAGACAGTACCGCAGGCTTAAGATGGAGGTGCATGCCGAGGCGCTCATCGGCGAACCGCTTCACGATGACGAGGTGACTGTTTTTGTAAGGCTGGGGTCTGACTACAGGAGCAACTTTTATGAGTACGAAATCCCGGTGAAGCTTACTCCGTATGGCAGATACAACAATGACAGTGAGGAGCAGAGGGCGGTGGTCTGGCCCGAGTTGAACAAGATAGACATTGACCTGTCGCAGCTGCTTGATGCCAAACAGTCGCGTGATGCGGCCATGCGCGTTCCGGGTTCAGCTGTGAGCGAGGCTGACATCTGGTCAGTGCAGGACGGAAGGGCCCGCATTTCAGTCAGTGGCAGTCCCAACCTCAGTAATGTAAGGGTTGTGATGGTTGGTGTGAGGAACCCCATCCGCACGCGTCGTCCGCAAACTGATGATGGTGCCCCGAGATCGGCAGAGGTATGGATCAACGAACTTCGCCTGAGCGATTTCCGCGAAGATGGCGGCTGGGCTGCCAATGCACAGATGCAGGCCAGGCTGGCTGACCTCGGAACAATTAACCTCGTGGGTCAGACAAGCACACCCGGATGGGGAAGCATTGACAAGAACGTCAACCAGCGAAGCATGGAGCAGGTGATACAGTATGACCTCTCCTCCAACCTTGAGCTTGGCAAGTTCTTCCCTGAGAAGGCAGGCATCCGCATTCCGGTTTACATGGGCTATTCGGAGAACCGCATCAGACCGCAGTATGACCCGCTCGATCCTGACATATTGCTCAATGACGCTCTTGATAACCTCGAGTCGAAGGAAGAGCGTGACAGTGTTCTCAACCTGTCAGAAGAGTATTCGCGTCGCCGCACACTCACCGTCAGCAATGCAGGTACCACAAAGAGAGGTGAGAAGCCACATGCCTGGGATCCGGCCAACGTCACCGTAAGCTATGCATTCAATGAAGTGTACAACACTGATCCGAGGACTGAGGTTGACGTGGAGCGAACCTACAGGGGTGGCATTGCTTATGACTTCGAGGCACGACCGAAAAACTTCACCCCGTTCCAGAAATCGAGCCTGTTCAGCTCTTCGGCCTTCAGGCTCATCAAGGATTTCAACATCTATCTCTTTCCGAAGCACATCACCGTGCGTACGGATCTCTACAGGTACTATAACGAGGTCAAGACACGCAACATAAATAATCCCAATCTGCTCATCGAGCCGGTGTTCACAAAGGATTTTCAGTGGAACCGTTTCTACGATGTCAAGTATGATATCACGAAGCAGCTAAAGGTCGATTTCACCGCCAGCAGCATAGCCCGCATTGACGAGCCTGCCGGAGGTGTTGACCGAAGGCGTTATCCCGAGCTCTTCGATGCATGGCGTGATTCCATAATGACCAACCTGGCCGACTTCGGGCGCACCACCAGTTATTACCATCTGCTGAACCTGAACTACAACATTCCCGTTAACAAGCTGCCGCTGCTCTCATGGGTGACGTCAAATGCACGTTACAGCGCCAGGTATGACTGGCTGGCCGGCACCATTTTCCCCGATTCCCTGAATATCAATCCGGGCAACACCATCAAGAACTCCAACAACGGTCAGTTCACATTGCAGGCCAATCTCACCAACCTTTACAGCAAGGTCAAATTCCTGAAGGAGGTGGAGGCTTCCACGCAGCCCGGCGCCGTACGCCGAATGAGTCTTGGCTACGAGGAGGTGACCCACAGCCGCAGGGGACTCAACTTCAAAGCAGGCAGGCCGCGCATCATTAACCATAACCTAAAAACGAAGGATGTGACTGTCACCGTCACCGCACCGGATGGCACCGTTGTCAGCGGAAAATTTGATGTTGTCTCAGATGTGCGCATCGACTTCACTGCCGACGCTGACGTGACAAATGCCAGTGTTGACATCAAGGGCAGGGTGGAAAAGAAACCCGGAATAGCCAGCGTTGCGGGCAAGTACGTGGTACGGGGGCTGATGGCATTGCGGAATGTCTCGGCCACATATACTGTTGAACAGGGCCACATTCTCCCGGGATACCTTCCCGGCACCACTCTTCTCGGGCAGCAGAACTACGGAGGCATGTCATCTCCGGGCTGGCGGTTCCTGGTGGGCCTGACAGACGAGCGGTTCTTTGATGAGGCAGTTGTCAACGGATGGATCACCACCGACACCCTCCTCAACAACGCAGCTGCCTTCAGCAAACGCGAACAGATCAACATGAGGGCGAATGTGGAGCCATTTCCGGGTCTTCGGATAGACATCACCGGTGACCGCCGCTACTCAGAGACTGTGTCATCATATCTCCGGGCAGACCGCAACGGCAATTTCCCTGACAGCACCCGTAACACCCGCATCACCGGCAACTTTACAATCTCAGTGGTATCATGGGGCACCGCCTTTGAGAAGATTCCCAAGTCAGGCGACTATGTTTCAGGCACCTTCGAGCGGTTCCGCGGGTATACCACCCTAATATCACAGAGGAGAGCTGATGAGCGTTTACGGGTCGACAACTCATATGATCCCGGATTCGACCCTGTTACCGGGGAGCCGGTCACAGGTCCGTACGCCAGCGGTTACGGTCTCACCTCGGCCGAGGTGCTTGTACCGGCCTTCCTTGCAGCATACACAAAAAGAGACCCTGACAAGATATCATTGTCACCCTTCCCATCCATGCTGCGCATGATGCCCAACTGGAGAATCAACTTCGAGGGACTCACCAAGTTCGAGGCGGTAAGAAAGGTATTCAACTCTGTCAGTCTTTCACACCAGTACAGGTCGACATATACCATCGGCTCCTTCAACACCAGCCTTTACTATGACCCTGATGAGACGGGCATCAGCCGGATACGCGACCTGAAGTCGAACTTCATTCCACAGTACGAGATAAATACAGTGACCATCAATGAGCAGTTCAGTCCGTTCCTTAACATTGACCTTGGCTGGAAAAACTCGCTGACCACGAGGATCGAGTACCGCAAGTCGCGCACTGTCACACTGAACCTCACCAGCAACCAGGTTGCCGAT
Source organism: Bacteroidota bacterium (assembly GCA_018262715.1). Taxonomy (GTDB): domain Bacteria; phylum Bacteroidota; class Bacteroidia; order Bacteroidales; family VadinHA17; genus SR-FBR-E99. The sequence continues at coordinate 34,997 of JADFDS010000006.1, forward strand.
ATCAGGAATGACGAGATCACGATCGGTGCCGGTTACCGGTTTGACGATGTGGCCATCACGCTTCGTTCACGCACGGGTCAGCGGGCGCTGGAGAGTGATCTTAACATCAAGCTCGATTTCTCAATCAGGGACAACAAGACCCTTGCCCGCAAGCTGATTGAGGAGGTGAACCAGCCGGTGGCAGGGCAGAGGGTCTTCACCCTGGGCGCCACGGCTGACTATGTCCTCAGCGACAGGTTCAACCTGCAGATTTACGCTGACCACACGATGAATGACCCGTTTGTGGCCAACACCTTCCTGACCTCAAATACGAACTTCGGATTCAGCCTCAGATTCACCCTTGTTCAGTAACAACCGTGGTGAGACCGAAAAAAAGCCTATATCAGGGTTTTAATATTAAAAAAGATGTATTTTTGACAACCTGATACCTGAAGATCAAAGTCTAACAAAAAATAATAAAGAAATGAATGTCCCGACAAACCTGAAGTACACCAAGGATCATGAGTGGGTTCTTATAAAAGGAAACGAAGCAACTGTAGGCATTACCGATTTTGCTCAGCATGAGCTGGGTGATATTGTTTTCATTGAGATTGAGACCGTGGGTGAAGAGCTTGGCCATGGCGAGGTTTTCGGAACGGTTGAGGCAGTCAAGACCGTGTCAGACCTTTTTATGCCTGTCAGCGGTACCGTAAAGGAGAAGAACGAGGAGCTTGACACAACTGCCGAGCTTGTGAACAGTGATCCTTATGGCAAGGGATGGATGATCAGGGTAGAACTTTCAGATCCGTCAGAGATTGATGCCCTTCTCGATGCCGAGGCATACAAGAAGCTTATAGGAGCTTAAATATCAACGCAATAAAATAAAAAAAGCTGCGGTGACGCAGCCTTTTTTTTCGCAAATCGCAAATCGCAAATCGCAAATCCTAAAGTGTTTTCTTGACCTGTACGGTCTGGTACCCTTCAATGACGTCACCGACCTTGATGTCATTGAAGTTGTCAATGTTGAGGCCGCACTCGTAGCCCGAGGTCACTTCCCTGACGTCATCCTTGAACCGTTTCAGTGACCCGAGGTCGCCGGTATAGATTACAATACCGTCACGAATCACCCTCACCCTGGTGTTGCGGGTAATCTTTCCGTCACGCACGAAGCAGCCGGCGACAGTTCCCACCTTTCCGATTCTGAAGACCTCGCGCACCTCCACGGTGGCCACGATCTCTTCCTTGATCTCCGGTGAAAGCATCCCCTCCATGGCGGCTCTGATCTCCTCGATGGCATCGTAGATGATCGAATAGAGGCGGATATCGATTCCCTCCTTCTCGGCAAGCTTCCTTGCGCTGAGCGAAGGCCTCACCTGGAAGCCCACAACAACGGCATTCGATGCTGCGGCAAGCAGGATATCCGATTCTGAAATCTGTCCCACGGCCTTGTGGATGATATTGACCTGGATCTCTTCCGTCGAAAGTTTTATGAGTGAATCGCTGAGAGCTTCCACTGATCCGTCGACGTCGCCCTTGACAATGATATTGAGTTCCTGGAAGTTGCCGATGGCAATACGGCGGCCGATCTCGTCGAGGGTGATGTGCTTCTGGGTACGCAGACCCTGTTCCCTCTGCAACTGGGCCCTCTTGGTAGCAATATCCTTTGCTTCCTTGTCAGACTCCATGACATTGAACTTGTCACCTGCCTGGGGTGCGCCGTTGAGGCCCAGTATCAGTACCGGCATTGAGGGGCCGGCTTCGGTTATCTTCTGATTGCGCTCGTTGTACATTGCCTTGACATGCCCGAAGCAGCTTCCGGCTATGACCACGTCACCTACATTCAGGGTGCCTGCCTTGACAAGCATCGTTGCCACGAAGCCGCGCCCCTTGTCGAGTGACGACTCCAGCACGGTGCCTATGGCAAGTTTATCAGGATTGGCCTTGAGTTCAAGCATTTCAGCCTGGAGCAGGATTTTCTCAAGGAGCAGGTCAATATTGATACCGCTCTTGGCTGAGATCTCCTGTGACTGGTATTTACCGCCCCACTCCTCAACAAGGAAGTTCATGTTGGCAAGCTCCTCGCGTATCCTGTCGGGGTTGGCTGTGGGCTTGTCTATCTTGTTGATGGCGAAGATTATGGGTACGCCTGCTGCGTGCGCGTGGTTTATTGCCTCGCGTGTCTGCGGCATCACTCCGTCATCAGCGGCCACAACGATGATAACAATATCAGTAATCTGGGCACCACGGGCACGCATGGCCGTAAATGCCTCGTGACCGGGGGTGTCAAGGAATGTTATGGTCTTTTCACCCTCAAGAGTGACGGTGTAGGCTCCGATATGCTGTGTTATGCCGCCAGCCTCACCGGCTACCACGTTGGTGTTGCGGATATAGTCAAGCAGCTTGGTCTTGCCATGGTCAACGTGTCCCATCACAGTGACAATCGGGGGCCGCGGCTGGAGATTGGTTTCATCATCTTCCTCCTCCTTCACTGCCTCCTGAAGCTCGGCGCTGACGAACTCGACTGTGAATCCGAACTCCTCGGCTACCAGCGCCATGGTCTCGGCGTCAAGCCTCTGGTTTATAGAGACAATAAGTCCGAGGCTCATGCAGGTGGAGATGATATCAACCACCGGAACGTCCATCATTGTTGCCATTTCGTTAACGGAAACGAACTCGGTCACTTTGAGAACGCTCTTTTCGAGCTCTTTCTTTTCGGTCTCGTCCTTCATTCTCTGGCTGATGGCATCGCGCTTGTCACGGCGGTACTTGGCCACCTTCGACTTGCTCTTGCTCATCAGGAGGTTGACGTCCCTGATATTCTTATCGACATCTTCCCTGTCAACTTCGGGCCTCAGGGCGCGGAACGACTTTTTCCTGTCGCCGCCGCGGTGGTCCTTCTGCGGTCCCTTCTTGTCTTTCCTGGCTTCCTGCTGGGGAGGAGCAACAGGGGTGTCAAGGGCCACTTTCTCACGTGGTTTGGGCTTGATCCTTTCCCTTTTCTTGTCATGCCTGTGCTTGTCAGCAGCTGACTGGTCACGGCTCTTCTTGACTTCAGGGACAAGCTCTATCTTGCCAACCATTTTGGGCCCGGCGAGTTTTTCGTATCCCGGACGGAATATCTCAGTTTCTTTTGGTTCCTGGGTTACCTGGGGTTCGGGCTCCGGCGCAGCCTTGACGGGCTCCGGTTCGGGCCGGGGTGCCGCAGGCTCCTGCTTCTTCACTTCAGGGGCAGCTTCTGTTTTCTTTCCGGCGGCCTTTTTAGACGGTTTCTCGGGTTTGACCAGTTTGTCGAGGTCTACCCTGCCCACTACCTTGGGTTGCCTGGGTTCGGCAGGTATTTCGGGCGTTTCGGCTGTGACAGGTGCTTCGGTCGTTGTTGTGACAGCCGGTTCCGGAGCATGAGCAGCAGCAGCAGGCGCTTTCTCAACAGGAGCTTCGGGCACCTTCTGCACCGGCCTGACGGGAGGAGTGAGGTCAACCTTGCCTACGGTCCTGATCTCAGGTTTGCGTATCTCGGTCCGGAGGTCAATATGCTTCTTAACCCCGGAAATGTCGGTGATAAGGAAATCCTCATCAGGCTCACCGTTGTCGCCTTCCCTGCCTGACTCCATATCTTCAATGGAGAGAGACTTCTTTGGAGTAATCTTTTCCTTAAGAGCCAGTTTCTCGGCATCCTTCTTGACACTGAGGTCGCTGCTGTATTCCTTGACTATCAGAGCGTAAGCCTCAGGCGGGATCTTTCCGTTGGGATCATGGGAGATGTCAAATCCCTTCTTGTGAAGGAACTCGACAATGGTCTGGATCCCGACATTGAACTCGCGGGCTGCCTTGCTTAAACGTATGGCCTTCTTGTCTTCAGTCATATATCCCTTTATAGTAACCTCTTTTTAAGTTAATATATTGTTGCCCTGAGGTTGCAGGCTATTCTTTTTCAAATTCCGATTTGAGGATATTGACAACCTCCTTGATCGTCTCCTCCTCAAGATCTGTTCTCTTTACCAGGTCATGGACGGTCAGCCTCAGCACGCTTCGTGCCGTGTCACATCCGATGGCTTTAAGCTCATCGATGATCCATCCTTCGATCTCATCTGCAAATTCGTCGAGGTTGACGTCTTCCTCATCCTCGTTATCCGGTTCGCGGTAAACCTCAATGTCATATCCGGTGAGCTGACCGGCAAGCTTGATGTTCAGTCCGCCCTTTCCGATTGCCAGTGACACTTCGCTTGGCTTGAGGTAGATTTCAGCTTTTTTCTCAGACTCAATGAGTTTTATTGACGATATTTTGGCCGGGTTGAGGGCCCTGGTGATAAAGAGCTGTATGTTGGATGTGAAATTGATGACATCGATGTTTTCGTTGCGAAGTTCGCGGACGATGCCGTGGATCCGTGATCCCTTCATGCCTACGCATGCGCCAACCGGGTCAATGCGCTCGTCATATGATTCAACGGCCACCTTGGCTCTTTCGCCGGGAACCCTTACGATCTTCCTGATGGTGATCAGGCCGTCAAATATCTCGGGTACTTCCAGTTCGAAGAGTCTCTCGAGGAAGACGGGAGATGTGCGGCTCAGGATAATGTTGGGGGTATTGTTCTTCATCTCCACCCTGATGACGACGGCACGGATGGTGTCACCCTTGCGGAAATGGTCAGAAGGGATCTGTTCCCCCTTGGGCAGTATCAGTTCGTTGCCATCGTCATCAAGGACGAGGGTTTCGCGCTTCCACACCTGGTAGACCTCGCCGGTGACGATGTCACCAATGCGGTCCTTGTATTTCAGATAGATATTATTCTTTTCCAGGTCGAGAATGCGTGCCACCAGGTTTTGCCTCAGGGCCAGTATTGCCCTGCGTCCGAAATCAAGGAATTTCACCTCATCGGATACCTCTTCACCCACCTCGTAATCCTCATCAATCTTGTGAGCTTCGGAGAGCGGTATCTGGGTGTTCTCATCGGTAAAAGCCTCGTCATCAACCACTTCGCGGTTACGCCAGATCTCAAAGTCACCTTTGTCTATGTTGACAATGATGTCAAAATTGTCGGCCGAACCGTATCTTTTGGCAAGCATGCCCCGAAATACATCCTCGAGCACACTCATCATGGTGGGCCTGTCAATATTCTTCAGCTCCTTGAACTCCGAAAAAGTATCTATGAGATTTACATTTTCCATTGCTGTAATCTATACTTTTATTTGAATGATATAATTACTTTTACTGACTTAACATCCTCAAAATTAAATGATCTGACTGTCTCTGTGATTTCCTTCCCTGTTTTCTTTTCTGTCTTCAGGTCAAATCCGCCGGTTGTCACGTTCATCATGGTTCCTTTAAAGCGTTCGCCCTCATTGGTGACCACGTCAACCATTCTCCCCTCGTTCTTCATGAACTGCTGCAGTACCAGCAGGGGCATATCGAGCCCGGGAGATGAGACGTTCAGCTCATAATCCCCAACTTCCTCGCCGAGGTCATTGCTTATCTGCCTGCTAAGCATGGCGCAGTCATCAATTGTGACGCCCTCCGTCCTGTCAATGAGAACGGTAATGCGTCCGGTGCTGCTCAGCCTTACATCAACAAGGAAGATGCCGGTGCCGCTGATGTGCGCTTCCGCAAGTTTCCTGATATGGTCCTTTGTAATCATAGTCTGATTTTTGATAACAAAATAGGGGACTTTTGTCCCCTAGGCCATTCGTACCCTTCTGTTCGGGTGCAAAGATAAAACCATTTTTTCAATTATCAATGGATAGATTATATGAAAATGTGTCCGGAGAGCTGTATATGAAGCTTTTCTTTCCCTTTTCTGGAAACTATTGAATAAATTTGTCGCCATAAAACCCAGGCTGTTTGACAAACAGGAGAAAGATTATCAATGACCCGGTATACGGATTTATCAGTATACCCAATGACCTTATCTATGACCTCATGGGTCATCAGTGGTTTCAGCGGTTGCGTAACATCAGGCAGCTCGGGCTCTCAAGCCTTGTCTACCCCGGTGCGGTACACAGCCGTTTTCAGCACAGCCTCGGGGCGATGTACCTGACCGGGCAGGCTGTTCACACACTGAGGAGCAAGGGGACTGAGATCTCGGCAGAAGAGGAGGAGGGGGTTTTGGCAGCCATACTGCTGCATGACATCGGCCACGGGCCGTTCTCGCATGCTCTCGAGCACTCACTGATTGAGGACATGCCTCATGAAACCATGTCACTCCTTATCATGGAGGAGCTCAACAGATCCATGGGAGGAAGGCTGACGTCTGCCATTGCCATCTTCCGGGGAGAATACCAGAGGAGGTTTTTCCACGACCTGGTGACAGGGCAGATGGATATGGACAGGATGGATTACCTCAGGCGTGACAGTTTCTTTACCGGCGTGATAGAGGGTTCTGTAGGATCAGACAGGATTATCCGGATGCTGAACGTCTCCGACGACAGGCTGGTGGTTGATGAAAAGGGAATATACTCCGTTGAGAAGTTTTTGATTGCCAGGCGTATGATGTACTGGCAGGTCTACAACCACCGCACCGTGGTCTCGGCTGAGAAACTGCTCACCAGCCTTCTCGTCAGGGCAAGGCAGGTGACGGCAGCGGGACTGAAGCTGTTTGCCACGCCGGCCCTGGCCTATTTCCTGGAGCCACGCCACAACAGGGCTGAAGGGGAGGAGAGGGCATCACTGGTGGGGCACTTCACCGCTCTCGACGAGAGTGACATACTCTCGGCAACCAAGGTCTGGATGAGCTGCGGTGACAGGGTGCTGGAAGAACTCTGCAGGAGGTTCGTAAACAGGGACCTTCTGGCAATAGAGCTTCAGAGGACTCCGTTTGACCCGGCAAGGGTTAGTGAAACAGGACGCATGGCAAAGGAGGTGCTCGGACTGACGGATGACGAGGTGGGGTATTTCGTCAACACCGGCGATGTGTACAACCAGACATACGCTCCCGGCACTCCTGAGGTGCGGATACTGCTGAAGAACGGCACTACACCCGATATCACCGCGGTGTCTGACCTCTTTGACAAGGAGGCGCTGTCAGATAAAGTAACGAAGTATTACCTGTGCTACCCCAAGGAAATAATTAAATAAAAAAATAACTCAGATGGAATTTACTGCTGCAATGATAGCCCAAATCCTGAACGGTACAGTTGAGGGCGATCCGGAAACGAAACTCAACACAGTGGCCAGGATAGAAGAGGGCGGGGCGGGTGCCCTTTCGTTCCTTGCAAACCCGAAGTACGAACCTTACCTGTACACAACAACCTCTTCGGCAGTGCTGGTGAGAAATGATTTCGCTCCGGCGAAGGAGGTTAAAGCCACCCTTATCCGGGTGGATGATCCATACCAGGCGCTTGCCAGGCTGCTAGCTTTCTATGAACAGGCCAGGCCGGCAAAGAAAGGAATACATGCCTCGGCAGTAATCGATGAAAAGGCATCGGTGGGGGCGGACGTTTTCATCGGAGCCTGTGCCGTCATCTCCGAAAACGTTGTTATAGGTGACGGATGCTCACTTCATCCCCAGGTATTTATCGGGGAAAATGTCAAAATCGGCAGGAACTGCATGCTTCATCCCGGAGTAAAGGTTTATCGTGATTGCGTGATCGGGAATGATTGTATAATTCATGCAGGGGCAGTGATTGGCGCTGACGGATTTGGCTTTGCGCCGGTCACCGATGCCAATTTCATGAAGATTCCTCAGATAGGCAATGTTATCCTGGAAGATAACGTGGAGATCGGGGCCAACACCTGCGTAGACCGCGCCACCATGGGTTCGACAATTATCAGGAAGGGGGTAAAGCTCGACAACCTGATACAGGTTGGTCACAACTGCGAGATAGGAGAGAACACCGTCATAGCCGCCCAGTCGGGGCTGGCAGGATCGACCATCGTCGGAAGGAACTGCATGTTCGCCGGGCAGGTGGGTCTGGCAGGCCATCTGCGGATAGCCGATGGTGTCAAGATCGGGGCACAGTCGGGCATAATGAGCACAATCAGTGAAGAGAACGCCACTTACCTCGGATACCCCGCAACTGACAGCAAACAATTTCTGAAAACCACTGTTTATCTTAGGAAACTGCCTGATCTGAGCAACAGGGTTGATGCTCTCGCAAAAGCAGTTGAATCTTTAAAAAACAGCTAGTTCCGAAAGGCGGTCTAAAGGAAATGATTTGATCATCACGCAGATGTAGGGTTTTTGATTATGCTGTTCGGAAAATTTTCTTTTTCTTTGCCCAATTAAAACTGACCTGATATGATTGAAAAACAGAGGACGCTGGCTAATGAGGTGAGTCTCAACGGTAAGGGCCTTCATTCCGGAATTGACGTAATTGTGACCTTCAAGCCTGCTCCTCCGAACCACGGCTATAAGTTTTGTCGTACTGACCTTCCCGGCGCGCCGTTAATAGATGCGGTTGCTGACCATGTTACCGAGACTTCGAGGGGAACCACGCTGGTACAGGGTGACGCCTCTGTTGCTACAATTGAGCACGTTCTTGCAGCATTTGCAGGGATGCGCGTTGACAATGCACTGATTGAGATTAACGGACCCGAGGCTCCGATCATGGGGGGCAGTTCCCGAATGTTCGTGGAAGCCATAACGAAGGCCGGAATCATTGAACAGGAAGAGGAGCGCAACTATTATGTAATAAAGGAGAAGATAGCCTTCTCTGACGAGGAACACGGGGTTGACCTGATAATCTACCCTGATGATCATTTCAGCGCACATGTTCTGATAGACTATAACTCGAAGATACTCGGCAACCAGTATGCCATCCTTGATCAGATCAATGACTTTGAAAAGGATATAGCAGGCAGCCGTACCTTTGTCTTCTTCCATGAACTTGAACCGCTCTTCCGGATGGGACTGATAAAAGGGGGTGATCTTGAGAATGCCGTGGTGATCCTAGAGCGTGAAGTGGAACAGGAAGAGATTGACCGCATTGCCAAGATGTTCAATAAGCCAGGTATCACTGAACACCATGCCGGCGTACTCAACAACACCAAGCTCAGGTATCCGAATGAGCCGGCGAGACATAAGCTGCTTGACCTGATAGGCGACCTTGCACTGGTGGGGCAGCCCATCAAGGGCAAGGTTGTGGCAACCCGCCCGGGGCATTATTCCAATACCAGGCTTGCCAGGCTGATCAGGCAGGAGATAAAGAGACAGACAACAAAAAAGGAGATTCCCCTTCTTGATACCACCAAGCCGGCGGTGATGGACATACAGCAGATCAAGAAGCTGCTTCCCCACCGGTTCCCTTTCCTCATGGTTGACAGGATTCTTGAGCTCACCACCAGCCATGTGATAGGAATGAAGAACACCACTTACAATGAAGCCTTCTTCCAGGGTCATTTTGAGCAGGAGCATGTTTTCCCGGGTGTTCTCCTGGTGGAGACGATGGCGCAGGTTGGAGGAATACTTGTGCTTCACAACGTGGACGAGCCCGAAAGGTACTCAACCTATTTCCTGAAGATAGACAGGATGAAGTTCAAGCATAAGGTCATCCCGGGTGATACCATTATCATAAGGGCGGATATGACCGAACCCATCCGGAGGAACATTGTGATCATGTATTGCCAGGCTTTTGTTGGCGAAAAGCTGGTTGCGGAAGGGGAGATGACGGCACAGGTTATAAAGAACAAGTAACAAGATATGATTTCTTCACTGGCACATATTGACCCGAAGGCTCAGCTTGGCAAGGGGGTCACTGTTGAGCCGTTTGCCACCATCTATGGTGATGTTGTGATCGGCGACGGTACCTGGATCGGTTCCGGGGCGGTTATCTATGACGGTGCGAGGATAGGCAGCAACTGCCGTATCTTCAACGGCGCCTCCATCTCGGCCATTCCGCAGGATCTGAAATTCAGCGGGGAGGAGACCACCCTGGAGATTGGTGACAACACCACTGTCAGGGAGTTTGCCACTCTCAACAGGGGCACGCGTGCAAGAGGCAGGACCATCATCGGAAAGAACTGCCTGCTGATGGCTTATGTTCATGTGGCGCATGACTGCAGCCTGGGAGACAATGTGATCATGGTTGCCTCATCCGGGATAGCCGGTGAGGTGGAACTGGGGAACTGGGTGACGCTGGGCGGGGGAACCATAGTACACCAGTTTGTCCGTATCGGTAATCATGCTTTCCTGGGAGGAGGCTCAAAGGTGCGGATGGATGTACCTCCCTTCATCAAGGCTGACCGTGAGCCGCTGGCCTACATGGGAATAAACAGTGTTGGACTGGAACGGAGGGGTTTCACAAAGGAGAAGATGCATGAGCTTCATGAGATCTACAGGGCTTATTTCAATATGGGGATGAACGGCACCAAAGCGCTGGAGTACATTGGTGCCAACTTCCCGTCCACGCCGGAGCGCGATTACATTCTGGATTTTATTAGCAAATCTGCCAGGGGGGTTATCAGGGGGCGTTAAGCCCCTTTTTTATTGCCTCACTGCAAGTAAGGGAATCATGCATGACTGATCACCCCTGACCTGTGATTCTGTATCTGTGATGAGAGGTGTATAAAACACGAATGGGAACCATACTGTACGTAATAGTTCCCATTCCGGCGAGTGACAGCCATGACCGTCATTGCCGCCATGCTACTGTTATTGCAGCCGGTTCATCTCTCTTACTCCTCCCTTTCCCGGTCTGTCGGGGTCTGCCGTTAAGCTGACTGCTGACCTGTTCCGGTATCTCTTCTGTTATCCGTAGTGGCCTTGCGGTTTTCCGGGCGCATACTGAGATGCGGAGTCATGAACCCTTGAAGCACGACACCCCCCGAAAGGGCAGCTGCTGTCATGCCCGGATCATCTCCATCCTATCCTCGCCGGTTCGGTTGGCATGATGACCCTCTCTCTGAACGGACACATCTGCTGCTTTATTAGCTTTCAGCCTTGCATCTGTGTTGCTTTCCTCTCGCGGCTGTTACACCGTCTGATGATTGCTCCGTCAGGCCGCCAGGATGGGAAGGCTTCTCAGCCTGCACCCGTGACGGACGCTTCTGAACCGTAGTTCGTCAGCGTGAGACTCTGAAGTCTGATGTTAATTCAGAGTGATAATTAAACCAATCCAAAGAACCTTCATGCTTCAAAGCGACTCTTTATCGCTCACATGGTAGAACAAATATAACCCGATATCCCGTAACGGTCAAGTTTTTCAGGGCAATAATACGACGAAGAAAGTAACATAAAATAAACAGGTTTATCAACAATGATAAATGGCTGTATCATAAGATTTTAATTTAAAAAGAACGAGGTTATCAACAGCTGTTGATAACCTCGTCTGTCAGTCGTTTGACAACTATCTGTTATTCAAGTATAACTTTCTTGTTCTTCGGGTACTTCACGCTGTAGGTAAAGACAATTTCTTTGGTTTCGCGGGGTGCAACCGGGAGGTCCCAGGTAACCTCGCCCGTGGCGCTGTGCTGTTTGCCGCCGCTGAGCTCAACGGCTTCAACGGTGATGTCGCTGTTTTGGGGCAGAGGCAGCTGGTCACGCAGTCTCACTGTCACAGCCTTGCTCTTGTTGTTTCTGACGGATATCAGGAACGATAGGGTCTCAACCCTGTTGGCACCGATCATTTTCTGCGAGGTGAAATCGGTGCGGCGGTCTCGCTTCACTGTAATGCTGTTGTCAGCACCGAGTGACACCGGCAGGGTATCAGTCAGCTCCGCGGTGTTGATGTATCCCTTGCCGGTGAAGGTGTTGCTGAAGTAAATGTTTGACTCACCCGGCAGGAGGTTGTATTTATCCCATTCAGTGATGTACCCCATCAGGTATGCCGAAGAGGCAATCTTGGGCGTTGCGGCATAGCTGTAGGTGGCAGGCACGGTGAGTCTCTGCAGCTCTACTGTCTCCTGCTTGCCGCCTGATGCAATGGTCTTGGGCACATTTATATCGAAACTGAAGCTGATGTTTGACTCTGTTACTGTAACAGGCATCGGGGCGCTTGCCTCCAGATCCATCATCACGGCATCCTCTGCCTTGGCCTGGCGGGCCGGTCTGCCCTTTGTCCCGTAACCGACGACAACCATTTCATTGAGGGCGTATTCCTGGTAGAAGTCAATGAACCATGGGTCAAGGACGGGCAGATACCCTGCTGTCATCGGTGCGGCGTTGGAGAGGCTTACTTTCACGTCCTTCCACTCCACTCCGCTGTTCTGCCAGATATTTGCCTTATAGATGATTATGGCCGGATCGGTGATGTCATCAACCCTGATATCATATGCCGGCTGCCATCCTGCATTCATAACCACATAAGATATATTAAGCCTGCCTGTTACGGGCTTGCTGCCGGAAAGGGTCATGACAATCTCGCCGGTTGGCATCTTCGAGCGGTCGATGGTGCCGGCAAGCTGCTGGTCAAGCTTTTCCTTTTCCTCCCTGTATTCCTTCAAAATCCTGTTTTTTTTGAGAATGGCAGTTTTTACACTCTCCATGCCGGTGCCATAGATATCCATCAGGGCCTTCAGCTGGTCAGGCGTTATGGCCGACTTCTGGCTTACAACGTCATAGTTGGCCTTGAGGAATCGCTCCTTCTCCAGCAGCACCTCCGTGGCGGTTTCCTCATCCTCGATCCTGATCTGCAGGGCCTTTATCTTGTCGCGCAGAGTGCTGATCTCATCTGACTCTGCAGGATTCTCAAGGTAATTGTTGCGGTGAGTCACACCCATTATCATGAAATCGCCCTCACCTCTCACCTGGATGCTGTTGGGATCTATATATGGCGAAAGACCTCCGGCAACGTACTCCCATGTACCGGGCTGAAGCGTGACGGCTGCATCACCGGAGAGCTGGGCACCGCGACTGAAAACCGTAACATGACTTACAGGTACCTGTATATACTTTTCCTGCCCCTCAAGAGTGGAAGAAGAAAGCACTATTGCAAAAAACGCAACGAAGAGATATTTTTTCATGCTGTCGAATTTTTTATAAAGGTATTGAAAAAGAGATTTATGATCAAGGACGACAAAAACCCTGCCGTAAAAAAAACTGCCGGACGATTGCAATCCGGCAGTTCATCTTCACCATCTGTTTAACCTAACCATTGTAATCTTTAAGAACACTCATGAGTTTCTGTCGTGCGAAGAAAATCCGGCTTTTGACCGTGCCGAGCTTCAGGTTGAGATTCTCAGCTATCTCCTCGTATTTGAAACCGTCAACATGCATGCGGAAGGGGAGACGGTAATCCTCATGAAGCTCTTCAATAGCCTTCTCAATCTCATTACCTGCATATGACGACTCGGGAGAAATGCTTCCCTTGTCGGAGGGCAGATTGAGGTAGTAAAGCTCCTGCGTGCCGTCCATCATCGTGTTTTCCCTCATCTTGCGGCGGTAATTGTTGATGAAGGTGTTTTTCATTATTGTGAAGACCCAGGCTTTGAGGTTCGTGGCATCCACGAATTTATCCTGGTTCTGTATTGCCTTGAGAAAAGTATCCTGAACGAGATCAAGGGCATTATCACGGTCGAGGGTCAGACTGAGGGCGTACTTCTGAAGATTGCCCTTCAGATCTATTATGCTTGATGTGAATTCCTGTGCAGTCATCTCTCTGATTTTTTTGTTTGTTGACACAAAGTTAAACACTGAAAATCGGATATCCAAATCTGAATATCTTAAATTATAGTTAAAGCAGCTTGTGGTCACCTGTTTTCTAAACTCCAATTCAAACAAAATCAGGAATATAAATGTGTGATGTCTAAATTAAGATAATAAGGTATTTTTTTAATTTCAACCTGTCCGGGACAGGGCGAGAGGAGTGGGGGCAAGTGGTTAATATGGCATAAAAAGCACATTAACAGCACGATACGTATTGAAATGAATATGATGACTTTGTTCAATCATCCTCTGCGCGTGAGCCCCTTCCGCTCTTTCCCGGTTTTGATTATCTTTACAAAAAAGTGGCTATGGAATTGAGAAATTTACCCTCTGGAAAGACTGCTTTTTACCGGTTTGAGGCTGCAGGAGAGCCCCGGTCGGTCATTCTGCTTATCCATGGATTGGGAGAGCATACAGGCAGGTATAAGGCATGGGTTGAGCGGTTCAATGAGAGGGGGGTGACTCTTCTGGCGTTTGACCTGCCGGGCCACGGGCATACACCCGGCCGGTGGGGTGTGATACCATCGCCTGAGAAGGTTTATGATACGATTGACAGTATACTCAGTGAGGCTGCCCTGAACTTCCCGGGCGTGCCGCTTTTCATTTATGGCCACAGCCTTGGAGGGGGCATAGTGCTCAACTATCTCATCCGCAGAAAGCCGTCAGTGACCGGTGCAATTGTAACATCACCCTGGGTTATCCTTGCTGAAACGTTGCCGCCGCTGAAGGTTTTTCTTGCGAAGGCAGCCGGTACACTGATGCCGGGCATGACCCAGTCATCAGGGCTGAAGACTGAATACCTCTCGCGTGATCCGGAGGTTGTAAAGGCTTACCGTAGTGATCCGCTGGTGCACGGTCAGATCTCTGCCGGGCTTTATCTATGGATGTCATCAGCCGCTGAAGAGACACTTGCCCGTGCGCAGGAGATCACCGTCCCGCTGCTGCTGGCACACGGACGCAATGACCTGATCACCTCACCGTCAGGGTCAGTACAGGTGGCAGGCTCGGCTCCCCGGGCTACCCTGAAGCTGTGGGACGAAGGCTACCATGAGCTGCACAATGATCCGCTGAAGCAGGAGCACTTCGATTTCATCACGGAGTGGATGGATACATTAATCTAATTCTTTTCCGGTTATGGACCTTATTACCGGCGTGCAGATGCCTGCCGCAGCTTCAGAGATCAGTTATGACACTCCGGTGATGTTCCTTGGCTCATGCTTTGCCAACGAGATTGGCTACCGGATGGCAGCCGGCAAGCTTCCGGTGATGACCAATCCCCACGGCACTCTCTTCAATCCTTTTTCAGTGGCCGGAGCTGTTGACAGGTTCATCGCCGGGCACACTTACACCGACAAGGACATTTACCTTCACAAGAACAGGTACATGAGCCTTGATCATCACACCGCGTTCTCATCATATGAGCGTGATGTACTGATTGAAAGGCTGAACGAGGTGAGCCTCTCTGCTTCTGCATTCACAAGGAAGGCTTCGTTCCTTTTTGTCACATTTGGCACATCCTATATATATACACTCAGGGAAAGCGGAGCCATTGTAGCCAACTGCCACAAGCTCCCTTCCTCGCTGTTCATCCGCAGGCAGGCCTCATGGTCCGAAATTGCCACCCGCTGGAAGGAAACACTCGACCGCCTGGCTGAGGCCAGTCCCTCACTGAAGGTATGGTTCACCGTCAGTCCTGTCCGCCACCTGAGCGACGGCGCTCATTCCAACCAGCTGAGCAAGGCTCAGCTTCTGCTGGCAACAGAGGAACTGCTCTCTCATCCTTCCGTTGAAGGTTACTTCCCGGCCTACGAGATATTCATGGATGAACTCCGCGATTACCGTTATTATACCTCAGACATGGTTCATCCCTCCGAGACGGGGATCGACTACATATGGGAAAAATTCAGCAGTATATTTATCTCAGCCCATACCATGAGACTCTGGAGCGAGGCGGCCAGGATCACGCGGGCCATGGCACACCGGATCTCGGGCGGAAAGCGTGAAACTGCTCCCTTCGCCAACGCCATGCTTGAAAAAATCAATGACCTTAAAAACCGGGCCCCGTTTCTCAGCCTTGACCGGGAGGAAGATTACTTCAAAAAACTTTTGTAGATAAAAAATCATAAATAATTAAACAAAATCACTATCCGGTTGTTTTTGTTTCATGAAATCTTAACAGAGATGAAACGTCATACCTTATTATTTGTGTTTATGGCCCTGGTTTATTCAGGGATTTACGGCCAGGCAGGCGGAGGCTCGATCCGCGGCCAGGTGGTTGATGCTGCCACGAATGAACCGGTACCTTTTGCCAGCGTCGTTATCTGGAACACCACAACGGGTGCAATGACGGATTTCGACGGCAACTTCACATTCACCGGGGTGAAGCCCGGTTTTGTGGAACTGAGGATCTCTTCCGTTGGATACAAACCTTATGTTACAGACGGCGTTATGGTAACCAACAACAACGAAGTAAACCTGGTTATCAAGCTTGAATCCACGATCGTTGAGGTGGGTGAGATCATTGTCAAGCCCTCACCATTCCGAAAATCGGTCGAGAGCCCCATCTCGGCAAGGATCATAGGGATTCAGGAGATAGAGCTCAATCCGGGAGGCAACCGTGACATTTCACGTGTAATCCAGTCATTCCCCGGCGTAGCCTCCACACCTGCATTCAGGAATGACGTGATTGTCAGGGGAGGCGGGCCCAATGAGAACAGGTTTTTCATTGACAACGTCGAGATACCCTATCTTAATCATTTTTCCACCCAGGGCTCTTCCGGTGGGCCCACAGGCATTATCAACGTTGATTTTGTCAGGTCGGTTGATTTCCTTTCCGGGGCATTCCCGGCTTCGCGCGGTAACGCACTGAGTTCAGTGATGGACTTCACGATGATTGAAGGCAACCGCGAAAAGAGATCACTGAGGGCAACAGTCGGTGCATCTGACCTGGGTCTCACCTTCAACGGCCCGGTTGGCGAAAACAGCTCGCTGATAGTTTCAGCCCGGAGATCATACCTGCAGTTCCTGTTCGGCGCTATCGGGCTGCCTTTCCTGCCCACCTATACCGATTTTCAGTTCAAATACAAGGTGAAGTTCGACCAGAAGAATGAACTGACAGTGCTTGGCATCGGGGCAAAGGACGACTTCAGTCTTAACCTTGAAGCCAATGAGACTGAATACCAGCGCTACATTCTGGGTTACATTCCCACCCAGGAACAGTACAGCTATACCGTTGGCGCCGTTTACAGGCATTTCCGTTCAAACGGCTCCGATATGCTGGTGCTGAGCCGAAACTATCTGAACAACACTCAATACAAATATTTAAACAATGATGATTCCAATCCTGCCAATAAAACCTATGACTACCAGAGTGGGGAAGGCGATATCCGGCTGAGGTATGAGCGTACGGTGATCTGGCCGGGCTCATTGAGGCTGAGTTACGGGGCCGGCACCGAGATGTCAAGGTACCGCAACGACACCTACAGGCAGTTTTTTGCCGGCGACGGGCTGCAGACGGAGCTTTACAACTCCAACCTGGTTTTCTTCAAGTACGCCGCTTTCGGGCAGCTGAGCCGTTCGTTCATTGATGAGAGACTGAAGCTGTCGCTGGGCCTGCGTACAGACGCCAACACATTTTCATCACTGATGGCCAATCCCCTGACCCAGGTTTCACCGCGCCTGTCGGCGACATATGCCCTTACAGGCGAGCTGAACCTCAATTTCAATGTGGGCCGCTATTACCAGCTGCCGTCATATACTTCACTCGGTCTGCTCGATAATGACGGCAACATCGTCAACAAAGACCTGAAATATATTGCCGCTGATCATATTGTGGGCGGTGTTGAACTGGTACCGGATGAGAGGCTGCAGTTCACACTTGAGGGTTTCTATAAGAATTATTCAAGGTATCCGTTCTCTGTGTCCGACCAGGTTCCGCTGTCAACCAAGAGCGCCGGTTACGGCGTCTTCGGCAATGAGCCTCTTACTTCAACAGCCGTGGGCAGGGCATACGGTCTTGAGCTGATGGGACGGGCGAGGGATCTTGAGGGACTCAATATGGTCTTTTCATACACCTTCGTTCGCAGCGAGTTTGAAGGAACTGACGGGCAGTACATACCAACTGCCTGGGACAACCGGCATCTTATAAGCGTGACTGCCACGAAGAGCATCGGCAAGAGCTGGAACGCCGGTTTCAGGTGGCGGTATGTTGGAGGGGCACCCTTTACACCCTTCGACACTGACAAGTCCTCATACATTGACGCCTGGAAAGTGTCAGGTCAGGGCTATCTTGATTACAGCCGTTTCAACACCGAACGGCTGAAGGGATTTCACCAGCTCGACCTGCGCATAGACAAGCAGTTTTATTTCGACAGGTGGTCGCTGATGCTGTATGTAGATGTGCAGAATGTTTACAACTTCAAGGCTGACCAGCCTGACATACTCGTTCTGCAGACCGATCCGGCAGGATCACCGATTGTCAATCCCGTTGACCCGGAGCGCTACCTGCTGAAATATATTGACTCTGAGGCAGGAACAGTACTTCCCACTATCGGGATTATTATTGAAATCTAAAAAACTGGAAGAGATGAAATACTTTATAATTCTATTTGCAGCACTATTAGCATCATGTTCATCAAAGCCTTCTGCCACCAACCTGTTACAGAGGCAGACGATGACTGATGTCGTTACCAACACCTCAGGCCGGGGCGAGGAGATTGAAGTAACGTTTTACGGCGGCCCCTCGCTTTATTACCCGCTCATGGCTGTCTGGATTGAAGACGAAAATGGCAGCTACATCCAGACTCTGTTTGTCCCGAAGGCTATCGCCACAGGTGTTTTCAAGTACGGATCCAATGCCAGTGGCAAATGGGTTGAGGCGGCAAAGCGTGCACCACAGACGCTTCCCTACTGGTCGCACAAGCGTGGTATAAGGTCAGCTGACGGGCTCTTCATGCCCGATCAGTCCAGCCCGGTGGCTGATGCATACAGTGGTGCGACGCCCACCACCAGTTTCGTGCTGAAAACCCGGGCAGACAATCCTCTGCCGGCCCGCTTCAGGGTTATGTTCGAGGTAAATCAGAACTGGGACTGGAATGAGTACTGGACAAATGACAGGTTTCCCGGAGATAAGAACTACCTTTTTAACGCCCAGCCTGCCGTGGTCTATGAGGGTACTGTTGATATGTCACTGCTGAAGGACAGGTATCTTCTCAGGCCGGTCGGCCACAGTCATCCCACAGGTGCTACGGGTGAGCTCTTCAGTGACCTTGGCACGATAACAACCGCGCTTCAGATTGCTGACTCGGTTGTTGTAAGAATAAAGAAGTAAGAAATAAAATCAGAATCAGAGGCTGTTTGCCCACTCTGCCAGTCCGGCAGGAGAGCAGACAGCTTTCGTTTTGCCGTTGCTCCATGTTCCGCTGTTGTCATACCTTCCCAGGACGAGAACCTTTTTCAGATCGAGTTCCCGGGCTGTGGCATCGCAGAAGCCCCGGACCTCATCGTCAGGTTCTGATGCCGGTATGTTCAGTGCCAGAACGGTAAAGGGTCTTACTGTATGAATTCCTTTTATGTCTTCCACTGAAAGAGTCCCTTCGGTGTATACCACGTTGAAACCCCTCTGTCTCAGAAGGTATTTAAGAAAGACCAGGTTGTTTTCGCTTTCAGTGTCGCCAAGGTTGATTATTGCTGCGTTCTGGCCGTTTGTGTGTGCTTCGTGTGACATATCGCCGGCAATGAGGATGGTCCTGATAACATGCCTTATGAATTGTTCCTGTGGTTTTGAGATACAATCAGTGAGCCAAAGCGCCCTTGCCTTCTGCATCAGCGGATGGAACACCTGGAGGTATGCCTGTGCCAGTCCCTTTTCGACCACGAACTGGTTCAGTTTTTCCCTGAATTCCTCTTCGCTGAAACGGAGGGCAGACATAATCAGTTCCCCGGGTTTGAATGTGCCGTCGCTGCTCTCATCGCCGGTTCCGGACTTGAGTACCTCCTTCACCAGCTCACTGTCATTCAGCCGCGCGATCTTTGATATTTTCATCCCGTTGCGGTTCAGGATGGAAACGGTAATGAGCTTCTTAAGCTCATCTTCGGTATAATGCCGTATATTGGAATCACTCCTCTCTGGTGTAAGGATCCCGTACCTCTTCTCCCACATTCTGATGGTATGTGCCTTTATACCACAGAAATTCTCCAGATCCTTGATGGAGTATGTTCTGCTTCCTGCATTCATCTCTCTCAATGTTACTTACTCAGTATTATAACAAAGAGAGAGAGTAAAAGTTTAGAGTAATTTTTCCTGCAGCATCTTTGCCGCCCTGTCAAGGTCTTCGGGGGTGTCAATGCCGATGCTCTCCCAGGGGGTGACGGCGCAGCGGATGGAATAGCCGTTTTCTATCCATCTCATCTGTTCAAGGCTCTCGGCCTTTTCGAGCGGCGACTGGGGAAGGAGTGTCAGTTCCCTGAGGGTTGAGGCGCGGTAGCCGTAGAGACCGATGTGCTTGTAATAGGTGTGCTTCCGGCTCCATTCTGCTGCAGGTGAATCACGGAAGAAGGGGATGACTGACCGGCTGAAGCATATGGCGTCCATGTTCTTCCTGACAATGACCTTGGGATGGTTGGGATTGAAAAGATCTTCATCCGGTTCAGCCCTGCGGATAAGGGTGGCTATCATCACCTCATTACCGGTGAAGCAATCCATCAGAGCCCTGATCTGTTCCGGCCTGATAAATGGTTCATCACCCTGGATGTTGATAATGACTGTGTCTTCGCTTCCGTCGGTGACCACAGCTGCTGCCTCAGCACAGCGGTCGGTTCCGCTCCGGTGTTCCGATGAGGTCATTACTACCTTCCCGCCGAAGGCGGTTACCGCTTCGCGGATGCGCTCATCGTCAGTGGCCACCCAGGTCTCCTCCAGCACCAGTGAAGCCTGCCGGTAAACTCTCTCAATCATTGTCATCCCGCCGATGACGGCAAGAGGTTTTCCGGGGAAGCGCGACGAGGCATATCGTGCGGGTATAATCCCCGTAAACCGCGGTGAATGGCTCTCTTTCATGGTTCCAAATTACTAAAAAACAGCTTTAACATAATGCAAAAAAGTCGTAAATTCGCAGTTCATTGGATTTTGATGAAGGAATTACAGAGCGTAAAACAGAGGTTTGGAATAATTGGCAATCATGAGGGACTGAACAGGGCAATTGACATAGCCGTTCAGGTGGCCCCCACAGATCTCTCTGTACTTATAACAGGTGAAAGCGGAACCGGGAAGGAGGTCTTTCCGCAGGTGATACACTCATTCAGCATGCGCAAGCACGGTCCGTACATTGCGGTGAACTGTGGCGCCATACCGGAGGGAACGATTGATTCGGAACTCTTCGGCCACGAGAAGGGCGCTTTCACCGGGGCAACTGACAGTCGCAAGGGCTACTTCGAGGTCGCAAACGGAGGATCAATATTTCTTGACGAGGTGGCTGAACTGCCCCTCTCGACGCAGGTCAGGCTGCTCAGGGTGCTGGAGACAGGTGAATTCATAAGGGTTGGTTCATCAAAGGTTCAGAAGACCGATGTCAGGGTCATAACCGCCACCAATGTTGATATTGTCCAGGCAGTAGGCTCGGGAAGGTTCCGGGAAGATCTTTTTTACAGGCTGAATACGGTGCCGGTACGGGTGCCGCCCCTTCGCGAAAGAGGTGAAGACATCATTTTACTGTTCAGGAAGTTTGCTGTTGATTTCGCGGAACGCTACCGGATGCCGGCCATCAGGCTCGATCACCAGGCGAGGGAGATGCTGATGAACTACTACTGGCCGGGCAACGTAAGGCAGCTGAAAAATATCACTGAACAGATATCTGTCATTGAGCAGGAGCGTGATGTGACTGCCGCCATACTTGCGCATTATCTTCCGGATATTCAGACCGGACGGTTTCCCGTACCTGTGAGGGCGCATGCCGATGACAAGAGCTTCAGCAGCGAGAGGGAGATTCTTTATAAGGTGCTGTTCGACATGAAGAGCGACATGCATGATCTGAAGAATCTTGTATATGACCTGCTGACAACAGGTGATGCTGACAACCTGACAGAAAGCGGGGCGAGGGCTGTGCGCAACCTGTATAACCAGGGTTCGCTTGCCGGGGATCAGTATGAGCCGGCACCACCTGTGAAGGTCAGCTACAGCCCGCCGAAGGAGAGCAGGGTGATTGAGGACACCGAGGAGGTGATAGAGGAGTCTCTCTCACTGAGTGACCGTGAAAAGGAACTCATAAAGAAGGCGCTTGACAAAAACAACGGCAAGAGAAAGCTGGCGGCGGCTGAGCTGGGGATCTCCGAAAGGACTCTCTACAGGAAAATAAAGGAGTACAGGCTTGATGCATAGGATAGTAAAGATAATGGTGCCGCTGGTTCTGCTGGCGATGACTGCCGGCTGCGGAGTGAAAATCCAATACAAATTCACCGGCGCTTCCATACCGGTGGAGGCAAATACCATTAGTGTCGCAACCTTTCAGAACAGGGCAAGCCTGGTAGTACCCGGACTGACACAGACCGTTACCGATGCTCTTATCGATATGTGCAGGGCGCAGACCAATCTTGACATGGTATCATCGGGGGGCGACCTGAGTTTCGAGGGAGAGATCACTGACTACAAGACTCAGCCGCTCACTGTCAGCGGCAATGAGCAGGCTGCCATGAACAGGTTCTCAATCTCCGTGCGGGTCAGGTATGTGAACGCGTTCAATGATGACAACAGCTTTGATCAGACCTTCACCCGTTACCAGGATTACAGCAGCGCGCTTGATCTGAGTGCTGTTGAAGCCAGCCTGACAGAGGAGATCGTGAAGATGCTTATTGATGATATATTTAACAGGGCGTTTGTCAACTGGTAGTTCTGCTCATGAACAGGAATGAATTCAACAGGTTCATTGCAGGCATTGATCTCCCGGGTCCGGGAGACCTGGATGAGTTGAGGGAGCTTACTTCCCTTTTTCCCTGGTTTCATTCCGCCCATATGCTTCTTCTGCGGGGGCTGAAGGAGAATAATGACATCCGGTTTGATTCGCAGCTCCGGGTATCAGCTCTTTCAGTGGCTGACAGGGAGGTGCTTTACCACTATTTGTTTCTTTCTCCTGCTGATGTTGCAGGGGCAGAGGTTGTTACCACACCGGCGTTCACTGAAGTGCCGTGTGAAGAGGTTCCCCCGGTGGTTATCACGGCAACCGGGGAGACTCCGGTAGCTGAGGAGGTCCCGGACACTGAGGAGATTCCTGTTATCTCCGCGGATCAGCCTGCGGAAGGGACCCCGGTAGCTGAGGAGGTCCCGGGCACCGAAGAGGTGCCTGGCTCAGAGGAAGTCATTGTCACTGAGGAGGTCCCGGTCACCGGGGAGACCCCTGTCATTTTCGCTGATCAGTCTGAAGAAGAAATCCCTGGTCCCGAGGAAATTTCTGTAGCCGGTGAAGAAAGTGCTGGTAATGTCATTGACGGCGCTGAAGACCGGCAGGCAGAGGAGCTGACGGAGAAACTACGCACCAGGGAGGAGCTCATTGCTGAGATTGAAGCGCGGCTCAGGGAACTTGAAGAGATTCACAAGACAGCTGCTGACCAGGTGGCTCAGCAGGTGCCGGAGCAGCAAATCCCCGTTGCCGGACAAATGCCGGAGGAAATGCCGGCAACCGTACTTCAGCCGGAGGAGCTGCCGGTAACAGAGCCTGTCATGGAGGAGGTCCTCATGCCTGAATCCATGCCGGTGGAAATACCGGTGCATGACCTTCCACCAGAGAGGATGCCCGAATCCGAACTTTCAACTGAGGAAACACCGGTAACTGAATCTGCCCCGGAGGAACTGCCGGCACCGGAACCTGAGCCTGAGGAAATTCCACAGGAATTCCCTGAGCAGTTCCCTGAGGAATTCCCTGAGCCGGTCACGGAACCACTCCCTGAACCTGTTCCCGGAATTGAGATTGAATGGCAGACAGGTACTCCGGCAGAATCAGAATCCGATGCCGAACCCCGGCAGGAGGAGCTCCTCGAGCTGATCCCTGATCAGCCGGAGGAAGAGTCTGAGCCTGCCACGCAGCTGACCCCGGCCGATCTGATTGACCGTTTTATCAGGATCAGTCCTTCAATTGAGAGGCTCACTCCGGGCGATGTTCAGCCGGTAAAGGACCTGTCGGCAGAGAGCACGGATGAACACGGCAAATTCATAACGGAAACACTGGCAAAGATTTACATCAACCAGGGCTACTATTCCAGGGCAATAAATATTTATGAAAGACTCTCATTGCAATATCCGGAAAAAAGTGCTTACTTTGCAAGCCGTATTGAAAAGATCAAAGATTTAATAAAATAGTATAACAATGGGTATTTATATTTTCCTTACGATCCTGGTTATCCTTGCATGTGTACTCGTAATTATGGTGGTGCTGGTTCAGAACTCCAAAGGAGGCGGTCTCGCATCGAACTTCACCTCAGCCGGCCAGTCGATGGGCGTACGCAAGACAGCAGACTTTCTTGAGAAATCAACATGGACCCTCGGAGCTGCCATTCTGGTTCTTTGCCTGGCAGCCACTGCCTCAATTCCGAGAGGACAGGGTGCGAAAGAGTCGGTCATCAAGTCATCAATTGAAAGAGCACAGGATCCCAACGCCATACCGGTGCTTCCTACACAGACACCTGTACAGGAGCAGCCTGAAGGCGGTAACGAATAATAATGACACCGTGAAGACAGCGGAGTGTCAGTTTGTCATGAACTGACACTTTTTTTTTGCCAACTTCCCTTTGGCACAGATTATGAAATTCTGAAGCAGGAAAAATATTGTTTAACTATAAAACTACTAGCAATGGCACAATTAAAAGGAAAAGTGCTGGCAGGCAAGATCCTCGTCAAGCCTCATGAGGCAGAGGAAAAGACCGCCAGTGGCATTATTATCCCCGACTCAGCAAAGGAAAAACCGCGCGCAGGCACTGTTGTTCTTGTTGGTGCTGCGAAAAAAGATGAAGAGATGGAACTTAAAAAGGGAGATGTTGTTCTCTACGGGAAATACTCCGGCCAGGAACTGAATATCGATGGCGCAGACTATCTCCTTCTTTCTCAGTCTGATGTTCTCTATATTTCGTAACAACCTTAAAAAAGAATAACAATGTCAAAGGAAATAAAATTCAATATCGAAGCTCGCAACCTTCTGAAGGAAGGTGTTGACCGTCTTGCGGATGCCGTTAAAGTAACCCTTGGTCCCAAGGGACGCAACGTAGTATTGGAAAAGAAATTCGGTGCTCCCCAGATTACCAAGGACGGTGTGACCGTTGCAAAGGAGATCGAACTCTCTGACGCTTACCAGAATATGGGTGCACAGATGGTCAAGGAAGTTGCATCAAAAACTTCAGACACTGCAGGTGACGGTACTACCACCGCTACAGTTCTTGCGCAGAGCATTATCAGCGTAGGACTCAAGAACGTAACTGCCGGCGCTAACCCGATGGACCTCAAGAGAGGAATTGACAAGGCTGTGGCAACAGTTGTTGAGAGCCTTAAGAGCCAGTCACAGAGCGTTGGTGACGACCTGAAAAAGATTGAACAGGTTGCCCGCATTTCGGCAAATAACGATGAAGAGATAGGCAAGCTCATCGCAACCGCAATGGACAAGGTGAAGAAGGAAGGCGTCATCACCGTTGAAGAAGCAAAAGGTACCGAGACCAAAGTTGAGGTTGTGGAAGGAATGCAGTTTGACCGCGGATATATCTCTGCCTATTTTGTCACCAATCCTGACAAAATGGAAGTCGAGATGGACAATCCATACATTCTGATCCATGACAAGAAGATCTCATCAATGAAAGACCTTCTCCCGATACTTGAGGAGACCGCACGCAGCGGCCGTGGTCTGATGATCATTGCCGAGGATGTTGAGGGCGAAGCTCTTGCTACCCTGGTGGTGAACCGCCTGAGAGGCTCACTGAAGGTTTGTGCTGTCAAAGCCCCGGGTTTTGGCGACAGAAGGAAGGAGATGCTTGAAGACATAGCCATTCTGACAGGCGGTACCGTCATCTCGGAAGAAAGAGGCATGAAGCTCGAAAATGCCACAATGGCTGACCTTGGCATCGCTGACAAAGTGACCGTCAATAAGGAAAATACCACCATTGTGAACGGTGCAGGTGAGAAAGATATGATCCAGGCCAGGATCAACCAGATCAAGCAGCAGATATCCACCACCACCTCAGACTACGACAGGGAGAAGCTTCAGGAGAGGCTTGCCAAACTGGCCGGCGGCGTGGCAGTTCTCTACATCGGTGCTGCATCAGAGGTGGAGATGAAGGAGAAGAAGGACCGCGTTGACGATGCTCTTCACGCTACCCGTGCTGCAATAGAAGAGGGTATCATCCCAGGCGGCGGAGTGGCTTACCTCAGGGCAATCCCCCTGCTTGACAAACTGAAAGGTGACAATGATGACCAGAATACCGGTATTGAGATTGTAAAGAGGGCTATTGAGGAGCCTCTTCGTCAGATAGTTACCAATGCCGGCCTCGAAGGTGCAGTTATTGTGCAGAAAGTCCGCGAAGGTAAAGGCGATTTTGGGTACAATGCTCAGACTGACAAGTTCGAGAACCTTCTGAAGGCTGGTGTGATTGATCCGGCCAAGGTTGCGAGGATAGCTCTGGAAAATGCCGCATCGATAGCAGGTATGTTCCTCACCACCGAGGCAGTCATTGTCGAGGAGAAAGAGGAGAATCCGATGCCGAACCCCGCAATGGGCGGCGGCGGAATGCCCGGCATGATGTAGAAAGAAGAAGCTTATTGATTTAATTGGAAAGGCTGCCCCGGATCCCGGGGCAGTTTTTTTATTTGCGATTTCAGATTGGCGAATCAAAAATTCGCAAGTCACAAATCCGAAATCGCAAATCCGAAATCGCAAATCCGAAATCCCAATTCGCAAATCGCAATTCGCAAATCGCAAATCCAGCCAATTTTCCCCATCTTTGCATTTATGACTGACCCCAGGCAGGTATACGAGCTCGAGCATGAGAAACCGGGGAAACTGATGTGGAAATACTTCCTCCCCGCATTTGCCAGCATGATGGCAAACGCGCTCTACAACGTGGTTGACCGCATCTATATCGGTCAGGGGGTTGACGCCCTGGCACTGTCAGGCCTGACGGTGGTGTTCCCGCTGATGATAATCATCATGGCCTTCGGAATGCTTGTCGGCATGGGCTCGGCAGTACGCATCTCACTCAGCCTTGGTGAGAAGGACTTCGACCGGGCTAACCGCATCCTGGGAAATGCATTCTTTCTATCGCTCGTTCTGGGCCTGGTGCTGATGGGAACAGGATTCCTGGTGCGTGACAGGGTATTGCAAATATTCGGAGCAGGTCCTGAAACCATTCAGTACGCCTCAGATTACTTCACCATCATCCTCCTGGGCACACCCATGGCAATGATGGGCTTCTCCCTGAACAACGTAATCAGGGCAGAGGGTAATCCGCGGATAGCCATGTATTCCATATTCATCAGTGCCGGGCTGAACATCGTTCTTGACCCTATCTTCATCTTCGGGCTTGACATGGGTGTTAAAGGGGCTGCCATTGCCACGGTGATCTCGCATTTCGTGCTGGCCGTTTGGGTACTGGTACATTTCCGCAGTAAAAGGAGCGTGACCCGTCTCACCGCTGCCACATTCAGGCCAGACTTCTATATCATTAAGTATATAGTCTCCATTGGATTCGCCCCGTTTGCGATGAACCTGGCCTCAAGCATTGTCTGGGGGGTTATGAACTCAAAGTTCATTAAGTACGGAGGTGACATCTCCGTCGCAGCCCTTGGAATTGTCAACAGCGCCACAATGATGCTGGTGATCTCGATCATCTCCATAAATATGGCGGTGCAGCCGATTGTCGGATTCAACTATGGCGCCGGTCTCTTTTGCCGTGTGAAGGAGACCATGATGAAGGCGATCAGGTACGCCACCCTGATTGCTGCCGGTGGATGGCTGATATGTATGCTTGCTCCCGGGGTAATAGTAAGCATCTTCAATACAGACAGCCCGGAGCTGCGCGAGGCCGGCACACTTGGGCTTCGCATCTACTGCGCCGTGCTGCCTGTTGTCGGATTCCAGATCATAGCTTCCAATTATTTCCAGGCAATAGGAAAGGCCAGGCTGGCAACCTTCCTCTCATTGCTCAGGCAGATAATCGTCCTTCTTCCGCTGATTTTCATCCTTCCGCAGTTCTGGGGCGCAACCGGGGTCTGGATAGCCAATCCCATCTCGGATTTCGTGGCAGCGGTTATCTCATTCATTTTCTTCCGCCGCGAGATCGCGAAGCTTAACTGTGATATGCCCGTTGCCGGGCGAAGAAACCCGGAGATTGCACCTCCGTCAGAAACCTACTGATTCTCCTGCAACCTCTTTTTTCTCAGTACTGCCAGGAAAAGCGCGAACACCGCGACTGCGGCCGCAATGCCTGCCGGAAGTGACACCTTCATCGGCAGGGCCAGTCCGCCACCCGTGTGCGGGGCCGCCAGCAGATAGGTTACGCAGACTGCTGTAAGAAACAGTGCCGGGAGTGACATCATAAGGTGACTCTTGCCCCTGAGGCCTAGATACATTGAGATGGTCCAGCATGTGATGGCTGCCAGGGCCTGGTTTGAGATGCCTACAAATTTCCAGATCCGGGCAAACTCATCCTTCATGACAAAGGTCAGAATGAAGGCAAGCGCAAACACTGGCACAACTATCAGTAACCTTGATGATACCTTCTTCTGTGGAATTTTCAGCATATCGGCAATGGTCAGTCTGGCGCTCCTGAAGGCAGTATCGCCCGAGGTCACAGGGCATGCCACAACACCAATCACGGCTACCACCGCGCCAACCTTGCCAAGCCATGACCTGCATATCTCATTCACGAGCCATGCCGGGTCGGGCTTGATTGCCGGGTTATCAGCCAGCGGGTGGGTAAAGGCATAATTCAGTCCATGCACGTCACCCATATAATTCATGGCCGCTGTTGCCCATATCATTGCAACGATGCCTTCGGCGATCATTGCGCCGTAAAATATATGCCTTCCCTGCTTCTCTGACCTGATGCACCTGGCCATCAGGGGCGACTGTGTAGCATGGAATCCTGATATTGCGCCGCATGAAACCACTATAAACAGGAACGGGAAGATGTTATTGGTGGCGGCATCAGGCTGGAAGTTGACAAGGCTGGCCGGGGAAAGCTCCATCAGGGTGATGTTGCCACCGGCCAGGTTGACTATCAGCCCGCCCAAAACTCCGGCAGCCATGAATATCAGAGCTGCGCCAAAGAAGGGATAGAGCAGCCCTATTATCTTGTCTATAGGGAGCAGCGTGGCAAGTATATAATAGAAAAAAATCAATCCCAGCCAGAAGGGGAGGCTGAAGCCTGTCATTGTAAAAAGCAGCTTCGCCGGTCCGCTCACGAAAGCCACTCCGACGAATATCAGCAGGAAAAGGGTGAAGGCCCTGAGGAACATCCTCATGGATTTACCGAGGTAGGTGCCGACCAGTTCAGGGAGGCTGGCGCCGCCGTGGCGCACTGAGAGCATCCCTCCGAAGTAATCATGTGTGGCACCCATGAAGATGCATCCCAGCACTATCCAGATATAGACAACCGGCCCGTACATGGCTCCCAGTATCGCTCCAAAGATCGGTCCCAGGCCTGCAATGTTGAGGAACTGGATCATGAAGACCCGCCATCCCTTCATGGGGATGTAATCAATACCGTCATTTTTCGTGAAGGCGGGAGTGGTCCGCGCCGGGTCCATCCCAAAGAATCTTTCGGCCACTCTTCCGTAGACAAGATATCCCAGGATAAGCAACGTGACCGACACTGCCAGGGTTATCATCCGTTCCTGATTAAGTAATCTGCTAAATTAACAGAAAATGCAGTACGGTATCATAATCCCGGGGTCAATTAAGAAAGGGTCAAATTATATATATTTGCACCTGAATTGAACCGCCCGGCGGCTGATGGACAACATACGCAACTTTTGCATAATAGCGCACATAGACCATGGCAAGAGCACTCTTGCCGACAGGCTTCTTGAGATGACCAGGACCGTTGATGCGCGGGATTTCCAGGACCAGGTCCTTGACAATATGGATCTTGAGCGTGAGCGTGGAATCACCATCAAGAGCCACGCCATCCAGATGTCTTATCAGTATGAGGGGAAAAACTATTTTCTCAATCTGATTGACACCCCGGGGCATGTCGATTTTTCATATGAGGTATCGCGTTCCATCGCTGCCTGCGAAGGAGCCCTTCTGGTGGTTGACGCCACCCAGGGGATTCAGGCTCAGACAATATCCAACCTTTACATGGCCATTGAACACGGGCTGGAGATCATCCCTGTGATGAACAAGATGGATTCACCCAGCGCCATGCCCGAAGAGGTGAAGGATCAGATTGTTGACCTCATCGGCTGTAAGCGCGAAGAGATAATCGAGGCCAGCGCCCGCACCGGGATGGGCATTGACCGGATCATGTCAGAGATCATCACAAAGATACCTGCCCCCAAGGGCGATCCGGATGCACCTCTTCAGGCGCTCATCTTTGACTCGGTTTTCAACTCATTCAGGGGGATCATAGCCTACTTCAAAATAGCCAACGGTACCATCAGGACCCATGAGCTGGTGAAGTTTGTCAACACCGGCAGCGAGTATGATGCCGATGAGATAGGTGTGCTGAAACTTAAGCGCGAGCCGCGCGATGTGCTTAGAGCTGGTGACGTGGGCTATATCATTTCCGGCATCAAGGTCTCTGCCGAGGTAAAAGTGGGTGACACAATAACCCACGTGGCCAGACCGTGTGACAGGGCCATCTCCGGCTTCGCCGACGTGAAACCGATGGTCTTTGCAGGTATTTACCCCGTTGACGCGGATGACTACGAGGACCTTCGGGCATCAATTGAAAAGCTGCAGCTCAATGATGCGTCACTGACTTTCGTCCCTGAATCATCCGCTGCCCTGGGATTCGGCTTCAGGTGCGGCTTCCTCGGGCTGCTGCATATGGAGATAATACAGGAACGGCTCGACCGCGAGTTCGACATGGATGTCATTACCACCGTGCCGAACGTCTCATTCCGTGTGCTGACAACAAGGGGCGAAATCATTGACGTGCACAACCCCTCAGGCATGCCTCCGTCAACAACCATTGACGAGATTGAAGAACCCTACATTCATGCCCAGGTGATTTCGAAGTCGGAGTACCTTGGATCCATCCTCAAGCTCTGCATTGACAAGAGAGGTACGATGAAGAACCAGGTTTACCTTACCAGTGACAGGGTGGAGGTGACCTTTGACATGCCCCTGTCAGAGATCGTGTTTGACTTCTATGACAAGCTGAAGAGCATCTCGAAGGGTTATGCTTCGTTCGATTATCACATCACCGGTTACAAGAAAGCTGACCTGGTGAGGCTTGACATACTTCTCAACGGGGAAATGGTTGATGCACTCTCAACCCTTATCTACAGGGGTCATGCATATGATTTCGGCCGCAGGATGTGCGAAAAGCTGCGCGAACTGATACCGAGACAGCAGTTTGACATTGCCATACAGGCAGCCATCGGAGCCAAGATAATTGCCCGCGAAACAGTCAAGGCAGTCCGCAAGGATGTGACCGCAAAATGCTACGGCGGTGACATCACCAGGAAGAGAAAACTGCTTGAGAAACAGAAGAAGGGCAAGAAGAGAATGCGCCAGATTGGCAACGTGGAGGTGCCGCAACAGGCTTTCCTGGCAGTACTTAAGCTCGACTGATAAAAAAAATGAAGGGGGTATTGCAAATAAATAAATTATACTAACTTAGCGCTTCGTTGGGCTTTGACGGGAAGAATATTACACAAGTCGAAAGACCCTGAAACTAACCTAGACTCATACCCCGTTCGGATTATCCGGGCGGGGTATTTACTTTTCGGCAGCCCTGCCCGCTTTATGAATGGTCATGCTCAGCAGAGCAGTTTGTATCCTTTGCCGTGGATATTCAGTATCTCCACCGATTCATCCCTGCTCAGGTACTTGCGCAGCTTGGTGATGTAAACGTCCATGCTTCGCGCATTGAAATAGTTGTCATCAATCCAGATTGACTTCAGGGCGAAATTGCGTTCAAGCACCTCATTCCGGTTGCGGCAGAGCAGCTCCAGGAGCTCAGACTCCTTTGTGGTGAGCTTGCGCGACTGATCATTGTATGTCAGCAGCTGTTTCGTCACGTCAAAGGTGAATTTCCCGATGGTGTATGATGTTGCCGGAGGATCTGCCTGTTTTCCGGAGGCACGCCGCAGTATGGCCTCAATACGGTACAGCAGCTCTTCCATTGAAAACGGTTTGGTAAGGTAGTCATCAGCGCCCGATTTGAATCCTTCAATCACATCCTCCTTGAGATTCTTTGCGGTAAGGAAGATGACCGGGATGTGAGGGTCAAGCGCCCTGATCTCTTTCGCCAGCGTGAACCCGTCTAGTTCAGGCATCATCACGTCGAGGAGGCAAAGTTGATATTTGTCTTTCCTGAAGACCTGCAAGGCCTGTGCACCGTCAGTGACCAGTGTTGTATCGTACTCCCTTGCTATGAGGTAGTTCTTCAGCAACTGCCCGAGGTTGGGATCGTCTTCTGCCAGTAAAATGCTGATTTTCTTCATTTTGGCTGTTCTTTTGGAAGGTGAATGATAATTCTGGTTCCTTTTGCGGTCTGGCTCTCCACTTTAATGGTGCCGTAATGCTCTTCAACGATCTTTTTCACATAGCTGAGTCCAAGGCCGAATCCTTTGATATTGTGTGTATTTCCCGCGGGAACGCGGTAAAACTTTTCAAATATATGTTTCAGGTGCTCTCGTGGTATGCCGATTCCGTTGTCTGATACGGTGATGACGATGCCCCTGTGCCATGCTGCAGTGGTTACGGTTATTTCAGGTGTGCTCAGGGTGTACTTGAGGGCATTGTCAATGAGGTTGAGCAGTACATTGAAGAAGTTGGCCTCATCAAGTACCACAATCGGGTCGGAGGCGTCAAGGAAAGTTGAGATGGTTCCGCCGCGTCCGTTGACCTGGAGTTTGAAGGCATCAACTGACCGTATAATGAGGGCATGCAGGTCAACCGGCTGCTTGTTGAGCTCAAGCCTGGCTTTCTCAAAGATTGCCGTATGCAGCACCCTCTCAACCAGCACCTTCAGCCTGTTGCTCTCTTCCCTGATGACCGTGGCAAGGCTGCCGGTATTTCTCGAGCTCTCAGGGATGGAGGGATCGGCAAGCATCTGAGATGCCAGTGATATGGTAGCTATCGGCGTTTTAAGCTCATGAGTCATGTTGTTGATGAAGTCGCTCCGTATCTCTGACAGCCTCTTCTGGCGGAAGATGACGATGAAGGTTCCTGTAGCCAGAAGGGTCAGCAGCAGGACTATCAGCATCGATGAGCTGGCCATGAACGCGATCTGGCTGAATTTATATTCCTCCTCCTCGGGAAAATATATCGAAAGTATATTATTTCCGGGCACCGGGTCATTTGGGAACAGCTGGCGGAGGTACTTGTTGGCCCCGCTGCTTTCCAGGTAGTCAGGGGTTCTGTAGATTATGTCGCCGTAGGCGCCTCGTACCGAACACTCATAATCAAGATGGATGCCCACGGCGTCAAGTGATCTCCTTATCAGGCTGTTCAGTTCATCTGCCGTGAAACGGTCACGCAGGGGAGGAGTCTCATGCAGTATCCTGCTCACAATATTTTCAATGGAGATAACCTTGCTGGTCATCCTGCTGGTAGCTCCGGCCGAGAGGATCTGCTCGTCAGGCTCGGCGCTTTCAAAGAATGATTCAACTCCCAGGCTGTCGGAATCGAGCAGGTAGGTATAGCCGGCCCTGCTGATAATTATTGATCTGACACCGGGGTCGAAGCCGTATTTTTCGAGAAGCTTTTCTTCAGCTGATTTCTGCTCAGACTGTTCTGAAGGTTCATCGGTGTCCTGTGGAATCGGTTCGGGATTGATGCCGCTCATTATGCGCTTATAGGTTTCAGCCTTCTCCAGCTCTGATACCACCTCTTTCAGGGCTTCGTTCACTCCAAACCTGAATTGCTGGTCCTCTGCGCTCACTACATTGTTGATCCACCTGACCTGGATTATTACCAGGGCAGATATGGCCAGGAAAAAGAATATGGCCAGGAGGACTATATATGAGCGTTTCATATTTTAACAAAAATAATCTGTTAAAGCTTTAATACATAGACTTAACGTTCTTTAACAGGTTCAGGGGCAATGTAAAAAAAGCAAAGTATTAAAAAAATGTTAAAAATCAATATATTAACATATCCTTAAGAACTTGTCCGGAAAAATATTCTGATATTTGCATCAGTTATGGCACGATAATTGTGATAACATAAATGGAGTTTTTTTCATAGGTTAGGTTAGTTTTAGGGTTAACACTGAAGAGGAGGCGAGAAATTGTCTCCTCTTTCTCTTTTACAGTGTCAGGAGTGAGAGGTTCCGGTCGGTGTTATCGCAGCTGTCAAAAATGAATACTGCAGTGATTTCGGGGATAAGCCTCAGTGAAGCGGCAAGTTGTTCAGTTTCTTTTCTTTCCTGTACTTCGCCCGGCACAAGCAGGTAATCGATGTTTTTCAGCTTGCGCAGCAGGACGCTTCCTCCGCTTCGGTTTGATACGAGAGAAAATGCACGGTTTTCTGGTGAGAAACGTGAGAACAGCTGAGTTCCTGCCGGGCTGGCAATGATTATATCCTCATTGCATCTTCTCAGGTCAGTTCCCAGGTGCCTGTTTATCATCACGGAGAGACGGTAATCGGGTTCTGCTGACACCACCCCGAGAAAGGAGAAGGGCTGTGGTTCGCCTGTTCCGATAGTATGCCTGGTGATTTTCTTTTCCCTGCTCATCCCTTTAACAGACCCAGTTTACTGAGGGCAGTCATCGATGCAACCTGTTCGGCCTCCTTTTTTGTGGACCCTTCGCCCTGCGATATCACCTCATTGCTGATCTCGAGTGTCACGGTGAAGAGAGGGTGACCGTTGCTGCCTGATTGCTTCTCCCGTGAGGTGAAGTTAAGCTTTTGTTTGTTCTTCTGGCAATATTCAAGGATGAGGCTTTTATAATCCGTCTCCGCTGCCAGCAAGGCATCGAGATTGAAATGTTCTTTCAGTCCCCGTTCAATGAAAAATTTCCTGGTGCGGTCATAGCCCCTGTCGATGAACAGCGCCCCCACGAGGGCTTCCACGGCGTTGCCGTAGAGATTGCGGGGCGAGTCTGAGGGTGCCAGGTTGGAGACTATCAGCCTGTCAAGCCCCATGGAAAGGCCAAGCTGGTTGAGCGTCTCACGGTTGACGATGCGTGCCCGGGTTTTTGTCAGGGACCCTTCGGAGGCTTCCGGGTACCGGTGGAAAAGATAATCTGAAAGGATGCTGTCTATGATTGCATCGCCCAGGTATTCAAGACGTTCATTATTGATCCTGACTCCGTCGGGGAGGGTATAGGTTGCGGAACGGTGTATGAAGGCCATTTCATACAGCCTGAGGTTAAGAGGGCGGAACCCGAGAAGGTTCTTCAGCTCCGACCGGAATCTGCCACGGTCGTGGATGAGTGTGTTGTTTTTCTTCCTGTTAAGCAGGAACACTATTCCTTGAATTTCCGGATCAGAATTGATGCGTTGTGTCCCCCGAAGCCGAAGTTATTGCTGAGAGCCACATTCACGGTTCTCTGCTGGGCCTTGTTCAGGGTGAGGTTCAGGTTCTGGTCTATTGCAGGATCAGGATTCCTGAAGTTGATTGTTGGCGGAATGATGTCATGGACAACAGCCATTGTTGTTGCTATGGCTTCGACAACCCCGGCGGCGCCAAGTAGGTGGCCGGTCATCGATTTTGTTGCACTGATGTTCAGCTTGTAAGCATGGTCACCGAAGAGAGCAAGGATGGCTTTTATCTCTGCGATGTCACCAAGCGGTGTGGCAGTGCCGTGCACATTGATATAGTCAACGTCGGAGGGCTGCAGGCCGGCTTCATTGATAGCCTGTTTCATCACGTTGATGGCTCCCATGCCATCAGGATGAGGAGCAGTAATATGATAGGCATCAGCTGTCAGGCCTGAACCGATCACCTCTGCATAGATGCGTGCTCCCCTGGCTTTGGCATGACCGAGCTCCTCGAGTATGAGAGCGCCGGCGCCCTCACCGATCACGAAACCGTCACGGGTCACATCAAACGGGCGGGAGGCGGTGGCATATTCTTCATTGTTGGTGGACATGGCCTGCATAGCGTTGAATCCGCCTATGCCGGGCGGGTTTACAGAGGCTTCTGACCCTCCTGCAATAAAGAGGTCAGCCTTGCCGAGAAGAATGTAGTAGTAAGCGTCAATTAATGCATTCGTTGAAGAGGCGCATGCCGAGACTGTAGCGAAGTTAGGCCCGCGAAAACCATACTTTATTGAGAGCATCCCTGCGGCAATATCACTGATCATCCTCGGAATGAAAAAAGGGCTGAAACGGGGAGTGCCATCCCCTGTAACAAACCCTTTTACTTCTTCCAGAAAGGTCTCTATTCCACCTATGCCTGAGGCCCAGATGATGCCGGAACGGTCCTTGTCTGTTGCCTCCGGATCAAGACCTGCATCTTTTACCGCTTCATCAGCTGCAACATGTGCATACTGGGTGTAACGGTCCATCTTGCGCGATTCCTTCCTGTCAAAATAACGGGAAGCATCATAGTTCTTGATCTCGCAGGCAAACCTGGTTTTGAACTTGGATGTGTCAAAATGGGTTATAAGCCCGGCACCACTGACACCATCCACAAGACTTTTCCAGAAATCCTGCAGATTGTTCCCGATGGGGGTCAGCGCCCCCATCCCGGTAACTACTACACGCCTCATTTATGGGTTATCAGAGATAACTACTTGGCGTTCTCTTCAATATACTTAATGGCTTCGCCTACTGTGCTGATGCTTTCTGCCTGATCATCAGGAATTCCGATGTTGAACTCCTTTTCAAATTCCATGATCA
Source organism: Bacteroidota bacterium (assembly GCA_018262715.1). GTDB lineage: Bacteria > Bacteroidota > Bacteroidia > Bacteroidales > VadinHA17 > SR-FBR-E99. Next base: position 71,538 of record JADFDS010000006.1, read on the forward strand.
GCTCGACTGTGTCAAGAGAGTCCGCACCAAGGTCATTTGTAAAATGTGCTTCGGGAGTAACCTCTGCTTCATCAACGCCAAGCTTCTCAACGATGATCTTCTTTACTCTTGTGGAAATGTCAGACATACTAATCAATTTTACGTTAATACTCGTTTTTAAAACTCTGCAAAGAAATATATTTGTACCATATAATTCAAGAAATTTGCCGGAAATTTACATCTCTGCAGGCGCAAGGCACAAATATTCAGTATTTTAAGACTCAAAATGGGACTCCGGCTACCCGGGATGAAAAACAGACTAAGTATCAGAAGATGAAGAATATAGCAATACTAGCCTCAGGTGCCGGGACCAACGCTGAAAACATCATCAGATACTTTTCGAACGAAAAAAAAGCAAAAGTAACCCTCGTTTTGTCGAATAAGCCTCAGGCTATGGTATTGAAAAGGGCAGCGGCATTGGGAGTGGATGCATTTTTTTTCGACCGGTCTCAATTTTACACGACCGGAGAGGTGCTAATGATGCTGCGCAGGAGGGAGACACATCTGGTGGTTCTGGCAGGGTTCCTGTGGCTGGTTCCGGGTGATGTCATCGGCGCATACCGTGGACGGATTGTCAACATTCATCCTGCTCTTCTGCCCGGGTTCGGGGGGAAGGGAATGTACGGTGACAGGGTTCACCGTGCGGTGCTCGATGCCGGATGCACCGAGAGCGGCATCACCATCCATTACGTGAACGAGCACTATGATTCAGGTGATATAATTTTCCAGGCAAGGTGCCCGGTACTTCCTGGCGATGACGCTGACAGCCTTGCCGCAAGGGTGCATAAACTGGAATATGAACACTATCCCAGGGTCATAGAAAAGCTGGTGGAGCAAAGCTGACGAGAGAATTTGCGATTTTCGATTTTCGATTTGCGAATTATCTCCACACTCGCAAATCGCAAATCGCAAATCGCAAATCTTCAATATTTTATGGTTGCCAGCAGATTAATGTACCCCTCAGCCACCCTGTTAAACTCCTCCATGGCTTCCGGGGCAACAGGATTGACCGGCGGTGCCTCAACCTTCAACGGATCAATGGGTGATCCGTTCCGGTAGAACCTGAAATCGAGATGAGGCCCTGTGGAGAGGCCGGAACTCCCCACGTAACCTATCACCTGCCCCTGCTTGACATATACACCGGATGAGATGCCCGGGCCGAACCGCGAGAGATGCATGTAAGCGGTCGAGTAGACGCTGTTGTGTGTTATGCGTACAATCCTTCCAGACCCGTTCTCATAGGCTGTGCTCGTCACCCTTCCGTCGCCTATGGCAAGCACGGGGGTACCCAGCGGGGCCGCATAGTCAACACCGTGATGTGCCCTTACAATCTTCAGGATCGGATGCATCCTGCCGCCCGAGAACCGGGAGCTGATGCGCGAGTACCTCAGCGGCGCCTTGAGAAAAGCCTTGCGCAGGCTGGCTCCGGTGGTGTCAAAGAATGACATGACGCTGTCCTGGATATAGGGAATGGCGTAGATTGTACTCCCGGCATGCTCAAATTCTGCGGCATGAACACGCCTGATGCCAACTGACTCGTCACCAATGAAATCCTCCTCGTAAATCACCTTGAACCGGTCACCCTTCTGCAGCCCGAAGAAGTCTATGGTCCATGCATAGATCTCTGACAGCTCAGCTGAGAGGTTGGGATTGAGATTATTCTCCTGGGCAGCTTCCCACAGCGAAGTGGAAATTGTACCTGATGAGTAGCGCAGATGCCGTTTTATCTCTGCATCATGCCTGTATATGGCCAGGGTGTCCTTGAAGGAGAAGACATATGCCACCCTCGGATCATGCTGATAGATAATGTATTCTGGTTTGCTCAGCGTGTCTTTTGTAGTCAGTACCGAATAAGTACTGCCGGTCCGCACCCTGCGCGGATCAAAAGTTTCTTTGTTGTCGCCGAGCAGCTTTTCAATGTCATTCCAGGTAATCCCCTGGGCTGCCAGGATTGAAGAGATGAACTGGTTCCTTCTAACCTTCTCCGTTTTGACATTATAGGAGTCAACGGGTATCCCGAAAAGAGTATTCTGACCTGAATCCATTACCGTTGAATCGGCAGGCATACCTGCAACAGAAGCGGTATCAGATGGTGTTTCAGAAGTGACCGGCCGGGCCACATCTCCCGTAGGTGTATTTTCAGCAGCTCCGCTGCGAACGCAAGAAACCGATGTCAGCATTGCGGCAACAATCAGGGCCGCGGGAATAAGTCTGAATCTCATACAACTATATTTACAATACGGTTGGGTACCACTATGACTTTTGGAGTTCCCGTGCCAATCCATTTTTGGGCCCTCTCATCAGCGAGCACGATCTTTTTCACCTCCTCAACGGGGAGATTTACGGGCAGCTCTATCTTAAACCTCATCTTCCCGTTGACCGAGACAGGGCATTCAAACACATGCTCTTTAAGGAATTTTTCTTCGGCCACGGGCCATGGCTCATAAGTTAATGATCCCCTGTGCCCGGTGAGCTGCCACAGTTCTTCTGCAAGGTGAGGGGCAAAGGGGGCAAGGAGCCTTATGAAGACAGAGGCTGAGGTGCGGGTGATCTTCTCCTTTTTCAGCGCGGTGTTCATGAAGATCATCATTGCCGAGATGGCCGTGTTGAACCTGAGGCCTTCGATGTCTTCTGTGACCTTTTTAATTGTTTTATGCAGGGTTTTCAGGACCTCAGTGTCTTCATCGCCATCGGTGATGTTCTCAGTGTTGGCTATGAGGCGGTGGACTCTTGACAGGAAGTTGTGCGGACCCCTGATCCCCTTCTCGTCCCAAGGCTTTGTTGCTTCCAGAGGGCCCAGGAACATCTCGAACAGGCGAAGTGTGTCTGCACCGTAGTTCTTCACCACATCGTCGGGATTGATCACATTCTTGAGGCTTTTAGACATTTTGGCAACTATCTGCCTCACCTCTTCACAGCTTTCCGTGATAAAGAATTTGCCGTCTTTCTCAGTGATGAGGTCTGATGACACCTTGGCGCCGGTAGCTGTTTCGTAGGCAAATGCAAGTATCATCCCCTGGTTGAACAGCTTCATGAAGGGCTCATCGGTTGATACCACCCCGAGATCAAAGAGCACCTTGTGCCAGAAGCGGGCATAGAGCAGGTGCAGCACGGCATGTTCAGCTCCTCCTATATAGAGGTCGACCGGCATCCAGTATTTTTCCTTCTCAGGGTCAAAGATAGCCTTGTCATTATGCGGGTCTATGAATCTCAGGTAATACCAGCATGACCCGGCCCATTGTGGCATGGTATTGGTCTCGCGCTTGCCGCGACGACCGTTTTTGTCAGTGACCCACAGCCAGTCGGTTGCGTTGGAGAGAGGCGATTCGCCGCTGTCGCCCGGTTCGTAGACCTCGAGCTCCGGGAGGGTCAGAGGCAGCTCCTTCTCGTCAAGAAGGCCGATGGTTCCGTCTTCCCAGTGGATAACGGGGAAGGGTTCGCCCCAGTAGCGCTGCCTGCTGAAGAGCCAGTCGCGCAGCTTGTAGTTGACGCGACGGATTCCCAGATTCCTGCTCTCGAGCCATGTGGTGATGGTGGCTATTCCCTCTTCGACGTTCAGTCCGTCAAGGCTGATATTCAGTTCCTTGTTTGATGAGTTGATATAACTGCCGTCGCCGCTCCAGCACTCGTTACCGGCGATGATCCTCTCCCGCTGCTCAGGGTCAGTCACGGCCGGATCAAGGATGCATGTTATCTCTATCCCGAACTTCTTTGCAAATTCAAAGTCGCGCTCGTCGTGAGCCGGCACTGCCATGATGGCGCCGGTTCCGTAGCCCATGAGCACGTAGTCTGCCACCCACACCGGTATTTTCTTGTTGCTGACAGGGTTGACGGCGTATGTTCCGGTGAAGACACCGGTTTTGTCCTTGGCCAGGTCAGTACGGTCAAGGTCTGACTTCAGGGAGGCTGCTGCCACATATGCCTTCACCTGCGATACCATCTCCGGGTTTGTGATCTTTTCCACGAGCGGGTGCTCTGGTGAGAGCACCATATAGGTTGCCCCGAAGAGTGTATCCGGACGGGTGGTATAGACTGTTATCCGTTCCCGGGTGCCGTCAATTTTAAAGTCAACCTCGGCGCCGGTGGAGCGGCCTATCCAGTTACGTTGCATCTCCTTGATCCCCTCGGGCCAATCGAGGCTGTCGAGTCCGCTGAGCAGTCTCTCGGCATAGTAAGGGATACGGAGCATCCACTGTTTGAGGTTTCTTCGCACCACCCTGTTTCCGCACTTCTCGTGCGAGCCGTCGGTCAGCACCTCCTCGTTGGCGCAGACAATGCGGCATGAGGGGCAGTACCAGATCTGGGCATTGTCATAGTACGCGAGCCTCTTCGAGTCGATGTATTTCTTCCTTGCCTCATCACCTGCCTTGAGGACGTCAAGTGGTATGGGCATTTCATTTATGTCACGTCCGCGGTTGGCATTGTGATCATACCAGGTGTTATAGAGCTTTATGAAGATCCACTGTGTCCATTTGAAGTATTTCGGGTCAGTGGTATTTATCTCGCGGTCCCAGTCGTAGCTCAGGCCCAGTTCCTTTATCTGGCGGCGGAAGGTGTCGCAGTTTTTGTTTGTGGTTACAGCCGGGTGGGTTCCGGTCTGGATGGCGTACTGTTCGGCCGGCAGGCCGAAGGCATCCCATCCCATGGGATGGAGTACGTTGAAGCCCTTCATGCGTTTGTACCGTGCCACGATGTCAGTGGCGGTGTAGCCCTCTGGATGGCCCACGTGCAGGCCGGCGCCGGAAGGGTAGGGGTACATGTCAAGGATATAGTATTTATTTGGATTTGACAGATCGTCAGGAGTTTTGAAGGTTTTATTCTTCTCCCAGTAATCCTGCCATTTCTTTTCTATTTCCGAAAAATTGTAATCCTTCATGTATTGCTGATGGTTAGCGCTTATGGGTTGCGAAAATAGGAAAACTTTGGCAGAAATCCCGTCCGGGAGCGGGTGGGGTTTGCCGATTTGGCTGATTAAGTTTTGAAAATCGGCTTCGGCGGTATATTTTTGCACCCGGAACGGTCCCGTAGTTCAATGGATAGAATGACAGATTCCGGTTCTGTTGGTTGGGCGTTCGAGTCGCCCCGGGATCACAGCAAGGCGGCGCCCCTATCGGGCGCCGTTATCGTTCATACATGCATATGGCCGGATGATGATAATCAGAAACGGTAACGGCAGGTCTCAGACCTGCCGCTCCAACAAAAATGATTACAATATTATATCTAAAATGATGTGATCTTATCCACGTTCGTGTTGGCATACATGATCTTTAGTGCGCTGGCGCGCCGCAGTGCCTGCTTCACATCGGTGACCACACCCATCTTCGTATCCCGGTCAATCTTGAGAACCACCAGCATCTTGGTCTTGTCAGCCTCGTTGAGCTGTTCGCGCTCCTGCGCGATAAAATCCTGGATATCTGCCAGCTCCTTGAAGCTGTCATTAAGCTGGATTTTCGGCTCATTGCCATAGAGAGCCTGGAATGCCTCGAGGGGCTCACCGATATAGATGAAGCTGGCGAGCGATTTTTTCTCAAGCACCTTTCCTTCGGTGGCGTCAGGTATGCGAACGGTGACCATCACATCGGTCTCGCGCATTGTGGTGACGGCCATGAAGAAGAAGAGGATCATGAAGACGATGTCAGGCAATGATGATGTACTGATTGCCTTGACGGATTTCTTCCCTGTCTTTACGAATCTTGCCATTCTTCTACTCTCCTATCCTTTTGGGTTCAGCCTCTGATATTGGCACCTTGTAATAGTCGTCGACAGCTGACTTGCGGTCTTCGTCGAGCTTTTCATAGGGTATCCCGAACTCCTGTCTTGCAACGTCATCCCGAAGTTTGGCCCTTGCTGCTATAAGTTCGTTCTGAACTGCCAGGTAAACACCGTATTTGGTGCCGATGTCATTCTGCAGTGAGATAACTGCTTTGGTGACAGCCACATTGCCAAAGTAGGGGATATTGACAACCTCTCTCTCGGGCATGGAAGGTTCATCATTTGGATTGAGGATGAAATTATGGGCAATCTCTCTCAGCTGGTTGAACTGGGTGAGCTGTCCTTCCACGAGCAAAAGGTTGTCTTTATTGACCTTTACCTCGAGGATGTTCCTGTCATTGATCTTATTGACATCCTGCGGAACGTTTGGATCAGGGATTGCGGGCAGCTGACGCATCAGTCCCGTATCAGAGTCCATAGTGGTGGCGGCCAGGAAGAAAATAAGAAGGAGGAACGCAATGTCAGCCATTGAGCCTGCATTAATTTCCGGTACTTGCCTTCTTGCCATTTGGTCAGAAATTTACTCCGCCGCAGGGCGGACAGTTCAGTTACTTTTTAAAATACTTTGAAATTACAGAGTATATGATGGTCAGGAAAGCTCCGGCCAGAAGGAAATAGGCAACATAGAGGCCTATATCAGTCCAGAACAGTGTACGTGGTACGTTATCCTTACCTTTGTAATGAGGCAGGTTCAACACGGTGTTGTCAGCCAGCAGTGCAGAAATGCCGACCAGCACGGCAACAACTCCCAGCGCGATGAGCACGCCCTTGAGACCCTTGGGATTCATGACGTAGTTGCGCAGTGCGAAGAAGAGAAGGGTAAGGACTGTGACCACGAGCAGAATATATGCGAATACGATGAAAGAGTTGGTCACCTTCGGTTCCTGGTACCTTGTTCCTTCAGTACCTGGTACAACGCCGCCGACGTAAAACAAGATGGCAAAGATCACTGTAAGGCCCATGAGGACCCACAGGAGGATCGATGTTAGCCTGGTTATTTTTTCAGACATATCTGGTTATTTTTTATTGTATTTGGCCAGCATATCAATGAGGGTGATCGATGAATCCTCCATCTGGTTAGAAATTCCGTCGATTTTTGAAAGCAGGTAGTTATAGAACACCTGGAGAATGATAGCCACGACGAGGCCGAATACTGTGGTGATAAGGGCCACCTTGATACCGCCGGCCACGATGGTTGCTGAGACTGTTCCTGCCTGTTCTATGGCGTCAAAGGCAGCGATCATCCCGATAACTGTTCCGAGGAATCCGAGCATGGGAGCCAGTGCGATGAAGAGAGAGATCCATGAGAGGTTCTTTTCAAGCAGGCCGACCTGTACGCCGCCGTAGGAAACGACTGATTTTTCAGCCATTTCAACTCCCTCGTGTGCTCTGTCGAGGCCCTGGTAGAAAATACTTGCCACCGGGCCACGGGTATTGCGGCAAACTTCCTTGGCAGCATCAATACCCTCTTCACGGAGGGCTTTGTCCACCTTTGCGAGGAGCTTCTCGGTGTTGGTTGTTGCCAGGTTGAGGTAGATAATTCTTTCAATTGCGATTGCAAGACCGAGGATAAGGCAGAGAAGGATAACACCCATGAATCCGGCGCCTCCCTCGATGAACAGTCGCTTGATCTCCTTGTGGAGGACTGCTTCTCCTTCTACCGGTGTAGTAGTCTGTGTCTGTTCGGTAAGTTGTTGTGTTGTAGTTGCAGTCTGGTCGGTCTGTGCCTGTGATGTCTGTGCCGTGCCGATAAGCAGCAGAGCTGCAAATGCCATAAATACAAGAACTCTTTTCATCATATCAGATTATTAAATAGGAATATTAGGACAAAAATAAAAAAAAAAGGAAAGTATACGACCTGTATCGAATTTAAATAAAAATTAAGGATTGGCGAGAGGAAGAATAAGTGTGGCGGGGGATTACCTGCAGTGATCCCTGTTCCGGGTTTCATGCAAAGTACATGAACGCCTGCACTGGGGTGCAGATTTCTGTTTTATGTCATGCTCCTCGCAAGCGAGCTTGCTCGTCATATTCCATAAAACAGAAACCAGCCCCGACTAGTCGGGGCTGGCGTTCATGTACTTTGCGGAGAGAGGGGGATTCGAACCCCCGATACCCTTTAGGGGTATACTAGCTTTCCAGGCGAGCCAGTTCAACCACTCCTGCATCTCTCCGAAAAACGGCGCAATTTACAAAAATTTTCTTCGCGGCAACAAGTTAAGCTCATTTCGCCGCAGGACCACAGGCCATACAGGCCACCCGCCGGTTCAGCTCATTTCGCCGCACAGCGGCCTGGCAAGAAGAGCTGACAGTTTCTCTGCCGGCAGACTGCCGCCAAGCAGTATCATCATCTTCGTCACCGCGGCCTCGGTGGTGATATCCCTGCCACTGATGACACCGGCACTTATCAGTCCTGCCGAGGTCTCGTACAGCCCCATCTCCACACTGCCTGCCTGGCACTGTGTCACATTCAGGACAATGCCTCCCCTGCCGATGAACGCCCTGAGCTCCCCGAGAAACCATCCGGCAGTGGGGGCGTTGCCCGTACCGTAAGTCTCCAGAACCAGCCCGAGTACACCCGGCGTCTCCAGAACGGCATGAACAACCTCACGCATAATTCCGGGGAAGAGCCTTAAAACAGCTACTCCTGTCTCAAACCTCGAGGATACCGCCAGCGGCCGGCGGACAGTAGGATATCTGATTATGTTCCTGTTGTACCGTATCTGCAGCCCCGCCTCTGCCAGAGGCGGCAGGTTGGGCGACACAAACGCATTGAAATGCTCGGCACTGTACTTGATTGTCCTGTTGCCACGCAACAGCTTGTTCTCAAAATAGATGCATACTTCGGGCACTACCGGTAACCCGTCAATGCGTTCTGCTGCAATCTCGATGGCAGTAATGAGATTTTCCTTGCCGTCTGTACGCAGCACCCCGATCGGCAACTGGGCGCCTGTAAAAATCACCGGCTTCTCAAGTCCCTGCAGCATGAAGCTGAGGGCTGAAGCTGAATAGGCCATTGTATCAGTACCATGCAACACCACGAAGCCGTCGAACCTGTCATAGTTTTCTTCGATGGTTCGTGCAATGCGAACCCAAATTTCCGGAACTACCTCTGAAGAATCGATCACCGGATCGAATGTAATTGTCTCGAGGCTGAATCCGAAACGGCGCAGCTCGGGTACCTGGTCAGATATGTGCCTGAAATCAATAGGCACCAGTGCCCCTGATACGGGATCATTGACCATGCCTATGGTGCCCCCGGTATAAATAATCAGTACGGATCTGTTTTTTTCCATCATTTACAGGTTAAAAAGCCTCATGGCATTTTCCGTTGTCCGGTCGGCAACATCTTCCGGTGAAATGGTCAGTAACGCAGAAAGCCTGTCAATCACATATGTCAGGAATGAAGCTTCGTTTCTTTTCCCGCGGTGCGGGACAGGCGCAAGGTAAGGGGCATCGGTTTCAAGCACAATGTTGCTCACCCCGGCAGCGATGGCCGCCTCGGCCTGCCGGCCGTTCTTGAAAGTCACCACCCCCCCGATACCTATCATAAATCCCATCCCGGTTACTCTTTGGGCATCGGCAGCATCACCCGGGAAAGCATGGAAAATCCCTTTTACCCTTTCGGGACCGAAGTCATGCAACTCATTAATAATCAGCTCAAGTGACTCGCGCGCATGGATGATCACAGGCAGCCTGTACTCTTCGGCCAGCTCGAGGTGCCTCCTGAAGGAGATTACCTGCTCATTTAAGAATGTCTTGTCCCAGTAAAGGTCAATTCCGGTTTCGCCGATTCCATAGTATTTATGTTCCTTCAGTGCCTTTTCAACCGCATCGAGCTCTGTCCGGAAATTTTCTTTCACCGATGTGGGGTGGAGGGCCATCATCGGCAGGCAGATGCCGGGGAACTGCTGTTCGCAATCTAGCATTGGCGCCATTGATGAAGAATCAATATTCGGCATCATGATCCTCCGCACCCCTGCGGCCAGGGATCTCTGTATCACCTCATCGCGGTCTACGTCAAACTCAGGCAGGTATATGTGGTTATGAGTGTCAATGATTTGCATGGCACAAATTTATATCATTTGCCTTTTTGTTCCTATCTTTATAGTGTCTCGCTAAAGTATTGCACAATGTCATCGATGCCACTTGTTTACAAGATCGCTCTTGGCATGATACCCGGTGTGGGCGACATTACCGCCCGCAGGCTGGTTTCATACGCCGGGGACGTGGAAGCCGTCTTCAGGGAATCGTTCCGCAGCCTGACCAGGATCCCGGGAATAGGCGAGGGGCTTGCCTCCGCTATTGCCGGTCATGAGTATCTCCCCGCCGCCGAACGGGAAGCAGAATTTGTCGCCAGGAACAATATCAGGGTATACTTTTACCTTGACGACGATTACCCGGCGCGGCTCAGACAGTGCGAAGATTCTCCCGTGACTTTTTATTTCCGGGGTAACGCTGACCTTGACTCGCCGATGATACTCAGCGTGGTAGGCACAAGGCATGCCACTGAAAACGGCCGCGGGTTGTGCCATAAAATTGTTTCCGGACTGGCGGAGCATTTTCCTGAGTTGCTGATTGTAAGCGGCCTCGCTTACGGAATTGACATCGCTGCACACAGGGCTGCCCTCGCGGCCGGACTGCCTACCGTCGCAGTACTGGGTCACGGACTGAAGACCATCTATCCGTCGGTCCACGCGGGCGTAGCTAAAGCGATGCTTGAGAAGGGCGGACATGTCACAGACTTCTCCTCACCGACGTTGCCGGAGCGTAACAACTTCATCAGGCGAAACCGCATCATTGCAGGCATCTCTGACGCCACCCTGATCATAGAGTCGGGGATAAAGGGAGGGGCGCTCATCACCGCTGACATCGCGGCTTCGTATAACCGTGACGTGATGGCGGTTCCCGGCAGGCCGGGAGATGAATGGTCAGCCGGCTGCAATTCACTGATAAGGTGCAACAAGGCCTCCCTGGTGGAGAAGTGTGCTCACATTGAATACCTCCTCGGCTGGAAGCCGGCATCGCTGTCAGCGCCCGTTCAGCCGATGCTGTTCACCAGCCTTACGGATAATGAAAAAAGGATCTGCGAGGCGTTGAGGAATGACGGCGGTATGACCATTGACATGCTTGCCCGGATGATTGATATTCCGGTATATAAGCTGTCACCCACCCTGCTGCAGATGGAGCTTGCCGGGTTGATAATACCCTGCCCGGGGAATGTATACCGGTTACGTGGATGACAATGACAAGGATTATCGTTCATATATGCAGGTAACGACGGGTCTCAGACCCGTCGTTACGTGATAAAATGCAGATAACCTGCATCAATGTTTAATCTCGGTGGTTATACCAATCCCTGGTCAACCATTGCGTTGGCAACCTTCAGGAAGCCTGCGACGTTTGCACCCTTGACATAATCTACATAACCGTCGGCACGCTTGCCGTACCTGACGCATGCATCATGAATGTTGACCATGATCGAATGCAGCTTCTCATCAACCTCATCCTTGTTCCAGTTGAGCTTCATCGAGTTCTGCGTCATCTCAAGACCCGAGGTGGCTACACCGCCGGCGTTTACTGCCTTGCCCGGAGCATACTGAATCTTGTGCTTGTGGAATTCTGCGATGGCCTCCGGTGTGCAACCCATATTCGAGATCTCGGCAACAAGCATCACCTTGTTGGCGATCAGGGTCTGGGCATCGGCACCGTTAAGCTCATTCTGCGTTGCGCACGGCAGTGCGATGTCTACCTTTACTTCCCATGGCCTCTTTCCCTTGACGAACTTCGAGCCGGCAAATTTCTTTGCATAAGGTTCAACGATATCCTGGTTCGATGCCCTCAGATCAAGCATATAATCAATCTTCTCTCCGCTGATACCTGCGGGATCATATATATAACCATCGGGACCGGATATTGTAACAACCGTTGCACCAAGCTGGGTAGCCTTGAGGGCTGCACCCCATGCAACGTTGCCGAAGCCGGAGATTGATACCTTCTTGCCCTGGAGACTGTCATTCTTTGTAGCCAGCATCTCCTTGACAAAGTAAATACCGCCGAAGCCTGTGGCCTCGGGACGTACGAGAGAACCGCCCCAGTTCAGGCCCTTGCCTGTCAGTACGCCGGTGTGCTCAGCTGCAAGTTTCTTGTACATGCCGTACAGGAAACCGATTTCGCGTCCGCCTACACCTATGTCACCTGCTGGAACGTCAGTCTCGGGACCGATATGCTTCCACAGCTCAAGCATGAACGACTGGCAGAAACGCATCACTTCGTTTTCTGACTTGCCCTTGGGATCGAAGTCTGATCCGCCCTTGCCGCCACCCATCGGGAGGGAGGTAAGGGAGTTCTTGAAGATCTGCTCGAAGCCCAGGAACTTAAGGATTGAAAGGTTCACCGTGGGGTGGAAGCGAAGTCCGCCCTTGTATGGGCCGATGGCTCCGTTGAACTGCACCCTGTAGCCGAGATTGACCTGGACATTGCCCTTGTCATCCATCCAGGGTACCTTAAAGGTGAATATGCGGTCCGGCTCAACCAGCCTCTGCAGGACACCTGCCTTGGCAAACCTGGGGTTCTCATTGTAAACATCCTCGATAGTTTCAAGGACCTCCTTGACTGCCTGATGATACTCGGGTTCACCAGGATGCTTCTTCTCGAGCTCAGCCAGAATCTCTTTTACTTTCATTTCAATGTATGTTTGTGGTTTGTGATTATTGTAAAGATCTATTACTCCTCAAAGGTCAATGAACCGCCAGTCATGAAAAATGACTTTGCTCATGTTTTACCGGAGACCGTCTAAATAACTGATTTGTAGTTTTTAAGAGTTGCCTCAATATCTTCCCTCTGTTTCCTTGTAAGTGCTGAAATACTCACCGGAGGGTATGCTGCCTTCCGCCCCTGTACCTGCTGGAAAAGGGTGAGGTAGCTATGCAGGCCCATGAATTGTTCTTTAATCTCATACCCGGCAAACCTCTCGACCGGTATCTCAATGCTTTTGCTTTCGCCGGGCATCAGCCCCGGCTTATACCACCGGAGGGTTATCTTTCGCTCATCAGCTGAAAATAAAAGGTACATATACTTCAGTATCACCGGCCGCATGAGCAAAATCAGGTATGCCGCCGTTAACACGACTGTCAGTATTGTAAGGCTCTTTTCTGTCATTATAGGTCTGAATACCTTTGGAAAATAGGCCAGGAAGATGTACAGAACATACACCACCGTGGTGATGAATCCGGTCAGCCTCAGCGAAACAATTTTTTTGCCATTGTCAAGGGTCATGAGTGTCAGGTTTTAAACAAACCTACTAATTTTTTTCGAATCGGAGGGGGGGGCAGCTGTCAGGCCTGGTCCCTCTTTTTCCTGAAGAACTTTTTCATTATGTCCGAGCATTTTCCGGCAAGTACTCCGGTGCGGACCTCCGTCTTCGGATGCAGTATACCGGCGCCTGTGGTGGTATAGCCCTTTTTCGGATCGGATGCACCCCATACCAGTGCAGTGACCTGGCTCCATGCCAGCGCACCGGCGCACATGACGCATGGCTCCACGGTAACGTAAATGGTACAGCCGGTAAGGTATTTGCCACCGAGGTAAGAAGTAGCGGCTGTGATGGCCTGCATCTCTGCATGGGCGGTGGGATCATTGAGTGTCTCCGTCAGGTTGTGGGCACGGGCAATCACTGTGCCTCCGGCAACAACCACTGCCCCCACCGGCACCTCGTCACGGGCGGCAGCCTTTTCAGCTTCGGCAAGAGCCATCTTCATGTAATATTCATCGCTTCCGGGTTCCATGGTGGTGTTCTGTCTTCAGGTTACAGGAGATTGCAGTCTTACGAATTTTTCGGTTCGGGATGGATGATCACGTCTATGTCCCTGAATTCGCGTTCCAGGCGCTCCTCGATCAGGTCACACTGACGGTGGATGGTGTCAATTGTATCCTGGGCCGGCACATCAAGGTGGAACTCAACAAACCTCTGATGGCCGGCAGCCCTTGTCTTCAGGTCATGGTAGCTAACCTGCATCTCATCCAGTATGCCTGTCAGTTTCTTCATCTCCTCTGGTGAGAGGGCTGTGTCAAGGAGCGGGAAAAAGGCTTTTCTGAGAAGCATCCATGATTCATATATTATTATGACGGCCACGCCCAGGGCGATGATGGGATCAAGCACATGCCAGCCTGTCAGCCAGATCAGCGCCAGCCCGAGCGCCACACCGGCCGATGTGATTACATCAGTCTTGAGATGCAGGGCATCAGCTTCCAGGGCAACGGAGTCAGTCTGCCAGGCAACTTTGTACAGACGCCTGGAGACAAATGTGTTGACAACAGCAGAGATGGCCATCACCAGCACCCCCAGGCCCAACGCTCCCGTCTCCCCGGGATGTATAAACCTGTCAACTGCCTCATATACAATCCATGCCGAGGCGGCGAAAATCAAAAGCGCCTCAATCACGCCCGAGACATTCTCCACCTTTCCGTGGCCGAAGGGATGCCTCTCATCAGCAGGTGTCCCCGATATCTTTACTGCGAAAAATGCGATAATGGCTGCCACCAGGTCCAGGGATGAATGGATGGCCTCGGAAATGATGCTGACCGAACCGGAAATAATCCCTGCGGCCAGTTTCATCGCTATGAGCAGGCTGTTCGATATGACCGAAAGCCTTGCAGTACGTGTCTTCAGTGGAGTGGTCATTGCTGTCGGAACTGCTTTTGAACTGCTGCAATTTTAGGAAAAAGGAGCGACAAGTCAGAGGAAAGTTATTACCGTTTGTTACCGGAATACCTTATTTTTGTCTCCTCAAAATATCTGATATGTACAGGACACATACTTGCGGTGAGCTTTCACTCAGCAACAGGGGAGAAACGGTCAGTCTGGCCGGATGGGTACAGCGTTCGAGGGACCTCGGGGGAATGACGTTCATTGACCTGCGTGACAGGTACGGCATCACCCAGCTGGTCTTTAACATGGAGACTAACGCTGACCTTTGCATGAAAGCCCGTAAACTGGGCCGTGAGTTTGTGATCCGTGCTGAAGGCATTGTCGCTGAGCGAAGCAATAAGAATCAGAAGATCCCTACGGGCGAAATAGAGATAATCACTGAGCGGATCGAGGTGCTCAATGCATCTGACACCCCGCCCTTCACGATCGAGGAGAACACCGACGGCGGTGACGAACTGAGGATGAAATACAGGTACCTTGACCTGCGAAGGCAGAACGTGCGCTCGAACATCATTCTCAGGCACAAAATGGCCCAGGAGGTGCGCAAGTACCTTGACGGCCAGGGATTCATCGAGGTGGAGACACCGGTGCTCATCAAGTCAACCCCCGAGGGAGCGCGCGATTTTGTTGTGCCTTCAAGGCTGCACCACGGAGAGTTTTATGCCCTTCCGCAGAGTCCGCAGACATTCAAGCAGTTGCTGATGGTGGCCGGATTCGACAAGTATTTCCAGATTGTAAAGTGCTTCCGTGATGAAGACCTGCGTGCAGACCGGCAGCCGGAATTCACCCAGGTTGACTGCGAGATGTCATTCATCCACCAGGAAGATATCCTGAATATGTTTGAAGGGCTGGCCCGCCATCTTTTCCAGGAGATAAAGGGATTGGTGTTTCACGGGCCTTTCCCGCGCATTTCGTATGATGAGGCTATGAGCCGGTATGGCAGTGATAAGCCTGACATAAGGTTTGACATGTGCATTACCGAGATTACTGAGAACGTCAAGGGCCGTAATTTCCCGCCTTTTGAACTTGCTGCCTATGCGGGGGCTGTTTCCGCCCCGGGCTGTGCAGGCTGGTCGCGCAAGCAGCTCGATGAACTGACCGAGTTTGTCAAGCGCCCACAGATAGGGGCTGCCGGCCTCGTATGGGCGAAGGTCGAGGCAGACGGAACGGTCAGATCATCGGCTGACAAGTATTACAGCGCCGACGACCTTGCCAACATCGCCCTGATGACCGGTTCGGATGCCGGCGACCTTATACTGATGATGGCCGGTCCGAGGGAAAGAACACTATCCGCCCTTGGTGAACTTCGTCTCGAGATGGGCAGGCGTCTTGGCCTTCGCGACAGCTCAGTCTATGCTCCCCTGTGGGTGGTCGACTTCCCGCTGCTGGAGTGGGACGATGAGACGCAGCGCTTCTACGCGAAGCATCACCCGTTTACCGCACCTAAGCCGGAGGATATCCAATATATGGAAAGCGACCC
Source organism: Bacteroidota bacterium (assembly GCA_018262715.1). Classification (GTDB taxonomy): domain Bacteria; phylum Bacteroidota; class Bacteroidia; order Bacteroidales; family VadinHA17; genus SR-FBR-E99. Next base: position 87,539 of record JADFDS010000006.1, read on the forward strand.
GTGGAGAGTGCGTGCCAACGCTTATGACCTGGTAATTAACGGGACGGAGATAGGAGGGGGCTCGATACGTATCCATGACCCGGAAACACAGTCGCTCATGTTCCGGACTCTTGGCTTCACTGCCGAGGAAGCGCAGAAGCAGTTCGGCTTCCTGCTCAATGCCTTCCGCTACGGCGCCCCGCCGCACGGTGGGATTGCGTTCGGGTTTGACAGGTGGACGGCAATCATGGGTGGCTCGGATACCATCCGTGATTACATTGCTTTCCCGAAAAACAACCAGGCCCGTGACTTGATGATTGACACCCCTGCCACGATAAAGCAGGAGCAGCTTGACGAGCTGGGAATAGAGATCAGTAAGGAAGAAGAGAAAAAGTAGCCTCCTTCCCGGCTTCAGCCGGTCACTTGTGTGAAGATGTCCTGGCCTGGACCACCGGTTCCGCCGGCCTGGCGAATGGAATGGAGAAACAGAACAGCGATCCTTCTCCCGGCGTTGAGATAAGCCATATTGAGCCACCGAGAAGTTCGGCGTATGCCTTCGAAATGCTCAGACCGAGGCCTGTTCCGCTGTACTGCTTCGAACTGGGTCCTTCCACCTGGAAGAATCTCTCAAAGACCTTCTGCTGGAACTCGGGGGCTATCCCGATACCGGTGTCAGATACAAAGAATTCCACCATTTCACCCCTGACCACGTATCCCAACTCTATCCTTCCCTTTTTGGTGAATCTCAGGGCATTGTTGAGCATGTTGGAAAAAATCTGGATCACCTTTGTTTCATCCGTTACCACCTGTGCATCCCGGTCATCAAGGTGTGTGGTAAAGTTGAGCACGAGACCCTGTTGCTGGACTCTCATCCGGTACTGGTCATAGAGGCTCCTGATCAGCTGGTTCATATTGACGGTTGACCGGCTGATCTTTACCAGGCCGGTCTCGATATTGGAGATGTCGACGATGTCAGTGATAATTGAGAGCAGCTGGTTGCTCGACTGATAGATTATGTCAATATATTGCCTGCGCGAATCATCCGTGGTGTCAGGCGAGTCAAGCAGGGTTGTGAATCCGACGATAGCGTTCATCGGGGTACGGATCTCGTGCGAGATGTTATGCAGGAATGCCGTCTTCAGCCTGTCGCTCTGTTCCGCCTTTTCCTTTGCCCTGATGAGTTCTTCCTCTATCCGTTTCCGTTCGGTGATGTCTGAAATGAAGCCTTCGAGGGCTACCAGTTTGTCGCTTTCGTAATAGCCTCGTCCGCGCTCCCAGACCCATTTCCTGTTTCCCGATGAGGTGATGATCCTGTATTCTATGGTATAAAGGTACCCTGTTTCCAGGGCAGCATGGACGTTATTCCAGACTCTCTCCACATCTTCCGGGTCAATTATCGAACTGTAAGTTCTTATTTTATTGTTAATGAACTCATTAGGCAGATAGCCGGCAAGCTCGTAGATGCCGTCGCTGATGTACTGCATGGTCCAGTTCCGGTCGTTGTTGCAGCGGAACACCACTCCCCGGAGGTTATTGATGATGGTGCTGAGTTTTTTGTTGCTCTCGCGCATCTCCTCCTCGGTACGTTTACGGTCAGTGATGTCACGGCCGATGCTCTGGAAGAACCTGTTCCCTTCTACCTCAACAGTATAGGCGCTGATCTCGATGGGGAACGTGCTTCCGTCACTACGCAGGTGAACGGTTTCAATATATGATGAGCCTGTCTCCTGGAGATTCCTGACATGTTCTGACAGCTGCGGTATCTCGTGTGGAGTACGGATCTCAGAAACATTCATGCCGATGAGTTTCTCGCGCGGATAGCCATATGTGGTGACAGCCCGCTCATTTGCTTCGACAATATTCAGATCGCTGTCAATCAGCAGGATGATGTCATTCCCGTGTTTCATCACGAAATCGAAGTGTTTCATGATGGCCTGCCGGTTCAGTTCTTCCTGTTGCCTTTCGCGGAGGTAGCGGGCTTTGGTCGATTTTATGATCAGCCATGCCATGCTGGCAAGGGCCAGGTAGACTATGCCCATGATCATCCAGAGCATGGTTATCTCGCGCATGAACCTGGCAAGGATCTCCGAGGTTTCCTTCTTGGCTATGAGGTACCAGTCGGTGCCGGGCACTTTTTTGACCGAAGCGATCACCTCGGTACCGGTATAGTCATTATAGACATTTGCCTCGTCTGATTCCGTGGCGGGCCTCATGGCGCTCAGTTCCATCGGGCCTGCGGCGAAGGTGACAGGTCTGTCATATCCTGCAAGGTGTGAGCCGTTGAGGTAGATTACGGAGTCACCCTCAAATCGGAACAGGATGCACTCCGACGTGCTTCCCGGTGTTGGCCAGGTGGAGAGCATCGGGAAAAGTTCCTTTTCGGGATCTATTCTCAGGACCAGCACGCCGGCGAGTACCGTGTCGCCCTCATAGGGCATCTTCATAGGGATGAGCAGGTCGAGGTGAAGGTATTTGACCACTTTCGCCGTGTGGAAATCAGACATGGATATGACCGGATTGGAAATGGCTTTGGTGACATTGCCTCTGAGGTATTCTCCCATCACTGCTTCTTCAGGCGGGACGGCTATTCCGGGGCTTCCTCCTGCGTCAAGCAGTACTGCCCCTCCGAAGTCGTAGCTTTCAATCAGGGTGGTAAGGAGCTGGATGAGTCTTGATTTTTCACGGACAGAGTTGTCCTTGATGAACATGGCGTCAATATGCTCAACCAGGGTGACGTTCTCATGGATCAGTGTTGCGTCATTGAGACGCTCTTTTTTCCATTCAGACACCTGTTCTGATTTCAGGTTTGCAACGGCCTCCATTTCAGTGACGGCATCGCGAAGCAGTCTTTTCTTCTGTTCTCCCGAATAGATAATGATGATGGCTGTGAGGACTGCGGCGGTGAAAAGAAGCACGCTCACGGAGTTCCAGGGGAACGGTGATTTATTGGTCTTCTTTTTCATCGGGTTCCTGATGATAGAATTCAGCCGGGGCATGAAGTTAAGAAAAATGTATTTAATCAACCCTGAAATCAAGGCGATTATTGTGCCGCTACAGCAAAAAACACAACACTCCCCCCGGCGTCACCGGAGGTGAGCCGCCGTAATGAATATGAGGAGTTGTATGGAGAGCTGGCTTTGTATTCTCCGGAGGCGGAGCAGGCAAAGTCAGGGTACGATTTTATTTTGCGTTCTTCTTTTCCTTCTTCTCCTTACGCTTCTCTTTCAGGCTCTTTGCAGGCTCTTTCTTTTTGTCCTTCTTTGTTACGAGTCCTTTCGTCATGGCTTTATCAATATGATTTTAAACGCTTTACAGCCCCGGGCTCATCCCCGCGGTCAATGATGCTAAAAATAGTATCTGTGAATTGAAAAAGCAACCCCTGTTGATTAAAAAATGAAAAATTGGCCGGGGGGCCGGTGAGTCAGGGTTATACCTGGAATGTTAATCCAAGACAGGCTACTTTTTATCTAACCGGTACCCCTTTTGGTCAAATAAAAAAGGAGGTGTATTCCTTTATTATTAATTTTAGAGCTGTTTTAAGGCTGAGCATATTTTTATTTCAATGAACTAACTGTTGACATTGCAACAGGTTTTGTCATTTCTGGTGATTTGAATCGGATATGCCCGGCTGTTAACCGCAAGCCGGGTTCTTTTTTCCCGGTATGTCAGACAGGAGATGTCAGTGTGACTGACGGAACGGGAGTGTATCCGGCTCTTATCTGACATGATATCCAACTATCATATTATCAATTGAATATTGTCTGATCACTGATACCTTTCTGCAACTTCAATTCTTCCAATTATGCCCTGTCTGGGGGAAGATCAGGGCCTTCGGATTTTAACTTTTTTCGAAACACCCAGAAAACGGACTTGACATGGAAGAGACAGAGTTCCTAAAGACGACGGCCTTACCCCGCAGGCCGGCCGTAACCATTTCTCTTATTGCAATGATGCTGGTTCTTGGTACACAGGAAAGCATTGCCCAGACAGCTGTGGCATCAAACTCCGGACCCGTATGCACGGGCGGTACGGTAACGCTTAATGAAACAGGCGGCAGTGCAGTTTCATGGTTGTGGAGCTCTTCGGGTACAGCTTCATTCAATGATAACAGCTTGCAAAACCCTGTTGCGACGGGGGCCGTAAACGGAGAGATATTCACGGTTCGGATCACCGATGCCGGTGGAAATACTGCCTCGGCGACAACTACGGTAATTGTTTATTCGCTTCCGCCGGTACGGCCCGATAACGTAAGCGGAGAGGAAACCCAATGCCGGAATGCTGTTGGTGTGGTCTACAGCATCAGCCCGGTGGTTAATGCCACCAGCTATCTTTGGGAGGTGCCTGCCGGCGTGGAGATTACTTCAGGACAGGGGACACTTTCCATAACTGTAAATATTGGTCCTTCTGCGCCAGCTTCCGGCACAATCAGGGTGTATGCCATAAATGCATGCGGTACAAGTACGCCGCACCGCAGCAAAGACCTGAACGTCACTGACCCGCTTGCCGCACCCGGATCCATAACCGGATCATCAACCTTTACATATGGTGCAACGGGGGTGCCGTACTCTGTCGGGGCGGTTACAGGTGCAACAAGTTATATCTGGAGCTATTCCGGTACCGGTGTAACAATAAACGGGAACGGAAGCAATAATGTGACCCTGGATTTCTCATCCAGTGCCTCTGCAGGCCAGCTGAGTGTCAGGGGGATCAATGCCTGCGGAGAAGGCAGTGCCTCATCCCTGGAGCTGACGGCAGCGGCTAAAGCGTTGCTTCTCAGCTCGGTAGTGCTTGAGGGGCTCTACTCCGGGGCCGGTACCATGAGGCAGGCCCGGAATGCAACAGGACCTCAATATGCGGCGGGTGTTGCTGACCACATCACTATTGAACTACACGATGCTGTGAACTACGCAACTGTTGTCTGGTCACTACCGGATGTACCCCTCAGCACCTCCGGCATGGCGGAGATCAACATTCCTGCCGTCCACAGCGGTTCATATTACATTACGGTCCGGCACCGTAACAGCATTGCCACCACCACAGCGCTACCGGTATCTTTTGCCGGCACCAGCATCAGCTATTCATATTCGGCGCCCTTGGCTATATACGGGGGAAACCTCAAGGTTTCCTCTGACAACTATTACATGATCTTCGGGGGAGATGTGAACCAGGACGGGATTGTTGATACCGGTGATATGAACTGGGTTGACAATGGCTCTGCATCAATCCTGAGAGGGTATAATGCAGCCGATGCGACAGGAGACGGTATTGTCGATACCTCAGATATGAACCTGGTCGACAATAATTCAGCTGCCATTGTAAGGGTGAGGAGACCCGATTAAATCAGTAAATCAACAGATAAGAGGAATAATCATGAAATTGCTAAAGTCACTGTTTAGGGAGTCCGTTGTTGCTGCACTGCTTTTAATGGCAA
>JADFDS010000007.1 GCA_018262715.1 Bacteroidota bacterium
TACTCCGCAGATCTGAGGTCATAAAGATCCTTCCCGACCGCCATCCTTATCCGAACAAGGTTTGTGTGGATTTCTTCAGGATACAGGTCAATTATCCACTCCGCAGAATTCTGTTCCAGCAACCTTACTTTATATCCTTTCTCATGCATGGAGAATAGCAAAGAAGGCCTCGCGATAAAAGATTCATCTGACGGATCCGGTGCGGTGATTACCACTTCCTTAACTTCAGGAGTGTAATTCCAGGCTGCCTTGCCGTCATTCCAGATAATGTTGTCGGGAAGGGTGAGCCGGTAACTGTCGCCCCTGATGACTGCAGTGCCACTCATTTCAGTCTCCTCATCCTCCTGGGCATCGTAGGCGATAATGTCAAAATCAATCTTCACTGACGAAGCTGAGGTAGCCTTTTTACTGAACTCTGAGAGTACCCTTACGGCTTCCGGGTCTTTCTGAGCCGCAACAGTCACTGATAGAAGCGCCAGCAGAAATACTGATACAGTCTGTTTCATTTTAAAGATTCTCCTGATCAAGCCTCTTCAAAATCTGTTCCAATGTCTGCGGATCCTGTACAATCACCTCCCTGGCTTTGCTTCCCTCGAAGGGTCCGACTATGCCTGCAGCTTCCAGTTGGTCAATAATTCTGCCTGCACGGTTGTATCCCAGCTGCATCCTTCTCTGGATAAGAGACGTGGATCCCTGCTGATGCTGCACCACCAGCCTGGCTGCCTCGTCAAATAGCGGGTCACGTTTTTTAAGATCAACTTCATTGTTCCCGTTACCTGCTTCTTCATCGCCTACATATTCGGGCAGGTGGAATGCTTCGGGGTAACCGTGCTGGGAGCCGATGTATTCGGTAACCTCTTCTATCTCAGGTGTGTCAATGAAGGCGCACTGTACCCTGATTGGTTCTCCTCCCTGGGAGATGAGTGCATCGCCACGGCCTACCAGCCTGTCGGCACCGGTAGTGTCAAGGATGGTGCGGGAGTCGACCCCGGAGAATACCCTGAAGGCTATACGTGAGGGGAAGTTGGCCTTGATGAAGCCGGTGATAATGCTTACCGAGGGCCTCTGTGTTGAAATGATAAGATGTATCCCGACTGCCCTGGAGAGCTGCGCCAGCCTGCCGATAGGGGCCTCAACATCGCGTCCCGAGGTCATTATCAGATCAGCGAACTCGTCTATTATAAGCACTATATAGGGCATGAAGTCATGTCCTTTTTCAGGATTGAGGCGGCGGGCAATGAACTTGTCGTTGTACTCCTTAATATTTCTTGTCTGTGACAGTTTCAGGAGCTCCAGGCGGTGATCCATCAGTATGCACAGTGAATTGAGAGTATTGATCACCTTCTTCGTGTCGGTGACAATAGCATCTTCCTCATCGGGAAGCTTGGCAAGGAAGTGACGTTCGATCTTCGCGTAGAGGGGTAGTTCGACCCGTTTGGGATCGATGAGCACCAGCTTCAGTTCAGCCGGGTGCTTCCTGTAAAGCAGCGAGGTGATGATTGCATTCAGTCCCACTGATTTGCCCTGTCCTGTGGCGCCTGCCACAAGCAGGTGAGGCATCTTCGTGAGATCGATGATAAACGGGTCATTTGTGATAGTCCGTCCCAGGGCCAGCGGCAGTTCGAACCTTGTGTCAGTGAATTCCCGTGATGCAAGCAGCCCTTTCATCGATACCGTTTCAGCCTTCTTGTTGGGCACCTCTATGCCCACCGTGCCGCGGCCGGGGATGGGGGCAATGATCCTGATACCCAGAGCCGAGAGACTAAGGGCTATGTCATTGTCAAGCGACTTGATGCGGTGGATCTTGACACCCCTGTCGGGGACCACCTCGTATAGTGTCACGGTTGGCCCTACTGTTGCCGAAATCTGCTTGATGGTGATCTTGTGGTCAGCCAGTGTTTTGAGGATTATCTCCTTGTTTGCATTCACCTCGTCATTGGTGGTTGCTCCCGGGCTACGGTAATCACGAAGCAGCGCCAGGGTCGGAAATTTGTAGCGCGACAGCGAGAGCCTCGGGTCAAAAGGGGGGAGGTCACTCACTGAATCCTCCTCAACCGGTTCACTGGAGACGGGTTTCTTATTCCGGTCAATAACATTTACAAGAGGTTTGTCTTCAACAGCGACCACCGGCGGCTTGTAGAAATCATCAATATCCTCGGTTTCCTCCTCATCTGCCCTGAGTGGCTCCTGTTCAACAGGAGGGTAATTCTCTCCGGGGGCAATATTGACATCATCCGTTACCACATCTTTCTTCCGCCCTTCGCCGGTGAGCACCGAAACACCTGCCTTTGCCACTGTGGCGATCGGCTGCCTGATAGTCTGGGGGCTGACATGAAGGGCAAAGATGAGGTAAGCAATAGCGACAACCAGCAAGACTGCACCTGTACCCACTTTCCCCAGTCCGTCATTCAGGTAGTTGGCAATCATATAACCAAAAGTTCCGCCAGGTCCGGCACCAAGGAAGGTTGACTGTCCTGCAAAGTAGCCAAGGATCACTGAAACGAGAACTGTTGCCATAAGGAAGCGGAGCACATTCTTCCAGAGCCTGAAGTACCTGACTTTCAGAAGTGCCAGTCCGAATGCGCCGATGACCAGCGGAATGAAGAAGGAACCAAGCCCGAAACCGTTGAACATGAAATAATGGCCAAGCCTGAAACCGACCTTACCTCCCCAGTTTTTATAGGCAAAAGGTTTGTCATCAGGCTGCATGCTGAGTGAATCCTGGTCGGCATTGCCCGTAAGTACATACGAAATGAATACCACCAGGAGGTAGAGTGCAAAAACCAGCAGTACCAGTCCCACTATGAATCTCAGATTTTCCCCTGACTGATTGCCGGCTGAAGCCTTTTTCTGTGATGATGAACCGTTTCCTTTCTTCTTCTTGCTCATCGTGCGATGAAATTATTGTGCCCTTGTTACAGCGGTCTGTAAGACGATTAGCAAAGGTAAGAAAATTGGCTGACGCGAAAGGGTCTCTTCAAAATGAAATCATTTTCATGATAAGGGTATCGAGGTACTTTGCCGTGACCTTGCGATAGTTGCTTTTCCTCTGGAATTCCTTGTCGGGGATCTGTTTTGCCAGCACTTCGTCAGCCGTAAACTGCAGTTCGGCGTCGCCGATAATGTAGAAGAAGTCCATAAGCACACCGTCAACTTCCCTGTACGGGGTCATCCGGTTAGGATTCTCCGCTTTAATTTCAGTAGTATACCAGATATATCTTGATGTTTTTTTATCAGGCATGTCAACCCTGGCCTGCCGGCAGTTAAAGCCGCAGATCACTGATTTCCTTCCGGTATCGTGAACGGAAATTCCCTCCATGGATTTGAAGCCTGGCTGAATATCCCTGTAGTTTCCCGGAAAGTAGTACTTGAATGCAAGGATGTTAAGGTATGTATCGTAAATATTTTCCTTCGGGTTGACCACGGTGGTCACTCCGGAGTTCCCGATCGGAGTTTTAAGCCTGGTGCTGATAAGGTCATTCCTGAAGGCTATCACCAGTTCCTTCGGGAGGAGGTCTGAGGAGAGAGATGAAGGGTTGCTGACATATTTAATATTATAGTATATCTCCCCCTCTCTCATGTTCCTGTACTTACTGTCGCCCTTGCATGAGGCAAGCAATAAGGAAGAAAGAATAATCGGGATCAGGGAGAGGGAGCTGTACTTCACGCTACGCTATTTGGCTGTAAAAGTAGTAAAAATGCAAAACTCAACCTTCGCGGCCGGCCGCGGGGTATTATAATAACTCAGATATAGCCGGAATAATATTTGCCATGTTTTAATTTCATTTAAAATTTTAGCTTTGTTACCTCAATTTCAAAGGAGGTATATGAGCAAAAAGCTGGCGGTTATAGCCCTGGGAGGCAATGCACTGCTCAGAGGTGATCAGGTAGGAACCATTGATGAACAGGAGCAGAATACAACTGATACTCTTGAGAACCTGGTATTTCTCCTGAGGGAGGGATATGATCTGGTAATAACACACGGGAATGGCCCGCAGGTAGGTAACATACTTATGCGGAACGATGCGGGTGAACAGATGTACGGCATCGCCCAGATGCCCATTGACATATGTGTTGCTGATTCGCAGGGCGGGATAGGATATATGATCGAGCGGATGTTCAAGAACGTGTTGAACAGGCATGGCATAGACAAGAACGTGGTCTGCCTTATCACCACGGTGGTGGTTGACAAGGATGACCCTGCCTTCAGTGATCCTCAGAAGAGGGTGGGTAAGATTTACACCGGAGAGCAGGCTGACGAGCTGGCAAAAGCGAAAGGCTGGGTCTTCAGGGAGGAGGTCAAGGCTCATGGCGGATTCCGCAGGGTAGTTCCCTCTCCGAAGCCTAGGAGCATAATGAACCATGATCTGATCCGCGAACTTGCACTGAGGGGAAACATCGTGATTGCAGCAGGTGGAGGCGGGGTGCCGGTATATATCGATGAAAAAAATGATGTCAGGCCGGCTGAGGCAGTGATTGACAAGGACCTTGCATCATCACTGCTTGCATCGACGATTGGTGCGGATGAGTTTTACATTCTGACGGATGTTCCGTATGTTTACATCAACTACAAGAAGCCTGATCAGGAGATCAAGGAGTTCCTTGATTACAAGGATACAATGAAGTACCTCACTGACGGGCAGTTTGCCAAGGGCAGCATGGCGCCTAAGATTGAAGCCTGTCTGAATTTTGTGAAGTCGGGTGGCAGCAAGAGCGTCATCACCGAGGCCTTCAAGCTGGAAGACAGGAGGTATGGGACCAAGATAACGATGGAGTATGATTAGATTTGCGATTTGCGATTTGCGAATTGCGAATTTGGCCACAGGCCATTCGGCATTGTAGAAGAACATGATAATCAATACCTTGGCCGTAGGCCATTAAGAATTGTAAATCCATAAAACCGAGATACCATGGCATACAATTTACGCAACCGCAGTTTCCTGAAACTGCTGGATTTCACACCTGAAGAGATTAAATTTCTCCTCAGCCTGTCATTTGACCTTAAGAAGGCAAAATATGCAGGAACCGAACAGATGAGGCTCAAAGGAAAAAACATAGCACTCATCTTTGAAAAGACTTCAACCCGCACCCGCTGCGCCTTTGAGGTGGCTGCATTCGATCAGGGTGCTCATGTAACATACCTGGGTCCTTCTGGATCACAGATCGGCCACAAGGAATCAATGAAGGATACCGCAAGGGTACTGGGGCGCATGTACGATGGCATAGAATACCGCGGTTACGGACAGGACATTGTCGAGGAACTTGCAGCATATGCCGGTGTTCCGGTATGGAACGGTCTCACCACCGAGTTTCATCCCACACAGATTCTGGCCGATTTCATGACCATGATGGAGCACAGTGACAAGCCCCTGAACAGGATCAGCTTCTGTTATCTTGGCGATGCCCGGAACAATATGGGAAACTCGCTGATGGTAGGGGCTGCAAAAATGGGTATGGATTTCCGGGCAGCTGCCCCGAAAGCTTGCCAGCCGGCGGATGACCTCGTGAAGAAATGCCGTGAAATAGCCGCTGAAACAGGTGCAAAGATCACCCTGACTGAGGATGTGGCTGAGGCTGTCAGGGGTGTCGATTTCCTTTACACTGACGTTTGGGTTTCCATGGGTGAGGCCGATTCCGTGTGGGAGGAGAGAATACGACTGCTGAAACCATACCAGGTCAACAGTGAGGTTATCAGGCTGACAGGCAACCCGAATGTCAAGTTCCTTCACTGCCTTCCGGCCTTCCACAACAGGGAGACAAAGATGGGCGAGGAGATCTACAAAAAGTACGGTCTTGACGGAATGGAGGTGACGGAAGAGGTCTTCGAATCAAGTCACTCAATTGTATTTGACGAAGCTGAGAACCGCATGCATACAATCAAGGCGGTGATGGTGGCCACGCTGGGGTAATTTCGATTTGCGATTTGCGAATTGAAGACCACTCGTAAATCGAACATCGGCAATCGCAAATTTTATATCAGGGCCCTGATAAAATAGAACGTCATCAGCAGCGCTGCTGCCAGCTTGAGGCCTACGCCGGTGAGGAAGCCCAGGAGGCTGCCGAATCCGGCTTTGAGGGCATACCTGATGTCATCCTTAAAGATCAGCTCCCCAACCACGGCACCTATAAACGGACCGATGATAATCCCGACAGGCCCCAGGAAGAGCCCGATGATCAGTCCGACGGTGGCACCCCGCATCCCGTATTTGGAACCACCGAACTGCCGGGTTCCCCAGATTGGCACCACGTAGTCTATCACGGTGACCACCACTGCAACCACGGCGAGAATGATAAACAGGTTTTTGCTTATGTCAGCAAAACTGGTGAAGTGAAGCACCACCAGGCCGAGATAGGTCAGCGGCGGACCGGGCAGGACGGGTAGAAGGCAGCCTGCAATGCCAAGTATCATAAGAATGATGGCCAGCGCCAGCAGCAGATAATCCATCTGAAGGTGGGTTTCAGTAAATTAAGCAGGGCACAGTTACCTCGTACCCAGTTCGTCAAAATCGACATCCGAGAATTCCGTTGCTGCCACCCCGGCGACTGCCTCCTCGCGATCCTCCGTCTCAGGAGAAGCGTGGGTATGAGTTGCAGTACCATTGCCGGCAAAGGTGATGGCCTCGCGAAGCCCCTCGGTGAACTTTTCAAAATCCTCCTTGTAGAGAAAGATTTTGTGTTTTTCATAAAACATCTTGCCCTCTTTCCCCGGTCTCTTTTTGCTCTCAGTGATGGTCAGGTAGAGGTCCTCATGACGCGTCGACTTCACGTCAAAAAAGTATGTCCTCTTGCCTGCCCTGACAACTTTTGTAAATACCTCCTCTCTCTCACTTCTCTCATTCTGACCTTCAATTCTTCCTTTTTCGTCTTCCATCAGTAGCGAATGTTTTAGGGTTTCAATCGGTTAGCATGCTCAAATGTAACAATTATTTTTTCAACTCAAAGTCAGGCTGACAAATTGTGATACTTTTTTGGCCCGGAGGTGGCATGCTATGTTGATTTTTTTAACTTTGCTGCCTGAAAAAATGTTCTTTAAGTGATAAGCAGAAGACAACTCAGGATCAAAGCGCTGGCTGTGCTCTATTCCTGCAACAGGAAGGAGACAGCCGATCTCGAAACTGCCGAGCAGGAGCTCATGTTAAGCATCAGGCAAAGCTATGATCTGTATCACTATCTGCTTCTTCTGCTCATCTCCCTGTCTGATCTGGCCCGGGAAAGGGTGGCACTTTCAGGCATGAAGAAGGTTCCCGGACCAGAAGACATTAATCCAAACAGAAGGTTTGCAGACAACAGGGTTATCGCCCAGCTGAGGAAGAATGAACAGCTTCGCAGTTATGCCGAAGCGACACCCTCACTGTGGACCCGCAAGGACAAGCTCAACAGCATGAAGGCTCTGAGCCGCTGGCTCGCGACAAAAGGCCTTTCGTGGAATGATCATCCGGAAGTGGTCAGGATCATCTTCAATGAGATGATACAATGGGACGTCTACAAGGCTTACATGAACTCTCCCGAAAGCAGTTACAAGGCTGACCTTCGCTTCATTAAGGACGTGGTAACAAAATTCTTCCCGGCTTCGGAGGACCTCGAAACCAGCCTCGAGGAGCAGTCTGTCTACTGGAATGACGACCTGCCCTTTGCAGCTTCCATGATACGCAACTCCCTGGGCAGGTTCAGGGAAAATGACGAGGGAAGCGCGATATCCATCCCTCCGCTCTTTACCAATGACGATGATGAAAAATATGTAAAGGTATTGCTCAGAAAGACAATCCTCCACAGTGAGAAAAACAGTGAGCTGATTGATGCCCATACCACCAACTGGGAAGTGGAACGGATAGCCCTGATGGATAAGCTGGTGATGCAATTAGCTATTACTGAGTTGGTTGAATTTCCGGAGGTGCCTGTAAAGGTTACACTGAATGAATATATTGAAATTGCCAAAGAGTACAGCACTGCCAAAAGCAGTACTTTTGTGAACGGAATTCTTGACAAGATCGTTAAGGAGATGAGGGCGGGCGGAACTATAAACAAGTCCGGCAGAGGGCTCATAGGCGAATAGAAGGATTAAGGAATGAAAAATGCTTTGACATATCTGGTGGCAGTTCTTGTGACTGCAGCACTTCTGACCGGCGCATGCGGAAGGAACAGTTCAGGGGCCGGCAACATTGCAGCCTCAGACACCACTGGCACGGCCGTGCTGACTTTCACTGCACCGGAGCACAACTTCGGAAAGGTGGAGGCAGGAGAGAAGGTGGGATGCATCTTCTCATACACCAATACCGGCGATGCTGACCTTGTTATCAGCTCAGCTTCTGCAAGCTGCGGTTGCACGGTGCCAAAATATGACAAAAGACCTGTGCCTCCCGGCCGATCCGGCACCATAGAGGTCATCTTTGATACATCCGGGAGAGAGGGAGTTCAGACAAAAACTGTTGTAGTTCAGTCAAATGCAGAGAATAATTTAGTTATTTTGCGTATTATTGCCGATGTGACGAAGAAAGGCAGTTAACAGGTAAATATTAATCAATACAAATAACATCAAACAAAGACAACACACATGACAACATTAGCATCCATTTATCTGCAGGCAGCTCCTGCCCAGGGAAGTCCGAACCTCTTAACCGGCCTTCTTCCGCTTGTCCTGGTATTTGTGGTTTTCTATTTCTTTATGATAAGGCCGCAGATGAAGAAGCAGAAGGAACTGACAAACTACCGCAATGCTATCACCAAGGGTGATAAGGTAATTACCACCGGTGGCATATACGGAAAGGTTGTGGACGTAACTGACAACGTTGTGACAGTAGAGATTGCCAATGACGTAAGGATCAGGGTTGACAAGAACGCCATCCTCAAGGATCCGTCAGACGTTGCTGCCAGGCAATAAAACAGTAGTGTAAACATTGCAACCATGAATGATAAAAAGGAAAGATCGGAAAGATTTCTGAACAGGGACCTCCTTGTTTTTGCGTTTTTCCTGCTCCTTTCCTTTATCTTCTGGTACCTTAACGAGCTCAGCAAGGAGTTGCAGGGCTCAATAAATTACCCGGTAAGATATATCAATCCGCCCAAAGACCGGATTGTGACCGGAGATCTTCCTGACAAGCTGGAGATGGATCTCCGCGGTCCGGGCTACTCCATCCTGAAGGTGAAATTGTCGGGCAGCAGGGCACCGGTAGTGATTGACTTTACAAAGGTTGCACCGCGAAGAATTCCCGGCCAGCTGCCCCGCTACTTTCTTGTTACCTCAGGGCTCATGAGCAATTTCTCAAAGCAGTTGCATGCTGATTTCGATATCCTTGCCATCCATCCCGATACCCTCTTCTTTGGTTATGACAAGCTGGTGACGAGAAAGATGCCTGTGATTCCGAATCTGAAGGTGGAACTTGCCGAAGGAAAGAAGGTTATAATTGTGGCTGACCCTGACAGCATTACTGTCACTGGGCCCCAGCATGTGCTGGATACCCTTGACGGCATACCTACAAAGTTCAGGACCTTCAGGCGGACGAATGAAAACTTCAGGTCGAGGATCCCGATTGAATGCCCTGAATATCTGCAGACCGCCCAGAAGAGGGTAACAGTGGAGGTTACGGTAGCAGGGCGGGCAGCATCATCCCAAAACGGGAAGCACGCGGCTGACCGGCGCCAGACGCTCACCGGTGAACAAAGGCCGGGAAGCTGAAAAAGGAGGACTACTGATGGCAAAACGACTGGGAGTCACAGGCGGAATAGGCAGCGGCAAGACAACCGTATGCAGGATCTTCAGGGTTCTCGGGATTCCTGTGTTCGTTGCTGACAATGTTGCGAGGGATGTGATGGAAAATGAGCCTGACATCCGCGCAGCCATAAACCTGATAACCGGCAAGGATCTGTATACTCACGGAAACCTTGACCGCAAGGAGCTTGCCCGGATCATCTTCAACAGGCCTGATCTTCTCCGCAAGGTGAATGCCGCAGTGCATCCTGAGGTGCTTGAGCGGTTCAACCGGTGGGCTTCGGCTTCAGATTCCCCTTATGTTATAATGGAGGCTGCCATTCTCTTTGAAGCTGGAGCTGATTCTCTGGTAGACAGGGTGGTTACAATTTCCGCACCTGTCGAGGAACGCATTTCCCGGGTGATGGGAAGAAATGAGCTTACCCGTGAAGAGGTGATCCGCAGGATCAATAACCAGCTCGGGGATGAGGAAAGAGAGGAACAGTCGTACTATGTCATCAACAACTCTGACAACGAAATGATCATACCGGAGATCCTCAAGATCCATGAGGATATGCTCCGTCTTGCAGAAAAGGAGAGGTGATGGGTAAGTTTGCCAAGTGGATAGGCGGAGGACTCGGATTTGCCATAGGCGGACCGCTGGGAGGGTTACTGGGATTTTTCATCGGTTCCGTTTTTGACGGAACCACAATCACATATCAGCAGACCGGAACCGGACGAAGGATCAACCGTACAACCCCCGGTGATTTCGGGATGAGTCTCCTGGTGCTGATCGCTGCCGTGATGAAGGCTGACGGAAAGGTTCTGAAGTCAGAACTTGATTATGTCAAAAGGTTCTTCATCTCACAGTTCGGACCGGAAACGGCCCAGGAAGCGCTTCAGATACTCCGTGACCTGCTGAAGCAGGAAATACCCGTCAGGGACGTATGCATGCAGATACGGAGCAACATGGACTATCCATCGAGGCTTCAGCTGATACATATCCTCTATAACATCTCCGCCGCTGACAGCCGGTTCGAGCCTAAGGAGGTCAGTGTCATAAAGTCAATTGCTGACATGCTCGGTATAAGCTCTACCGATTACGACTCGATACGCAACATGTTCATTCCGGCCACTGACTCAGCTTACCGGATTCTTGAGGTTGAGCGGACAGCCACTGACGAGGAGCTGAAGACTGCCTACAGAAAAATGGCCCTGAAATATCATCCTGACAAAGTCAGCCATCTCGGAGAGGATTTCAGGAAGACGGCCGAAGAGAAATTCAAGGCTGTGAACGAAGCGTGGGAAAAAATCAAGAAAGAACGAAATATTGTCTGATAAAAGATTGAAATACAGTTATTAACATTAATCATTCCGAATATGAACCTGAAAGATATTCTGGCTATTTCCGGTGAAGGTACCCTCTTCAAATTCATTGCCCAGGGTAAGAATGCAGTCATTGTTGAGAACCTTGAGACGGGAAAACGGTCAAGTGCCGGTACGACGGCCAAGGTAAGCGCACTGGATGAGATTTCCATTTACACAACCGGCGAGGATATACCACTCGCAAAGGTTATGGACATGATCTGGGAAAAGGAGAATGGCGGACCGGCCCTGTCTCACAGGCAGCCTGACGCCGAGCTTAAGAAATACTTCGCGGAGGCGCTCCCGGAGTATGACCGCGAAAGGGTCTATACCTCGGACATCAGGAAGGTGCTTCACTGGTATAACATACTTCAGGGGCTGAATCTCCTGGTAAAAGAGGAGGAGAAGCCTGCCGAGAAGGAAGAAGGGGAAGGTCAGTCCGTAAGTGAAGAGACGGCAGGTAATGGCACCACCGCCAAACCCAAAAAGGAAAAAGGTGCCGAAGCAGGCAAGACAGCAAAAGCCGAAGCAGGCAAGACAGCAAAAGCCGAAACAGGCAAGGCAGCTAAAGCCGGAGCAGGTGAGAAAACCTCTCCAAAAAGCCGCAAGGCCCCTGCTGCAAAGGGAGATAAACCAAAGGCCTCAGGGGAGTAGCACAATGGCAGTGACAAACTTCGGAGGCGAAGAGGTCATATACAGTTATGATGAGTCGAAGATCATAATAGTTCCTGTGCCATATGACGCCACCAGCACATATATCAGGGGTGCCGACAGGGGGCCTGCTGCCATTCTTGAAGCTTCGCCGGCGCTGGAGTTTTATGATATTGAAACCGGAACCGAGGTACACAGGTACGGAATCCATACCCTGGCCCCGCTGCTGACAGGTGATGATCCGGAAGAGGTCACCGGAGAGGTTTACCGCACCGTCTCGCGCCTGTTCAGAGAGAATCGTTTCCCGGTGGTTATCGGCGGCAACCATACCGTCAGTATCGGAGCTTTCCGTGCCGCGTCTGAAGCCTTCACAGACCTGGCAATCCTGCAGCTTGATGCTCATTCTGACCTCAGACCTTCTTATGAAGGATCACACCTGAATCATGCCTGTGCTGCTGCAAGGGCGAAGGAGCATGCACCGCTGGTGCAGGTTGGCATCAGAAGCATGTCAGCAGAGGAACTCCCTTTTGCAGACAGGAAGAGCATCTTCTTCGCCCATGAACTTTACAGCGATAAGACTCTTTACCACAAGGCGCTGGATCTGCTGCCGGGGAATGTATACATAACTGTCGACCTCGATGTGTTCGATCCTTCGGTGATGCCGTCGACAGGCACTCCGGAGCCTGGCGGTCCTGACTACCGTGAGCTGATGTTCTTCCTGCGTGATGTGTTCAGCAAACGTAATGTGGTCGGATTCGATGTTGTGGAACTCTGTCCTTCGGAATCAAACAAGGCCCCTGATTTCATGGCTGCGAAGGTGATCTACCAGATGCTGAGCTACAGGTTCAGCGCGCAGCTTTTCAGCAGCTAAAGAGGTTTATCAAACTGTTTGGCCTCCTCCCAGATTTCATTCATCTCATCAAGGGTAAGGTCGCGCAGCGAGAGACCTTTTGCCAGTGTCTTCTGTTCCAGATAGTTGAATCTTTTCATAAACCTCCTGTTGGTTTTCTCGAGGGCTGATTCAGGGTCTATCTCGTATAGTCTTGCAGCATTTATAAGGGAGAAGAACAGGTCGCCAAGCTCAGACTCTATATCCACTTTTCTTCCGGAAGCAATTTCCTGTTTGAGTTCATCAAGCTCCTCCGTCACCTTGTCCCATATCTGTTCGCGCGAGTCCCAGTCGAATCCCACACCTCTCACCTTTTCCTGGATCCGGTTGGCTTTTACGGTTGCCGGCAGCGATGCGGGCACACCAGAAAGTACGGGTTTGTATTCAGCGTGCTCCGTCATCTTCAGTTTTTCCCAGTTCTCCTCGACTTCGCGAGCTCCCCGTGTGACATTCACATCTCCGAAGACATGAGGATGGCGGTATACCAGTTTGTTGTTGATGCTTTCAAGCACATCGCCCATGTCAAAGAGTCCTTTCTCCGATCCGATCTTTGCATAGAATGTCACATGGAGCATCATGTCGCCAAGCTCTTTTTTGATTGCATCATTGTCGTCCTGCAGTATGGCATCTGCCAGCTCATATGTTTCCTCTATCGTCAGTTTCCTGAGTGTCTGGTTGGTCTGTTTCTTGTCCCACGGGCACTTCGTCCGCAGCTCATCCATGATATCGAGCAGCCTGGTGAATTCCCTGATAGTTTTTTCTCTCATTTATTAAAGGTTTTAAAAGAGGCCGTTTGTTTCACGGCCCTGGTTTCTTGCTTCAACCCTTACGGCGTCACCGGTATCGACGGAAAAAAGCTGGCACAGGTTTGCCCCGTTGATAGAAAGTTCGAGCAGGTCGAGTGAGTTGAAGCGGGTCACGATCTCCCCGACAGGTTCTTCGCGGTAGAACCTGCTTATTTTCTCGGTAAAGTAGTTGTTGCTCTTGATCAGAATCCTGTAGTCCCTTCCCTCGAAGACTCTGGCGAAGATCTCCCGGGTGATGTTGGTGATTGCGTTGCCGTATGAGTCAATGAAGATAACGCTGCCGATAATCACATTGCGGTCTATTGTTGCTCTCAGCGGCACCTTTTCGGAGACGGATGAAATACTTTCCCCGAGGCTCTCCGGTGGTTGCCCTTTGGCTATTGCCGCGGCGGTGACGGCAAAGAGTGTGATCTCGTCTGCCCCGGCATCATTCCTGAGGCTGATGATCAGGTCAGGTTCGGAATTGAGAATCAGGTTGAACATCCCGTTGTTTGCACCCACAAACCAGTGGTTGTGTGCTTTGACCAGAAGGTGGGGGTGTTCTGCAGGTCCCTCGCTGCTGACGAATACCAGGTGGATGGAGCCTTCGGGATAATGGCTGAAGGTGTTTCTTATGACGAATGCGCCGTGCATTATGTTCAGTGGAGGGATTCCGCCGGCGTTGTTCACAATTACAGCACCCGGACAGGCGGAGGCAAGTTTCCCCCTGAGTATCCCGTTGAAGAAATCATCCTCCCTCCACTCGGTGGTTAGCGTGATAAGCGGCATCCTAAAATTGTTACAGCAAAGATAATCTTCTGCAAAAAATAAACTTACTTTGCGGTAGAACGGATGCACAAAAACGATCACGGACATAAGAAGCTTAAGGAGAATTCTTTAGAAAGAGCTGGAGAAGAGAGGCAGATGACGGAACAGGTAATTTTGCTTGACGGTATTGATCCGATGGTTATGCTGGGGCCTGGCAACAGGCTGCTTGATCAGATTCAGGGTTATTTTCCGAAAGTCAGGCTGATAGCCAGGGGAAATGAGATCAAATGTGTGGGTGAGGCTGAGGAGGTTTCCGTTTTCGTCTCACGCATGAATGAACTCATTGATTATTACAGGCGTTACAACCGGCTTGATGAGGGTGATCTCGAGCGTCTGATCCTTGATGACGAACACATGCGGTCAGCCTCCAGCGGCGATTTCGAGGATGCTCTTGTATTCGGCACCAGCGGACGGCCTATCAGGGCACGCACTGTCAACCAGCTTCAGCTTGTGAAAGAGTATTCCGGCAATGATCTTATCATTGCCGAAGGTCCGGCCGGCACCGGGAAAACATATACTGCCATCGCTCTGGCTGTCAGGGCTCTGAAGAACCACGAGGTTAAGAAGATCGTGCTCACCCGCCCTGCCGTCGAGGCAGGAGAACGGCTGGGCTTCCTGCCCGGGGACATGAAGGACAAACTTGATCCCTATCTCCAGCCTCTCTATGATGCCCTGCATGACATGATCCCGTTCCGCAAGCTGGAGCAGTGGATAGAGGATGGAACGGTGCAGATTGCCCCTCTGGCGTTCATGAGGGGAAGGACTCTCGAGAGCTGCTTCGTCATACTTGACGAAGCCCAGAATGCAACCATGAGCCAGCTCAAGATGTTCCTCACAAGAATGGGCGTGAGCTCCAAGTTCATCCTGACAGGCGATACCACGCAGGTAGACCTCCCGAAACGGAGCGAGTCGGGATTGCTCCGGGCAATGCACCTCCTGGAAGGAATTGAAGGGATTTCCATTATCCGTTTTGATGAGAGGGATATAGTAAGGCATCGGCTTGTCAAGCATATAGTAAGGGCTTATGACAGCGATGAGAAAAACAGAAAGGAAGAATCACAGCAATAATTCGCAGATCCATGGCAAAGTCTATTACCGGAACAGATTTCAATTTCCCGCGGCAGAAGGGAGTATACCGGGGAAAAGTTCGCGACGTCTATAACATTGATGACAAATACCTCCTGATGGTAGCCACTGACCGTATCTCGGCATTTGACGTTGTGCTGCCTGAGGGGATTCCATACAAGGGACAGGTTCTCAATCAGATAGCGACCATGTTCCTTGAAATGGTGAGTGATATCGTTCCGGTATGGAACATCGCATCTCCGGATCCCAATGTTACCGTCGGGGTCAGGTGCCAGACATATCCCGTTGAGATGATAGTCAGGGGTTACCTGACAGGAAGTTCCTGGAGACTATACAAAGCAGGCGGACGGGAGATATGCGGAATACCTCTTCCGGAAGGGATGAGAGAGCACCAGAAATTCGCGAAGCCTCTCATTACACCGACCACCAAGGCAGAACAGGGGATGCATGACCAGGATATCTCTGCAGAGGCGATCATCAGCAGCGGTCTGGTTTCAGAGGAGGAATACCGGAAGCTTGAGGACTATTCCATGAAGTTGTTCATGAGAGGCTCGGAAATAGCCGCGAAGCAGGGACTGATACTTGTCGATACCAAGTATGAGTTCGGGAAACGGGACGGGAAAATTTATCTAATTGATGAGATCCATACCCCTGACAGTTCAAGGTACTTTTATTCAGATGGTTACGAGGACAGATTCGCCCGTGGCGAACAGCAGAGGCAGCTATCAAAAGAGTTTGTGCGTGAGTGGCTTATGGCAAACGGCTTCCAGGGAAGAAGCGGTGAAAAGGTGCCGCAGATGACACCTGAAATAGTCAGGGAGATATCAGACCGTTACATTGAGCTCTATGAACACATTACCGGCAGGGAATTTGTAAAGGCTGATACGGAAGATCCCCTGGGAAGGATAGAGCGGAACGTCAACAGCTATCTTAAACAGCTGTAAGTGAGATAATACAGGGGGTTGACAGTAATACGAATGAATCAATTGATGGAAGAAAAAATGAGATTTTTCTCCTGGTGGCGGACGGCTTCGCTGCTGCTTCTTGCAGTGCTGCTGATGCCTGCGTCGCTTAAATCCCAGACACAGACCCCGGTTCCGGTTCCCGTTACTCTCTCCGGTGAGAAGATAGTAGTGGAGGGCAGGGTTTATTACATGCACCAGGTAATGAAGGGGCAGACGCTCTATTCAATAGCCAGGGCTTACAGCGTGAGTGTTGACATGGTGGCCCGCGAAAACGGATTGGTTGACAATGCCATAAAGGATGGCCAGGTGCTGAGGATACCTGCTGCGGCAGTGGACCAGGGCCAGGCTGCAATGAAGAACCACCCGGCCGGTACGCAGACCGGTACGGCAGGGCAAACCGGGCAGGCACAACAGGCAGCCCAGTCCGGTCAGCCCGGCCAGGGTAAGCCGGCTGTCGCCGGTGCAGGCGCCCAGGTGCCACAGAAGCAGTCTTCCCAGGATGATCGGTTTATCTATCACATGGTAAGAAGAGGAGAGACACTGGGAACAATTGCCAATGATTACGGCATCACGGTGAGAGACCTGAAAAGGGCAAACAGGGGACTGCTCTTCCCGCACGAGGGTGATTACCTCCTTATACCCAAAAACAAGGCTTCCTACAGGAGCCAGGATCAAAGAGCGGGACGGGAGCAGGTGCCCGCCGGAATACCTGCTGATACAGCAATAGCAGACACCATGGCCGTCATTGATGAACAGGAGACTTTTACCATGCCTGGTGAAAAAAACAGGATTGACAGACTGGACGGAACCGTAAGGGTGGCAGTGCTGTTTCCCTTCTTCGTGAGGGAAAACACTGCCAGAGCCTATGCAGATACCACAGAGAGGGTGAGGACTGGCTCTCAGATTTATGACGGTAGCCTCCCCTTCCTGGAGGCTTACGAAGGCGTGCTGATAGCCGCTGACAGCCTGCGGTCACTTGGTCTGACCGTTGAGATGAAGGTTTATGATACCGGGGCTGACTCTGCGGAAATCAAAAGACTTTTACGGACAGGAGAACTGGATGATGTTGACCTGATAATCGGACCTGTGTTCTCCTATAATCTGCAACAGATTGCCGGCTGGGCCGCCGAACGGGATATTCCTGTTGTATCACCGGTGCCGCTTCGCGACAGTCACATACATGAGAACAAGCCTTCGCTGTACAGGGTTTTCCCAAGCCAGGAAGTGGTGCAGGATTTAATTGCCGATGAAGTTGCGTCACGCCAGGGAAGCAGGGTCATCTTCCTCTATTCCGATACGGCTATGTATGACCCGGCAACTGCCAGCCTGTGGCAGAAGGTGAAACAGGCGACCGGTGATTCTGCCATCTCAGGCGGTGGGAGAGTTGTGCCATACTTCTATACCGGGGTGACGGAAAAGCGAAATGTTTACAGCACCGTTGCCTCATTTGAAAGCCAGCTTGATCATGCACGGAAGAACATAATAGTGCTGGCCACAACCAGTACACCTGTGGTCAGTTCAGCGTTCTCCGCACTCCACAGCCTGACAAAGAGGTATGATATAATGGTGATCGGGTATCCTGAAATACGCGGCCTTGAAACAGTTGACCTGAAGTATTATTATGATCTTGAGCTGCATATACCGTCAGAAAGCTATGTCGACTATGAGGCACCCGGGGTAAAATCATTTTCAGCCATGTATATGAAGAAATTCAGGACCGAGCCCATGGCTGAAAGCTTCGCATGGCGCGGTTTTGACATCGCATGGTACTTTATCGGAGGTATAGCCTCCGGCGGGAAGAGTTTCCTGAAGGATCCCGGCACCTTTAATCCTGAACTTCTGTGCCTGGAGCCTGACTTCAGCCGCAGCAGCCGTAACAACGGCTACGAGAACAGGGGGATGTTCATTCTTCACTACCGCAAGGACATGACCATAGAAGTACTGAGACCCAGGCACCAGCCTCTTAAAGGCGGGAATGACCAGGGAGAAGAGGTCAGTTCTCCTTTTTCAGGTTCATCAGAACGTAATCGAGCAGGATGGGCAGGTCGTCAGGATTGACGCCATTTGCCGCCAGTACAGGAATATCATCATTAAACGCTGACAGGAAGCTCTCTGCAGACATTTCTCCTCCGGTCATGGCACTTAAATAATGTTCGGCAGCTATCCTCGTGCTTCCCTGGCATAGGGCAAGGTGCCCCATGTTTATTTTGTCATAGGGCGTCAGGCCGGTCCCGGCAAGCCTCTCGAAGTACTTCTCCGCTTCGGTATACCTGCCTGTGACCAGGTAACACCACGCTATTGGTCTCAGCACCTTTGAATTTCCAGGGCTTTCATATTCCACCCTGAAGTAGTGTTTCAGCGCCTCATCGTAATTGGCGGTGTCAAGGCAACAGTGGGCAACCATAAGGACAGTGTTCAGGTCGTCAGGTTCATTCTGCAGTGCCCTGCGATACGCCTCCAGGGCCTCAGCCGGCCTGCCAAGCCTTCGAAGGCACCAGCCTGTCTTGCGAAGCGTCCATGTATGAGGTTCGATAATAGTGGCCATTGAGTACTTCTCCAGTGCTTTCCCGTATTCTCCAGCCTTCTGGTAGCAATAACCTGCCTTTTCGTACAGTTCCGCATCATCGGTGACGCCCTTCAGAATGGTCAGATAGAGAGCCAGTGCATCCTCATAGTACTCCTTGCTGAAGAAATAGTCAGCCAGTGACCTGTCGTCAGTAACTGAGCCACAGGTTTCCCTGTAAAAAAGGGAGTTGTACAGATCAAGCCTTCCTGTGAAAAAATCGTCAAACTCATGCCTGAAATCAGAGAGCTTGAAGAACCGGTAGAGATCCTGAACATACTGGGTCACCGTAGTCCTGAAAACTGCAGCAGGATCAGTGAGTTCATTGTCATATTTCATCTGTTCCAGTCCCTCAAGTTCCATCCTGAACACCTTGAGCATCATGCTCTTCTGTTCGGATGGCAGGTATTTCATATTAAGGATGAGAGAAAATTTGTCGGAGTTGCAGATGAATGGGGTTTTGTACAGCGCCTCGGCCAGCTCGTTTATGCCGGGACCGAGGATTTCATCCCTGAAGATTGAGTCTACTGCCTCATGATCAGGGTAGAAGGGGATGAACCAGTTGCGCAGTTCCCTGAAGAAGTCGAACTTCTTCAATCCTGCAAACGCTGACATATAAACATCAGATCCTTCCATCTGGAGGTTAGTCAGTTCCTCCATGGTTTTAAACATTTCCTCTGACCCCCGGAACATTTCTGACCAGTCAGGATTCTGGCCCTCTTCGGGATTTTCGCCCAGAATTTTGTCAAGGTCCAGTTTTTCTTCGATCCGGGGTTTAAGTTTGACGACTTTCGGCAATATCTCCTCGTTCATCCTCCGGCTAAGCTGTTCTGTATAGCGTGATCTGATAGCCTGGAGCACCACTATGCGGCATCTTTCCCTGAAGTTCTTCACCTTTGCCAGGTCTCTGACTGTCTGAATAACCTCAGGATAGAGGTTCAGGCGGTCATCATAATAATGAAGGCTGAAGACCAGCCCTGTGACTGCTCTTTCAGCCACCTGTGGTGTAAGGTCAGCAGTCAGCCTGGCCAGCAGCCTGATTTTGGCCGGATCCCAGACCCGGAGACTGCTCAATGTCACAGCACTGACGAATGTTGCTATCTCATGCCACTCAAACCGGGCCGATCCTATAAGGAGATCCATAAGACTCTCCTCAGCTTCACCGTAATAATCGGTCAGCCAGAGATGGTTGAATATTATCCCTGAGAGGCGTTCAACCTCCATTGCTGCCTCACTGCGGGGGCCGGTCCGGCCTATCTCAGCAGAGGCAAGGAGATCATCAAGGCGTGATTTGAATACAAGGTCATCCACACTCTGGATGATATTCCCTCCCCTGAGTCTTTCTTCCTTCTGCTCACCGGCCCTGACAGAATAAGTGTACCACCCTGAATAACGTGCCAAAATGTCCTGTTTGATTCTGTCGTTGAGCCTGAGTATATTTTGCAGGAGCCGGTTGTAAACCTTCTGCCTTTCGGGGTCATGTATGCCCTCAACAGTGTACCGGAGAATATTCCTGTAAGTCATCTGCAGCTCAGAGAAATGATCCCTGAGATCGCTAACAGACACATTATCAAGCATGTCTGACATGATCTCAAAGCTCTGGCGCACCTTTCTCTGAACGATGAGGTTGCAGACGCTCCTGTGCTTCAGTATGACTGTATTGATATTCATAATCTGTGTTGTGCTGACCGCCCCTGGTAATAAGACAACAATCAGGCCACATCCGGGGTTCAGAAGTTGAACCCAAGGCTTACGTATCCCTTGAAAGCCCTGTACAGTACCTGCCGGTCATACAGGCCGTGCATGATTCCGATCCGGACAGGTCCGGCAACTGTCATATAGCCTGCGCCGATTGCGTAACCCCCCATAATGGTGAAGCCGGCCTCGCGGTAGGGCTCTTTCAGGGCAAACAGGTTGAGATCAAAGGTGAGGTGAAAGTCCTTGGTTATTTCTATGTCAGTGCCGAGGCGCAATCCTCCCACATTTCTGACAGTAATCTGGTTAGGGTGGAATCCGACAGCAGTGATGGAGCGGTCAGACAGGGGGTCAGTTCCGCCAAGGAGCCAGAAGTCATTTCCGGAAGTTACGGAATCTGTACCTGTGGTAAACAACACATCGCCACCCAGCATTAATGTCACTTTCTCTGAAACAGGTGAATAGGAATTAATCCATGCCCTTGCCGAATAGTTGCGGTCAAAGCTGAATGGTGAATCTTCGTCGTCCGGGAAGTACACTGAACTTCTAGATCCGGTTCTGACGGCACCTCTGATCATTCTGAGTGCTGACAGGGAGATCCCGGAAGTGATGCCCTGCTGAGGGAAGTGTTTCCTGTCAAGGGTGTTGGCCTGGTAGCTGTAGTTCAGCCTGAGGTAGTCATAAGACAACCTGGTGATCAGGGTTGATGTAAGGAAGTCAGGGACAAGGTGCTGGTTCTCAAACGAGGCTGTCAGGGTCATCAGGTGATTCAGACTCAGGCGTTTGCTCAGGCTCAATGAAGTATTGAAATTATGGTTGAGCATCGGTCCTGTCTCATTTTTCAGTTTAATCAGCGGCAACCGGGTATTGTCAGCGAAGAATGAGAATTCAACCCCGAATTTCTGGCTTTTGTCTACGAACTGAGTCGCGCTCAGCCTGACCCGGTAGAATTGACCAATATACGAATCAAGGTTAATGACAGACCTTGGAGTGATCAGGTCTCTCACCGAGAGGCTTACCACCGCACCTGCACTGAGAGCCGGGTCATAATGCAGTGACCCGTACAGCATTGCCCTGGGACGTTCAATGCATTCGATTTCCAGTGTCAGCTCTTCTTCTCCGGGAACGATCCTGTACCGGACCTTTTCAAACCAGTTTTTTCCGTACAGCAATTCAATTCTCTCCTCCAGGAGATCCCTGTCAACGTTTTCTCCCGGCCTTACGTCGAGAACGCCAATTATCTGGTCATCACTGATTATTTCGTTACCTGTGACCATGATAGAGTCAAAAATATAATACCGGACGTCGGGCAGCGCCTTTACAGGTTCACGCGGACAGATGGCGTCAAGGGAGTCGGCCAGCCTTTTAAAGACATCCCTGTATTTGAGGGCCTCACGGTAGCCCCTGGAAATTATGGTATCTACGTTATTGAATGAAAGGGTACCCACTTCTCCCAGCTCCGGCTCAATCATGATATCGGTCTGCCGCTTCTGCTCTTCATAGTCAGCCAGGCTGCTGAGGAATCCGATCTGCTTCAGTATTCCGTAGGCGGTTCCCAGGTCTTTCTCCTTGTATCCCCTGAAGCTCACATATGAACCTATTACTATATCTGCTCCCATCTCACGCAGTTCGGTTGCAGCATAATTGCGTACCACGCCTCCGTCAACAAGGACTGCCGTATCTGTTCTGACGGGTGTGAATACCGAGGGGATGGCCATGCTTGCCCGTATGGCATCCGGGAGGTAGCCACTGCGGAAAACCACCTTTTTGCTGGTTACCACATCAGTTGCGAGGCAGAGGAAGGGGATAGGGAGTTTGGAAAAATCGGTGATTGTGGCTGCAGGCCAGAAATAATGGTTCAGTCCGCTCTCTATCTGCTGGCCGCTGATCAGTCCAGACGGGATCTTGATTGCTTCACGGGTGATCGGCAAAGCAATAAGGCTGTTATGAAAGTGTCTCTTTTCAAGAAAGATGATCTTGTCTTCAGGGATCATGTCTGACATGGCATATTCCCAGTCGAACATTCTGAACATCCGGGCTATGCTGTCAGGTGTGTATCCCATGGCATACATTCCCCCGACAATGCTTCCCATGCTTACTCCGGTGACATAGTCAGGTTTCAGGCCTGCTTCTTCCATCACCTTCATCACTCCCAGGTGAGCAAGGCCCTTCGCGCCTCCGCCGCTGAGAGCCAGTCCCACGCTGGGCCTGGCGTTATTTTGCTGGGCAGGAAGCGGAGCCGGATTTCCGCATAACGCAATAATCAACAGCAAGAAACATAATGCCGTACCTCTCAATCTATTGAATTGTCCGTACATTGACCTGATAATTGACGCTGACAGATGAAGGTAAGACTTTTCTGTTACAATTGGGAGCAATTTATCCATTATATGTAACTTGGGCGGGTGAAAAACAGGGAAAATAGTGCGATGATCTGGTTTCCCACTTCGAAGAAGGAGATGGAGGCAGCGGGGTGGGAGAGGCCTGATGTCATACTGTTTACCGGCGATGCTTATATTGACCACCCTTCTTTCGGGGCAGCCGTAATTGCCCGCGTTCTTGAGTCAGCCGGCATGAAGGTTGCCGTGGTACCCCAGCCCAACTGGAGGGATGACCTTCGTGATTTCACCAAGCTGGGTGAGCCCCGGTATTTCTTTGCAGTCACTGCGGGCAACATGGACTCGATGGTCAACCATTACACTGCAGCCCGCAGGCTGAGATCAGATGATGCATATACTCCCGGAGGAATGGCAGGATTCAGGCCTGACTACGCGACTGTTGTTTATACTCAGATACTTAAGAAGCTGTTTCCTTCCTCCCCGGTGCTGATAGGGGGCATTGAAGCATCGATGCGCCGCCTGATGCATTATGACTACTGGAGTGACAGGCTGGAGCCTTCGATACTAATCTCCAGCGGCGCTGACCTGCTCATTTTTGGCATGGCCGAAAGGGCGGTGGCACAACTTGCCGGGAGGCTTCTGGCCGGGGAGAAGATGAAGGAGATACATGATCTGCCCCAGTCGGCCTTCACAGTATCATCGGGTACGGTGATGCCACCTCTTCCGGGAATCAGGGACAGGGCGCTGAGGCCGTGTCATGAGGCTCTGGCTTCCAGGAAGGTCTATGCCGAGAACTTTGTCCTGTTCGAGAAGACAAGCAACAGTATGAAGCCTGTCAGGCTCACCGAGCAGTGCGGCGATGTTACAGTGGTTGTCAACCCGCCTCTTCCGCCCGCAACAGAGGCTGAAACGGATGCTGTTTATGACCTGCCGTTCAATTACGCTCCTCATCCCAGGTATGAAAAGAAGGGGGCCATCCCTGCATGGGAGATGATAAAGTTCTCAGTCAACATCCACCGTGGCTGTTTCGGCGGATGCAGCTTCTGCGCCATCGCCGCCCACCAGGGCAAGTTCATCAGCAGCCGTTCGGAAGCCTCGGTAATGAGGGAGGTTGAGAAGATAAGCCGGATGGATGGATTTAAAGGTTATCTGTCAGACCTGGGCGGACCTTCGGCCAACATGTACAGGATGGCCGGGAGGGACAGGGAGAGATGCATGAAATGCGGGCGCCCGTCATGCATCTGGCCCTCTGTGTGTGACAACCTGGAGACTTCCCACAGGGAACTTACCTTGCTTTACAAAAAAGTCAACAGCCTGCCATATATCAGGAAAGCATTCATCGGCAGCGGGGTAAGATATGACCTGCTCATGAAGGATTACAACAAAGCTGCCGGCAATGAAGAAGAACAGTACCTGCGGGAGCTGGTGGTGAACCACACAAGCGGCAGGCTCAAGGTGGCCCCTGAACATACGGATGACGAGGTGCTTTACCTGATGAGAAAGAGTTCTTTCAGGCACTTCCGGAAGCTCCGGGAAAGGTTCATGTCAATAATCAGGGCTGGCGGGCTCAGGTATGAGCTCATCCCTTACTTTATCTCAGCCCATCCCGGCACCAGCATGAAGAAAATGGAGGCGCTGGCACGTGAGCTCTCTGACCTGGGGATGCATCCGGAGCAGGTGCAGGATTTTACCCCGACTCCCATGACACTCTCCACAGCCATGTTCTACCTCGGGTTTGATCCCTATACGGGGAAAAAGGTCTTTGTCGAGCGTGACATTGCCGGGAAGAGAAAGCAGAAGGGGTACTTTTTCAAAGGCAAAATAGGCAATAGGCAATAGTGTGACAATGAATCATCACTGACTGCCTGTTATCCTGAAAGTGCCACTCCTGCCTACTGTCCAATGGCTATTGCCTGAAAAAAAAGGCCGGTACTGCCGGCCTCTTTTTTACTACTCGTATTCTTTCAGTATCGCTTTCACATCATCGGGGGCGACCCTTCCGTAGGTTTTGTCACCGACGAGCACCACCGGTGCCAGTCCGCATGCGCCCACGCAGCGAAGGCTTGAGAGAGAGAATTTCCCGTCAGGGGTTGTTTGTCCAACCTGGAGGGCCAGCTCTTTCTTGAACTCATCGAGGACCTTTTCTGCACCTCTGACGTAACAGGCAGTACCCATGCATATGCTTATCGGGTGCTTGCCCTTCGGGGTCATGGTAAAGAATGAATAGAAGGTCACCACGCCGTAAACCTGTGCTGTGGATATATTCAGTTTATCGGCAATAGCTTCCTGCACCTCGGCAGGCAGGTAGCCGAAATGTTCCTGTGTCCTGTGAAGGACGTTTATCAGCTCCAGCGGTTCATTGTTGAAAGAATCGCAGATCTCATGGATCTTGTTCAGATCTTCCTGTCTCAGTTCTATCTTTATACTTGACATCTCTTTGATTTTTAATGTTAATTACCGCGGTATCACTGTTTGACGACGATCTTCGCCTTTCTGTCGAAATAGTGTGTATGCAGCAGGTGGTGAGCCTTTTCGCTGTTGGGCTCGCCAAGATACTCCTTGTAGAGCTGGAGAATGTACGGGTTTTCGTGAGACACCCTGATTGGCTTGTTACGGTCTTCCTCATAGATTGCCATTGCTCTTGCCTTGAGTATTGACGAGTCACCGTGATGCAGTGGCTGGCCGCCTCCGCCGATACAACCGCCGGGGCATGCCATTACCTCAATGGCATGGAAATTTGAGCGACCTGCCTTCACCTCGTCGAGGAGCTTGCGGGCGTTGCCCAGGCCGTGAGCGATACCGATATTGAGCGGGAAGCCGTCAAAATCGATGGTAGCCTGGCGCACTCCTTCCATTCCTCTCAGTTCAGTGAAATCAAGGCGGTTGAGTTTCTTGCCGGTGTAAAGTTCGTAGGCTGTACGGACGGCAGCTTCAATGACGCCCCCGGTGTTCCCGAAGATGACAGCTGCGCCGGTCGATTCGCCGAGCGGTCTGTCAAAGTCAGATTCAGGGAGGTTCACAAAGTCGATGTTTGCCTGACGGATGAAGTTTGCCAGCTCACGCGTTGAGATTGAGAAGTCAACATCCGGGTTGCCATCGACGGAAAACTCAGGTCTCTGACTCTCGTACTTCTTGGCGAGGCAAGGCATAATGGAGACCACCACCATATCCTTACGGTTGATATTGATCTTATCTGCGAAGTAAGACTTGGCAATTGCGCCGAACATCTGCTGCGGAGATTTGGCCGTTGATGGCACGTCCTTCAGGTCGGGATAGTTGTGTTCGAAGAAGTTGACCCAACCCGGGCAGCATGAAGTAAGAATCGGAATATTTGCGTTCTTGTCACCGTTCAGGAATTTTTTTAGTCTGGTGAGGAATTCCGTACCCTCTTCCATGATGGTGAGGTCAGCAGCAAAGTCGGTATCAAACACATAGTCGAATCCGAGTTCCCTGAGTGCAGTCACCAGTTTGCCGGTGACGAGAGTTCCGGGTTTCATGCCGAATTCTTCGCCGAGGGCGGCGCGCACTGCCGGGGCTGTCTGTACGACCACCGTCTTGGCGGGGTCGACGATGGCGCGGAGCACATCGCGTGTATGGTCCACCTCAGTCAGGGCGCCGGTGGGGCACACTGCCACGCACTGGCCGCAATAGGTACAGGGTGAGTACTCTAGGTTCTGTTCGTAAGCCGGGCCCACGGCAGCCATGAAGCCCCTGTTGAAGGCTCCTATTGCACCAACGGTCTGGACGTCATTGCACATCATCTCGCAACGGCGGCACATGATGCACTTGTCAAGCTCGCGGATGATTGACGGGGAGGTGTCTTTCCTGTAGGTTGACATCTCTGCAATCTCCTGGCCGGGGATCTCCCTGATGCCAAGCCGGTGAGCCATATTCTGCAGATCACAGGTGCCTGACTTCGGGCATATGAGGCAATCCTTCGGGTGATCCGAGAGGATGAATTCCATCACGGTCCTGCGGGCATTCATCACCCTCGGGGTGTGAGTGCGTATGACAGAGCCGTTATCACATTTTGTAATACATGCTGGAGAGAGGTTCTTGCGTCCCTGGACTTCCACAACGCATATCCTGCATCCGCCGGGTTTGTTTTCAATGTTCAGGTCGTCAAGCCTCATGTGGCAGAGGGTGGGAATTTCGATCCCCATCTTCCTTGCAGCATCGAGGATGGTAGTTCCCTTCTCGACTTCAACCTGTTTGTTGTCTATTGTAATTTTTATTGTTTCCATCGTAACTCTTCCTGGTATTAGTTGATTAGCACAGCACCAAATTTGCATTTCTCGAAGCAGGCTCCGCATTTGATGCATTTCTCCTGGTCAATGAAGTGCGGTCCCTTGCGTTCACCGCTGATGGCGTTGACAGGGCATCCCCTGGCGCAGGCGGTACAGCCGACGCATTTGTCAACGATGATTGAGTACTTCATGAGTTCACGGCATGAACCGGCCGGGCACCTCTTTTCGGTGACGTGAGCCACATACTCATCCATGAAGTTGTTCAGTGTTGAGAGTACAGGGTTCGGAGAGGTCTGGCCAAGTCCGCACAGTGAAGTGTCTTTGATGACATTGCACATGTTCTTCAGGCGGTCAAGGTCAGCCATTGTGCCGTTGCCCTTGGTGATATGGGTGAGGAGCTCATGGAGTCTCTTGTTGCCAATACGGCAGGGAGCACACTTGCCGCATGACTCTTCCACAGTAAATTCAAGGAAGAATTTTGCGATTGAAACCATGCAGTCATCCTCGTCCATGACGATCATCCCGCCTGATCCCATCATTGATCCTGCAGCCACGAGGTTATCAAAGTCGATCGGTGTATCAAGGTGTTTCTCGGTGAGACAGCCGCCGGAAGGTCCGCCGGTCTGGACAGCCTTGAACTTTTTGCCGTTCTTTATTCCGCCGCCGATCTCGAAGATGATTTCGCGGAGGGTTGTGCCCATGGGTACTTCAATGAGCCCCACGTTGTTTATCTTGCCTGCAAGGGCGAATACCTTCGTTCCCTTGGATTTTTCAGTTCCGATTGATGAGAACCATTCCCATCCCTTGGAAATGATCACGGGGACGCTGGCGAAAGTCTCGACGTTATTTACGTTTGAGGGTTTGCCAAGGAATCCGCTTTCTGCCGGGAACGGGGGTTTGTTGGTGGGTTCGCCGCGCATTCCTTCCATTGAATGGATCAGCGCTGTCTCCTCACCGCAGACGAATGCTCCGGCGCCATAGCGCAGTTCAATGTCGAAGCTGAAGTCACTGCCGAAAATGTTTTTCCCGAGGAGGCCGTATTCCCGTGCCTGACCAAGGGCTATTTTAAGACGCTGAATTGCCAGCGGGTATTCGGCCCTGATGTAGATGAGGCCTTTTGATGCGCCGATGGCATAACCACAGATGGCCATTGCCTCAAGGATGGAGTGGGGGTCGCCTTCAAGAACCGAACGGTCCATGAATGCACCCGGGTCACCCTCGTCAGCGTTGCAGACCACGTACTTCTGGTCAGCCTTGTTCTTTGAAGCGATCTCCCACTTGAGCCCGGTCGGGAATCCGGCACCGCCACGTCCGCGGAGGCCTGATTTCTTTATTGAGTCAATGACATCGGCGGGGGTGAGTTCACTGATGCACTTGCCAAGGGCAGCATACCCTTCACGTGCGATGTATTCATCTATGTTTTCCGGGTTGATGAAACCGCAGTTACGCAGGGCTATGCGGATCTGCTTCCGGTAGAAACCCATGTGCTTTGAATCGGGCACATGTTCCTTGCTCTTCGGATCAACGTACAGCAGGCGCTGTACCGGTCTTCCTTTAATAACATGCTCGGCAACAATAACTGCTGCATCCTCAGGCTTGACCTGCACATAGAAGGTGTTGTCAGGCATAACCTTGACAACGGGTCCTTTCTCGCAGAAGCCGAAACAGCCGGTCATTATAACCTGTACCTCATTACCGAGGCCTTTTTCTTCAAGTTCCCTCTTCAGACTCTCAAGGATGAGACTGCTTTCTGCGGCGCGACAACCGGTCCCGCCACAGACAAGAAGGTGCATTCTGAATTTTGACATTATATATTTCCTCCCTGTTATTAGTCTATTTTTTCATAGTTAACCGGTATGATACCTTCAACCAGTTCACCGTTCTTGATGTATTTCTCAATGATCTCATCAGCTTTTTTCCTGTCAACGTAGCCGAAAACGACAGGTTCCTGGCCGGGGAGCTGAACCTCAACCGTAGGTTCGGCATAGCAATAGCCCATGCATCCCGTCTGGGTTACAACGGCGCCAATGCCTCTCTTATCAAGCTCATCAACAAAGAAATCCATTATCGGCTTTGCACCTGATGCGATCCCGCAGGTAGCCATGGCAACCTTGACCTGGACGAGTCCTTCGGGATTGTCTCCCCTGACCCTCAGTTCAAGCTTAACCTTTGCTTCCTCACGGATCCTCTTTAAGTCTGCAAGTGATTTGAGTTTTTCCATTTCAAATGTTTTTATTCTGAGTAATTTGTATCTTCTGATCGATCGGCAAAACTAACCTCAATAAGTTACTAAATACCTAATATTTGTCATATCCCGGTTGAAAATTTCTGATCTCAGCCACATTCTCATTTATGATTTCCCTGATCTGCCTGACAATGGTCAGGTCTGTGACAGCCTCCTCACCGAGGGCCTCCTTTATCTCACTGGTGGAGATGCTCCATACCGTTCCTTCACAGATATGGGAATACACGATGTTTATGGATGGGTTTGACAGAATCATCAGAGCAATTGTTCCGCTCACGTCGCCCAGCGGGGGCCTGTCCACATGGGTGTACCGGAAGGATGCGGTGACGGTGGTACCTGTGCCGGGAGAGGAATCTATTGTCACCCCTCCACCGGAGAGGCTTGCATTCATCTGGAGCAGAGGCAGACCCAGTCCCACCTTACGGGTTGTCCGTGAGGTAAACCAGGGATCGGTAGCCTTTCGGAGGGTCTCCTCATCCATCCCCTTGCCGTTGTCGGCAACTGTAAGTATCAGTGTGTCATCTGTGACGGATTCGTTCAGCGTAACTGTGATCTCGCCGGCTCCGGCCCTGATGGAGTTCTGAACAATGTCCATAATGTGCAGACCTATCTCCTTCATGCGTCAGCAAGTATTATGTGCCTGCCGCTCTCTCCCCTCATCGCCATGGCCAGTTCCCCGAATGAGGGGCTTTCCATCATATAGTCGGTATAGCGTCTCCCTATGTGTTCAGGGATGTGGGCATCTGAATTGCGGATGACGGGATAGAGTATTTCCGGAGTACGGCCCACCACCTCGACGGCATCGATGTACAGGTCATCGGGGATGAAGCCAAGCTGGCTGGTTATGCTCATGGAGGGGCGGTCAATATGGGCCGGGATAAAGAGTGCTCCGTGCCTGTGAGCGGCAGCTTCAACCTCGTCGATCGAGGCTTTCAGGGCTGCAGTGAGAAAGTACTTTATCTCTGCAATGATGTTCTCATTTTCATCAATGACCACCTGGTCGCCGAATATATCCGGGTTGTGAGGGATTTTCTCACTGCGGCTGTCGAGCCACTGCTGAAAGGAAGCGCGTGCCGCCTCGTCAGGGAGGATTACAAGTGAGTGAACATCCTCGGCGCTTGTCACTTCGGCTGCACGGAGGACGGTTATGCCGGCTTTTGCCCCGAGAGCTACGGTCAGTTCACAGTGCAGGGTGCTGTTATGATCAGAGATGGCAATCATATCGAGTCCCCTGGCCTTTGCCCTGGCTATTATTTCACGTGGAGTCATCTCCAGTGAGCCGCATGGCGAAAGGAGGGTATGGATATGGAGGTCAGCCCTGATCTGTCTCATTGTCAGCGGAGTATTGCGTGAAGCCTGCCTGCAAGCTCAAAGGTTGACAGATCAGTGCCCAGCACCGGGATGGCCTCCTCGTTGCTCTGTGTCATTGTATCGTCACCCGGTTTCTCACCGCAGGTGATGATTACGGCAGAGAGATCCCTGAGTGAGGCTATCGCCATCACATTGCGGTGAGTCTGTATTGTGACCCACACCGCACCTGCCTCGGCATGACCCATGACATCACTGAGAAGGTCAGAGGCATATCCGCCTGTTATCTCAGCTCCGAGCCCCTCATGCCCTGAGAAAACCTTCAGGTTCAGTTTTTCAACGATATCAGTTACTTTCATTTTCAGCTCCTTTCTTATTGCAGTTCTTTTCAAAATTATTGTCGCCCCAGATCCTTCTCATGATACCGGCAGCCCTTTCAGGGTCCATCAGTTCCTTTTCGAGGTTTGATTCCCGGATGAAAACGCACTGTGATATGTCTCCGCGGTGGCGGACGATGTCTTCAGCCAGTGCCTGGCATGAAGGTGCACCGCAAAGTCCGCAGTCGGTTCCCGGCAGCCAGCACATCAGCCGGCGTGACCGTTTCATCATTCGCATTGCCTCGTCACGGTCACCCGAGAGACGGTACATTGACCTTGGCTTTATCTCATCGGTGATGCGCACCTTGTTCATCAGGTATGCGGTATAAGCTTCTATGTCAGGTATTTCCCTGTCTTCAGCGGGCCTGTTACCCGGCTGAAGGTTACGTGCCTTGTTGCGGAGCCGCTCCGCCACCAGGAAACGGTTGGAGGAGAGAAGCACTCCTCCGGCACAACCTTCATCGCATGCTCTCAGCTCCAGGTAATCAACTCCTGATATCTCATCGTTCTCCAGCTGTTCAAGGAATTCGGTCACGTTACTCATGCCGTCAATGGCAAGGGTGCGTCCGTTGACACAAGAGGCCTCTCCGTTGGTCAGGCTCCAGACGAGGGTGTCAGGGTCGACGGAATAGGCGTGATCATCGCTGTGCGGCAGTTCTCCCTTGTTCCTGAGGGTGCGGTTTATCTTATTGTATATGAAGTCCATGTTGATCACCCCGCTTATGGGAGTCGATTCTTCTCCGACGGGTGATTTGACAGCTGCTATCTTGGCTGCACAAGGGGTGACGTAGAACACGCCGATTTCGGCATTATGGGCGCCTCTGTCACGCAGCACCCTGCGGCAGTAGAAGGCTGCCATCTCGAGCGGGGCTTTGACCGTTGCCAGGTTTCTGATCAGAGCGGGGAAGCGCACCTGTATGAGTCGTACAACGGCAGGACAGTAGCTTGATATGAGAGGGCGGGGGAGAGTCCGGACGTTCATCAGTTCATCTATTGCCGGCTTCAGTATTTCCGCTCCGTGCTCCACCTCATATACCCATGTGAATCCCAGGCTTTTAAGTACGGCGCTTATTTCTGACATTGATACTTCGTGGCGGAACTGGCCGTGAAGCACTGCCGGTACCAGGGCTACGCGGTGTTTGTAATCGAAAATACGGCTGAAGTCGTCCTGTTCGATGATGATTGCGTGTACGGGGCAGGCCCTGAAGCACTCGCCGCAGTCGACACACCTGTCTTCTATCAGTCTTGCCTTTCCTTCACGGATACGGAGTGCTTCAGTAGGGCAGACCCTCATGCAGAGGGAGCATCCGGTGCATATATCCTCGCGGATCGTAAGTGCGTGATGAAAGAATGCTTTTTCCATAATTGTCAGACAGCAGGGCTGTTCAGGTTAATTGTTATCTGAAGGGTGGTGCCGACTCCCGGTTCGCTGCTGATCAGGAACCGGTCAGCGTTGGCGCTGATGTTTGGCAGCCCCATTCCTGCGCCGAATCCCATCTCCCGCACCTCGGGAGAAGCAGTTGAGAATCCTTTCTGCATTGCCTGTTCAATATCGGCAATGCCAGGACCGTTGTCAGTCAGTTTCATGAAGATAGTGTCGGTATCGAGCTCAACGTTTATTATTCCGTCCCAGGCATGTGCAACGATGTTCACTTCGGCTTCATAGAGGCATACCACCACCCTTTTGATGACGATACTGTCCACACCGAGCTGCTTCAGCATCTTCTTGACCTGGCTGGAGGCATAACCCGCGTGGGTGAAATCGCCTCCCGTGACCCTATACTCGAAGCTCATTGCCACGGTTTGTCAGAATAACGGTTTCATCCCTGCCCTGTAAAGCTCCCCGGATGCCCTGAACATTGTTGAGGGGCAGGTTATCAGAGCCATTCCGAGCTCTTCGGCAAGCGTTTTCATCTCCGGTGTGACAGACTTGTTTCTTACAAACAGGATGCAGTCTATGTCGGACATCTCGGCCGTACGTATGGTCTGCAGATTGGCAAGCCCGGTGATCAGCAGCAGATTGCTGCAGGTTACAGTCAGCACATCACTCATCAGATCAGATGCAAATGCGTGAGTCACTTCACGCTGACTTTTGTCACTGCCGCAGACCAGCTCGCCGTTCAATACGGAACATATCTCTTCAACTTTCATGTTACCAGTCTTTCAAATACACTTTATTATAAATGGCAGTGCAAAGATAAATATTATTTGTGAATAAATTCACAGTGTTACAAAAATAACAGAAAAGTATTAAAGATATTGTCTCATTGTTTGTTATTGTCTGTATGATAGTCTTTTACCTTACAATGGCGAACTCGGAGCCGGGCTTCCACTGAGGCCTGATATCGCTTGTGACGATCCTGCAGGCTACGTTGAACACGGCCCTGGCATCTTCCTCTATCCCGTCGAAGTTCATTTCGGGGTAGTAGTTATCGGCAGGTTTGTGGTATTTATTGGTTATGTATTCCTTTTCACGATCGGCAGCCCATTCAATGCCGTATTCCCTGCTGTCACAGTTGCCCCGGGCGAACATCGAGGGGATGCCTGCCTTGGCGAACGGGAAGTGGTCAGAACGGAAGTACATGCCTGTTTCGGGATTGGGATCGGGCATAAGGTATCTTCCCTGGCGGCTGGCGGCTCCTGCCAGCATGTCATCCAGGTCCGACTGTCCGTAACCGGTTACCATCATGTCTTTCATCCTCCCAATGGGGAGGAGAAGGTCATTATTGAAGCATGCTATCAGGTTCTCCTGCCTGACAGGAGGGTTGGCCACAAACCAGGATGAGCCGAGTAATCCCTGTTCCTCTGCCGTGGGAAAGAAAAGGATCACGGATCTTTCCGGTCTCTTTTTCATGGAAGAGAAAGCTTCGCCGATCTCAAGGGCCCATGCCATCGATGTGCCATTGTCAACCGCACCGTTGTATATCGAATCGCCGTTCTCTTTCTCTCCGATGCCAAAGTGATCCCAGTGGGCTGAAATCACTACAGCCTCTTCGGGGCGGGTTGTGCCCCTGAGGATTCCTGCCACGTTCATTGAGCTGTTCCTGAGGTGGGTGTTGATGAGGCGCAGTGAGATTGACGCGCCCATTTCAAAGCCGCTGAAGCCTCTGATGCAGGCATCACTTCGCAGCTGCTCAACATCATGGCCCTGGGCTCCGAACAGCACTGATGCTGCTTCGGCGCTGAGCCAGCCTGTGACCGGACATGGTTCCGGATCACCGGCAACAGGCTCCTGGTAAAGGCCGGGTGAGATTGAACTTTTGCGGGGTATCGAGAAGTCATAGCCTGCGCCCACAGTCTCATGGATGATCAGAATTGCCGTCGCCCCCTGCCTGGCCGCCTCCTCGTACTTGTATGTCCACCTTCCGTAGTATGTCATTGTCCTTCCCTTGAACAGGGCGGAGTCGCCGGTATAGAGTCCCGGGTCATTCACGAGAACCACTGCGCATTTGCCTCTGACATCAACTGCCGAGAAATCATTCCAGCCGTATTCCGGGGCCACAATGCCGAAGCCGCAGAAGACCATCGGTATGTCAACCAGTTCAACATACTCTTTCATTGAAGGCGATTCCACTGCGATATCATCAGGTGCTGAGAGCTCCAGTTTCCTGCCGCCGGCAGTGATCAAAACCGGGCTTTGCACCTTTGTGGTGATCTCCACCATAGGAACTTCCTGAAACCAGCTGTCGCCGAAAGCAGGAGCGAATCCTATTCTTTCGAGCTCTCGGGCAAGATAGTTTACGGCAATTGTCTCACCGGGGGTAAAGGGTTTGCGTCCCATCATGCTGTCAGCACCCAGAATCCGGGTATATTCCCTCAGTTCAGCGGGGGTGATGGTTTCAGAGGCTTTTCCGAGCGGACTGTCTCCTGCGCATGACGCTGCTACCAGGGCTATCAGAGCCACAGGAAGGATTATTGTCTTCATTCCGGTGATTTGTTTCGTGAAGTGATGAGATTTATTATTACCTCCACGGCTTTTTCCATTGACTGAAGCGGGATATATTCAAACCGTCCGTGGTAGTTATGTCCGCCGGTGAAGAGGTTGGGGCATGGCAGGCCCATGAATGAAAGCCTGGCACCGTCGGTTCCGCCCCTGACAGGTTTGATGACCGGTTCTATCCCGGCCTGCCGGTAGGCTTCGATGGCAGCCTCAATGATGTGATAGTTGGCTTCAATTATTTCTTTCATATTGAAGTACTGGTCGCGCATGACAATGTTCACTTCAGCTCCCGGATACCTTTTATGTGTTGCTTCCGCGACATTATCCAGCATTTTCTTCCTGGCGGCAAATTTAACCGGGTCATGATCCCTGACAATGTACTTCATGACAGTTTCTTCAACAGAACCGCGGATGTCATAGAGGTGAAAAAATCCCTCGTAACCGGCAGTATGTTCCGGTCTCTCATTCGTTGGCAGGAGGCTGTCGAAGACGCCGGCCACCATAACCGAGTTGATCATTGTATCCTTTGCCGTCCCGGGGTGCACGCTGCGTCCCTTTACAGTAACCGTTGCCGCGGCAGCATTGAAGTTTTCATATTCCAGTTCCCCTATGCCTCCTCCGTCGAGGGTATAGGCATAATCAGCCCCGAACCGTTTCATGTCGAAATTGTCAGCTCCTCTTCCGATCTCCTCATCGGGTGTAAAGGCAATCCTGATCTTTCCGTGTTTGAGTGAAGGGTTTGCAATGAGATACTCGCATGCGGTGACTATCTCAGCGATACCGGCCTTGTCATCAGCCCCGAGAAGCGTGGTTCCGTCAGTGGTTATCAGTGTCTGTCCGACATATTTCTTCAGTTCCGGGAACTCAGCGGGGGACAGGATGATTCTTCTTTCCGGGTTAAGCATCAGATCATTTCCGTCATAGCCGGGATGCACCAGGGGATTAATGTTTGCCGAGGGGGCTTCCGGACTGGTGTCCATATGTGCAATAAAGCCGGTAACAGTGCCCCGGGAGCCGTTGTTTGCCGGGAGTGTGGCCATCACGTATCCGTTGCCGTCGAGTGTCACTTCTGACAGCCCTGTCTTTTCCAGCTCATCAGCCAGCCGTTCGGCAAAAATCATCTGGCTTACCGATGAGGGTGAGGAGGGGTTTGAATCATCAGGTCTTGTCTCAAATCTGACATACCCGAGAAATCTTTCAAGGAGACTCTGCATCCGTGTTTATTTGGTTAAGCTGTTAAATTTAGTCATTAAAACTGAAGGTACGGCATCCATTCACCGTCATCATTCCGGTGACCAGGTATCGTTTCATCAGGGAGCCGGAAAATCAAAGATATTTCAGATATGGAACAGGCGGCCAAGGCTTCTGCCTCTCTTCATCCTGTAATGGATGAAGATAAAGAACATTGCGATAATCACCAGTGATGCTGCTGTAATCACTGACCATTGCGGCCTGTAGGCCGAAGAGAGAAGGCGGTCTGTGAGGCACTCCGTGACGAGGGCGAATAGTGCCAGGGCGATAAGTATTGTTGCCAGGAGGTTCAGTCCCCTGTACCTGCTGAGGGAGTTCAGGAAGAGGACTGCTGCTGTAAGAAGGGCAGCAGCCACTGTCAGCGGGCTGGCGATGGAACGGAACCAGCCTGTATGACCGGTGAGCTGGTCAAGGAGCCACAGGAATACCAGGGTTGCCACGGTAGCCAGCGTGATGACGAGGTAAGGTCTGCGTCTGAGCAGGTAAATGGCAGAAAGGAATGCCAGCAAGTATCCTATGCATGTGGTTGTTATCAGTGACCAGTTTATTCCCCTGGTAAAGACCGCATCAATGGCCAGTGTTATTATCACGCCTGCTACCAGGAGGAGCATTGTAATCTCATACAGGTGCCGTGTGTTCTCTATCCTTGAGAGCCTGAACAGGTCAGCAGCGGTCACAATCTTTCCGGACCGGCTTTCAGAGGGTTCACAGAGCGGGCATTTCTCATTGCCCTCTCCAAGGTCCACCCCACAGTTTTTACATATTGCCATGGCTTTTTTGCTGTAATTTGGTCAGGATTCTTACCGGCAGTCCGGCTGAGGTGAGACTCTTCACAAAGCCCTTCTCAAGGTCGGTGTTGCCGGTCAGTGATCCGAAGGTAATAATTGTCTCAGCGCCGAGTGAGATAAGTCCGGCGGTGATCTTGATATCCTTATGAGGGGGAGGGGGGGTGACTGACATTGCCTGCATCAGCCGTTCAGCGGGGCCTGTCGGGGTTACCCTTCCCATGTTGGTGACTATCGATGTGAACTGGCTCGGGCCGAACCGGTTGTAGGCAATCCGCAGAACAGGACTCTTGATGAACAGAGGAATAATGCGGATAAGAGGATTCTTTTCCTTTGACACGTTTCTGCTGATGACCTGTCTGATTCTCTTTTCGTCAGTCATCAGCTGCATTGTGATTTTCACCTCGCGCAGGATCTCGTCGAAAGAGTAATGGCCCATCCTGACATCGATTGCCGGCATTGCGAAGAGTGAGAAGTTACGCAGGGTTTCTGCCTCGTATCTCCTGCGCAGATCGAACGGGACCTGTACCCGTATATGTGGTGAGCCGTTTCCTTCGCTTATCCTTATTTCCTGGAGTACGAAGAGCATTGTGGCTGCAAGGTACTCGGTCACGGTGCTACCTGCCTCTCTTGCCAGCAGTACCAGTCTGTCAGCCGGTACGCCGAATTCCGTTACCCTGAACCTGGGGGCCTCCCGCAGCCTGAACGGCAGGTGCCATGCGCGGGGAAGAACGGCAGGCCGGGGCATCCCTTTCCCGTAATGTCTGGAAAAGAGATCCTCGCTGCAACCCGGACGAGGGCCGTCCTTGACTTCCGGGAACGGCATCTCTGAAATACCTTCTGCATGAAGGAAGTAATGGTTGAGGAGTGTCTTGAGGAAGAAAATGGCGCCACCACCATCGGTCAGGATGTGAAAGAACTCCACCGAGATAGTATTGCCACGGACAAGGACACGGTAAAGAAGCTCACCGTTCATGGTTCGAGGAAAGGGCTGGCAGCGCGGACCGCTGTCAGGCATCACCCTTGGCGCTTTGCCATTGTACTCAAGGAAATACCAGAAGAAACCCCTGCACAGTTCCACACTGAACAGCGGAAACATCCCTGAAGCTTCTTCAGATGCCTTTAAAAGCGCAGGCAGCACAACAGGTGCAGTAAGATGCACGCTTATCCGGAATACCCCGGTCAGTTCCGAACCCGTGATTGCCGGATAGATCTTGGCTGCGTTGTCAAGCTTCATCCATTCCCCACGTCCTGAGATTTCTCCTTTTGGACCCATTTTCCTCTATTCCGACGTAAAGATAAACATATATGCTCCCGTTTGTAATTTGTGTTCTCCGGCATCTTACACACCGGCGGGATTTAAGTTTATTATATTTGTTAGCTCAGGAGAACGATACGAACTCAAATTCCTATACCATGAAACAGTTTTGCATCTTTTTACAAATCACCCTGTTGGTGGCTATTTCTGCTTCAGCCGCAGGCCAGAGGTCCGGCGCAGGTGATTCGCAGCCGACGCTTGTCAAATGGATTGATGACACCCACTTTCTGATGAGGAGCATGGGTGAAGACAGAAAGCCGGTTTACTCGCAGTATGACTGCAAGACCGGCAAATCCGTCTCTGTCACTGACTACAGGAGCGAGATGGAAAAGCTCAGGGACCTTCTTCCGGAAGGGATTCAGCCAGGTCCTGACATGGTTTCTTCCTCAGATATGCAGGCTGTTGTGATTGTCCGCGACAATGACCTCTGGTATTATTCTTCAAGAATCCGTGAAGGGAAAAAGCTGACTTCCGACCCCGACAGGGAGATGAATGCCAGGTTTGCCCCCGGCGACCGCAAACTGGCCTACACGAAGAACAAGGAACTTTACGTATATGATCTTGACCTGGGAAGGGAAACAAGGCTCACCTTTGATGCAACCGAAAAAATCTACAACGGCTGGGCATCATGGGTTTATATGGAGGAGATTCTCGGCAGAGGCACGAGGTATGCTGCATTCTGGTGGTCTCCTGACGCAGGTAAACTGGCCTACCTCCATACCGATGACAACCCGGTTCCTCTCTATTATCTGAATGCCCTTGAAAATACTGACGGCGTTCACGGCAGGCTCGAGATAACTCCTTATCCCAAGCCCGGAGACCCTAACCCAAAGGTTAAAATGGGGGTGGTTGATCTCACAACCGGTAAAACAACATGGGTCAGGACTGATGAGAATACTGACCAGTATATAGCATGGCCATCATGGACCCCTGACAGCAAA
This sequence comes from Bacteroidota bacterium, assembly GCA_018262715.1. Lineage (GTDB taxonomy): Bacteria > Bacteroidota > Bacteroidia > Bacteroidales > VadinHA17 > SR-FBR-E99. The sequence continues at coordinate 39,264 of JADFDS010000007.1, forward strand.
ATGCTTATGGTTCAGGTCCTCAACCGCGATCAGAATGACATGAGGTTCATCCTGGCCGACGTGAACAGCGGGGATTTTACCGAAGTATACCACGAAACCAGGCCCACCTGGATTGATTTCTTCGAGGATATTTATGTAATGAAGGACGGCAGCGGATTCATCGTAAGGAGTTGCCGCAATGACTGGTACAATCTGTATTATTACGGATGGGATGGTAACCTTAAATCGCAGATAACCAACTTCCAGTGGAAAGTGACTGATATCGTCAGGGTTGATGAAGCCAAAAAGGAAATATACTTCAACGGCACCGGTCCTGATCTGCTTGGCGGTCATCTGTTCCGTGCAAGGCTTGACGGATCAAAACTGCTGCAGGTCACTTCAGGAGAGGGGCATCACACTGCATCGGTCTCTCCCGCCGGATCATATTTCTTTGAAACCTGGAGCAGCATCAGTGACCCCGGTGGTATTAACCTGGTTGATAAAAAGGGGAAAGTGGTACGCAGCATCCATCGTGAAAAGGTACCCGTCTATGATGCTTCGGAACAGCAGAAGGTTGAGCTTGTGAAGATCAGGACATCCGATGGTCTGTTTGACATGCCTGCACTGATAACTTATCCGGTGAATTTCGATCCGGCAAAAAAATATCCGGTTGTGTTCACCATTTACGGCGGTCCGGATGCCGGCAGCATCAGGAACAGGTGGCAGGGAGTTCAGCCCCGCTGGTATGCCGAGAACGGGATCGTAACCATCAATGTTGATCACCGGGGTTCAGGTGTCTTCGGCAAGAAGGGACTCGACTACATGCATCGCTCACTGGGGAAATGGGAGATCTCGGACTATTCAGATGCGGTGAAATGGCTTAGGCAGCAACCGTGGGCTGACGGTTCCAGGATGGGCATTACCGGCGGTTCTTACGGCGGGTATGTCACATGCATGGCCCTGACGGCAGGCGCAGACTACTGGACTCACGGCATCGCAGACTATTCAGTCACCGACTGGCGTCTTTATGACAATGTATATACCGAACGATTCATGGATACCCCGGAGGACAATCCGGAAGGGTATAAGCAGGGCTCAGCCCTGACATATGCGGAATCACTGAAGGGAAAGCTTCTCATCCGCCATGGCGATATGGATGACAACGTCCATCTGCAGAACTCCATCTGGCTGATCACCACGCTCCAGGATCTCAACAAACCTTTTGAGATGATGATATATCCGGGTGAACGTCACGGCTGGGGAGGACCCAAGAGAACCTTCCAGACCAATGAGACCAACGGATTCTGGATGAAATCGTTCTTTGGGAAGTAAATACACATAATAAGGGATATGGCTGCGAGTGTATACATGAAGAGGCTTGCCGCAGTGCGGGCCCTGATGAGGAAAAAGAAGCTGGATGCACTAATAATACCCTCCTCCGATCCGCACCTTGGCGAATACGTGCCTGATCACTGGAGGGTTATCAGGTGGCTGACCGGCTTCACCGGCTCTGCCGGGAACGTTGTCATTACCAGAACTTTCGCCGGTCTGTGGACTGACAGCCGGTACTTCATTCAGGCTGAAGAACAGCTGGCCGGTTCGGGATTTGAGCTTGTGCGGCTGAAGATTCCGCATACCCCGGAGCATATCGACTGGCTGAAGGAAAAGGCCCGCAAGGGGTGGAAGGTAGGCGTTGACGGCCGCCTGATCTCAGCAGTTATAATGAAGCTGCTGGTGTCATCCCTTAATGTCTCCGGTGCCAGGCCCGACCTGAAAGCCGACCTGATCACTCCTGTCTGGAAGGATCGCCCTGAGCTGCCCGGTGACAGTGCTTTTGAACTTGATGTAAAGTATGCCGGGCTGACCAGGCTTGAGAAGCTTGAAAAAGTCAGGGAGGTGATGAAGGTAATGAAGGTTGATTATCAGCTGCTTACAGCAACAGATGATATCATGTGGCTGTTGAATCTCAGGGGCAACGATGTGAAGTACTGTCCGCTGCTGCTTTCTTTTGCTGTGGTGAGCCTCAGCCAGGTCATCTTCTTTGCTGATGAGGAGAAAATTCCGCATGCTGTAAAGGCCTCACTTGACAGAGACGGTGTTGTTCTGCTGCCGTATGACACAGTGACCTCCGTCCTCTCTCACCTGGATGAGGGATCAGTCGTTCTGCTTTCACCCCCGGCAACCCCGGCTGCACTGTACAGATCTATTCCCCGCAGCGTGAATATCACAGAGGACCTGAGTATCCCCACGCGGATGAAAGCGGTAAAAAATGACGTTGAGCTGAAGAACCTGAGAAAGGTGATGGTTGATGACGGTGTAGTCCTGACCCGCTTTTTTCACTGGCTTGAAAAGGCAGTCGGAAGGGAAGCGATAACCGAGCTGAGTGCTGCCGCGAAAATTGATGAGATGCGCTCGGCGCAGGCTGGATGTACGGGTCCTGCCTTCAGTACCATTGCTGCATATAATGAACATGCAGCACTTCCGCACTATGTCCCTGACAGGAAAACCGACGTCAGGCTGAAGAAGAAAGGTATTTTCCTGCTTGATTCAGGCGGACAGTATTACGGGGGGACCACCGATATCACAAGGACGGTTGCTCTCGGAAAGCCCGATGCTCAGATGAGGAGGGAATTCACCCTTGCCCTGAGAGGAACCATTGACCTTGCCATGGCCAGGTTTCCGCGTGGCACAAGGGGATACCAGCTTGATATTCTCGCCCGCAAACCTTTGTGGGATAATTACATGACTTACGGGCATGGCACCGGCCACGGTGTCGGGAGCTTCCTGAACGTGCATGAAGGACCGCAGACGATAGGCTCAGGTGCCACCGGTGATATGAAAACCAGTATGGAGCCGGGCATGGTGACTTCAGATGAGCCCGCTTTTTACCGTCCGGGGCTCTATGGTTTCAGGACCGAAAACCTTCTGGTATGCCGCTCCGACAAGGAGAGCGAATTCGGCAGTTTCCTGTCGTTTGAGACTGTAACACTCTGTTATATTGATAGTGAACTTATTGACATCTCCGTCCTTGATGACAGAGAACTTCAGTGGCTGAACGGGTACCATGAACGGGTTTACCAGTCACTGCACAGGCACCTTGAGCCGGAACTGCAGGCCTGGCTGAGAGCCAGGACAATGCCGCTCAGCCGCAAAAAAAAGAAAATCTAAAATTATTATTCACATGTTCAGACTTAACCTTTTTGTTTTAATGGTTGCAGCCATCCTCGCCACCGGATGCTCAGACAAGATCATGACCCTGGAGGAGCGACTGGCAAGCCTCCCGGCAGATACACTGTTCAGGATAAAGGCTGACACTTCATTCAGCGAGGCATGGGAGATACGCCTCAGGCAACCGGTTGACCACCGTAATCCTGACGGTCCCCGGTTTACCCAGCAGATATTTCTTTATTATGCCGGCGCTGACAGGCCCGTGGTGGTTGAGACCGAGGGATATGGCGCCAGGGGAGGCCGGAATGAGCTTTCTTCCATCCTGCATGCCAACCTGATCAGGATTGAGCACAGGTATTTCGAGGAGTCGACACCAGATTCAGTCGACTGGAAATATCTGACCACCTGGCAGGCAGCCACTGATCATCACCGGATTATTGAGCTGTTTAAACCCGTCTTCAGTGGCAAGTGGGCAACCACCGGAATAAGCAAGGGAGGACAGACCGTGATGTTCCACCGCTACTATTACCCTGATGATGTGGATGTAAGTGTCCCATACGTGGCACCGCTCAACTTCGGGCCCGAAGACCCGAGGATGGAGCCGTTCCTTGAGAACGTGGGCACAGCTGAATGTCGTGACCGGATCTTCCGGTTCCAGAAACTGGTCCTTGAAAAATATGATACCCTTTTCCCAATGTTCATTGACATGGCTGACAAGCGCGGATGGACATTCACGAGGGTGGGAGGGCCCGAAACCGCATATGAGATGACAGTGCTTGAATATGAGTTTGCGTTCTGGCAATGGGGAAGGATTTCCTGTGACTCCATACCACTTGAAGGCAACAATGAACAGGTTTTCAGGCACCTGACAGCAGTGGGCGATCCCCGATATTTTGCTGATCAGGGGCTGGCATATTTCGAACCCTTCTTTTACCAGGCTATGACTGAGATAGGCTATTACGGTTATGACTTTGACAAGTTCGGGGATCTTATGAAGCATGCTCATAACGCGGAAAAACCTGAATTTCAGTTTTCTGCTCCCCTGGGGCCTGAGTACGTGTATGATTATGAATTCGGGAAAAAAGTCAGTGAGTTCATTAAACATGATGCTGAAAATTTCATATTCCTTTACGGCGAAAATGATCCCTGGTCAGCTTCAGCGGCTGATCCGGGAGAAAACAAAAAATGCCTGAAGATCGTAAACAAGGGAGGCGCACACGGTACCCGCATCGGTATCCTTCCTGATGAACAGAAGGACCTGATCATGACTAAACTTCAGGAATGGATGGACGTTCCTGCAGACCTCTGACCGATTGTTTTAGCAGATTTTATTTCAGCCTGTTAACTTCAATTTTTCAAATAAATTTGGAATTGTTAAAATTATTTAAATACCTTTGTGTCAGCTGACTTTTTATTGTGTGGAGATGGTTTAGTGTCTCCCTCATTTTCAGTCAGTTAATTTAAATCTTAATTAACAGTTTAATTTATTTTCAAATGAACATTTTTGTAGCCAAGCTGAGTTCTGTAACCAAAGCAGAAGACCTTCAGGAACTTTTCAGCAAATTTGGGGAAGTAATCTCCGCCAAAGTTATTATGGACCGTGAAACCGGCTTTTCAAAGCGTTACGGTTTCGTTGAGATGGCCGATGACCGTGCCGGTTATGAAGCTATCGAAAAGCTTAACAACTCAGAGCTCGATGGCAGTCAGATCATCGTAAAGAGGTCTGAGCCAAAGGCAGAGAAGAAGCCTTTCAGACCCCGCCGTGATTTCCGCGACAGGGACCGTGAACCGAAATATTAGGAAATAGAACAGAAGAGGCTGTCCGGTGAGGGCAGCCTTTTTTAGTCATTCAATAAAGGCAGGGGAACTCTGCCTTTATTTATATAAGGTCAGCGAAAGCCTTAAAAAAAAATCAGGAAGATTTCATTTTGCAGGTTAAAATATCTATAATTTCGCCCTGACAAATTTATTCCATCCTATCCAACCTCATCAACAAATTCCCTTAACTGTTTAACGATGAAAAACCTGATTCTTACCCTGACCGGAGGTAACAGGAAAAGGCTGATTCTTTTCCTGCTTGTCCTCCTTCTTCCGGTAACTATTTTCGCATCAGATGGTTCTGTGCCCAAGATAGGCCCGATACGCGTTGAGTTCATAATTTTCGGCCTGATCCTTCTCGGGGTGGCGCTTTTTCACAAGCAGACATTCTGGGTTGCGGTCACAGGCCTTACAGTTCTGATGATCTTCAAGTTTGCATTTGATCCGGCCTTCAGGCTGGGCGAACACATGTTCGGCACCACACCCTTTATTGAGCAGATCATGGATAAGGATCTGAGACAGGGCGAGTGGGGGATCATTCTGAATCTTCTCGGATTGCTGCTTGGCTTTGCGGTCCTCTCAAAGATATTTGAAGAATCAAGAGTCCCTGACATCCTTCCAAGGTACCTCCCGGACGACTGGAAGGGTCCCTTCCTTCTGTTAATATTCGTCTTTATCCTTTCATCATTCCTGGATAATATTGCCGCTGCTCTCATTGGAGGGACGATAGCACTTGTTGTATTCAAAAAAAAGGTGCACATCGGGTATATTGCCGCCATTGTTGCTGCAAGCAATGCAGGAGGGAGCGGAAGTGTAGTGGGCGATACAACCACTACCATGATGTGGATTGACGGTGTTTCTGCCTTTAACGTTTTACATGCATACGTGGCTGCCTTCGTCGCCCTGCTGTTCTTCGCGTGGTTTGCATCTCATCAGCAGGACAGGCATCAGAGGATACAAAAGGACGCGGATACCAATGTCAGGATTGACTGGGTCAAGATAGTATCTGTCATCCTCATCCTGGCAGGTGCAATAATCTCCAACATTCTCTATGACATGCCTGCCCTTGGCGTCTGGATAGCCATTGTTCTTGGCGCCTTCCTGAGACCGGTTCCATGGAAGGAGGTTCCGGGTTCACTCAAGGGGACAATATTCCTGTTGTGTCTGGTGATGTGCGCATCGATGATGCCGGTTGAAGAACTTCCCGATGCCTCATGGGTGACTGCGTTTGCACTTGGTGCCCTTTCAGCAGTGTTTGACAATATCCCGCTCACAAAGCTCTGTCTTGATCAGGGGCACTATGACTGGGGGATGCTGGCCTACGCCGTAGGGTTCGGGGGCTCGATGATATGGTTCGGTTCATCTGCCGGGGTTGCTATCACCAACAAGTTTCACGAGGCACGCAATGTGGTTCTCTGGTTAAGAAAGGGGTGGCATGTGGCTGTTGCCTATGTCCTGGGGTTCTTTGCCCTTTACCTGCTTCTGGGATGGGAGCCGGCAGACACCAAGGAGCATAAGGTCATCAACTGTCCTGTGCCCGGATGCCCGATGGCAGGTCAGGGTGAGGCTGCGGAGGGAGCAGTCAGCTACCTCGACCTGATCAACAAATAAAAAGGAATCATTCTTCCTGCCATAAATGAAAAAGGCACCCTTCCAGGGGTGCCATTTTCATTTTTATTATGATTCGCTGTCGGGGCAAAATCCGATTGTACTATAACCTCACGCCAGGACCTGTGCCTGAAGCCAGTATACTCCGGCGCCGGCAAGATAGCCTACAAGTGCAAGCCATGAAATCTTCTTCATGTACCAGATGAAGTCGATTCTCTCGAGACCCATTGCGGCCACACCGGCTGCTGAACCGATGATCAGCATACTGCCACCTGTTCCGGCGCAGTAAGCGAGGAATTCCCAGAAGAGGCCGTCCTGCACGAAGAAGCCTGCATAAGCCGGATCCGCAGCCATGCGGAGCATGTCGGGAGTGACTACCTCGTACATCCCCATTGCTCCCGCCACCAGCGGAACATTGTCAACAACTGCTGAAATGGCGCCGATCGCCAGGTTGATCAGGTAGATATCACCAAGCTTCTCGTCGAGCCAACCGGCCAGCAGGCTCAGGTGACCGGCACTCTGAAGGGCGGCCACTGCTGCCAGTATCCCCAGGAAGAAGAAGATGGTGGGGGTATCAACCTTCTTTACAATGTTGTATATGGTAAGTTTCTTCCGTATTTCATCCTCCTTGTCACGGTGCATGATTTCTGAGACAAGCCACAGCACTCCCAGTCCGAAGATCATACCTACCCATGGCGGGAGGTGAGTTACGGTTTTGAACACGGGAACGAAGAGCAGCATGGAGACGCCGAGAATAAGGATGAAGGTCCGTTCAAACGGCGTGGTGATCTCATCTGAGCCATGTGCTTTCTCGGGCCGCTTTACATCTCCCTTGACCATGAAGGACAGTATGGCAAGTGGCACAATCATGTTAACGAGGCTCGGCAGGATTACCTTGATGATGATGTTCACCGTTGTGATCTGTCCGCCAATCCAGAGCATAATCGTTGTCACGTCGCCGATGGGTGACCATGCCCCGCCCGCATTGGCGGCTATCACTATCATGCTGGCAAAGATCCAGCGCGTGGGTTTGTCTGAGATAAGCTTCCTCAGTAATGCTATCATTACGATAGTGGTTGTCAGGTTGTCAAGTACAGCTGACATGAAGAATGTGATGAAACCGATGATCCAGATAAGCCTTACCTTGCTCTTTGTGGCGATCCTGTTGGTGATGACGGTAAATCCCTGGTGCTGGTCAATTACCTCCACTATTGTCATAGCGCCAAAAAGGAAGAAAAGAATTTCTGCAATGTCAACAAGGTGATGGGCAAGCTCGTGCTTCACGAAAGTGCTGGAATGACCTGCCAGCTCAACCGTTTCACGAAACGGAGAGGTGGCAAACTGGTCAGGTGTCATCGCGGGGGCGATGTTGTTCAGAATCTGCTGTCCCATGAGCTTCAGTTCCTCCCAGGAGGGAGAAAAGCCCATCGCAAGGACCTGTTCACTGGAGAGGGCATAAAGGGCCCACAGGATTGAACCCAGCAAAAGGGCGCTGGCAGCCTTCTCTACTTTAATAGGATGCTCAAGTGCTATCGCCAGGTATCCCAGCAGGAAAAGCACAACCATTAATATAAACATACTTCAGATTTTTTTTTGTGCAAAAATAGGATTTGAGGCCGACATTCAAACAAATGTTGTAATTATCAGATTGAGTATGACATACCCTGTGCCGGAATTTCTATGTTCCCGAAGCCTTTTGACTCAAGGTATGAGCTGTACCTGACCTGTGTCTCATACTCTCCGTGAACCAGAAAAATTTTCTTCAGCTTACCCTGATCCTGGCAGGAGAGATAATCGGCCATCTCACTGTAGTCTCCATGCCCGGAGTATGATTCTATCTTTTCGATATCCGCCCTTACAGGGTATTTGGTTCCGTGGATCGAGACTTCAGTCTCACCTCTGACAATTCTGGCTCCGAGGGTGGAAGGCGCGCAATAGCCTACGACCAGTACCGTATTGGCGGGGTTGCTGATGCTGTTTGCCAGGTGGTGTTTGACACGGCCCGCTTCCATCATTCCGGATGAGGAGATTATTATTACCGGGCCCCTGATCTCGTTAAGGCTTTTGGAACCTTCAACCGAGGTGTTGTAGAACAATGAGTTAAAGCCGAAGGGATCAGGATCAGATAGCATTTGCTCCCTTACATTTTCATTGAAGCAGTCGGGGTGCATCCGGAAGATGTTCGTTGCGTTGACCGAGAGGGGGCTGTCAACGTAGATGTCGACCTTTGGCAGGCGACCGGCATTGTAAAGATTGTTGAGTGAATAGACTATCTCCTGTGTCCGCCCCACGCTGAAGGCAGGAATGATGAGTTTGCCCCGTTTCTCAACGCAGGTATGGTGAACTACTCGGAAAAGTTCCTCGTCTGACTCGGCCAGTGAGGGATGCAGCCTGTCGCCGTATGTTGATTCGGTAATAAGGAAGTCAGCCTGCGGGAATGGTTCCGGGCTTTTAAGTATCCTGTTTACCGGCCTGCCGATGTCACCTGTGAATGCAAGTCGTTTGATACCCTCTTTTTCCTTCAGTTCCAGTGTGACCACTCCGCTTCCCAGCATATGCCCGGTATTTGTGAATTTCACGGTGGTGAAATCGTCTATCCGGAACTTGCGGTCATAGGCCACGCTGATGAAGAGCTTCATTGCAGCCACGGCATCTGCCTGGGTATAGAGAGGCTCCACCGGCGGAAGCCCTTTCTTCGCCCTCTTCTTGTTGAATGTAATGGTATCATTTTCCTGTATCTTGCCTGAGTCAGCAAGCATTATTGAGCACAGGTCGCGCGTTGCGGTAGTACATACAACCGAGCCTGTAAACCCGTTCCGGGAAAGAAATGGGATTAGTCCCGAATGGTCTATATGGGCGTGTGACAGAATAATATGGTCAATTGAGGCAGGAGCGAAGGCCAGCGCCCTGTTCATCTCCTCTGTTTCAAGTCCTTTGCCCTGGAACTGGCCGCAATCAAGCAAAAGGTTCTTGCCATGCTCCGTTTCAATAAGTATCTTGCTGCCTGTCACCTCCCTGGCAGCCCCGTAAAATGTAAGCTTCATGCCGTATGATTGATTTTTATGATTTGCTAATATAGCTAAAGTTGCCAGAATCTCCCCTAAATTATTCTTTAACATTTAATGAACAATATTTCAAAACTCCTTTAATTAGTGAAGTCATTGATATACTTTTGGCGGGTGGTAACATTTCTTACACTGACTCATGAAACTCGACAAGATCTTTTCGTACCTGGCCCCCAAGGAGGGCAAGTTCTATCCCCTATTCAAGGATGCATCGGCCAACCTTATAATTGGGGCAGAGCTGCTTGTGGAGTTCATGAATGAGCCGTCACCGGAGAAGAGAGAGATTCTTGGCCATAAAATAAAGGAGACGGAGCTTGTTGGAGACCAGATAGCCAAAAACCTTTACAAGGCCCTGAGCGGAACCTTTATCACACCTTTTGACAGGGAGGATATTTTTGAGCTGATCCATGCCACCGATTCTGTGCTTGATCTGATCCACGGTGCATCGAAGGAAACTCACCTGTACAAGCTCAGGGAAATACCGTCAGAGTTCAGGGAGATGGCTGACGTCATCAGGAAGGCCTCCATTGAGATCAACACTGCTTTCAACGGATTGCGTGATGTGCTCAACCTTTCAAAATATAAAGACAACTGCCACAGGATCGGGGAGCTTGAGGAGCAGGCCGATGACATCAACCACCGATACCTGGCGAAACTGTTCCAGGAAGAGCAGGATGCGATTGAACTGATAAAAAAGAAGGATATCCTGGCGGCACTTGAAAAGGCTGTCGACCGTTGCGACGACGTGTCCGACATTCTTTCATCCGTAATTATCAAGATCGCGTAACCGGCCTGCAGATGGATCTTTCACTTCTTATCGTCATTATCGTTCTTGCGTTCGCATTTGACCTGATAAACGGGTTTCACGACGCAGCGAACTCAATAGCTACGATTGTTTCGACCAAGGTGCTCACACCTTTCCAGGCGGTGTTATGGGCTGCATCATTCAACTGGCTCGCATACCTTGTTTTTGAACTTAATGTGGCTGACACCATTGCAAAGTCTGTAGACACCTCGGCCATTACCCTTATGGTCATATTGTCAGGCATTCTGGCTGCCATCATCTGGAACCTTACGACCTGGCTTCTCGGCATACCGTCCAGCTCGTCACACACCCTTGTGGGAGGCTTTTCCGGTGCTGCAATTGCATATGCAGGATGGGATGTGGTACATACAGGTGTGATTTTGAAGATAGGGGCCTTCATTTTCCTGGCTCCGCTTATCGGGATGTTGTTCGCATATATCATTTCCATTTCACTTCTCTGGCTGTTCCGTCGTGCGAATCCGTTCAGGCTGGAAAAGAAGCTCAAGGTGGGACAGCTCTTTTCATCGGCCCTTTTCAGCCTCGGTCACGGTGGAAATGATGCACAGAAGGTTATGGGTATCATTGCCGCTGCTCTTATGGTCTACTTCCATGGAGTTGATGCATCATCCGTTCCTCACTGGGCGAGGATCGAGATGGTTGATGGCAGGATGCATGCAATACCCCACTGGATAGTGCTGGGTTGCTACACGGCAATCTCCCTTGGAACGCTTATGGGCGGCTGGAGGATAGTCAAGACCATGGGAACCAAGATAACGAAGATCACCCCGTTCGAAGGTGTTGCAGCCGAATCAGCCGGAGCCATGTTGCTGTTCGGAACCGAAGCCTTCGGGATACCTGTTAGTACAACTCACACAATTACGGGTGCTATCATGGGGGTAGGCCTGACAAAAAGGATGACGGCTGTGAGATGGGGTGTAACTGTCAACCTGCTTTATGCCTGGATACTTACGATTCCTGTATCGATGGCAATTGCAGCCGGGGTGTACTTCCTGTTGTCAGCAATAACGGGTCTGCACTGACCTGGTATCAGTTCATGGTATGGAATCCCCTTACCGGCCCGGGTGTGGTCTTGTGAAGATCAAACACTATTATTTCGTTTTCCCCGTTCCTGAGCCATGAAGCCGGACAGTAGAGCCGTGTCTGCGGACCGATCTCCCAGTATCTTCCCAGGTTATGTCCGTTGACCCATACAAATCCCTTTACAAAATTGGTCATGTCAATAAAGGTGTCTGCTGTCTGATCGAGCTTCAGGGTGCCCCTGAAGAATACTCCGGGCCTGGTCATTTCAGCTCCGGCGGCCTCCAGCGATTCAACATAGCCGTCACTCATCGGGAAACCGCGCACCTCCCAGTTCATCAGCGTCATCCCGTTCAGTATCACACGGTCGGTTATTCCCTTGCGGTCAATCATTGAATGGGCAAAGTTGATTCTCCCCATCCCTTCGGTAAATATTTCCAGGAGCGGAAAATCTGAATCTGCCTGAGGCAGCTCAATTGAATTGATTCCAAGTCGCCTGTCAAGTGTCCCGATGTATTTTCCGTCAAGAAAGACGGTGGCGTAGTCATGCAGGTCAATTACTGTCATTTTGCCTCTCTTGTGGCCCGTCAGCCTGGTGCTGTAAAGCATGAATCCGTAATCCTGCCCGTATGCTTCAAACGGTTTTGGCTGAACTGACAATACCGGTTCCGGCATGTTGTTCCATACAGAGGTGAATGGCACCAGATCAGTTTCCGGGAAAGACATTGCCGGTACCGGATCCGGTATTGCCGGCAGTTTTACTTTTTTAGGAAGGTATGAGCCGATCAGCTTTCTGAGGGCCATGTATTTCGGGGTTGCTCTTCCCTGCTCGTCTATTGGTGCATCATAGTCATAGCTGGTGAGGTCAGGCTCGTATCCCTTTCCTCCTGAGTTGGCCCCTGCCGTGAACCCGAAGTTTGTTCCTCCGTGTATGACATAAAAATTGAATGATTTCCGGTTATCCATGAGAAATCTGACTTCGCGCAGCAGATCTGCAGTGTCGGGCCTTGCCCAGTCCTCTCCCCAGTGGGTCAGCCATCCGGGGTATGTTTCGCTGGAGAAGACCGGGACTCCCGGATTCATTTTACGGGCCAGTTCAAAATCCTTCTCCGAGCTCCCGGAGTCGAGTCCCACGGCACAACCCGGAAGTGTTCCTGCCTCGAGCATGTATGTTGTGGGCCCGTCACCTGTGAAAAACGGGACGTCAATACCGCTCCGTTCCCATATCGCCTTCAGGGCGAAGAGGTAATTGCGGTCATTGCCGTAGCTTCCGTATTCATTTTCAATCTGGATCATCAGCACCGGACCTCCGCGTGTCACCAGGTAAGGGCGAAGCACATCAGCCAGCCGTGAGATGTATCTTTCTGCTGCTCTCATATAGACCGGATCCATGCAGCGTACTTTTATGCCCGGAGTGCGAAGCAGGTAAGGAGGTATGCCCCCGAACTCCCATTCGGCGCAGACATATGGCCCGGGCCTGATGATGACCCACATTCCTTCATCGGCTGCTGTTGTGATGAACCTCGGGATATCACGATTGCCTGTACGGAAGTCATAAATGCCCTCTTCGCTTTCATGGTGGTTCCAGAAGAGGTATGCGGAGATGGTGTTGCACCCCATTGCCTTTGCCATCCTGATCCTGTGTCTCCAGTATTCCTCAGGCACCCTTCCCGGGTGTATCTCACCGCTGATGATCCGGAACGGTTTCCCGTCAAGGAAGAACTCCTCGTTTCCCTGTGTAAAGGTATGCCCTGTCCCGCGTGGCTGCGCACTCAGCATGGCAGTCAGCATGAAGAATGCCAGAGCAAGTGCTGTACGACAAATCGCATGCTTGTCATTCATGACCTGTAAGATATTTGTTTACAAAATGAAATGCTTCTCAGACTGCGCTCCTGTCCCACGTCGGGAGGATCTGGCTTTTAAAGGTCTCCTTTTCCTTTATGAGCGCATCCATGTCAAGGCCGATGGCTTTCTGTGCTCCGGCTTTGGATGATATATCCGGTACGATGACTTTATTGACACCCTTTGAAGCAAGGACCTTTGCCAGTTCAATCCTGGCTTCCAGTCCTTTCATGATACCGTTGCTGAGTATCGAGGCCACCTCAATGGGGGCATGGAAGGAGCCGCCGTGACTTGCTGCGCAGAAGTCCCATCTCCACTGCGATTGCCTGATCAGCGAGAGAACGGGTTTCATTGCAGCCTCATCTGCTCCCGCATCCCATGCTGCCTTTGCCTCATAATGGGCTGATACGAGTATCTCCTCAAGGTAGTTTCTCAGGCTGGCTATTTTATCCTGCCTTTCATAGACATTGTTCATCAGTTCTTCCTCGCTCTGCCTGTGGCATACAGCGCAGGTTGACGAGATCATGTTGAGCGGGCTCTGCACGTGATGGCTGGTGTATTTCACACCGCCCTCGGCGACGAAAGGCATGTGACAGTCTGCGCAGGCGACTCCGCGCTGGCCGTGGATGCCCATTCTGAACAGTTCATAGTCAGGGTGCTGAGCCTTCAGCATCGGGGCCTTGCTGATGGAGTGGGTCCAGTCAGCGAACTGGTAGCTGTCATAATAACTTTCGATTTCGTCAACGGTCATTCCCTTGTCCCAGGGGAAAGTCAGGTATTTTCCCTCACCCTTGAAGTAATATTCCACATGGCACTGGGCGCAGACGAGGCTGCGCATCTCCTGGTGGCCTGCCTCCTCAATCTTTTTGCCCTGCCTTTCGAAAGCCTCCCTGAGTGCCGGGCGGGTTATTGTCAGGGTCATGTTTTCCGGGTTGTGGCAGTCGGCACAACCTATTGAGTTCGTTATCTCCGGACCCAGAGAGGCCCAGGTGGCCTTGTAGAAGCTCTCTACGCCCATTTTTTCGATCATTCTGGGTACGTCAGGGCTTTTGCATGCCCAGCATGTTCCGGGCTGGGGGCCGGCATCAGGAGTCATGGGTGCCCCGGTGCGCAGTGTATTACGTATATCCTCCACAGCCCAGTAGTGGCCCCTTGCCTGGGAATAGTCCTTTGAGAATGCATACCCTGCCCAGAGCACCGCAAGCTCGGGGTCAGTGGCCAGCACATCCAGAGGTTTGCTGCCGGCATGCTTGCTCCGGAACGAGGTGTCAGAGGTCATGAGCCATGACTTGTATTCCCTGGGATAGAACTTGCCCCATACGGTGTTGTCTGACTCGAAAGGCTGAAGGTCAGTGGGCGGCCTGTATGCATATTTTGCTTCCGACCGTCGTTCAACGATGGAGGAGGCCAGCATGCCCAGGAGGAACACGACAAGAGCGGTGGCGAGAAACAGGAGCCATCCTGCCCATGGCTTTTTGGATATGAATTCCGTGATTGACATAGGTTAGGTATTAATAATTGTTACAGGTTGTCTTTCAGGGTTGGTGTTATGGCAAACTGCGTTGATGAGATGCTGTTGACCCTGTCATGCGGAGTATTGCGGTGACAGTCGAGACAGTGCCTGTCGCGTCTTCCCTCCATTGCTTCAGGAGGTCTTCCGGGACCGTCACTGAAGAGAGACTCATGGCACCTGAGGCAGTTTTCCTGAACCACGCGTTTCCCGGGTTCCCTGATATAAATGGATTGCGGTTCGTTGCGCAGGGTAAAGATTGTAGCATGCCGGAGGCCGTCATTTGCCTTGAAATAGTATTTCCTGACGAAGCTGTCATGCGGCACATGGCATGCATTGCAGTCGGTAATACTCCGGTGCGAGCTGTGCGACCAGGTGGCGAACTGCGGGGTCATGATGTGGCAGTTGATGCACACCCTGGGATCATCAGAGAGATAGGAAGTGGCATTAGATATCTTCAGAAGATAAAACGCCAGACCTGTGAATGCTCCAAGGAGCATTATGACAGGCAGTCGCCACTGTGGCGGAGGCGTGAAGAATCTGATCAGTTTGTTTGGTCTGCTCATGGCAGTGGCCTTTTTATCCGGTCAATTATAGATCGCAACCTCCTCCCCGGTATGCCGGAAGGATCAGATGAAATTAACGAAGCAGAGCGCCACAAGGGCAGTCCCGTACCTCTTGTCGATTGTCAGAGACTCCCTGAAGACGCTTGGTTCTCCCAGGTAATACTTTGAGAAGGTTCTGTCATGCAGGTCATGGAGAACAGTGTAGAGTCTCTCTTCAAGAGCCTCCATATCAAAGTAGCCGGCCAGTTCACAGACGAGGCCTCCGACCTTTTCCTCACAGGTATCATCCTTGTACATCCATGCGAAAATGACTCCGGCTGACACGTGTTCGCCGTAGTAACCGTTGGCTACTGCCATGATCGTACAGAGTTCGGAACCGTATGGGGGCATGTCAACTTCGTCAAGGGTCACCAGCTTTGCGGTTGCGGGCAGCACCGAAGAATAGTTCATAATGTTGTACTCCGATATACCTGCATCATGCAGCGCCATGTGATATGAACCGGGATGGATGGCATACTCGCTGCATCCTGAGCCCTGTGTTACGAAAAACTCGTTGGGAATTCTGTTTTGGGAGACTTTAACCATGTTGCCTTTCAATACTTTAGATTTATGCCAGTCATAAGACCGGTACAGGCAAATATACCTAAAAATAAAAAATCAATGCAAAAGGGATGTTTATATTTCAGATCCTTGCCATAGCGAGGACGAGAGAGTATATAATCACAGTTACGGTGATGTACATTTTCCTGGCGGTATCAGGTTTCACTCCCGGGAAGCGGTATGTTATCGAGTTGTGCCTGCATGCTGCAAGACAGTCGCCGCAGAGAGTGCATGTAAGGCCGGGCCTGAGCCTGGCTATGTCGTCCGGGCTGAGTGCATCATAACGGCAGACGGATGAACAGAGCTGGCAGGAGATGCAGGTGGATTCAATTCTCATCCTGAACGGATTAATATGCTTCACGTAGCTAACAAGTGTGCCCACGGGACACCAGACAGTGCAGTGAATCATCTTTCCTCTCCGCCTTGAAATTAAGAGAATGATGAGTATCCCTGTAACTCCCGTGCCAATGCCGGCTGCCAGCGCAAATCCCTGTCCTGCTCCGCTGATTCTCAGCAACAGTGCGACTGCAATTGCCAGTATCAGGAAGCTGTTTTTCAGTGCCAGCCTGTGGCCTGCAGGCCGGGAAGGTGCCTTTTTCCCTGCAACGGCCGAATCAATTGCTCCGAAATAGCAGTACTGGCTGCACCATGCCGGACCTGAGAGAAGGACAGCGGAAAGAAAAATAAGTGTCATTACGGAAAGCTCTCCCCTGTAGAGAGGACCTGAAATTATGAGAGCCGGGACAGGCAGGTGCAATTCTCCGGTCATCAGGAAAAGCTTGTCTGCAAAGAGGCCCAGTGTCAGCTGGAGGAAGAAGACAGCCGAGAAGAGTGACCAGCTGAACCGTCTCCACCATCCTGATCTGGATGGCATAAGCATATTATACTCCATGACTGAAGCAAAGATTGCAATCCCGGCTATCTGAAGGTAACCGCCACCCCTGAACAACCTCTCCAGGAGAAGCATCGGCCTTTCGGCCGCAAACTGCAATGGCAGCAGGAGAAGCACCACAATCAAGCCGGTCAGGGCCGGCAACAGATACCTTTTCTGCATAGTTTTCTGACTCCCGCAAAAATATTGAAAAAGACCAAAGAGGGAAGCTGCCGAAAAAAATATAAATTGGAGAACCTAAAAACAGGTTATGATCAGGAGGTTGATTTCAGTAATATTTTTTCTCCTCCCCGCGGTATATGACGCAACAGCTGAGGTTCAGGAGATAGGGACGCCCTTCATAAGGAACTTCTCAAAGGCCGACTACCGGGCCAGCACCCAGAACTGGGCTGTGGCACAGGATGCAAGGGGATTCATGTATTTTGCCAATAATGACGGGCTCCTGGTTTATGACGGGGTTCAGTGGCACCTTTACCAGATGCCCAACCACTCAATGGTCAGGTCAATTCTGATGGGGGCAAAGGGTGAAGTATTCATTGGAGCCTATAATGACCTCGGAAAAATGGTGCCTGATGCCGGCGGCAATCTGTCATTCCATTCCTTCAGGGAACAGATTCCTGAGGAATACAGGAATTTTGACGATGTTTGGAACATCTGCACCTTCCGCGACAAAACAGTATTCCAGTCATATTATGCAGCCTATTTTTACCGTGACGGAACACCAATGACAGTTGTGGCGGCACCGTCACGGTTCCAGAATTCATACAGTGTCAGAGGCCGGCTGCTGTTCAATGATACCGGAAACGGACTTATGGAGTTCGACGGAACCCGGCTTGTCAGACTCCCCGGATGCGAGTCCCTGACCGGAATGGATATATGGTCAATACTCCCTTACGGATCCGGGAATGAGATTCTGATCTGCACCCTGGGAAACGGTTTGTTTATTCATGACGGAGTGAAGCTTCGAAAGTGGGACGAAACACTCGGCAGGATTCTGAGCCGTGACCAGGTGTTCAGCGCTACAATGATATATGATGATTATTACGTGATCGGCACAATCCTTAACGGCGTGATGATCATTGACCGTGAGGGAAAAATTGTTCAGCACATCAACAGGAAGAAGGGGCTGCAAAACAACACGGTACTTGACCTGTTCACCGACAGGAACGGCAATCTGTGGCTGGCCCTTGACAACGGCATTGACTACGTGACTGTTAATTCCCCCATTACCTTTATCCGCAGTTCTGAAGGCTTTGGCGCCGGCTATGCCTCAGTTATCCATGAGGGTAAGCTTTACCTCGGAACCAACCAGGGACTATATGTAAGAAACTGGTCGGAGAGGGAAACAGGAGACGATTTCAGGATGATACCCGGAACCTACGGGCAGGTGTGGTACCTGGGAGTACATAACGGTGAACTGCTGTGCGGGCATAATAACGGCACCTACCTGATTTCAGGAGAAAAGGCTGACCTGATCAGCCGCATCCCCGGCGGATGGAAATACATGGAACTGAAAAACCACCCAGGATACCTGATAGGAGGCACATACAGCGGAATGATACTTTTCCGGTGGGAGCAGGGCACGTGGAAATTCGTCAGGCAGATACCGGGTATGACCGAGTCTTTCAGGGTTTTCGAGGAGGACAGGCAGGGGGAGATATGGATGAGTCACGGATTCAAGGGGATATTCAGGGTAAAGCTCTCGGCTGATCTCGATTCGGTGACCGGTGTCAGATTCTATGATTCTTCAGATGGTCTGCCCTCGGATTTCTATCTTGGCATTTTTCGTGTCCTGGGGCAGCTCGTTGTTGTGTCAGAGACTGAGATCTATGAATATTCGCCTGAGGCAGACCGGTTTGTCAGGTCAACCTACTTCAACCAGCTTTTCAATCCCCTGGTGGCAGTCTCATATCTCCGTGAAGATAAAGAGGGTAACATATGGTATGTGGCAAAGAACAGGGCAGGGGTGTTCAGGCTGAAGGAGGATCATTCATATGAGCATGTCGCCACTCCTTTTCTTCTCCTCTCTGGCAGGTTCATTCACGGGTTTGAGTCTTTCTACCCATATTCCCCGGAGCATGTGATCATTGGCACGGAAGATGGGTTTGCCCACTATTCATCGCGCACCTCTTCACTCGGGTATGAAGGATTTTCGGTGTACATAACCCTCGGGGAGGCGTTGCATCACGACTCGGTGTTTTATTATGGCCGTACTCCCTCGTCTGCAGATCAGGAGATAAGCTACAGGTTCAGATATGCTCACAACAACATCCGGTTCATGTTTGCTTCGCCGGTCTATGACAATGCCGGAAATACCGAATACAGTTACAGGCTGGGAGGGTATGATGACAGGTGGTCTGACTGGAGCCGTACCTATTATAAGGAGTATTCCAATCTTCCCGACGGAAAGTTCACCTTCCATGTCAGAGCGAGGAATCAGCTCGGAATAGAGAGCAAGCCTGACTCACTTGACTTTGTGATAGAGCATCCCTGGTATAAGTCGCCTGTGGCAATTCTTGCCTATGTCATTGCAGGGATGATCCTTGTGCTGCTCCTTGCCCGTTTTATCACCTGGAGGATAGAACTCTCAAGGAGGAATGAGAGGATGAAGAACAGTCGTATCTACGAGGAGAAGGAACAGGAATATAAAAGGCAGGCGCTGGAGTCCGAGAAGGAGATTATCAGGATCAGGAATGAAAAGCTTCAGGCTGAGATGATACTTCGTGACAAAGAACTTGCTAACCAGGCCATGAGCCTTGTGCGTAAAAATGAATTTCTCAACCAGATCAAGGACGAGCTAAGGAATGTGATCAATGGTTGCAATGACAGGTCTGCCGGCAGCAAGGTTTCCGAGATTCTGCAGCGTATAGACCGAGAGGTTGACAACAATAAGCAGAGAGAGATATTTGAAAGTGCCTTTGATGAGGTACACGAGGAGTTTCTTCAGGGTGTAAAAACAAAATATCCCGAGCTGACTCCTACCGAACTGAGGCTGTGTGCCTACCTCAAAATGAATCTCCCAACCAAGGAGATTGCCCCTCTGCTTAATATATCAGTAAGAGGTGTTGAGATCTGCAGGTACAGGATCAGGAAAAAAATGGGCATTACCAGGGACGTAAACCTCACGACCCATCTTCTCAGCATCTGAAAAAACAAGGTTTTGTAGTATCACTTCCGGCGATTGGTGTATTTTATACACTCAATAACTATTTTCTATATTTCAGAAAAACAGCATTATAAGTTTTTATTGATGTATTATTGATGTATTTAAAAATTATCACTGATGTATTTTTGAAGTAAAGCATGGCAGGTGCTAATCAATTTCACTTTCTTAACTTGGTACTCTGCAATCTGATGGTTTTCGGACCATCTGATAACCTGATAAACCAAACTCTAAAACTCAACAAGATTTATGAAACAGACAATCATGGCTCTTTTTTTCATTGCCTGTTCCCTGGCTTTAAATGCGCAGGGACTGCAGATTAAAGGAGTTGTAACGTCAGCAGACGACGGACAGCCTGTTCCGGGGGTGAGTGTTTTCGTCAAGGGAACAACCACCGGAACGATGACTGACATGGACGGGTACTACAGTCTCGGCAATGTACCCATGAACTCAACTCTTGTCTTCTCCTTTGTGGGGATGAAGGCACAGGAAGTTGTGGTGACTGAGAGCACCACCATTGACATTGCTTTGGCCTCCGATGTTGAAATGATGGACGAGGTTGTTGTTGTGGGATATGGCACCCAGAAGAAGAGCCTTGTTACCGGTGCAATTGCGAAGGTAGAGGGTGATGACCTGCGCAAGGCCTCTGACATGCGTGTCACCCAGGCTCTTCAGGGCAAGACGGCCGGTGTGGTCATCACGGCCAACTCCGGTCAGCCGGGGTCTCAGATCTCGGTACGTATCAGGGGGGTAGGCACCAACGGTGATGCCGAGCCTCTTTACATCATTGACGGACTGCCCATGAGCGGATCAGGGACGGATTTTCTGAACGCGGCAGACATTGAGTCAATAGAAGTGCTCAAGGATGCTGCATCGGCTGCCATCTACGGTGCACGAGGTGCCAACGGGGTTGTACTGATAACCACAAAAACCGGCCGCACTGACACAAAGCTGACAGTGACCTATGACGGTTATTATGGTTTTCAGAATCCCTGGAAAAAGATGCCGCTGCTGAATTCACGTGAATACATAATGCTTATTAATGAGGCATCAGTCAATGCAGGTCTCGGGCCCCGTTTCACCCAGGCACAGATAGAGGGTTTTACTGCCGATACTGACTGGCAGGATGAGATGTTTTACTACAATGCCCCAAAACAGAACCACTCCCTTTCTTTCACCGGCGGCAGTGACAGGCTGGAATATTCATCCTCGCTGAATTACTTCAGCCAGGAAGGCATTGTTTCCAAAGGCAAGTCAAGTTTTGAGAAAGTCGGCTACAGACTGAATGCAGCTGGCACCTTCGGTCTCTTCAAACTGGGAGGAAATGTAAACCTTGCAGGAATAACCAGCAAGGGTATTGCAACCAACGACAGGTACGGTCTTGGCCTGAACCAGGCCCTTAACATGCCACCGGTGGTTCCGGTTATGTTTTCTGACGGTACATGGGGCACTTCTGAGGCATACGGATTCGGTCTGCAGGAGATCACCAATCCTGTGGCCATGGCAAGTTACAATAACTCGAAGACAAGAACCTACAAACTGATCGGCAACCTGTACGGCGAGTTCGATTTCAGTAAGGTATCCCCGGCGTTAAAGGGACTCACTTTCAGGTCATCATTCGGAGGAGAATATGCAATAGTCAATACTGACACCTATACACCGGAATATTACCTCGATGCCATGCACTTCAGCAATATTGACAAGGCTTACAAAGGGCTTGACATGTGGTCGAGGTGGAACTTTGAAAACGTACTTACCTATGCAAGGACGTTTGATGTTCACAACCTGACCCTCATGGCAGGTACAACCGCGTTCAAGGATATGCATGAAAATCTCTGGGGCTCGAAGAATGATCTGATATTCGATGATTTTGGACATTCATACCTTGACAACGCAACTGACCCCGAGAGTGCCAACGCGGGGGGAGGTTACAATGAACATACTGTCTCCTCGCTTTTTGCCCGTCTGAACTATGACCTGAAGAACCGCTACATGCTTACTGCCACAATCAGGAGGGACGGATCTTCGAGGTTCGGAAGCGAAAACAAATATGGTTACTTCCCTTCTGCCTCAATTGGGTGGGTCATCTCACGGGAAGACTTCATGAGCAATCTTAATGATATATTCAATGTTCTGAAACTCAGAGCAAGCTGGGGCCAGAACGGAAGTGAGAATATAGGCGATTTCAATTATACTTCCATTATCGGTAACGGCGCCATATATTATTTTGGTGACGGGAAGACACAGTACAACGGTACGGTGCCCACCAAGCTGGCCAATCCTTCCCTGAAATGGGAGGCATCCGAGCAGACCAACATCGGTGTTGATATGACGACCCTTGGCAGCACACTCACTGTCACACTTGACTACTATATAAAGAAGACCAAGGACTGGCAGGTTGCTGCACCCATTCCAATACTTGTAGGCAACGGAGCTCCCACAATTAACGGAGGCGAAGTCAGGAACTCGGGCTTCGAAGCCCAGGTCTCCTACCGTAAGCAGATCGGCCAGCTATACCTCGGAGCTTCCGTGAACGGTGCATTCAACAAGAGTGAGGTCCTTGACCTGCAGAATACGGAGAAGGTTCTGAAGGGCGGTGATGGCGGTTTTGGCCAGAGCGAACTGATATATGTAAAGGTAGGTCTGCCTATGGGTGTCTTCTTCGGTGTTCAGACTGACGGAGTCTTCCAGAACCAGACAGAGATAGACTCCTATACAAACAGTACCGGAGGAAAGATTCAGCCAAATGCCAAGCCGGGTGACCTTAAGTTTATTGATGAAAATGGCGATGGTACAATCAGCGATGGCGACAGGGTCCAGATCGGCTCCCCGTTGCCTGATTTCACCGGCGGGCTTAACCTGAACGCAGAGATCTACGGCTTTGATTTCAACATGTTCCTCTATGCAGCCCTGGGCCAGGAGGTATACAGCGCAACCAGACGGTATGACATGAACTTTGCCAACTACACAGCTGAATGGCTGGACAGGTGGACCGGTGAAGGCACATCTGACAAGTACCCGAGAGTCACTTTTGCTGACAACAACCTGAACGGAAAGACAGTCAGTGATTTCTATCTTCAGGACGGTAGTTTCGTCAGACTCAGAAACATTACCCTCGGGTATTCTCTCCCGCAGAATATCACCAAAGCTATCAAGCTCAGCAAGCTTCGTCTCTATGTATCGGCTGAGAACCTCTATACATTTACGAGGTATACAGGCTACGATCCCGAGATAGGGGGCGGCGTATTCGATAACGGAATTGACCGTGGCATTTATCCTCAGCCGAGGACAATCATGACCGGTATCAATGTTACATTCTGACACCATAAAAAAGAACAGAGTTATGAAAAAGTCAATTATATACAGTCTTTTCTTTCTGGCTGTGATGGTGGCAGGTTCATCATGTTCCAAGGATTTCCTGGAGCTCGAACCAAAGACCGGTCAGACAGAAGCCAACTACTACAAGACAGAGTCTGACGCCTTCCTGGCCATGACAGCTGTTTATGATGCCTATGCGCTTCAGAACTGGCAGTTTGCCCCGACAATGGCTGACATCTGGTCAGATGATGCATTCTGCGGCGGTTCTGATGCTTCTGACATGAGCCAGTGGCAGGATATGGAGATGTTCAAGATGGAACCTGAGAACAATACATCTGCGGATTTCTGGAGCCGCTGCTATGCCGGAATCTACAGGGCCAACCTGTACCTTCAGAAGCAGGATGGCATTGACTGGAAGACAGAGGGACTCAAGGAGAGGTATGAAGCTGAGGTTAAATTCCTGCGTGCCTATCTGTACTGGGATCTGGTACGTCATTACGGGTGGGTGCCGGTGATGACCGAAGTGCTTCCCTCGGTTGAGGATTACAGGAATCTTACACAAAGTGCTCCTTCAGAGATATTTACGCTCATTGCATCGGACCTGCTTGATGCCGTTGATGTTCTCCCGAACCAGGTCACACCTGCAGAAAAGGGCCGTGTTACAAAAGGTGCCGTTAAGGCTTTGATGGCCCGCATATACCTCTATCACACCGGTATGAGCGCCATCAGCGGCCTGGGACTTACGGCAGAGCAGTGGGGTGACGGTACTGCAGTGATCAATAAGGCCTATGTTCAGACGGCTCTCGACCAGGTGATAACCAGCGGCGTCTATTCGCTGATACCTGATTATGCTGACCTGTTTGACTGGGATAACCAGAACAATGCCGAGGCGGTACTTGAGATGCAATATTCAGACAAGGCCAAGTCAGGCGACTGGGGCGGCTGGAACATCAATGGTAACTTCGCATCTGTCTGGTTAAGTGTTCGTAATCCCCAGGGTGACGCAACCGTTTTCCCCGGATGGTCACTTGCAGTGCCCACCTGGAGCCTGGCCGACGAGTACGAATCGGGAGATCCGAGGAAGTATGTTACCCTCTATGATGCTGAAGAGATGCTGACTGATTACAACAGGGCATTCATGAATACCGGCTATTTCAACAAGAAATACATGGCCAGGGCTGATTACCAGGGATCGGGAGGTGACCCAAGCCATAACTTCCCACGCAACTTCATGGATATAAGGTATGCCGACGTACTGCTCATGGCTGCCGAGGTATGGCTCACTGACAACCCGGGCAAGGCTGCTGGTTATCTCAGCCAGGTGAGGACCAGGGCACTCGGTGCCGCAGCTGAAAAAACCTCTATCACCCTTGACGACATTTATCATGAAAGACGCGTCGAATTCGGAGGTGAAGGGCTGAGAAAATGGGATCTGCTGAGGAGAGGTCTTGACTATGCAGGACAGAAGATCAACGCCAGTTTCAACATCCCGGCCGGTACTCCCAACGCTACGGACTTCAATCCCAGAACCTTCAAGCCGGAATCATGGGGTATGTTCCCGATTCCCGCCAGTGAGATAAGGAATATGAACAGCGGAGTGCTGAAACAGATGGTTCCCGCCTACATTGGCTTATGAATTATCCAATAAAAAATACTGTAATGAAAAAAATCAGATATATAAGCAGATTAGCGGGCATTCTGGCCGTTGTGCTGGCTGTCAATGCCTGCGAACCTCAGATGGCGGACAAGCCCGAAGTCGGGGCTGCCCCTTCATCCGATCAGCTCAGCTTCACTATAACTCCCGGAAGCGATGAGTTCAACTTCGTGATTGAAAACACCTCAACAGTCACCGGGATTGCCTCATGGGATTTTGGTAACGGCACCAAGGCCACCGGCAACTCAAATGTCGCCAGGTATCCGATGCCAGGCGATTACACTGTCGCGATGACACTTGTTACAAGAGGAGGGTTGGCTACCATTACGAAGACCCTGACACAGTCCGAAACAGACTTTTCCATCTTCACTGATCCTGTATATGTCAATCTAACAGGAGGCATAGATGATGCTGACGGGAAAACCTGGGTCCTTGATGTGGCTACTCCCGGTCACCTGGGCGTTGGCCCGCTTGATGACCCCACAGCCATGACCTGGTGGGCAGCAGCTCCGTATGACAAGGACGGCACAGGCCTGATGGACGATGAGATCACCTTCAAACTTGACGGTTTTGCTGTTACCTATGACAATAAGGGTGTAAGCTATGTCAAGGCTTACCGTGCCAATGACCCGGCACTGGCATCCGTTTATCTCAATCCCCGCGAAAATAAGGGCGACTGGGACGTAGACTACACAACACCGGTGTCAGGCACTTTCAATATCATCGAGGTATCCGAAGGCAACTACACCATCACCCTGAATGGTGAAAAACCAATTTTCCCCTGCTTTGACGTTGGCGCAAAGGATAATACCTACACCATACGCAAAGTTGAGGAAAACCTCCTCGAACTCACCTGCTTCGAATCATACGAGGGTTGGAACAACTGGCACTATTACCTGATACCCAAGGGTTATGTCAGGCCGACAATCACCTATACAGTAAATGCTACTGAGGGGACTGACAATGAGGTTTCCTGCTCTGTCACAGGTTACAGCATACCTGCAGGGCAAAGTGTTACAAATATTGCCTGGAACTTTGGCGACGGCAGCGATGAAGTCACCGCCGGCAAGGATGAAGTGGTGAAACATGTCTACATGCGCAAGGGAACATTCACCGTAACTGCGAAGCTGACAACCAGCATTGGAGTACTGACCGGAACGAAACAGATTGTGCTGGCTAACAACAACTCTGCCTATGTGCCATTCCTCCTTGACATGATGATAGTCTACAATGACCTGAGCGAGGTGCAGGTATTCCCCCTGCTTGCGGAAAACTGCGCCCTGGATGTGGTCGATAATCCTGAAAAGGAATATCCGAACAAGTCCTCGAAGGTTGCCCTCTTTTCGAGGACCGGCAACCAGTATGCCAATGCATATATCAGGCTGCCGGCAGGATTCAGGTTTGACCTGAGGCTGCAGCAGGTATTCAAGGTAATGGTACGCGGCAAGGCAGGAGATGTTATCCTGCTCAAACTTGAGAATTCAGACCCGGCCGAACCCTGGAAAACCGGAACGGAGAAAACTTATACGATCCGGAAAGATGATACCTGGGAAGTTGCAGAGTATGACTTCAACGGAGTACCCGGAGGATTTGACTGGACAGGTGATATGTATGCCCCGAACGTGGTTACTGACAGCAGGTTCAATCATGATTATTACAACACATTACGTCTGATGTGCAATTCAACGGTTGCCGACGGCACTCACAGTTTCTACCTGGATGAGCTGTCAGGCCCGCATGTTGAGGGTATCCATAAATAGTTGTTTTTCCATATCATTGCCTGCCCTGACAAGGGGCAGGCAATGTTTTTCATATTTTTACAAACATTTCAGAGAAGACAGATGAAACTCACGAGACTATCGCTGGTTCTGTCAGCAGGACTTTTTATGCTGATTACCAGCTCATGTGACAAGGGAAAGAGTGTTACTGACGGTGCCGAAGCAAAAGCTGACAGGCTGGTTGCGCAGATGACCCTGGATGAAAAGATCGGGCAGATGTCGCAGCTTGACCTTGGTTATTTCATGGACCCTGAACAATTGAAACAGGCTGTCAGGGAAGGAAGATGCGGTTCGCTGCTGAACTTCCTTGGCGTTGAACAGGTGAATGAGATACAGCGCATAGCTGTTGAGGAGAGCAGGCTCGGAATTCCTCTGATCATCGGAAGGGATGTTATTCACGGTTACCGCACGGTTTTCCCCATTCCACTCGGAATGGCAGCATCATGGAACCCTGAAGCTGTCAGGAAGGCATTCCGCATCTCTGCCGTCGAGGCTTCATCCGATGGCATAAAATGGACCTTTGCCCCGATGATCGACATCACATGGGATCCCCGCTGGGGAAGGATCGCAGAGGGATGCGGCGAGGATCCGTATCTTGCATCGACCCTTGCAGCTGCAATGGTAAAAGGGATTCAGGGTGACAGCCTCACTGACCCAACGGCACTGGCAGCATGTGCGAAGCATTATGTAGGTTACGGGTTTGCTGAAGCCGGACGTGATTACAACACCACCTATATCCCCGAACCCCTTCTCCGGAATGTGGTTCTCAAACCTTTCCATGCCGCGAAGGAAGCCGGTGCACAGACCTTCATGTCAGCATTCAATGACCTGAACGGCATCCCTACATCAGGTAACCGGTTTACCCTGAAAAAGATACTTAGGGAAGAGTGGGGTTTTGACGGTTTCGTCGTGAGTGACTGGGCATCTGTCACAGAAATGGTCAACCACGGATTCGCCGAGGATGACAAACAGGCTGCAGAGATAGCAATAAATGCCGGTGTTGAAATGGAAATGGCCACCACCTCATACTACGCCAATATAAAGGCTCTGCTCGATGAAAAGAAGATAACCATGGAGCAGATTGACGATGCTGTAAGGGATATCCTCAAGGTTAAGTACAGGCTGGGACTGTTTGACAACCCGTATACAGACCCTGAAGCAGGGAAGAGGATACTTGACCCTTCATTCCTTGATCATGCCCGCACTGTGGCTCGCCAGAGCGCTGTTCTGCTTAAGAACGAGGATGCCGCACTACCTCTTTCTGAAGATAAGATAGCCTCGGTGGCTGTGATCGGTCCCCTTGCTGACGCCCCGCGTGACCAGCTAGGGACATGGTGTTTTGACGGCAGGGCTGAGAATTCCGTGACTCCGCTGAAAGCAATCAGGGATCTGCTCGGTGACAAAAAAGTCAATTATGTCCAGGCGCTGGCATACAGCCGTGATAAAAGCAAGGCAAACTTTTCCGCAGCCGTGGCTGCTGCGCGAAGGTCTGATGCAGTGCTCTTCTTCGGCGGCGAGGAGTGGATCCTCTCCGGCGAAGGTCAGTCGAGAGGAGAGATAAATATGCCCGGAGCGCAGACCGAGCTGCTTGAAGCACTGGCTGCAACAGGCAAGCCTGTCATACTTGTAATCATGGCAGGACGACCCCTGGCCATAGGCAGGGAAATTGAACTTTCCGATGCCGTGCTTTATGCCTGGCATGCAGGCACCATGGCCGGTCCGGCTATAACTGACCTGCTCTTCGGCAAGGAGTCTCCTTCAGGCAAGCTGCCTGTCACCTTTGTCAAGGGAGCAGGACAGATTCCGTTCTATTATTACAGGAACAACACAGGAAGACCGGCAAGCGATGAGACATGGACACCGTTTGACTCCATCCCCACGGTCAACCCGCAGAGCTCACTAGGATACCGTACTTTCCACCTCGACTACGGCTACACTCCGTTGCTGCCTTTCGGTTATGGTCTGAGCTACACGACTTTTAAATACAGTGATCTGACCCTCTCATCGCAGGTGATGAAGATTGACGGAACACTTACTGTCAGGGCCAGGGTGACCAATACCGGGAACATGGACGCTGATGAGATAGTACAGTTCTACGTTCGCGACAGGGTCGGCAGCATAACACGCCCGATCAAGGAACTGAAGGGATATAATCGTCTCCGTATCAGCAGGGGCGAAACTACTGATGTCGAGTTTACCCTGACGGCTGCTGACCTTGCCTTTTTCAACGGCAGGGGAGAGGTAACCGAACCGGGGAAGTTTGATGTCTGGATCGGACCAAGTTCGGAGGAAGGGCTCCATGCCGACTTTATTCTGGAATAGAATAATACAATGGCGAAGATGATACAAATCGGAACCCTGTTCCTGGCGGTCGCCCTCCTGGCACCCGGATGTGGCCGCTCAGAAAAACCGGAAGAGTTTCCGGATAAGCCAAACACAGGAGACAATGTTCTGGTGTGGAGCGATGAGTTTGATTACAACGGGTTACCTGATCCGAAAAAATGGGGCTATGATACGGACGGCAATGCCACAGGCTGGGGGAACAATGAATCACAGTATTACACGGCTTCCAGGCTGAAGAACGCCGAGGTGAAGGACGGTTTTCTCTCCATTACTGCACATCGTGAAGATTTTGAAGGTTTTAAGTACACCTCAGCCAGGCTAGTCACCCGTCAGAAGGGCGACTGGCTATATGGCAGGGTGGAGGTAAAGGCAAAAATTCCTGACGGGAGAGGGATGTGGCCGGCAATCTGGATGCTGCCCACCGACTGGTCTTATGGCGGCTGGCCGTCCAGCGGTGAGATAGACATCATGGAGAATGTCGGTTATGATCCTTACAAGATCGTTGGCACGGTTCACACTGAGGCATATAATCACTCTATCAGCACACAGAGGGGAGCAACCACCAATGTTCAGTCCTGCTACAGTGACTTCCATGTATATGCCATAGAATGGGAGGTCAGGGAGATCCGGTTTTATGTTGACGACCTGCTTTACTTTACTTTTACGAATGAAGGCACCGGCTATAAGACCTGGCCTTTTGACAAACGGTTTCATCTGTTGCTCAATGTAGCAGTGGGTGGCAACTGGGGGGGGCAGCAGGGTATTGATGATACAGTCTTTCCCCGGTCAATGGTTATAGATTACGTAAGGGTTTACCAAAAGAAAACAGGGAAATGAAAAGGCTCTTTGTACTGATTATCTCCATCCTGCTTGTCAGCTGCAACAGGCCGCCGGAAAACGGTCCTGGCAGGGATGACGGAACCGGAATTATGGCGGAGGGGTGGATCACCTCGCCGCAGAAAGGTGTTTTATTCACGAAGCATTCCGGGGAGCTTGAGTTCATGACCACTGCCAATACTGATCCGGCCATCGTTGTTGACACAACGCAGCGTTACCAGGAGATAGACGGCTTTGGAAACTGCCTCACCGGAGGCAGTGCCATCCTTCTCAATAAAATGAGACTGGCCGAGCGCACGGTTCTGCTGCGCGAGCTTTTCAGTCCTGATGGAAACGGCATCGGCCTCAGTTACCTGAGAATAACGATTGGGGCCTCGGATCTCAGCGACAGGGTCTTTACCTACTGTGATCTGCCTCCGGGCGAAACAGATCCTCAGATGGAACAATTCAGCATTGAACCGGAAAAAGCTGATCTGATTCCTGTGCTGAAGGAGATTCTGGCCATCAATCCTTCGCTTAAGATTTTGGGCTCTCCCTGGACAGCCCCGCTATGGATGAAGACCAACAATGCATCAGTCGGAGGAAGTCTGAAACATGAATGGTTTGATGCCTACGCAAAGTATTTTGTGAAGTACATCCAGGCCATGAAGGACGAGGGGATTGTCATTGATGCCATCACTGTCCAGAATGAGCCCCTCCATGGAGGGAACAATCCAAGTATGGTCATGACGGCTGCTGACCAGGCTCTCTTCATCAGGCAGAGCCTGGGTCCGGCATTTGCCGCGGCGGGGATAAAGACCAAAATCATTATCTATGACCATAATGCTGACCGGACAGACTATCCCCTTGCCGTGTTGAATGATGCCGGGGCCCGGCAGTATATTGACGGCTCGGCTTTTCACCTGTACGGAGGTTCAATTGACGCCCTCACCGCAGTTCATGATGCTTTCCCGGCAAAGAACCTTTACTTTACCGAGCAATGGGTAGGCGGACCCGGCAATCTCGCCGAAGACCTCAAATGGCATGTTGAAAACCTTATAATCGGCGCTACCCGTAACTGGTGCAGAAACGTGATCGAGTGGAACCTGGCCTCTGATCCATCGTATGACCCGCATACTGAAGGAGGTTGTGACAGGTGTCTTGGTACTGTGACCCTCAGCGGGAACAACGTCACCAGGAATCCGGCATATTATATCCTTGCCCATGCCTCCAGGCATGTAAGGCCGGGATCGGTAAGGGTATCTACCAACACCCTTGGAAACCTGCCGAATGTTGCCTTTCAGACCCCCGGGGGAAGCAAGGTGCTTATTGTTGTGAACACCACACCCGACAAAAGAAGCTTTAATGTAAAGTTCAGGGGAAACACACTTCCGCTCAGCCTTGACGGCGGCGCAGTGGGTACATGGATTTGGTAGGCTGTTATTCCTTTACCACCATCCGGGGGAAACTGCCCTCGCGGGTGAAAATCCTTATGATGTAGATCCCCGGTGACATGGCGCTCATGTCGACTGTGGTCTCCCGGGTGCCGGCTTCCTGCATCAGCAGTATCGTTCCTCCCATGCTGTAAACGCAGATACTGCTTATTTCAGGTTCTGCCCTTACTGTAAGCCGATCACTTACCGGATTGGGAAAGAGGATTGCAGAGATGTCTGCCACAGTTTCACCGGCAGAGGTGATCACATCAGAAGAAGCTTCCCAGCTTTCCGGCAGGCTGTTGTCAAGCGCAGTGTCTTTCAGACGGAGATAGGCGCCGTTGCCGTCTGCATCGGGCCATGGAGTCTCGTCTGAATACACTGTAATGTCTATCACGTTCCCGAAGGCATCGGCGAGGATGAGGGGCTCACCGCTGTTGGACAGATGCCTGGTGAACTGCCCGAAGGGGGAGAAGCCGTATTTTGCCTGGAAGATGGTGGCATTTGATGCCAGTATCACGCACAGGCCGGGCCCGAGGGTGGTATTGGCAGGGAACTGATAAACCACTCCGGTACCCATGAAGTATATCCCGCTCAGGTTAACGGTGGAGGTCCCGGTATTTCGTATCTCCATGAACTCCAGATCATCTCCGTCAGGAAACTGAGTCGAGGTCTGGGGATGGTACATAATCTTCGTAACCGTCAGTTGCGGGACTGCAACGTTGCTGCATGTGCTGTAGCTTCCAAGCCCGACGGTCATCCATTCTTCACGGGCCTGCATGAATGATTTGATGGCTTCAATTCGTTCCGCATGCCTTGCCTGCTTGCCCCATCTCTGGCAGTCGCGTGCAACGGCCTCTGATATCAGCGCCACAGTCTCGTCCAGAAACGCCTCCCTTACCGACCTGTTCAACGGCATCTCCGGCTGAAGCAGGTCATTCCACCTTTTTGAGAGGTAACACCTGAACTGGCTGTTATAGAACAGATCGCGCCAGAAGCGGGAACCATTGTTGTAAAAGTAGTCTTCAAAGTACCACAGGTTGGTTTTGCTCCGGTCCATATCCCACTGGAACAGGTCGTTGCCAAAGGAGAGGTCAAGGTCCCAGACAGGCCCTGCGCGAAGTTTCCCGTTGCGGTCCTTGTGGAAATACGTGCTGTACTGGTAAGCATCGGGATTGGAGGCAAACTCATTTACAATCATGAAGTCAATGAAGGAAGGAATGTCTATCAGTGTGGGATATCCGTTCACCACGGAGACATCGTTGTTGTTCGCGGCTGATTCAAGCCTGAAGAATACATTGCTGATATATGATGTCTGTGCAGCGGTTGCGTCTTCAGGTTTGGGCAGGTCATGGATATACTCCACCGGGGAATGCTGGAATGAATACATCGTCCAGGCAAGGGGATCATCACCTGATCTCTTGTCAGCCTTTGATATGTATCCGCCGGATACTGCGGGAAGTGCGTTGTCATTCTTGCCGATTTTTATCACGTCAATCCTGTGATCGTCGGCTTTAAGCTTCTCCTGGAGCATGTAGAGCCCCCTGTAGTTGTTATTTATGATCACCTCGCAATAGACTGCCCTGGAGGCATAATTGCCCATCTTCCCAAAAAGGTTATGGCAGAAGTAGTCGCGGATGAAGGCGGTGTCAAACACCATTCCGCCGAGTATCCAGTCATTCTCCTCGGGCATGCCGAGCAGGCTGACATTATTGTTGGTGGCATCATCAGCCATGCGGGTTGTGAAACCGTAGTTCTTCTTGGGTGATTCCTGTGAAGATGAACCTCTTATCTCAATGCCTATCCTGCCGTCATAGTTCAGATAGAGAGGATTATCCTGGTCGGTCACATAATTGCGCTGTCCCGGTCCCCGGTCAATGATCTTCATTGTGGCTTTGACCTTTGGCTCGTTCGGGATGGTCACGCTGCCGTCAGTGCTGATGATGACAATGGGCAGGTTGCTGCCGGTCAGCACCTGTCCTGTCAGTTTCGCAGGCAGAATCAGAAGCAACAGTGCATGAACAGCTATATATTTGATTATGCTTCCCCTCACAGGTGCCAAAATTAGCATAATTGTGCTGAAATAGAACGTTTCACGAGCCCGGTAAATTATTGCGTCGGATAAACCTGTAAGGAGCCCCCGGGGCATCGTTGATCAAGAGTAAATGAGGAAAATATCGGAACTTAAATAAATATATCGGACAAGGGTTTCTGGCAAATAAATTATATATTTGCATCTTTAATGCTTTAAGATTGGTTGCGTCCCGATCCATAAAAGTTCTGAAAAGGTACATCATGTCAGGCAGAATGCAGACAGCGATGTTCACCGTTACTACAACCACCATGACCACTCCCGGCAAGGGAGTAGGTATATTCATATGATCCCAGGGCGGACAGCAGTCCGCAAACCCGGCTGAGCCGGAGAAAAGAATTCCATTCCATTACTTAATCTGAACTTTTTTATGAAAGTCTTGAAATTTGGAGGTACCTCCGTGGGAAGTGCCGGAGCAATACGCACGGTAGCCGGGATACTGCAGGGCGAGGAGGGTCAGGCTACGGCTGTTTTCTCGGCATTATCCGGGGTAACTGACAGGCTGACCAGGGCTCTTCTTCTTGCTTCGGAGGGGCGCTTGGAGTATCATTCCGTGATCAGGGAAATTGAGCGGCGCCACCTGGATACTGCATCTGAGCTTCTGGACCCGCAACGTTATGATGGCTTTGCCGGTATGATAGCCGTTCATCTTTCCCGCCTGGACGGTATACTGGAGGGTATTTCAAGGCTGGGCGAAGCAACATCCAGGTCATCAGACCTGGTCTTAAGCTTCGGCGAGCTGATGTCGCTAGACCTGATTGAGCTGGTTCTGGAAGAGTACGGTGCAGATGTAAGGAGGGTTGATGCCAGGGAGATGATTTTTACCAGGCCTGTCAATGGCAGTGAACGGGTCGATTACGAGGCGACCGAAAAAGCCATAGGAAAATTGCTTCCCTGTACCAATAAGATCATAATCACCTCAGGATTCATATCCACCTCCGTGAAAGGTTATCCTTCGACACTTGGGAGGGGGGGATCGGATTATACGGCAGCTATAATCGCAGCGGCTGTCGGGGCGGAGTCACTCGAAATCTGGACTGATGTGAGCGGAATTTACACAGCTAACCCGGCAATTGCTCCGGATGCCTGCCCCATTGCCGGGCTGACATACGCTGAGGCGCTGGAGATAAGCCATTTCGGCGCCAGGGTAATTTATCCTCCCACTATTGAGCCGGTGATGAAAAGAAATATACCGGTCTCAATCAGGAATACCTTTGCATCTGCGGAGAAGGGGACTCTCATCTCATCAGTGCCAACGCCAAATGGCAGTGCAGTAAAGGCAGTCACCTCGGTTGGATCTGTCTGCCTTGTCTCTCTTACCGGCAGCGGAATGGCCGGAGTTGTGGGTATTGCAGCGAGACTCTTTACCGTCCTGGCAAAGAGCAACATCAACATAATACTTATCACTCAGGCCTCATCAGAGCAGTCAATCTGCATTGGCATAGATAATAAAGACGGAGAGAGAGCCTGTGAAGCTATAGATGCCGGGTTTGAATCAGAGATTGAAGCCGGGAGGGTGAGACCTGCCCTGCGTGAGGACGGCTTCGCAATAGTTGCACTGGTAGGAGAGGGAATGAAACATTCTGTGGGGATAAGCGGGCAGGCCTTTGCAGCACTGGGCAGGAACGGGATAAATATTCATGCCATAGCGCAGGGCTCTTCGGAACTGAATATCTCCGTTGTGGTAAAGGAAACAGATGCTCCAAAGGCTGTCAATGCCATCCACCAGGAGTTCTTTCGCTCAGCGAAAAGGGTGATTAACATCTTCGTGGTCGGAACAGGAAACGTCGGTTCTGCCCTGGTAAAGCAGGTTATGGATCGCTCAGCCTGGTTTGCGGGAGAATACCAGACCGAGTTCCGGATAGTCGGTCTGGCCAATACCAGGAAGATGATAATCAGGGAGGAAGGGATCACGGGTCCCGACTGGAAGTCGGTTATGATGGCCAGTGACCAGAAGAGCAACCTTGAGAGCTTTACCGGGCAGATGTTTTCACTCAATCTGCCCAACACTATTTTCATTGACAACACTTCAAGCAGCGATGTCAGCGCCCTTTATGAAAGGATTCTTGAGAAGAGTATCTCAATCGTTACCTCGAACAAGCTTGCTGCCTCATCGTCATTTGAAAACTACAGCAGACTGAAGAGAACGGCAGTAAGGAAGAGGGTGCAATTCGGGTTCGGGAGCAACGTTGGGGCGGGGCTGCCTGTCATTCATACCATTCAGAACATGGTAAAGACCGGAGACAGAATCCAAAGAATTGATGCAGTACTCTCGGGAAGCCTCAACTACATCTTCAACTGCTACTCCAATGGAATGAGATTCAGTGAAGCGGTCCTGCAGGCAGTAGAAAACGACTATACTGAACCTGACCCGCTGACTGACCTCAGGGGATTGGATATTGCCAGGAAGCTGCTTATCCTTGTGCGTGAATCAGGATTTTGTCTTGAGGCTTCCGAGATAGCGTTTGAAGATTTTCTGCCGGGTCCCGTTCCGGAAAAATATGATGCTGAAAGGTTCTTCACACAGATGAGGGAGTTTGATGACTTTTTTGAACAACAGAGAGAGGAACTGTCTCTCAGGAAGGAAAAAATAAGAATCATTGCGTGTTATGAGTCGGGAAGGGCATCGATCAGGCCGGTGAGGGTCAGTGCGGAGCATCCCTTTTATTACCTGGAAGGGAATGATAACATTGTGTCAGTGTATTCAGGGAGGTATTCACTCAGGCCCCTTATAATAAAAGGGGCAGGAGCGGGTGCAGATGTCACTGCAGCGGGTATATTTGCAGATATACTATCTATAGTCAACAGTTAACATGGCAGGAAAGAGGATCAGGGTAAAGGCGCCTGCAACGGTATCAAATCTCAGTTGCGGGTTTGATGTGATAGGGCTTGCCCTGGATGAGCCGTATGACATGGTCGATCTTGAACTGACTGACAACGGCACGGTTGTCATTGATGATATCAGGGGTTGCGGAACACTCAGCAGGGATCCTGAAAAGAACGTGGTTGGTGCTGTCCTTAAAGCAGCCTCTGCCATGGCCGGCAGCAGTGCCGGATTCAGAATCAGCATTGACAAGGGGATCAGACCTGGCAGCGGGATAGGGTCAAGCGGCGCCAGCGCTGCGGCAGCAGCCTTCGGTGCAAACCTCCTGCTGGGAGAGAAATTCACGCCGGCTGAAATGGTCAGGCTTGCAATGGAGGGCGAAAGGCTTGCTTCCGGCTCGGCTCATGCCGACAATGTAGCCCCGGCATTGCTCGGAGGAATTACACTGGTACGCAGTTACGATCCTCTCGATATTGTCGGACTCCATGTTCCGCCAGAACTGTATTGTGTGGTTATCCATCCTGAGACAGAGATAAAGACCTCAGTTGCAAGGGGATTGCTTGACAGGCAGGTACCCCTCACCACGGCTGTGAGGCAGTGGGGC
Source organism: Bacteroidota bacterium (assembly GCA_018262715.1). Taxonomy (GTDB): domain Bacteria; phylum Bacteroidota; class Bacteroidia; order Bacteroidales; family VadinHA17; genus SR-FBR-E99. The sequence continues at coordinate 76,180 of JADFDS010000007.1, forward strand.
AACCTGGCCGGGCTGGTGGCCGGGCTCTACAGGGAGGATTATGATCTGATAGGGCGCTCTCTCATAGATTTTGTGGCAGAACCCAAACGGTCAGTACTTATCAGGGGTTTTGACCAGCTGAAGAAGTCTGCCATGGAATGCGGAGCTCTGGGAGCCGGCATCTCCGGTTCGGGGCCATCGGTATTTGCACTGTGCAGGGGCGGCGATTCCGCGGCAACGGTGATGAAGGGCATGTCGGAAGCAATGAAGTCGCATGGGATTGGATTTGATGCTTACGTGTCACCCGTAAGCAGGAGGGGAGCTCAGGTTTGTTGATCGGACAGTTGAGAATGGCATGAAATATTATAATCTGAAAGATCGGCGCGTAATCACCGGCTTCAGGGAAGCGGTAGAAAGAGGCATCTCCCCGGATATGGGGTTGTTCATGCCTGAACGGATACCCCGGTTGGATGATGCTTTCTTCAGACAGTTGCCATCGATGACCCTTCCTGAGATCGGCATTGAGGTCGGATCACTTTACGCGGGAGATGATATACCGCGAAAAGTGATGCGGCAGATATGCGAGGAGGCTTTTGACTTCCCGGTTGTCATCAGGCAGGTGGATGAACGAAAACTTGTCCTGGAACTGTTTCATGGGCCTACTGCCGCCTTCAAGGATTTCGGGGCGAGGTTCATGGCAGGCTGCTTCAGGTATTTTTCCTCCCGTGATGACAAACGGAGGGTGGTGCTGGTAGCCACTTCGGGCGACACCGGGGGAGCGATAGCATCAAGTTTCCTTGGTGTGGAAGGGGTGGACGTAATTATTCTTTATCCCTCTGGTAAGGTGAGCAGCCTGCAGGAGAATCAGCTTACCACCCTCGGCCGGAACATCACAGCCGTTGAGGTGGATGGTTCATTTGATGATTGCCAGGCGATGGTAAAGAGTGCCCTTGCTGGTTCTGCAAACCGCACAAATCTAAAACTCACCTCTGCCAATTCTATCAACATTGCCCGGCTGATACCTCAGAGCTTTTATTATTATTATGCCATAGGCTGTTCAGGCAACGGAAGGGTATTGTCTGTCCCAAGCGGGAATTTTGGCAACATAACGGCAGCAGCAATGGCCCGGAGGTCAGGCCTCGGCATTGACCACCTGGTGGCTGCAACCAACGTCAACAGGGTGGTGCCTGATTATCTTAAAACGGGTATTTACGCTCCGGCTGTATCTGTCGCCACCATAGCAAATGCCATGGATGTAGGCAATCCCGGCAATTTCGACAGGCTCAGGAGGGTTTTTGATGACGACTATGGAGCAATTACAGGTTCGGTGTCAGGTTACTGGTTTGATGATGACCGGATAAGGGAACATATAGGTCAGGAGTATCAACGCACAGGCTATCTGCTTGATCCTCACGGTGCAGTTGCAAGCCTTGGCCTTGATGCTTATCTGGAACATCACCCCGGGTCAGGAGGTATCTTCGTGGCTACTGCCCATCCTGCCAAATTCAGGGATATCGTGGAGCCGCTCACAGGGCAGACCGTGGAGATCCCTGACAGTCTGAGAAACTTCCTGGCCGGGAAAAAGCAGTCGGTGAAAATGAAAGCCGGTCCGCAAAACATCGAAGAGTACCTTGATGACATATATCAGAATGAATAACAAGATCATGGGGGTTTCCTGACATGGGTTCTGAAAACCGCGAGTTCCAGATTTTCGTCAAGCCGGTTGGCGGCAGATGCAACCTCAGGTGCAGTTACTGTTACTACACCGGTCACAGTCACCAGGAAGGAACAGCCGGCGGGCAAAGGATGAGTGATGAAGTGCTGGAAACATATATAAAGCAGCATATTCAGGCGGCTGGCGGCGGAGAGGTGTTTTTTTCATGGCATGGCGGCGAGCCGGTGCTTGCGGGCATTGACTTCTACAGGCGTGCTGTTGCGCTTGAAAAGAGGTATACCCCGCCGGGGTGCAGAATAGTTAACGGCATCCAGACCAATGCAACCCTGATTGATGATGCATGGGGAAGGTTCCTGAAAGAAGAGGGTTTTTATGTGGGTGTCAGCCTTGACGGACCGGAGTGGTTCCATGACAGCAGCAGGCTCAGGACTGACGGAAGGGGTACATTTACCTCTGTGATGAGAGGACTGGAAATCCTCAGGCAGCATGATGTGCCGCACGAGGTGCTCTGTGTTGTCAGCAACTGTAACGTGCACGCTTCACTTGAGTTATACAGGTTTTTCAGGGACCTGGGGATTGAGTTTATTACCTTCCTTCCTCTGGTGGAGCGAAAGAGCCGGAACTCATCAGAAGTGACCGGGAGAAGTGTCAGCGCGGCTGACTTCGGGAGATTTCTTGCTGAGGTCTTCGACGGATGGATTGCAAATGATATTGGAAAAATAAAGGTCCAGGTCATTGAGGAGGCGCTGCGCACAGCTTTCGGCCAGGATCACACACTTTGCATCTTCAATCCGGTCTGCGGGGCAGTACCGGCGGTGGAGATGAATGGAGATTTTTACTCCTGTGATCATTTCGTTGACGGGGATCACCTGATTGGCAATATAATGAACCAGTCACTGGAGAGCCTTCTTGATGATCCCAGACAGAAAGCATTCGGTGAAGCAAGGAAATCAGCCATGCCTCGCTATTGTCTTGAATGTGAGGTTCTTGATATGTGCAATGGCGAGTGCCCGCGCAACAGGTTTATCAATACCCCGGACGGAGAACCGGGTCTGAATTACCTGTGCGATGGATACAGATACTTCTTCAACCATTGCCGGCCGTTCATCAATGAAGTGGCAAGGCTCTGGAAGGAAGGGAGTTAGCTTTTCAGTGTTTCTTTGAAGAAGTCGGTTGTCCGTTTCCAGGCCAGGTCGGCAGCCTCCTTGTTGTACCGTTCTCCGGTGTCGTTGTTAAAGGCATGCTGTGTTCCCTCATAGATAAAGATCTGGTATTCTATGCCAGCCTTTTTCAGTGCCTCTTCAAAGGCCGGTATGCCTGCATTGATCCGTTCGTCATTGCCAGCATAGTGGGCCATCATTTTTGCCCTGATCTTTGGCACGTCCTCCGGTGCGGGAGTTGATCCGTAGTAGGGGACAGCTGCATCAAGGTCAGGTGAGTTGACTGCAACCTGGTTGGTCATTGCTCCGCCCCAGCAGAAGCCTGTGCAGCCCACCTTGCCTGAAGTGCGGGGATGGGTTTCGAGGTACTTCACGGCTGCCACCAGGTTCCTGATTGTCTCCTCGCGATCAAGCTGGCCGATCATCTCGCGCCCCTTGTCCTGATCCTCTGGTGTTCCGCCCAGAGGCGAGAGGGCGTCGGGAGCCAGCGCCACGAATCCTTCCATAGCCATCCGGTTGTTAACCTCACGGATATGCGGGACGAGACCCCTGTTCTCGTGGATAACGATCACGCCGGGGTATTTGTCCTTTCCTTCCGGGATTGAAATCCATGCGCGCATGTCACCGGAAGCGCCCGGATAGGTAATAAACTCGCCCACCACTTTCATGGCGCTTTTACCGGCGGTTCGGGCTGTGGCTCCGTTGCAGCCGGGCAGGATCACCACGGCTGCAGCGGTTCCTCCGGTCACCAGCGCCAGTTTCTTCATGAATTCCCGCCGGCTTACATTACCGTTGCGGTACTCATCATACAGTTCGTCTACTTTCCTCTTCATTGGTTTGGTGCTTTATTTGGGGTTGAATCTGTCAGTTCATCAGGACTTTCGCGTCTCTTCCTTTATTCTCTGGATATGTCCGCGGCCGAGGCCTTTCACCTCGCAGCCCAGCTGGAAATAACGGCGGATTTTTTCGTCAGTCAGGATGCCGAAGCAATCAATGATTGCTGCCGGCTGGCCTATGGTCTTCACCACCCTGTCAGGATCAAGGCTGAGGTATACTGAATGAGGCACTGCCAGAATCACTGCCTCAGCGCCTTTGAGAGCCTTATTCAGGTTCTGTTCAATTCGTATCTCTTTTAGTTTTTCCTGGTTGCGAAAGAACTGGGCCTTGCTCTGCCCTTCAGCAGGATAGGTGTCCTGTTGTTCGAACTCCCACCAATGTTCGACATACGGGTCATGGACACGAATTTCAGCACCCATTTCGGCGAGTTTGCGGATGACAATCTCAGATCCGCTGTAGCGGGTATCACCGACATCTTCGCGGTAAGCGGCGCCCAGCACCAGCACATCGGCGGCCGCAATGGGTTTACCCATATTTCGGAGAGCGTCGCGTGTCAGCTGCCCCACGTGCAGTCCTCGGGTGTCATTGATATCGATGGCCATCGGGGTAATCCTGAAGATGTCATCCTCGAAGCCAAGTATGTGCTTGTATGCCCAGACGCCGAGGCCTCCGTCCTTCGGGAGGCAGTATCCGCCGATCCCGGGTCCAGGGAAGATCATGTTGCTGTGAGTGGGTCTCATTTTTATGGCTTTTATGACCTTGACGAGGTCGACCCCGTTTCGCTCTGCGAAGAGGCTCCATTCGTCGAGGAAGGCAAGGATGGTGGCGCGGTAGCTGTTCTCGACTATTTTTGCTGTTTCAGATTCAATGGGCCTGTCCATCACCGTGAGAGGAAATTTTTCAGTGTTGAGCACTTCGGTCAGGAATTTGACGACCCGCTTTTTTGCCTCTTCGTTGATGCCGCTGCAGACCCGCCAGAAATCGCGGATGCTGGCCACATAATTGCGGCCCGGCATCACCCTTTCATAGCTGTGCGCCAGGAGCGGATCTGTTTTGATTCCCCGTTTGCTGAAGGCTTTCTTCATGATGGGGTATGCCACCTGCTCGGTGGTGCCCGGAGCAACGGTGGTTTCTATCAGCACCAGCGCTTCGGCGGGGATATGTTCGGCAATGACCGCCAGGGAAGCCTCGAGTGCTGCCATGTCAGTCTGTCCGGCACGAACGTTGCCAAGTTCTTCCTTAATGTAGTCGCACTGAACGTCAACCACCACCACATCGGCCAGCTTGAGTACGTCATAGGTATATGTCGCCATGAGCGTCTTCTTCTCCTTCACGCAACGGGCTATCATCGGATCCACCTCGGGGTCTTCGGCCTTCACGGGGGAGACGCCACGGTTGAGCATTGGTATCTTCCAGAAGCTGCGCACGCTCGGACGTTGCATTCCTATAACAAACTTGGAGGGTTTTCCTTTCTTGTCAACGGTGTCAGCAACGATGGCTGCCATAACAGCCCCGACGAATCCCACCCCCATGACCACAACTATCTCGCGGCCTTTGGCACGTTCCTGTTTTACGCGTTTCTTAATGTTCTCAAATTCAGTTTTGTAATCTTCCGTTTTCGGAAGGGGAAATTTCTCGCCGCTGGGGCTGACAGAATACTTTTCGCTCATATTGTTATCTTTAAGGTGTATTAATCGGATGACTAAAATTAGTAAAAAGAAACCTGATGGAAATTCTTTCCATGTTAATTGAAACGCAAAAACACACCTGAGATTATTTCAGAATGGCACTCCTGGTTCATTTCCATATCTGCCTGGCTATTTCTGCCTGCATCCATGATTCCATATTTTCTTCTGGCTTTCATATCTTTGTATCTGACCGTCAGGATTGAACTGATATACCGGGCGGTTGTTGTATTGAAGGAGAATGAAAAGGAAAAGCCCGATGAACAAGATCATGTTGCTTCTGTTGCCTGCCGTGCTGATAATGGCAGCTTCCTGCGGAAAGGAAAAACAGTCGGAGAGGTTTGAACTCCTGACTGCACACGCGTGGACCAGTGACAGTCTCCTGGCAGGTGGTGTTGATGCCAGCGGAACCGGTCAGATGCTTGAAAAGTTCAGGGGAGAAGTCACCTTCAGGGAAGACGGGACCGGATCATTTGGTCAGTACACGGGGACATGGATGTTCGCCGACAATGAGACAAGCCTGACCATTGCCTCTCCCGAACTGTCATTCCCTTTGACCACTCACATTGTGGAACTGAAGGCAACTTCCCTGAAAGTCACCTTTACATTTCCTGCAGTCCCACCTGTCAATGTCAGAATGACCTTCAAACCCAGATGACTGCTTTCCGGAACTGGCTTGTTTTTGTATTATTCCTGGCTGCCGCCGGTGCGGTTGAAGGCCAGACCATAGTCAGCGGCAGGGTAACTGACAGTCAGACAGGTGAATCCCTGGCAGGTGTTTATGTTATCTGGGGTAAAGGCTCCGGAACAAGCACTGATAACGATGGTCATTTCTCATTTACCTCAGATGAGGGCACCCGTACCATAGTCTTCAGATACATTGGCTACAAATCACTGACTGAGGTACTTGACATTACTGCGGGAAATAATCTTGTTCTGGATATTAAGCTGGAGCAGGAGGCCCAGTCACTTGACCAGGTGGTTGTAAGCGCCGACAGGATGGAGCAGAAGCGGTCTGACCTCACTGTGTCAATGGATGTGATCCGTTCAGAACGGCTGTTCCGAGCTCATATCACCGATGCGCAGGAGCTGATCACCAAAACTCCGGGTATCGAGGTTCTTGACGGGCAGGCTTCGATACGGGGCGGCAGCGGTTTCAGCTACGGAGTCGGAAGCAGGGTGCTGGCGCTGATTGACGGGCTGCCGATGATGTCGGCTGATGCAGGTAATATCAAGTGGCATTTCCTGCCCCTTGAAAACCTGTCGCAGGTTGAGATAATCAAGGGAGCCTCCTCGGTGCTGTACGGCTCTTCGGCGCTCAACGGAGTCATTAACTTCAGGACTGCTGATGCTTCAAATGTGCCTGTCACACAGTTCTATGCCGAGACAGGGCTCTTTGGTGCCCCGGCCACTGAAGAATGGAAGTGGTGGGATAGCCCGAGGCTTTTCGGCAGTACATCCTTTTCGCACCTGCGAAAGATTAATGACACTGATCTGGGTGTCGGGGTCAATATCTCCTCTGACAGGGGTTACAGGAAATACAATGATGAGACCATGGGGAGGGTCAGTGTCAGGCTGAAACATTACAGCAGCAGGACTGAGGGGTTGAAATACGGCATAAACCTGAGCGGTGGCAAGACCTACAAGACTGATTTTGTACTATGGGAAAACGCGCTTACCGGCGGGCTCATACAGGATACGGCAACCGTATCGAGGCTTCACGGGTACTACTTCGCTGCGGATCCCTATATCTCCCTGGGCAGGCGCGGTAAGGTCAGACATGACATCAGGCTGAGGTTTCAGGGGGCCGGGAACAGGTTCCCTGTAAGGAGCGAGAACAATGCAGGCTCAGTTTCAATATATGGCGAGTACCAGTTCTGGTACCGATTCTCTGACATGGTAAGTGTCACTGCTGGTTTTTCAGAAACCTGGAGCGACATACGGTCTGATTTTTTCGGTGATCACAATGGTCTGAACCTGGCAGGGTTCGCCCAGGCGGAAGTGCATCCTGTCAGCCGCCTTAAAGTAACGGGAGGTGTGCGTGTAGAACAGAATTATCTTGACAGAGACCCTGACAGGCCTGTGCCGGTATTCCGTACAGGACTGAACTTCCAGGCTGCAAAATATACATTTCTCAGAGCCTCGTTCGGCCAGGGATACCGATACCCGTCAATTGCCGAGAAGCATGCATCGACCACCCTCGGGTCCGTAAGGATTTTCCCCAGTCCTTTCGTCCGGGCGGAATCGGGCTGGAGCTCCGAGGCCGGGGTGATGCAGGGTTTCATGATCGGCAGGTTCAGCGGTGAAGGTGACCTTTCATTATTCCTCTCACAGAGCAGCGATATGATAGAGTATATCTTCGGTGTACATCAGGACCCTGAAAGCGGCGACTCTGACCTTGGCTTCAAGGCTACAAACACAGAGTATTCAAGGATATACGGCACTGAGTTGGAAATGCTGGTCAGCCGGCCGTTTGGAAAGGTTACAGCCACTGTAACCGGTGGCTATACCTATATTCACCCGGTTGAGTTTAATGCCATAACGGGACGGAGCACCGGGGTGTGGCTCAAGTATCGCAGAAAGCACACTGCAAAGATTGGTTTTCTTGCTGTCTCAGAACGTTTTGAGGCAGGCCTTGATATATATGCGAGGTCAAAGACCCTGAACATAGATAATGTCTTTCTCAGCCCGTTAACCAGGGAGGATATCCTGCCCGGTTTTTTCGACTACTGGCAGGAACATAACCGGGGATATCTGCTCATGGACTGCAGCGTGGGCTACAGCCTCAGCGAGGCGTTGAAACTGTCGGTGGCTGTAAAGAACATTACCAATGCGGAATACATGGGGCGTCCAGGCGACATACAACCCATACGGAACTTCAGCCTCAGGCTGGGCGGCAGGTTCTGAACATTTTCGCTAAATTTACCTCGTGCCCCGTCTTCGATTCATAGCTGCTGCAGTTATGCTTTTGGTGATCTCACCGATGGCGACATTGTCATACAGCCAGGAGAATTATCTGCAAATGACGGATGATAATGACTGCACCACCGCATTCACTGACTCCCTGGCAGGAAGGAAGGCTATCGATTCATCAGCTTACGACATCTGGTCCTGGAGCCTTGGAACAGACATTGTGACCAGTTATATCTGGCGGGGCGCCAGGCAGGGCAGGGGGCCTCATCTTCAGCCGTACGCCGGGTTTTCGGCAGGTCCGGTTACAGGAGGGGTGTGGGGTACTTTTGATTTTAATGGCTACAGGGAGGTTGATCTATACCTGGCGATGGAACTGCCGGGCGGATTCATCATCGGCCTCCAGGATTACTGGATGGCTGACCTGCCATTTTCTGATTTTACGGCTGAAAGCGGCAGTCATGTTCTGGAGGCATCATTAGGTTATGACTCGGAACACATCAGCCTGAATGCAAATTACATAATTAATGAAGCCGGAGGGGCGGGCTCAGTTGGAGACGACCTGTATGTTGAGAGCCGGTTCTCATTTGAATACTTCTCTGTTTTCATGGGTGCCGGGAATGGGTGGCATACTGAAGATGGCCGGTTCATGGTATGCAACGTTGGAATCGGGGCGGAACGGGAGTTTCAGGTGAGTGACTCCTTCTCCATTCCGGTAACGGCACAGATATGCTTCAATCCTGACAGTGGAAGGGCATTCTTCGCGGCCGGTTTATCCATTTCCACCGGCAGGTGACCGTTACCGCTGCCCGCAGGGACAGGTCTGTTATCCGCCGCAGAGCTAAAGAAATCAATATTTGCCTCGGGCTCAGGTTTTCAGAATCTAATTTCTATCTTTGGAATAATGATATGTATCAGGGATACTGATACTATTCATTACTAACCTCTGAAGGGTTTTCCGTTTAAACAAAATCTGATTCTGAAGAGAAGGGTGATAATGTTTGAATTTTCCGAAATACAGAACAACTACTTCTTTTTACCCCTGATAGGTTTTGTGATCGGAATTTTTGGAACCATCCTGGGGGGAGGAGGCGGATTTTTTTTCATTCCCATTCTTACACTCTGGTTTGCCGTACCTGCTCAGACTGCCGTGATGACCTCACTGATGGCCACATTGCCCATAACACTGGTTGGTTCTGTGAGTCATTACCGCAGGAGAAACATTGATGTCAGCGTAGCTGCTGTTTTCATTGCCGGCGGTCTGATCGGGGCTGTGGCCGGTGCCAGGATTACAGGCTGGATTACCGAGTCACAACTTAAGGTTGCCTTTGGCATCTATTCTATTATGATGGGATTTGGTATTGCACTGCGTTCACGGAGGAATAAAGAGGCGGGAAAACTGACAGAAGGCCAGAATAAGAGGGACGGCCGTTCCATGATTGCAAAAGGATCATTCTACGGATTGGTTGCGGGAACAATAACCGGTGCCTTCGGCACGAGCGGCACAATGCCTGTAATTGCCGGTCTCTATTCAATGAGAATACCGCTGAAAGTTATTATCGGAACCTCCCTGCTCGTGGTCCTTTTCAACAGCATCTTTGCAATAAGCGCTCACCTTTTTATAGGTAAGGTAGACGTCACCCTTGTCTCTTTCCTTACCGCCGGTTCGGTAATCGGTGCGTTGGGAGGCCCGGGGATACTGTCAAGGATGAAGATTGATAATAAGGCAGAGTCGGCAGCTGCATTCTGGTATGCTGCAACGATGATAATTATTGGAATTCTGATGATCCTTGGGGGGAGGAACTGACCATGCATGGAACCATGATAAGGACGATTTACATAATAATACTGATTTACTTTGCTTTAGGAGGCGTGGGTTTCTACCTGATCAACAGGAGAAAGACTCCGGAAGCAGCAAGGGAGAGCTATGTTAAATTCGGAACTTATTTTCTGATCATCAATCTGTTATTCTTCAGTATTATCCTCCATACGATGGCCTTCAGGGTACTTACGGTCCTGATTATAATCGCTGGATTCACCGAACTGTCCACCCTGTTCGTCAGGTCGGAGCGGAATAATGTTCCCTTTTTTGTCTGTTCATTAATAATTTACACCGTTTTTTCAATCCTCTTCTTCATCTTCGGAGCCGGAACACGGGACCAGATTTTATTTGCCTTCCTGGTACTTTCCATTTTTGACAGTTTCAGTCAGATAACCGGCCAGCTGTGGGGTCATCACAAACTGGTTCCCGCGATTAGTCCGGGAAAAACATGGGAAGGACTTCTGGGTGGTGTACTGATATCACTATTCAGTGCCTGGCTGTTGAGTGACCTTGCAAGGGATACTATGCCTGAAATGATTGTATTCACAATAGGCATTCCTGCCTTTGCTTTTTTTGGCGATCTGCTTTCTTCGGTTTACAAACGTAAGTATAAAGTCAAGGATTTCAACAGGTTAATCCCGGGCCACGGAGGTTTCCTTGACAGGTTTGACAGCCTTATCGCAGGAGGTGCCTGGGTCGCACTCTATACGATGATTATGTTACACTGAGAATAAACAGATATGGGAAACACAATTGTCTTATCATTTGTCTACCTGGCCGGAATAAGTATGTTGCTGATCTTTAATGAACTGGTATACAGAAAGTTTAGTCCTGAAGGTGAGATTACCCGAAAGTTTGCGCATTTCTCATCGGTGCTTGCAACCCTGCCGTTTCCGTACTTTTTCCCCTCGCACTGGTATATTCTGGTACTAGCAGTATTGTTTGCCATAGTGCTGTTCAGTACCCGGAGAGGAAAACTGCTTGGGTCAATTCACGCAATTGAGAGAAAATCAATAGGGAGCTATCTGTTGCCAATTGCCATTTATGTCACCTTTCTGATTGCGGAGCTGCTCGGTAACAAGTTTCTTTTCATCCTGCCCATTCTGATTCTGGCTGTCTGTGATCCGCTGGCAGCAATTCTGGGGATGAGTAACACCCACTTTAACAGAAGGATCAGAATTGCAGGAATTACCCTGAACAAAACCTGGCTGGGAACCGGTTCGTTTCTGGTTTCCAGTTTCGTTATCAGCATCCTGGCTCTTTATTTTTACCGGGAGGTGTTTGATTTCAAGACATTCTGGCTTGCCGCGCTTGTGGCTGTTGTGACAATGTTTGCCGAAATGATAAGCTGGCGGGGTTCTGATAATCTGAGTATTCCGTTGAGTGCAGTTCTGGTGCTGGTTTTATGTCTTTAATTATGTCTGATCATGGACACTCACAATCTTCGTGGTATCATTGGCCTGAAGGGCATTCAATGCTGAAAATGAGTTAAATAACATAATGTCAGATCAATAAAGCAATATTATGAAACAGATAATTTATAAGGGAGAGAATATTCTCAACGTCCCGAACCTGATAAGCCTGTACCGGCTGCTGGCATTTCCTGTAATTTTGTTTATGGCATTGACCGGCCGTGAAAACTGGTTTGTCATCCTGATTTGCATCAGTCTGGTCAGTGATATTTTTGACGGCAGTATTGCCAGACTATTTAAGCTGCAGACCAACTTCGGCGCTGCGCTCGATAACCTGGCTGACCTATGCACCTATGCCATGGCCCTGCTGGGCATGTTTCTTTTCAGATGGTCAGAGATAAGGCCGCATGCATGGATTTTATACATTTTCCTTGCGGTATTCATTTTAAGCTACCTTGTTGCTTTTATCCGTTTCCGGAAGATTCCCGGTCTGCATCTCTATTCGGCGGTGTCATGCGGTTATGCCCAGGGGATATTCTTCTTTATCCTGTTTGTTTTCGGGTTTTATCCCTGGCTGTTCTACCTTGTGGTTGTTTGGGGAATAATTGCCTATACTGAAAAGACCATTGTCCTGCTGAAGCTCGATGATATTAAAAGAGGGGTAAAGGGATTATACTGGCTTATAAAAAAGGAAAGGATGCAGGCAGGCTGAGATGTTGTGCGGTCCGGTGAGGCGGATGAGAGCTTTGCGGTCCGGTGAGGCAGATGAGAGCTTTGCGGTCCGGTGAGGCGGATGAGAGCTTTGCGGTCCGGTGAGGCGGATGAGAGCTGTGCGGAACCAGCGGGATAGCTGACACATTTACACGTATAAAAAAAAAGCCACGGATTTCGTGGCTTTTTTCTGTGCAAGGTCAGGTCCTTTATTTGGCTGTAACCCTGATGTCAATCCTTCTGTTCATAGCCCTGCATTCAGGTGTGTCATTTGCAGGGCATACAGGATGCTGTGAGCCATAGCCTTCAGCCTCGAGACGGTTTAGGGCAACGCCTCTCTTTACCAGTTCGGCTTTGGCAGTCTCAGCTCTCTCGGATGAGAGGGCATTGTTTACCACATCAGAACCCGTATTGTCGGTGTAGCCGCCAATCTTCAGGGTCACTGCCGGGTATGCCTTCATAATTGCAGCTATTCTGTCAAGCTGTGAATTCGATTCGGCTTTGAGGGTACTGCTTCCGGTCTCGAAATAGAGCCTGTCAAGGGTGAACCATGTAGTCTTGTCGATCGGCAGATTGGCATCTTCGATGAACTCGAGGATTTTGTACTCAACTGAGTTTACGCCAATTTCCATTTCAGTGCCATCCACCAGTTTCTTCTTAATGCTGGCGCCTAGGTCATAAACCCAGTCACCTGCGTCATTAAGCGCTCCCTTGATTGATGCTTTGATGTCAGATGCCGCCTGGTCAAGGTCATTGACTATCTCGGTAGCCTGGTCTTCCACCTTTTCCTTTGTGCGGTTGCATCCTCTGCCGAACAGCAGCCACAGAAGGATCAGTGCACCCAACAGGAGAATGAGCCATGACCAGTTGAATTTTGGTTTTTGGGTAGCAGCTCCCGCCACTTTTCTTGCTGTGTCATCAACGGCATCTCTTGCCTTGTCGGCAAAGCCGAGCAGACCGCCGCCGATACCTGACGGCAGAGCGCCAAGGATGGCTGATTTGTCAGCGAGCAGCTTGCCGATGATGCCGGTAAATGAAAGACCTTTTCTCTTAGCCCAGCGGCTCAGGAATCCGATCACCATCGGGGCAACAGTGGTCAGCAGTTTCCCGCTTTTATCCTTTGCCAGGCCGGTTGCGCCGGACAGAGAACCGAGGATGGAGTCGAGATTGCCTCCGAACAGGCTGCCCAACAGTCCTTTGCCGGCATCGGCAAATTTCGTGTCACCCAGCATGCCGAGCCGCAGGTCATCGTCATCGTCGCCATCAAACAGATCAGCAACGGTATTCCACCATGAAGGGGCGGAAGTGGCGTTTGCGCTTTTGCCCAGTATGCCACCCAGGACTGTCGGGATCATAGCGGTCAGTCCTGATTTTGTTCTTGAAGCATCTTCACCCAGATTACGGCTGATCGCATCGATAGCCTTGTCTGTGAATGCGTCTTTTAATGATTGAAAAAGACTTTCTGACATTGTAAGTTGTTATTAGTTAGTTGTAATATATCAGCACATCGTTTACATTTTCTAAGCAAAGTAAAATATCAGAACTTCGTTGACACATGATAAAGAACAACATATAAAATACAGTACATAAGTTTCCAAGATTGCCCCCCTAGGGGGGCGCACCGCCTAAGCAAGGCAAAATATCATCAGTTCATTGACATATTGTTATTCAGTCAACAGGCATCGCAAACGGGAAGACATGATGGATTATACTATCCTGGCTT
>JADFDS010000008.1 GCA_018262715.1 Bacteroidota bacterium
AATGGCAGCGGTAACTCCGTCACGGTAGATTTCAGTATGGCTGCCACCAGCGGCACCCTGAGCGTGACGGCAACAAACGCCTGCGGCACCAGTCCGGCAAGATCAGTGAATATCACTGTGCGCACAGCTTCATTTGCCTATCCGGATTCTCCTTACTGCCAGAACGGCGCGGATCCGTTGCCGGTCCTCAATCCGGGAGGAGTTGCGGGAACATTCTCATCAACCCCGGGGCTCGTCTTCATTAACACTGCCACCGGCCAGATAGATGTATCTGCAAGCAAATCGGGAACATATACTGTTACCAATACGGCAGATGCCGCTGTATGCACGGGGTTGTCAGCAACGGCAACCGTAACAATTGCAGGCCAGGTATGGAACGGTTCCGTAAACAGTTCATGGGATAATCCGGCAAACTGGTCCTGTGGTTTCGTTCCGTACCCTGTGACCGATGTTCTGATCCCTGATGTGTCCGTTGACCCGGTCATTGCTTCCGGATTAACCGGTGAAGCAGGTAATCTCGTGATGGATCCCGGAGCATCCCTTGCCCTTACCGGCGGAACGATGAGGATTTACGGATCAGTATCGGGCAGCGGTTCATTCAATGCTTCCTCCGGTACTGTTGAGTTTCGCGGAAGCGAACCCCAGTTGGTGGTAAACGGCCTGTTCGCCGGAAATACAGTAATGAACATGACTGCAAATAATCCTGCCGGTGTCACACTTGGAGGTCCTCTCAATGTAACGGGCGTGATACTTGTTCAGAGCGGGGAGCTGGCTTCGGAAGGAAATCTCACCCTGGCATCTGATGCGTCGCGCACTGCTCTTATCGACGGTTCCGGCGCAGGGACTGTGACAGGCGATGTCACTATGCAGAGGTACCTTCCCACAAAATTCGGTTACAGGTATTTCAGCTCTCCTTTCATCGCCGCCACCGTAAGTGAATTTGCCGATGACATGAACCTCGCCTCTTCCTTCCCTCTGTTCTACCGGTACATGGAGAGCAGAACATCATCAGGGTGGGTGGCATACAACACAGGTACAGCGCTTCTTAACCCGATGGAGGGTTATTCAGTCAATTTCGGATCTGTTGACCTGCCGGGTACTGTAGATGTGACCGGTGTTGTCAACAACGGAGCTGTCAATGTTACCCTGCAGAATCATAACCACCAGTTCACAAAGGGATTTAACCTTGCCGGAAATCCGTATCCGTCTCCGGTCAACTGGAATGCATC
The DNA here is from genome assembly GCA_018262715.1 of Bacteroidota bacterium. Taxonomy (GTDB): domain Bacteria; phylum Bacteroidota; class Bacteroidia; order Bacteroidales; family VadinHA17; genus SR-FBR-E99. Next base: position 1,230 of record JADFDS010000008.1, read on the forward strand.
AGGGTGGACAAAGACCAATATTGACAACGCCCTTTACTTCTTCAGGGCAAGCTCTACCGATGAGTACGGCGGTACCTACAGCAGCTATGTCAACGGCGTCTCAAGCGACGGGATTGCAAACAACATCATTCCCTCTATGCAGGGTTTCTTTGTGCATGTCTCTGACGGCACTTACCCGGTGACCGGAACGCTTGGCGCAACAAACAGCGTCAGGGTCAATGACCAGACTCATGTATTCTTCAAGTCGGCTGAATCCGGGGAGCGTTTTCTCATCAGGCTGGCAGCTGCCTTCACCGATGACACCCTTTCTTCTGACCCGGCGGTAGTTTACTTTGACAATGATGCCGCACCTGCCTTTGACCCGGAACTTGACGCCCTTAAGCTCTTCAACACGGATTTGATGGTGACCAACCTGTATTCGGTTCTTCCCGGTGGAGCACGTCTGTCTGTCAATGCCCTGCCACCACAGGCAGACAGTATCGTGTGGGTTCCCCTGGGACTGATCACTTACCGTGATGGAGAAGTTGCCTTCAGGATGCGCGACCTGGAAAATCTGCCCGACAATGCCCGCATTATGTTCCGTGATGCAACAGCCGGGAAGGAAATTGACCTCGCAGGTTCAGAAGCATATAAGGTGAGCCTCGCTGCAGGTGATTACAATAACAGGTTTGCACTGGGAATACTTAAGAGCACAACCGGCGCCGGCGTGGTATATGGCGATGAGATCCTGTTCAGCGCATACACTTCAGGGCAGCAGGTTCGGGCAACTGTAGGAGCAATTGACGGAAAAGAGGGTTTAATAACGATTTTCGATCTTGGCGGCAGACCTGTCTTCGAAAGGAAGGTGTTTGAAGCCGGCCTGCACAATCTTGATGTAAAACTGAAGCAGGGCGTTTATCTGGTGAATTACAGCACCGGAACACGTAAGGCAACGATTAAACTGGCAATCGGATTATGATCAGCGAAAAAACATACAACACCAAATCTGCATCCGGGTGGCTGCCATTGATCATGATGGTTGTCCTTTTCGGAAGCGTTCTTCCCCTGATGGCCCAGGAGCCGCCTCCCAGGCCGGTTATCATAACGGCCAATCCGTCGCAGCCACTTGCGTTTGGCGCTTTTACTCCGGGAGCAGCAGGGGGGACCATCACAGTGCCGCCGGATGGTTCTTCAAGAACAACCTCCGGCACGGTAATTCCCCTGAATCTCGGCATGATGCATACGCCCGCAATGTTTTATATAAAGGCAAATCCGGGAACAGTAATATCGCTTCTTGCCGGGCCTCCGTCACCCATTTCGGGAAGTAACGGCGGCACCCTCTACCTCCAGCTCGATGATACCTATCCGGCTTCGCCGTTGGTGACTATGGTTCCATACCAGCAACAGACAACGGTTCTTGTGGGAGGAACCCTTACAGTGGGCACTATCGGCTCCAACCCGCCCGGTAACTATAGTGGAACAATCAACGTCACCTTCGTGCAGGAGTGATGCGAGAAAAATATTAATTGATGACAGAAAGAAATGCATATAAATCCATACAGTTTTCGGACTTTATGCATGTTCTTTCTCCCGGAATAAGGGTTATTATATTGATAATATGCCTGTTACCTCTGACACACAGAGCGCTTGCCCAGGGTGGGGAGCAGGAATACGATGAGATTTCAGTCTATATTAAGATCCCATATATAGGGATTCGCGAAATAGACGCCCTGATCAGGGGAGAGGAGGTTTATCTGCCGGTCAGGGACCTGTTTAATTTCCTCCGTATCAGAAATGTAGTCTCCGATGACTTTGAGACAGTCACCGGGTTTTTTCTGGCAGCTGAAGATACTTACACCATCAGTCGTGAAAGCAACCAGATTAAATTTGACGGTAAAAGTTATCAGCTTGAACCGGATGCCCTTATCAGAACAGAGACCAATCTTTACCTGAAGTCACTTTATTATGGCCGGGTATTCGGGCTCGATTGCCATTTCAGTTTCAGGGATCTGACAGTCAACATTGACACCAAGATTGAGCTTCCGCTGATCAGGGAGATGCGTCAGGAGGAGATGAGGAGAAATATTACCCGGCTTAAGGGAGAAATTTTAGCAGACACCACAATTGGCCGAAGCTATCCCGGGTTCCGTTTCGGCATGGCTGACTGGTCAGTCTATGCCAGTCAGCAGCCCGGCGGTAAGTCAGACGGCCGGTTTAATCTTGCCCTCGGTTCGGTTATTGCGGGCGGTGAAGCCTCAGCTTCGCTTACTTTGTACACCGGAGCCGCGTTCAGTGAAAAGCAACAGTACTACATGTGGAGGCATGTCAATAATGACAGGAGCTGGATGCGGCAGGTAATGCTCGGAAAGATCAATACCGGCGCAACCGCCTCCCTGTTCAACCCTGTTGTCGGAGTGCAGGTTACAAATACACCCACCACCTTCCGTCGTTCTTTCGGAACGTACTCTCTGACTGACCGGACCGAACCGGGGTGGACGGTGGAACTTTATGTCAATAATGTGCTTGTTGATTATCTGAAGGCCGATGCTTCCGGATTTTTCACTTTTGAAGTTCCGCTGGTTTACGGAAACACCCTCGTTAAACTGAAGTATTACGGGCCATGGGGTGAAGAGAGAACCAGGGAACAGAATATCACCATCCCGTTCAATTTCATGCCGCACAAGGAGTTTGAATATACTGTCAGCGCCGGATTTGTGGAAGACTCATCATGGAGCCGTTTCTCCAGGGCTGATCTGCGTTATGGCGCCACCAAACACATCACCCTGGGCGGAGGACTCGAATATCTCTCATCGATAACTTCATCTCCGGCGATGCCTTTTGTGAATGCTTCTGTAAGGATTACCAATAACCTCCTTGTTTCCGGCGACTATACTCACGGCGTCAGGGCAAAGGGAACCATGTCATACCGCATGCCGTCAAACATCCAGCTGGACCTGAATTACATCTGGTATGAAAGAAATCAGAAAGCCATTTCATATAATTACCTTGATGAAATAAAAGCCTCTCTCTCGGTCCCGTTAAGAATAAAGAAGATGGGAGCCTATTCCAGGCTTACCTGGCACAGGATCAGTTTTCCGGGCTCAAAATATTCGACTGCTGAATGGATGCTCGCCGGTGCCCTGTCGAGGATGAGTGCGAATATCACAACCTACGGAGCATTCTCGGAATACTTTGATCCCAATTTCTCCAGCCAGCTTTCACTGGGTTTCAGATTGCCTGCAAATTTTGTGATTATGCCTCAGGCTCAGTATAATTACACCTTCAAGGAATTCGTCTCCGGAAAGATCAGCCTGGAAAAGAGGCTTTTCAACAGCGGGTATTTCAACCTTTCCCTTGAACACAACTTCCGTAATAAAATCACTATGGGAGAGGTGGGCCTTCGCTATGATTTCTCGTTCGCCCAGATGGGCTTCTCGGTGCGCCAGAGCAATGAACAGACATCATTTGTCCAGTATGCGCGAGGAAGCCTGATAAATGACAAAAAGACCTCATTCCTGAAGGCAGACAACAGGACAAATGTCGGCAGAGGCGGGGTATCAATCCTTGCATTTCTCGACCTGAACGCCAATGGCGTCCGTGATGGCAATGAACCAAGGGCTGATGGGCTTACAATAAGATCCAACAGCGGAAGAATCGAATACAGCGAAAAAGACTCGGTAATTCACATAATAGGGATGGAGCCCTATGTGAAGCACTTCATTGAGCTTGATGAAAGCAACTTCACCGATGTGTCATGGAGGCTGCACAAGAAAACATATGCCGTGGTTGCCGATCCAAATATGCTCAGGCTTATTGAAATACCGGTCAGTGTTGAAGCAGAGGCTACCGGTACGGTTATTCTTGAAAGTGACGGGGCAAGGTCGGGTCTCGGAAGAATCATCGTAAATATTTACAGAAGTGACCGCACTGTCAAAGCAAGGGTACAGACCGAATCAGATGGCTACTTCAGCTTTTTTGGACTTTCTCCCGGATCTTATTACGCCAAAGTTGACACCGCCCAGCTCAGGAAGCTTGACATGACCTCAGAGCCTGACTCAATAGCATTCAGCATTAAGAGCAGCCGTGAGGGAGACTACATAAGCGGGCTCGATTTCACGGTTCGGAAGAGCGAATTCATTCCTGCAGAGGTCATCATGCCTGATTCTGCAATGGTTGAGGATATCCCGCAGATCGCGGGCATTGTAACCGGCACGGATACCCTGAAGATTGTTCCTCCAAAGCCGGGCAGAACCATAGCCAAAGACACGTCATACCTGGTTATCCACGAGGTGACGCGTGAGTTGGTGACAATCTCCGAGGACTATTATGCGGTTCAGTTCGGTGCATTCAGGAACAAGCTCTATGCCGAGATCATGAAAAAGAAGGTAGAAAGGGCTCTTGACAAGAATGTTGAACTGTTCGAGGAAGACGGCTTCTGGAAGGTCCGCATAACCGGTTTTGAAGACCGTGAGGATCTTGAAAAGTACATACCGATTATTCATTCTCAGGGCATCACCGAGATATGGGTCATCTCCAACAAGGCCGTCCGGGGCGAATGGATAACACAGACCAGGGAGGACTCCCTTGCGATGGTCAGGGGAACTATTGAGGAAGCTCCCATGCCTGTGGTAATAAGAGGCACCACGGTGCAGCTCGGGGCCTTCAGCACCATCGAAGAAACGGCATCGATGAGCGACAGGTTGCTTGCTGCTGCCGAGAAACTTGTGACAATACGAAATGAGGGCGGCTTCTTCAAGCTTCAGATTACCGGCTTCACCGATACCAACGAGGTCAGGGAGTTTATTCCGTTGCTGCGTAAGCATGGATTCGATGACATAACGGTGCTTCACGAATCCGAAACCGGTCTTGTTCCGGTGGTTCCTGCCGCCATCACCCCTGCTGCCGTGCAACCTGCTGAGCCGGAAATTGCGGAAGAGCCTCCCGTCAGGGATGTACAGCCTGAGATCATAATTGAACAGCCTGAGCCTGTCGAAGAGATAACTCCGCCACCGCCACCTGTGCCAAGATTCGTTCTCCATGCCGGAAGCTACTACAGGAAAGCGGAGGCCGAAAGGGCTAAACAGCGCATAGAAAAGCGCCTGAAGCTTCCGGTTGAGATACTTGAGGAGTGGGACAGCTACAGGGTGATCATTACCGGTTTCTTTACCAGGGAACAGACATATCCATTCTATCCTGAACTTGCAGGATTGGGATTCACTGATATCTTTGTCTATGAAAAGCCGCTGACTGAACGGTAGGCAAATATCAGATCCCATGAAATACGTCGGAGCACACATAAGCGCATCGGGAGGGGTGGAGAATGCACCTCTGAATGCACACGAAATAGGAGCGAAGGCTTTCGCTTTCTTTACCAAGAACCAGAAACAATGGGTGGCGCCGCCCCTGACCTCTAAAAGCATCGGGGAGTTTCGCAAAAGATGCGAAGAGTATGGCTTTAAACCCTTTCAGATACTGCCCCATGACAGTTACCTGATAAACCTTGGCAGTCCTGATCCGGATGGCCTGGGCCGTTCACGCCACTCCTTCACCGATGAGATGAAACGGTGCGAGCTGCTCGGCCTCGACAGGCTTAATTTCCACCCGGGGAGCCACCTGGGAAAGATAACCGAGGAAGAATGCCTCAACATTATTGCAGAATCGGTCAATATTGCCCTTGAAAAGACATCAGGTGTCATTGCCGTCATTGAAAACACTGCCGGACAGGGAACAAATCTGGGTTACAGGTTCGAACATCTCAGACATATTATTGACAGGGTCGATGATAAGAGCAGGGTAGGGGTGTGCATTGACACATGCCACGCATATACCTCAGGCTATGATATCTCTGCCCCGGATGGCTTCAGGAAGGTTTTTGACGAGTTTGAGCGGATCGTGGGTTTCGGTTACCTGAAGGGAATGCACCTGAATGAATCAAAAAAGGCGTTCGGGTCACGGGTTGACAGGCATGACAGCCTGGGCAAGGGGGAACTGGGTGATGATGTCTTCAGGCTGATAATGAATGATCCCCGGTTTGATGACATGCCGCTGATCCTTGAGACACCCGAAGAGACGCTCTGGGCTGAAGAGATCATGTTCCTCTATTCACTTCAGACATAGATTACCCGGCCCATTTGCCGCATGACCATGTGCTCTGCGGGCAATCCGGCTATGGAAATGGTATTCAGGCTGATCTATTTAGCTCTCAGGTATTGTTTGGGCCAGTTTATCTCTTCGCCCCGTTCCCCGGCTGCCCGCAGGGGGAAGTAAGGATTGCGCAGCAGTTCTCTTCCCATAAGGACGAGGTCGGCTTTCCCTTCTGAAATTATCTGTTCTGCCTGGCTGGTTTCAGTTATCATGCCGACAGCCGCTGTCATAATTCCGGTCTTCCTGACCCTCTCTGCGAACGGGACCTGGTAACCTGGTCCTGTGGGTATCTTCGCATTATGGACGTTTCCGCCCGAGGAGCAGTCAATCAGGTCAGCGCCGGATTTCTGCAGCAACGGTGCCAGCCTGACACTCTCTTCCGGCGTCCAGCCTCCGTCAGTCCAATCTGTTGAGGAGATCCTTACAAAGAGGGGGTATTCATCGGGCCATACTGATCTTATGGCTGTGGTCACCTCAAGGAGCAGCCTGGTGCGGTTTTCAAATGACCCGCCGTATTCATCCGTCCGCCTGTTGCTGAGAGGCGAAAGGAACTCATGGAGGAGGTATCCGTGGGCGCTGTGAATCTCTGCCACCCGGAATCCGGCTTTCAGAGCACGCCTGGCAGTTTCCCGGAAACCCTCAATGATTCTTTCAAGGCAAACATTGTCAGCCATCACCGGAGCCCTTTCGCCCGGGCTGAAGGGTATGGCGGACGGGGCTACCGTATTCCATCCTCCGTTGTTGAGGCCGAGCTGTTTTCCGCCATCCCATGGTACCGCACAGGAGGCTTTTCTGCCGGCATGGGCCAGCTGTATACCTGCCACGGATCCCTGGCTGTGAATAAAATCTGTGATCCTCCGCAAACCCGGTATGTGGTCATCGCTCCACAGTCCCAGGTCTCCCGGTGTTATCCTTCCTTCCGGCCACACGGCCGTGGCTTCTGCGATAATGAGCCCGGCGCCCCCGGAGGCCCTGGTCCCGTAATGCACAACATGCCAGTCATTTGATAAACCGTCCTTCGCCGAATACTGGCACATTGGTGACATGGCGATGCGGTTCCTGAGTTCAATGTTTCTGATTCTGAGAGGTGAAAGAAGGTGCGTCATGGTTGTGGTAATATTTCTCATTACAACAGGCAAGTCCCGAATTATTGTTTTCAGAACCGGTAAAAGAATCCTGCGCTGCAGGAGATGGGAATAACTTCCGTCAGATAGCCCTCGGGCGGATTGGTATGGCGGTGGACTGCAAATCCGATATCCGCATTAAGTCCGGCCCTGCCGGTTTTGCCTCTGAAGAGAAAAGATCTTCCGATCCTGGGATAGATGAATGTCTGTTCGAAGGTGTCATAACCCTTTCCGAACAGCGTGGTGCTCACTCCGCACATGATGTAAAACGGTCCTGGCAGGGCCGGCTCGTACTTTCGCGGTATGCGGAAATAAACCTCCAGTCCGGTTGTATGTAGCTGGCTTACAAGATCCTGGCTCAGGCCAACCTCAATCCTGTTCCCATATCTGGCTTTAATGAAACCACCATCAAACAGTCCTGCTCCGGCACTGACCTCGAACCTGTTCTGTGCCCCGGCCGGACATAGCGAAAAAAGAAGGAAAAGTGCAGCAAATGCACCTGAGTATTTTGACAGCGCCATTACTGATTTAAGTTAAAGTCCCTGAATGTACTGAAATTAAATTTGAAATACCGTTGAAGCGGAGCGGGTAACTGGTGTCATTCATTCAGAATTCCTGGGGATTGTCGTGCTTGATGAATGTCTTTTCCTGCAGCTCACTGAAAGCCAGGTTCAGTTCCTCCTGGGTATTCATGACGATAGGTCCTCCCCAGGCAACCGGTTCCTTAAGCGGCTTTCCGGCTATCAGCAGGAACCTTGCACCGGCGGGCCCGGCTTTTACCCTTACCTCGTCAAATTCATTTCCGTTCCCGGATGATGCGGTCATCAGCAGAGCGCATGCCTTCTCCTCATAGCCTGTCAGTGACTCATCCGCCGCCAGCGTACCCTCAATAAGGTAGAGGAACAGTGTCTGATCATTCGGTGTCCCGCGGTAACTCCAGGTGCTGCCGGGCGCCAGGTCAACATCCAGGTACTGTACTCCTACGTAATCACCCCTGACGGCCCCTTTTTTGTCACTGTAGTTTCCGGAGAGGACCCTTATGGTGGCATTTTCTTCGCTCACCACCTCCACGTCTTCCTTTCGTATATCGCGGTATGCGGGCCGGGTCATCTTGTCCTTCGCAGGCAGGTTGACCCAGAGCTGGCAGCCGAGCATCCTCTCCGATGCAACAGGCATCTCCTGGTGGATGATGCCCGACCCGGCTGTCATCCATTGGCACTGCAGATCACCGATTATACCCTTGTTGCCAAGGCTGTCGCCGTGATCAATCTCCCCCCTGATAAGATAGGTGACCGTCTCTATGCCACGGTGCGGGTGCCACGGGAAGCCTTTTATATAGTCACGTGGATCCTCCGAGTCGAATCCGTCAAGCATCAGGAAAGGATCAAAATCCCTGATTGTCCTGTAGCCCAGGACCCTGCGCAAGCGGACGCCGGCTCCGTCCACGGCATGCTGGCCCCTGACTGTCTGGGTTAATTTTCTTGCTGGCATACAATTAAATTCAGATTGATTACCATGTAAGTATACGAAAAATAAAGTGACCCGCAAGTGCCTGTTTCCTTTTACCCGTGCCGTTTTCATCACCCCTGCCCGGCAGACAGGACCGGATAAAAATGCCCTTTACCTGCCAAAAACATCCATTCACCGACTATCGGTGGTCAGAGAGCTTCACTCAGTATAATTTCGCCGGGGAATGAAAAACCTAATCACAGTATCATGAAAAAAATCCTGTTATCAGGTCTTGTTGTTCTTTTCTGCATTTCGACGCAGGCACAGAACGGCTTCAACCTTAAAATGAACCTTGAGAAGAACAAGGTTTACCGGCTCATGTCAGTCTCGTCGCAGACTGTTACGCAGACAATCAACGGTGTTCAGCAGACAACCGAATCAAAGGTCACCTATGCGATGTCTCTGAAAATGCTTGAAGCGACTCCCGGCTTTATGGTTACCGAAGTACGTTTTGACTCACTTGTCACCATCACCAATACCATGGGCAGGATCATGACGATCAGTTCAGCCAATGAAGGAGATATTAAATCAGAGGAAATGGCTGACGTCCTCTCATGCATTATGAACCGGCTGAGCAGGAATGCCCTGTATGTCAAGATTGATTACACGGGCAAACCGGTTGAGATAGTAAATGCCAGGATGCTCTCTGACATTGTTCTGAAGGATACGAGCACCATTTCCGTAAAGGGCCCCACAGCCCAGGCAGTGCGGAAACAGGCTGTCGAAACGGTCAGTGAGGAAAGTCTTAAAAGCATGATCGCAATGTTCACTCATTTTCTGCCCGGCGGGCAGGTTGCAAAGGGTGAACAGTGGAGTATCACACAGCAGCTGAACTCCGGGGGAATGTTGCTTGACATAATATCAACATATCGCCTTAACGGATCAGATGGCAACCTGGCAGATATCACCACAGAGTCAGCCATTAAGGCTGCGGAGAATGCAGCCCCGATAGAATCGGGTGGCGCAACGGTCACCTATGGCGATCTGAAGGGCATGAGCCGTGGAACCATGGTGATTGACGTCAACTCAGGCATGAGAGTGGCGGAGACCAGCAAAACCCATATCTCGGGGAATCTGGGAATCAGCGGTGCCGGATTCAGCATGCAGATGCCAATGGATATAAACAGTGAATCTAAAATCACGCTAATACAATAAATCAATTCGGGACAGACCATGAAAGGAATTTTAGTTGGATTGCTTCTGGCGGCCTCTGTTGCAGCACAGGCTCAGAACATAAGCGGTAAAGTATGCCTGGAGAATGACAGATCTCCTGTGCCATACGCTACCGTGGGCCTTGTTCAGCTTCCAGATTCAGCAATGCTTACCGGAGTAATTACCCTTGGCGACGGCGGGTATCTCCTTGAAAATGTAAAACCCGGTAACTACTTCATAAGGGTAAGTTACGTGGGGTACAGGACAAACGGCAGAAGCGTCACTGTTGCCGATGGCGATGGTGAGGTAAAAGTTGATACCATCTTCCTGGCTGAAACCACCGCCAGCATTGATGAGATCATGGTGGTGGGAGAACGCCTCAAGGGGAAGGAAATGGTTGACAGAACCACCTATGCCATCCCCGAAGTGGTGGCCCGGACCGCCACCAACGGATATGACCTGCTGAAGAAGATACCGCAGGTTAATGTCGATTATCAGAACAATGTGACACTGAACGGCAGCAGCAACTTTATCATCCAGGTAGATGGACGGCAGCGCGACAAGGAATACCTGGCAAGGCTCCTCCCCTCTGACATTCAGTCGATAGAGATCATCAGCAATCCGTCAGGCAAATATGAAGGCAATATTGACGGTGTGATCAGCATCATACTGAAGAAGGAGGCCAGGTACGGTATCAACGGAAATGTGGGTCTCAACCTGAAGCCATTCAACAAGGTTACAAGTCAGACAACGGGAAGCATTGACTATTCCGTCGGAAAGATAACCTTCTACCTGACTGCCCTCAACATTTACCAGGCTCTTGATATCAGCCAGACAAACGAGAGCCGGTTTACGGCAATCGACTCAACAATCAGCCTCTACGGTGAAGGAGGACTGGCGGTTACAATGACAACAATCAACAGCGGGTTTGATTATTACATAAATGACAGGAACAGCCTCAGCCTGAATGTCAGTTACAAACCGATAACACAGGACATAGACCTGCTCGGCGAAACATTCCTTTATAAAGCCGAAAATCCTCTCAGCACCGTGATAACCAATACACTTAACGGCTATAAAAGCGACGAATCATCTGCCTCACTGTTCTACAAGCGGAACTACAGGAACCCTGTACAGGAACTTACGGTGGAGAATACTTATTACAATTTCAGGTCAGATGAGGATAACAGCTTTGACAACACCCGTTACCCCTATAATTCAACAACGGTGCTTGACACATATTCAAGGCATGAAGAGAATCTGAATACCAGGAATTATTATTCCGCCAAGGTTAATTATGTCCATCCGCTGGGAATGAATGCAAAGCTCGAAGCAGGTTACCAGCTGTACTACCAGCAGATGAGTTATGATTTCATGGTGAACAATATTGAATCCGACAACCTGTTTGAATACAACGAGCTCAGGAATTCAGCCTACGGGGGAGTCACCTATAATCTTAAGAAGATAGGAGCCCAGGCAATGCTCAGGGTGGAGAACAGTCACATAAGTGCCGATTCGGTTACCAGGCCTGATTATACCTGTATCCTTCCATCGGTCAACCTTCAGTATAAGTTTTCACCGTCTCATAACCTGAAATTCACCTACAACAGAAGGATAAACAGGCCGGGGATCTATGACATGAATCCTTATTTCAGGACAGATCAGAATTACAATATTTCGCAGGGTAACCCGGACCTCCGGCCCGATTACCGTGACAGGCTCCAGCTAACCTACACCTGGAATTTCGGCAGCAATTACTTCTCGCCATACATCTACAATGAGTATTTCTCTGACCGGACGGGGAGTGAGTATCTGGTAACCCGGTCGCCGGTAGACAATTCCCTGATCACCTTCACCAAGCCATATAACCTTCTCAGCGGGTATGAACTCGGAGGCGGGGTAAATGCAACGCTCTGGTATATAAACTTCAATTCGAGATTTTACAAGGGTCATATTAATGAGTACGAAGGTCAGACTTTTACTATACCGGGCAGGGATTATTATTCCTGGAGCATGACGGGGGCGGCATATGTCAGTTTTGGCAAGAACAAGAAGACTACTGCATTTGCTTTCCTCAGCTATGACGGCATAAATATGAATGCCCGTTCAAAGACATACAATCATCCGTTCTACGGGCCGGGATTCCAGACTCAGATAAAGAACCACAGCATGGGTGTGGTATGGGTCCTGCCTTTGTCCACGAATGTGAAGCTGAACAGGACAGAGACCGAGGCGCCTGAATTTACGTCGACCAACATCATCGGATTCAATGCCTCCAATTTCTTCCAGTTCTCCTACTCATACAAGTTCAACAAGGGGAGGAGTGTGAAGAAGCTTGACCGCAAGGTTGAGGTTGAGAGCGACAGCAAGAGCGGGGCTATCATGAAGTGACAGAAGAAGCAAAATATCAGTTGAACGGCAGGGCCGGGTGCTGCATAGAACCCGGCTCTGCCTTTATTTGAACCAAATGCATTATCTTCCGTTTCTGTTTTATCAGTTACAACCATTAATAGCGATATGGCAATTACGAAAGTATGGATTGAAGAGGGCTGCATCGCCTGCGGCTCATGCGAACAGATCTGTCCTGAGGTTTTCAGGGTCACAGATCAGTCGAGAGTACAGGAAGGAGTTAATTTCTCAGATTACGAGGATGGCATAAAAGAGGCAGCTGAATGTTGCCCGGTTGAGGTAATCAAGTATTCCTAGTGTAATACGCTTTCACGAATTCACCTTCAGGATGAGGCGCAGTGAGCTGTTCTTCGTGATATAGTTCCACGCCCAGTTAATGAAAATTATGAGCTTGTTCCTGACACTCAGGATGAGCATCAGGTGCAGGAACATCCAGAAGTACCATGCCAGGTAACCATGGAAGCTTACCAGCGGGAGATCGACTATCGCCTTGTTCCTTCCCACGGTAGCCATTGAGCCGAGGTCCCTGTACTCGTATTCTGCAAGCTTCCGGCCTTTGGTCATCCGGGTAAAATTCCGTGCAAGGTTCTTGCCCTGGTTGATGGCAACGTTAGCCACCTGCGGATGACCCTTCGGGTACTTTGGCGTCTCCATGCAGGCAATATCGCCAATGGCATAAATATTTTCATACCCCGTCACCCTGTTCGTCCTGTCAACTTTTATCCTGCCGGCCCGGGTTATAACCTCAGGGGATAATCCGTCGATTATGTTTCCGGTAATCCCGGCTGTCCAGATAACGTTTTTGCTTTTGAGAAGCTCCCCGTTGCTCAGCTCAAGGGTAGAGCCGTCATAGTTCCGGACGAAGATGCCGGTCCTGAGATCCACCCCAAGCCCGGTCAGGTATTTTTCAGACGATCTTCTGGCAAGCGGGCTCATCGTATTGAGAGTGTGGTCTCCCCCTTCCAGAAGGTATATTTTCAGCCGCGAGAAGTCGATCCCGGGAAAGTCCTTCGGAAGGATATCTCTTTTGATTTCGGCGAATGCCCCTGAAAGTTCAACCCCTGTGGGACCCCCTCCCACCACTACAAGATTTAACAGGCCCTCATCTGCATTCTCTCCCGAATTGAGGATGTTTTCAAAATTCTCAAGAATCACATTGCGGATTCTGATTGCCTCATATGTTGATTTTAGGCTGAGGGTATGTTTCCCGAGCTCACTGTTGCCGTAATAATTGGTTTTGCCTCCTGTTGCAATGACCAGGAAGTCATATTCAAAAGCACCTGCTGTAGTCATAACGGACTTATTTTGCGGCTTGGCAGCCAGCACATCGGCCATCCTGACGGTGATATCCTTGCGGTCCTGGAATATCTTTCTCAACGGGAAGGAGATACTTGTGGGTTCGATCTGCGAAGTGGCAACCTGGTAAAACAGCGGCTGGAACTGGTGGTGATTAAGCCGGTCTATGAGCACTACATCAAACATTCCCGGCTTAAGGTTCTTAATGAATTGAAGCCCGGCGAATCCGCCTCCGATCACAATGATTCTCTTTTTCATGTCAAAGAAATAATGGGTTCCTGAAGATAAATGAACTGCTTCCCGTGTGTAAAACAAATGACTACATTTATTGTTTGTTTTTAACGCAGTCAACAATTTCGGAATGATTAAAGTAAGAAGAATCTATGATCCGGCTGAACCCGAAGAAGGTTACAGGGTACTGGTTGACAGGCTGTGGCCCAGGGGCATAGCAAAGGAAAAGGCCGGCTGGGATGAATGGATGAGGGAGGTTGCCCCCGGCAATGAATTGCGGAAGTGGTACGGTCATGATCCCTCCAGGTGGGAGGCTTTTAAGGAAAAGTACAGGCAGGAACTCAGCAGCAGGAATGACCTGCTTCTGAGGCTGAGAGACCTGGAACGGGCACACGGCACGCTGACACTGCTCTTCTCATCGAAAGAGCTTAGTCTCAACAATGCCGTTGCCCTCAGGGAATTCCTTATGCAGCAGGATCGCTAATCCTGGTACAGCTTCTGAGTTTTGTCAATTGACCATCCCGTTTTCAATCCCACGACGAACAGTGCCAGGGCAACCGAGCCTACGGCGAATACAGTATCACCGATAACCCTGAGCCAGCGCAGCGTCTCCATGGTATCGCCCTGCATGAAGTCGGCTGAGCGGGCGTACCACATTCCGACCTTGATGCTGGCAATTGTCTGGAGCACCCCCACGGGCAGCAGGCTGAGAAGCAGCATAAGCATCAGTCCGCCGTTCATGGTCCAGAAGGCAATCCTGAGCATTCCGGTCTTCCAGCGGTATTTTATTGTCAGTCCCTTCAGGACGAAGAGCATCAGCCCTATGGCCAGCATACCGAACACACCGAACAGTGCAGCGTGGCCGTGCAACGGTGTTGTGTTGAGGCCCTGCATATAGTAAAGTGCAATGGGCGGATTGATAAGGAAGCCGAACAGGCCGGCACCAACCAGGTTCCAGAAGCTGACAGAGATAATGAAATATATTGGCCATCTGTAAGCCTTGACCCAGGCCGTTGCGCGGCTGAGCTGCAGGTTATGGTAAGCCTCGAAGCCCATGAACACCAGCGGTACCACCTCCAGTGCGCTGAATGTTGCTCCCAGTGCAATGACTGCCGTAGGAGTACCCGCAAAATAAAGGTGATGGAAGGTGCCTATGACACCTCCGGCGAGGTAGACTATTGTTGCAAACAGCACTCCGGTGGTTGCGTATTTAATGTTCAGCAGCCCCATTCTTACAAAGAGGAAAGCTGCCACTACCGTGGCGAACACCTCAAAGAACCCCTCAACCCAGAGGTGAACCACCCACCAGCGCCAGTATTCGGCAATGGAGAGATGGGTCTGCCTGCCCCACATCAGGCCTGCCCCGTAAAACAGGGCGATGGCAACGGTTGCGATACTGAACAAAATCAGCAGTTCACGGCTCTCTGACTTTTTGGTAAGCGCCGGCCACAGTGCCCTGAACATCAGGAAGAGCCAGATGATGAACCCGGCAAAGAGGAATATCTGCCAGAACCTGCCGAGATCAACATATTCATATCCCTGGTGACCGAACCAGAAGTTCTTCACCAGCCCCAGCTTCTGCATCACACCCATCCATTCACCTGCCATCGAGCCAAGAACTATCACCAGCAGGGCAAAAAAGAGAAGGTTGACTCCGAATTTCTGGAACTTCGGCTCATGCCCTGAAACCGCAGGGGCTATGTATAGTCCGGCTGCAAGCCATGCAGTTGCTATCCAGAAGAGCGCCAGCTGTATGTGCCATGTCCTGGAGATAGAGTATGGCATGATACTGTCAAGGCTCAGCCCGTAGAAACCGCTTCCTTCAACACCGTAGTGTGCTGTGATAACACCGGTGAGTATCTGGAGCAATATTAGTCCCACAACTACCCAGTAATATTTCAGTACTGCCTTCATTGACGGGGTGGGATTCAGTCCGCCCAGCGGGTCATCCTGCGGCAGCAGTGACCTGTCAATCACATCAGACCTGTTTCTTGCGTTGTAGTATGCAAGAAGTCCTACTCCGACAAGCAACATGATAACGCTGAATCCTGTCCAGAGTACAACGCCTGCAGAGGGTTTGTTCCCGATAACAGGATCCGGAGGCCAGTTGCTTGTGTAAGTCAGCTCCGACCCCGGCCGTTCCGTCACGCAGGCCCATGCTGCCCAGAAGAAGAAGGCATTCATGGCATCCATGCGCCCCTTTTCCTTGACTGTATTGGCAGGTATGGAATACGATTCCCTCAGGCTTTCAAGTGCCGGATCATTCATGAAGAGGCCGGCATAATAGGCAGCGTTGCCATTCACCGCCTGTACCCTGTCGGCAGTGAGCGTAAGAATGCCTGTCTGCTGATCATAGGTGTTTGCACGAAGGGCCTTCTGAAGCCTCACCTCCAGCATTGCCTGTTTCTCCTTATCGATCTTGTCAAAAGAAAGGCCGAATTCACTTTCAGACCACCCGCCGAGAATGGTCAGTGATTCACGGTGCAGCCAGTCGGCAGACCAGTCCGGGGCAAGATAGGCGCCGTGGCCCCAGACGGTTCCAACCTGTTGGCCGCCGATTGATTGCCAGACATTCTGGCCGTCCTTTATCTGCTGTGCGGTAAAAAGAACCTCGCCACTGTCAGAGACAACCTTTTCAGGAATGGGGGGCTTGAGCCTGTAAATCTCTTTTCCGAAGAACAGCAGGACGGAAAAGCTGAGCAGTGTGACCAGTACAAGACCGATCCATAGAGTCCTTGTATTCATAATCAGGTATTTAGGGGTTAATTAATGAATCAGGTTCAAGATCTCATGGAAGTAAAATAGGCAATTAATTCATGCGAGTCAATTGATTGTGATATTTATGACCACTTACCTTCTGTCAGTGCCCGTGTCCGCAGGCCGGTGCCGGAGCAGCTCCTGCCACAGTTTCAGAATGCTCTGCAGCATGCTCGTGTTCTTCGCCTTCGGCGAACTTAAAGAAGCTTACATAAGCAGCCACATATTCCCTGCCGGCCCTGACGTTATTGACGTCGAAATTCTTAAGAGACATAACCTTATCAAAGCGAATATGCAGTTCATGTTTCATCTCTTCAGGAACCTTACCGGCCAGCGGCGAGAGGTTGCCTGCTTCGATTGCTTTGTCGGCTGAAAGGATGCGCTCATCCACCGGGGTGCCCGCAGGCTTGACACCGGTGAAGCCAACGCCCTCTCCGTTCCTGTGTATCCTGACAAGCGTGTCAAAGAAATACCTGTCGGCAAGGGTTTGTGCTTCCGGCCCGAGTTTTCTGACTTTCATTGTAAGTGCAAAGGCCTCCCTGAGTTCAGCCTCATCAGTTTCCCGGATCCACTTCAGGGCATAATTGATGTTGTTGACGTCCAGTGCAAGCTTTGCATCCTTTATCACCGGGCCTTCCATGGTGTCACAATGCGCAAGGGTAATGCCCGTCGATAAAAGCATCAGAAGTGCGGTCAAAATTGCCAGCCGTCCTGATCTGCTGAAAAGTCCACGGGGATTTCCGTTTACCCCTGCTCCGTTACTGTTTCTCAGTTTTAATTTTTTCATGTTGTTTGATTTTAAATGATTAATGAAAATTTCCTGAGGCAAAGCTAAAATCAGCAGAAGAGGTAATCGCCCCGTTTTATAAAACGGGACCTGTTTGATGAGGCTGAATTGGTGCTGCTTTACAAAACAGGACCTGGCTGCAGGAAGATTACAGGGTCTTTTTGTACTCCGAAGGGGTCATCCCGGTGAATTGCCTGAAGACTCTGTTGAATGCTGATTTGGAATTGAATCCGCACTCAAAGGCAATTCCAAGCAGTGTCAGGTTGTCTGATCCGCCCGATGCCAGTCGCTTCCTGAATGCATCCACCCGATACCTGTTTATGAAATCATGGAAATTCTGTCCGAACTGTTCATTGATGACCTGCGACATGTAATGTACCGGTATATCGAGGTCAGAGGCAAGCTGGGGCAATGAAAGCTCCGGTTCCAGGTATGGCCCGGAGGAATCCATGTATTCCCTGATCCTGGCGGCGAAGGCTCCGGCATCAGCATCGGAGAGCCTGGATCCGGAATATCTTGCCTGGTTAGCCGCCGCGTCCGTGCTCAACACCATGCTTCCGGGTGAGAATATAACCCGCTGCCTGAGACCGAACCACCCGATGAGAATAACGAATACCGACAGGGTGAGAAAAAGACCGTCGGTGCAGAATGCTGCCGAGAACAGATTCAGAATATGATGTATTACGGTAATGGTGATAAGTATGGTCCAGATGATCCCGAATGCTATCGTAAGCCGCCTTATCCAGTGAAGATCAACACCCTCGGCGTTGGAAAAGTTGTTTGAGATGTTCGTGTCGAGTTTCCTGAAGAGTTTCATGGTCATCAGGAAATAAACAGTGCCGGAAAGAGCTGTAAGGATAAGGAAAAACGAAAAGAGAAGCGGAGTGCCCTGCCCGGGGGTTACCTTTTCCAGGTTCAGCCTGGCCGAGAGTTCAGGAATGAATGAAGCGGTGAGGATATATGCATTGAACAGCAGGAACGGGATGAGGTGCAGGCTGTCCTTCGCGGTTATCCGTGTCCTTCCGGTGACAAGTGTCAGCACATAGGTATAGAGAAAGGGTCCGTGGAGCATCAGCAGGGAGATCAGCGATACTGAGAGCAGAAGGAACCTGGTAAACAGCTCATGCGAATAAAAGGCATAAATCCCTATAAACAGCCCGAGATAGATCAGCCACAGAACCAGTATCCTGTCATGCAGTGCACTTGTTTTCTTCTGCAGGAGCAGTGCTGTAAAGAAGAACGCGTTGAATGCCGCTATCAGGAAGGCGTATTTCATACCTCAAAAATAGTCAATTAGCATTACCGGTCTGAGGTGATTGTCCTCCCGTTTTCAATTTGTAAATTGCGTATCCTGACCCGGAAACAGAATTACCGGAAATTGCGTCACTGTCACGACGGGATGACCTGCCGGTAATCATAACACCCCGGAGATGCCCTGTGGAGAGAATTTAGTTTCTATCTTTAGTGATTGTTCCCTGATGAGAGACCAGAGTTATGAAGATCATTTGGAAATACCTGAAACCTTTTAAAAAATGGCTTTTTCTGTCAATGGGACTGGCAGCCATTGCGCAGATCCTTGAACTGATTGACCCGATCATTTTCGGGAAAATCATCGACAATTTTGCTGTAAACACCGACGGCCGCAACCAGCAGGAACTGGTGAACGGGGTACTGAGACTGCTGGCCCTTGCAGTGGGAATCGCCCTCCTGGCGAGGCTGGCCCATGCCTTCACCGATTATTTTACACGCCTGGTTGTGCAGAAGTTCGGGCTCTCTATTTTTGATGAAGGGCTGAAACAAACCCTTCGCCTTCCCTATAGCGAGTTCGAAGATACAAGCAGCGGGCACGTACTGTCGTTGTTGCAGAAGGTCCGCAATGACAATGAGAGGTTCATCAGCTCGTTTATTTCGACACTGTTTTCTGCAATAGTCGGTGTTGCATTCCTGATCTGGTATTCGATAACAAAGCACTGGGCGCTGATACCGGTATTCCTTGTCGGCGTTGTGTGGCTGGGCGGACTGACAGGCCTGCTGAGCAGGAAAATAAAGACCATTCAGCGCTCCGTGATACAGGAAACCAACAAGATGAGCGGTGCCATCACCGAGTCACTCAGGAATATTGAGTTTGTCAAGAGCATGGGCCTTACATGGCCCGAAATCAAGAGGCTCAGGACCTTTACCGGGAATATCTTCAACCTCGAGATGCAAAAGGTCAGGAAGATCAGGACGCTCACATTTCTTCAGAAATCAGTGCTGCTGCTGCTGAAGGAATCAATCCTTTTCATCCTGCTGTGGCTCATCTTCAGGAACGTCCTGACCACCGGCGAGCTTATCGCCATGCAGTTTATCTCCACCCGCATCATGTTCCCGCTGCAGGATCTGGGGTCCATTATCCTGGCTTACCGCGAGGCTGAGGCTTCGCTCCAGATTTTCAGCAACCTGATGAAAAAGGAACCGGAATTCCGGCCTGAGGAACCTGTTGATATAGGTGAAATTGAAAAGCTTCGTTTTGAAGATGTAAGCTTCAGGTACCGTAAGGCTGATCATGATGCAATTGAAAACCTCTCCTTCAGCGCCGGGATTGGAGAGACCATTGCATTCGTCGGCCCGTCGGGATGCGGTAAATCGACCCTGGTCAAGTTACTGGTGGGCCTCTATTCCCCCACAAGGGGAACCATCTACTTTGATGATGTCACGGCACGGGAAATACGTTATAACCGTATGAGAAGGCAGCTCGGATTCGTGACTCAGGACACACAGCTCTTTTCCGGCTCGGTCCGTGCAAACCTGCAGTTTGTGAAGCCCGAAGCCACCGATGAGGAGATCCTTGCGGCACTGAAGAAGGCCTCTTCCCTCAGGCTGGTGGAGGAGTCGCCCGCAGGGCTGGACACGATCCTTGGCGAAGGAGGAAAAATGGTGTCAGGGGGTGAAAAGCAAAGGCTGGCTATTGCAAGGGCCCTGGTCCGGAACCCGAGAATACTGATTTTTGACGAAGCCACTTCTGCCCTCGACTCGCTGACCGAGGAAGAGATCACAGATACCCTTCGGGAGATATCGGCAGGGAAAAAGCAGATTATCCTGATGATTGCCCACCGTCTTTCAACAATCATGCACGCTGACCGGATCTATGTTCTGGAAAAGGGGAAAATTGTTGAGGAGGGCAATCATTCGACGCTCCTTGAGAATAAGGGTCTTTACTACGCAATGTGGAGGCAGCAGATAGGTGAAAGAAAATCAGTGGCCAGTTACGCTGAGATATGATGGCATGAAGGAAGGCCGCGACTGAATGAAAAATTCCTGGAGCGGGTAACGGGCAATCTGCATCAATTTCATCCGTAATTTCAGGCTCCCAAAGGCAAGAAAGCTATTGCTCGGGTCCGACAGAATATAAGGATTTTACTCGATATCCGGCTCAAAGAATATCCATTGGACAGCGGGAAGATTCTTTTTAAGTTCTGATTCACACTTATTTATATTAAGAACCAGGTCATTTACTGACTTTGTATTTTTCATTTTTGCCTTTACGGCCACCATTATCTGAGGGCCGAGCTGAAAGGTGATCAGGTTGATTATGCTTTCAATCTCAGGCCTCGATTCAAGCATCGCTTTTATCTGAGCCGTTGTCTCTTCATCAGTGCTCTGGCCAATAAGAAGGCTTTTTATTTTTATGGCAAGCACGAATGAAATGATAACAAGAAGAATCCCTATGCCTATGCTTCCTATTGCATCAAAAACCGGATTTCCGGTAATAACCGACAAGACAACAGCAATCAAAGCAAAGGAGAGCCCGAGGAGTGCGGCGATATCTTCTCCGAGAACAACTATCAGCTCACTCTGGCGGCTGTTTTTATACCATGTCCTCAGTGGCACATCGCGCCTTAATTTCTTTATCTGCAGCAGACATCCCGACAAGGATGCTGCTTCAAAGACCATGCTTACCGCCAGAACGGCGATTGCTATTCCCGGATTTTTTAAACCTTCATGCATCCCTATCTTGTGGATTCCCTCATAGATTGAGAAAAGTCCGCCCATGCTGAACAGGATCAGGGCAACCATAAATGACCAGAAATATATCTCTTTACCATATCCCAGAGGGTGTTCCGGGTCTGGTTTTTTCTTTGTAGCTCTCAATCCCCAGAAAAGTAGTCCCTGGTTGCTGCAATCAGCATAGGAATGAATCGATTCTGCAAGCAGTGCTCCCGATCCGGTGACAATAGCTGCTGCTGTTTTTGTAATAGCAATCCCGAGGTTTGCGAGTAATGCGAATGTTATCGATTTTTTTGAGGCATCCTGGTGTGACATACTTTCCCGTGTTGTCTGTAACTTAAACCCATTAATGTCTCCTCAAAGGTACTATAACCCTTCACCAAAAATTGTTTATCAGCAGCTGATATTATGTAAGGCCTCTTTCCCGGCACTATGATGATGTGCGAAAGCCGAAGGTCCTGACCATCTCTCGCCGGCACAAATTGACAACCCCGCACCGGAGTCAAACCCGTGATCCATGGACAACATAAAGATGTCAGTTTTGCCGGCGGAATGTGGTCAGGGTGACCGGCTTATGCACTTACTCCCTGCTCTTTGTTATTGAACTCCTCTCTCAGAACTTCAAATTCCTCATAACCAAATTGCCTGAGGATATACCGGAATAATCTAAATTTCTTACTTAATTTCATTTATTCTCCCAACATTTTACTTCCTGATTCTGTCGTAACATATTTTTGATTCCTGTTTTTCGGGTTCTCAGGGAAAGTCAAAATCATATTTCTTCTTCCGGTTATAATGATGAAGCTTCTTCAGCAATAATGGTTTTCCCTCCTGCTCTATCCACAGATTTGCAAACAGCGGATTGGTGCTGAATTCCTTTTTCAGAAATTCAAAGGCAATTTCATCGAATGTATCCTGCTTATTATTACCTTTTATTTTGGATTTTTCAGAATCATCAAGAGGCCTGTATTCAAAGTAAAACGTCACTTCACGATCGCCAATTTCGGGCTTTTTGTTTGCAAGAATGAAATTCATTTCCTCATCATTTTCCTTAATTTCAGAAGATTTTCCGGCAAGCATGAAAAAATTAGGTTCATCAGCCTTTACATTGCCTTGTTCAAGCTGTGCGTTGTGCAATTTAAAATGTACAGTAAGTGTCCCTGTATGCGTACTTACCCTGAAGGCATAATGCTGAAAGGTTTCCGATGATTTAATATAATACTGATCGTGGTTGGCCCAATAAAAATGTGTCTCTTCGCCATTGTAGGGGACAACATATTTTTCATTTTTCCCGAATCTGTGTTTGCTTATGAAATCCCCTTTATCATAATAACGCGAAAAGAATTGTGTCAGGTGGTTATAAATCAGATTTTGTGTCTCCTCTGAAACCTTTACGTTTTTTGCCTTTACAGTTGGATCATGATACAATCTGAACTTGTCCGGGTATAGTTTTCAAGAGTTGCTTTATCTGAATCTGCTGCCGTCAGCCAGCCTTTTATGACATCATCTTTTTCAGGCTCCTTTAATTGCAGACCAATGCTTTTTGTCTCATCATCAGAAATTGCCTTAAGTTGTTCCGTTACCTTTTCAACTAAAAGCTTGTCGATGAAGTTACGGATCTCTTTTCTTTTGTAAAGCATAATCTTATATATGCCAAAATCGAGATCTTGCGTTTCAAACTGAAATATCTCATTCAGAAATGATTGCCTTTATTCAGGAAAATATCACTTAAAGCTACCTTGGCAGATTCTGAAAATATCGAAAAATAATTTCAGGCAGTTAATCTGTCAAAGTAAAATTACATTGAGTTATTGCTGAATCAGTGACGTTTTTTCCATAAGGCTTCGTTAATCCGGTACAGATTATGAAATGCAGCAGATCCCTTACGCAGCAAATCCTCCCACGCAGTATTGTATTTCCAGCGAATAATGATCATACCAAGGTCTTCTGCAAAACCTTCCTCCTTTTCCCAGGCTACCGCACTTCTGATCAAATGAAAGATCCGGCTCTTTGATTTCCGGTGGAACCATGGTTCCTGCCTTATCCGTGATTCCGGAAAGACCCTGTTCTCCCAAAGATCAAGTTCTCCGAAACGTATTAATTCCGCCATCTGAAACCAGAACCGGTCGTCCATTTTACGCACCATTTCGGAATACATCAGGTCTGCACTCAGAAAAAAACCCATTTCATCGGTACCGAAATGGAAAGGACATTCAAGTTTATCAGACCTGTAAAAGACCTCCAGACCGTTATCTACAGCCATCGGCAGAAATTCCGGACCCGTCCACCGATCGTTGATCCCGCTCATGCTGATCATCGCCTGCAAGACAGTTGCATATAACTCTTGTATAGATTCCCATATCAGCTGCTCCTCATTTTCCGGAATATAAATCTCCGGATTAAATAATTCAAGAAATCTCCGGAAATCCCTGGACCATTCAGGAAACTTTGGAGAATGTTTTTTCAAGGTTAGATCTGCTTTCTTTGTCATTAAGTAAAAGTATTAATTTTAGGCTGAATCTGAATTTTAAATAAACCGCAAATGAAGGAAACATATGGAGAATACCTCTTTGATGCAGTCACAGAATCAATTATAGAATGCCTGGCGGGAATTACTGAAGAAGATGTGCGGGACTTCAGTGATTTTAAAATATTCAACAGAGGTCAGGAATATTATGAGGAAGGCATGGTGGAAGAACTCATGTATAATAAAGCCAACAACACAGTTATTGCCACTGTAAAAGGCACAAGAGAATACCAGATCGAATTCAGGCTTGAAGAGGGAGGCATTTACAGCACCTGCGACTGTCCATACGATGGAGTATGTAAACATACAGTTGCAGTACTTCTTAATTTTATACATGAAGGTACTGATAATATTGCCACATATACTCTCAATTGCCCCACAACTGCTGAATCTCTGGATTTCCTGAAGAAATATCTGGAAACACTGTCCAAAAAAGATCTGGTACTTCTTACAATGAAGTTTGCACCTGCAAATTTTATTATGGAAGTTCGAAACCGGGAAATGCCTGAAAATGATGCTGAAGCGATATTCAGAAAGACTGAAAAAAAGATAAAGAAGTTTTTTGAAGATACTGACCTCCTGTATGATCCCGCTGGTATGGAAAGCGCCCTGATTTCACAACTGAACAACCTGAAAGGCCTTGAAAACCAGCTAAGAGATGGTATTGGAGAATTGATCCTCTTTATTATCCGAAGCGTTGAAACTGCATTCAATGAAGGATACCTTTATATCGACGATTATTCCGGGGATGAATATTTTGAGTCAGATGACTTTTGCGAATATGTGATTGCTTATGTAAAGCAACTTCCATTTGAGGTAAAGACGATCTACCTGAAGGAACTGGATCAGGCTCTGAATCAGATGTCATACGATACATTTTCCACTATACAGGAATCATACCACCGTTTCTTTTCGGAACATGAACGTAAAGACCTGAAATCGTTCGTTAAATTGGATGGAGGAATTCCTCAGACAATGGTCTCACGGTTGTATAAATTCCTGGAA
Organism: Bacteroidota bacterium; assembly: GCA_018262715.1. Classification (GTDB taxonomy): domain Bacteria; phylum Bacteroidota; class Bacteroidia; order Bacteroidales; family VadinHA17; genus SR-FBR-E99. The sequence goes on from JADFDS010000008.1 coordinate 26,137, forward strand.
CCTGAGCTTTCCTCTGATGAAAAGGAAGCCATCCTCAGGGTAATCGGCCGGTCAGAGACAGATCATTTTTTATCTTTTTGCCGGCAGTTATCAGAACAGAACCGTTACTCTGAAGTTATAGACCTGATCAAAGGCGACTCAGACGGATCTCAACCCCTGCATGACTTCAGGGTAGCAGGAATTTATCTGGAAGCAGCACATAAGCTTAATATGAATATGGATGAGATTTCTGAAGAGGTTGTGAAGCATTGCCCGGAGGTTTCAATCCTCCGAAAAATCAAAGCTCTGAAAGGCACCGTCGGTTCAAACTGTGAAGCAATCGCCAAACACAAAAATCCTGAGGATCTGTTGACTTTTTATGAAGAGGAAGACCGTATGAAAGATGCCCTTGATCTGATAAGGGAACCAAAACTCTTTTATGATGATGTAATTTTCGAATTTTACAGGAAGAACCATAAACGGTTCCCTGAAGAAGCTGAAACTTTCCTGAAGAGAAGGATTGAAGAAGATCTTGCCTACACAGGTAAGAAATACTATGAAAGGATCGCTGAATCACTCGATCTGATGAAACGGATAAATCCCGGACGATCACAACGAATAGCTGATGAGATACGTGCAAATTTTAAAAAACGGAGTAGTCTTATACAGATTATCCGAGGATTCTGATCAGGGTGTGAATTATGGAATCCTGTGCTGAAACTACAGTGCAAAGGCCGGCGACACATCCGGTTTTTACAGAAATCTTTAAATTATTTAAAGCTTTCCACAAAATGTCCTCAAGAAATATTATATTTGCCTGTAAATGAGGCATATATAATATAAATGAGTCTTGCATAATCTAAAACTGTTTGTTCTGGTATAGAATGGAATTCTATGCTCGGATTATTAGTCTGTTTAAAAAAGGACAATAAGGTCATGCCCTATCTTCTGATCAGCACTGGGGCATACCTTGGCCTGAGGGCTAAAGACTTATTAAATATCAAATGGATTGACATTCTTGGTAAAGATGAAATTACTATTGCTGAAAGCAAAACCGGGAAAGTAAGGAGCATAGCCGTTAACGAATCCCTTTAAGAAGTTCTTAAGTATGCATTCACTAAACTATCATTAACAGGCCGGTTCAAAATTGAAAACTGCCTTTTTGCCAACAGAACTTCAGGCCTTTTTTAAAGGTGGCTTCAGAAAAGAGAATAGGAGAAAGAAAAAAATGGATTTACTAATTGTATTTGGTCAGATCAGCATTTTGATTGCTGGTATCTACTACTTGCTTGAAATAATTAAAATCCTTTTCCCATGCATTCTTGCTTGAATCTAAATACTACATAAACTGATGATTCTCTTGTTGGGGAAGAAGTGTTTACAAATCATTTTCAATAAATATTTTTCTTTTTATCCAAATCCTGGCACCAAACTGGCACAAAAAAAAAGTTACAATTTTTGAGGTTGTAACTTCTTGATTTTGTGTGGGCCCAGCTGGGATCGAACCAGCGACCCCCTGATTATGAGTCAGGTGCTGCTAACCATCTGAGCTATGGGCCCGAAATAACAGGGTGCAAATATAATATCAAATTGAAATATCTGCAAACCTTTTACAATGCCGGATCCCCTAAGGGAAATTTTTATCATATGTTAATCTTCTACAATGCTGAATGGCCTGCGGCCAAAATCACAAATCGCACATCGCACATCTACAATCCTTTATGGCCTGCGGCCAAAATCGCACATCGCAAATCGCAAATCAACAGCCTTCCTACTGTCTGTTGATGTAATCAAACAGCACCCCCCCTGCCTCATCCAGGTCATAACCGAAGGTGATAAGGCCGCCACGGTCACCGGCCATGACAATGATCCTCTTCTCAAACACCTCAGGCTCACTGAAAATGCGAATCATCTCCCGCGCCATCGCCGGCGTGCCATACTCAACGGCCGGATCTGTTGTCGGGACCTTGTTCATCAGCTCTTCCCACAGTCGCGTCGAGTGAACATGGATGATTGCATTGGTGCCCGGATCAGCCGTGTAGATGGCTGCATGGGTGAGCGACTCCGATGAGGCCTTCAGCGGCCCGCTGCACATAACCGCGTTGTCGTCTATATTAAATGACGATACTTTTACATAATGCCCGGGCTCAAGCTCGGGGATATCACCGGTGGATGATCCGGTTATGATAAATTGAGACGACTTCCCAATGCGTATGCTTATATTCCCGAACCCTACGCCGTTCTCAAATGCACCAACAAGATCAAGATTGAAGAGGATCTCTCTCCAGTGATTGATGATCTCATACTGCTCGTCAGTGATTACCGGACCCGACTGGCTCCAGTAGCAGTTAAACTTGACAAACCCTTCCATATAACCTATGATACTGTTTTTAATACCGATTCCTTATCCGCCCTGCAAATTCCGCGGTCTGTAATAAGACCGGTGATAAGACGCGCAGGTGTAACGTCAAACCCATAATTCGAAACATTAACACCATCCGGTGCAATTCTTATGCCATCAATGGTACTTACCTCCCCGGCATCACGCTCCTCGATCTCAATCTGTCCGGGACGGTCAACTGACAGGTCAAATGTTGATACCGGCAGTGCCGAATAAAAAGGTATCCCGTTATCAAATGCCGCAAGAGCCTTGAGATATGTACCGGTTTTGTTGGCCACATCACCGGACGCCGTCGCCCTGTCGCACCCGACAATCACCATATCAACCATTCCGTTCTGCATCAGGTGCCCGCCGGCATTGTCGGTGATGAGGGTGCACGGTACCCCGTGATTGAGCAATTCCCATGCCGTGAGACGGCTACCCTGGTTGCGGGGACGTGTCTCATCAACCCATACATGAACCTTTAATCCCCTGTCATGAGCCATATACACCGGCGCCAGCGCCGTGCCGTAGTCAACACATGCCAGCCACCCGGCATTGCAGTGCGTCAGGATATTGACGGTTTCTCCACCTTTCATGCTGCTTGCAGCTTCAATTACCCGTAGCCCGTTCACCCCGATCAGCCTGCTTCTCTCAGCCTCCTCATCACATAGTCCTTCCGCTGCACGGCACAATGCATCAGCATCCGGGAAGAATTTCATCACCCCTGTCATGTAATCAACTGCCCATGCAAGGTTCACCGCGGTCGGTCTGGCCGACTTAAGCCGCTGCGCGTCACTGATCACTGCATTATAAACATTGCCGGTTTCGTTTTTCTTCCCGCTGCTGTGTTCAAGGAATGAAAGATATACTCCCCATGCTGCCGCAGCCCCAATGAGAGGAGCCCCCCTCACCGCCATCTCCCGGATAGCATCATAAACATCACTTACACTCCTGAGAGTCATCACCTCAAAGGCAAACGGGAGCCTCCTCTGGTCAATCACATGTACTGACCCGCGGTCAGCCTTATCATGCCAGATGCTCCTGTAATACCTTTCCCCAACCTTCATCAACTACTCTTCCCTCACAAATTAATCATCAAAATTACTAATAATTACACTTATTCTGATTATATAAACAGTTACTTAATTCAATCACAACCATTTTCGAATATCCGACCCGTTTGTTCCATCACGTTAGAATTAATTGATTATCTTTGCATAAGAGTAAAACCTATGGTAGATAAAGAGGAATACAGGGCACGGATCATCCGGACAGCTAGCAGGATTTTCAGTCATTACGGCTTCAGGAAGACGACGATGGATGAAATTTCCCGGGCGCTGAAAAAGGGAAAGAGTTCAATTTATTATTATTTCCCGGGCAAGGAGGAGATCTTTGAGGCGGTGGTGCTTTATGAAGCAAACCAGCTGCGCAGGAGGCTGACAGCTGCAATCAAGGAGGTGGACTCGCCGCCGGACAAGCTGCGTAACTATATATATGTGAGGATGAGGGAGTTTGCAAAGTTGTCAAACTACTACAATGCCGTCTTTGACAAGAACCTCGATCACTACGAGTTCATCGAAAAGATCAGGGCACGATATGACCGGGAGGAGCTGGCAATCATCCGCCTGCTAGTGTATGTAGGAAACAACAGGGGTACATTTGCCGTGGAGGACAGTGAGTATACCGCCATGGCGATACAGACAATGCTCAAGGGGATGGAGGTTCCGCTATTCTGGCGCAGGCGCGAAACTGACATCAATTATCGCCTCGAGGCGATACTGACCCTCATCTTTAACGGTATAATGAAGAAACAGTAATAACGGAGGGCTTACCGCGATGCGGGATCGGTCGCTCATCATTTTTTCCCGGCCACAGGATTTTCCGGCCGCAGGCTTTTTCCGCCGCAGGCGATGATATCAGCTACTTTTTAGGTACCCCTTTCTTCGGTGACCACTGTTCGGTCACCGGCACCGGTTCCGGCTTGCGGGTGAATACCCAGACGAGCAGCGCAATGCCTGCCAGCACCAACGGGATACTCAGCCACTGGCCCATGTTCAGCTTCATCCCGGCCTCGAACCCCACCTGGTCTTCCTTTATATATTCTACGAGGAACCTGAATCCGAAGACAAAAATCAGGAACAGACCGAACAGCAGTCCGGGCTTCTGTTTCCCGAGGTTCTTCCAGTAGATGCGCATCAGTACTCCGAAGGTGATGAGGTATGCCAGCGCCTCATATATCTGTGTGGGGTGCTTTGGCGCCGTTTCTCCGTTCCGAAGGAATACGAACCCCCATGGCAGAGTTGTCTCAACTCCGTAAATTTCCGAATTCATCAGGTTCCCCAGGCGTATCATTGTCCCGGCCAGTGCCACCACGATTACCACCCTGTCAATGATCCACAGGTACGGCTTTTTCTCCTTCCTTACGAATAGCCACAGTGCCAGAAGTATGCCTATGGCCGCCCCGTGGCTTGCCAGTCCGCCGTGCCATACCTTCAGAATCTCCAGGGGCCTGGCCAGATAGTACTCGGGTTCATAGAAAAAGCAGTGTCCCAGCCTGGCGCCTACAATCGTGCCAATGGCCATGTAAACGGTCAGCCTGTCGAGGGTTGCGTCTGTCAGCCCTTCGTTCCTGAATATCTTCCTCATGATATAGTACCCGAAGACGAACCCTGATGCAAAGAGCAGACCATACCATCTTACTGCAAAGTTGCCTATCCGGAAGATCTCCGGATTAACATTCCACGGAATTATCTGAAGTTCCATACTGCTGATGTTTGGATTACAAATTTATGCAAAAAAGGAACAGTTGCCCTATTTCACTGTAAAAGGCATGTCCGAGCCCCTTCGCCACACATATCATGTAACAAAATTTGATGTAAGTTTGCAGGTGGTGGATCGCGGAAGATATATAACAGGCAGCCTTGGACTGACAGTCCTGGCCACGCTTTTTGTGCTTTCGTGTGCAAAGATCAGCGCTCCCACGGGAGGGCCGAAGGATCTGGATCCTCCTGTGATACTGAAAAGCATTCCGGAGAACGGCTCCGTTCTGTTCACCGGCAAGTCATTCACCGTCATCTTTGATGAATATGTCGTCCTTGACCGCATAACGGAAAAATTCATGGTGTCACCTCCGCTGGCTACAAAACCCGACGTGAAACTAAGGGGAAAGAGCCTTGTTGTCAACTGGGAGGATGACCTGGCAGACAGCACCACCTACACTTTTTATTTCCAGGATGCCATCCGTGACAATAACGAAAACAACCCGATCAACAATTACCAGTATGTTTTTTCGACCGGACCGGTTCTCGACTCACTCTCGCTGACCGGCAACGTGTTCAATGCCTCTGATCTGGAGATAGTTGAAGATGTGACAGTTATCATGTACTCCAACCTGTCAGATACTGCGCCCCGCACCATCCTTCCGGCATATATATCCAGGCCGGATCCGTCGGGCGGGTTCATGATAAGCAACATCAGGCCCGGAAACTACAGGCTCTTCGCCCTGAAGGACCTTAACGGCAATACCAGGTACGATCTTGCTGATGAGATATTTGCCTTCGGCGACTCTGTCATCGTCATCACCCCTGACAACTACTTCGGCCTTGTGCCCGACACTGTCACATACAGGCCCGCAAATGCCACCGAGACCACCAAACCCGATAAGTTCGTTTACGGGCTTCACAGGCTCTATGCCTTTCAGGATCCGCCGAAGCAGCAATACCTGACATTCACCGAGAGGAAGAGCTCATGGGGTATCAGCTTCGGAATGGCATTGCCGTCTGACAGCGGACAGGTGTCGGTAACCCTGCCCGAAGCTGACAGTTCATCATGGTACATGGAGCACAACGTGGCACGTGATACCTTCTTGATATGGGTGACCAATCCCGATGTGTACAGCCGTGATCTGGTGGATGCCATTCTCACCTATCCGTTTACTGACAGCACCGGTGCGATTATCGCGAAAACCGACACCATCAGTTTCAGATATATGAAGCCTGCCGCCCCGAGGGGAGGCGCCGGAAGGACGCCGGGACTGAGCATCACCACCAATATTTCCGGAAAGATCAGACCGGGCACAGTGCCGTTGTTCAGATCAGCCACACCGCTTGCAGATCCTGATACATCGCTCATAAGGCTGACCCGGACGGTTGACTCGGTTCAGGTTGTGCTTCCTTACGAGTTTGTAAGAGATACGGTCTCGTCCCGCCTCCTGTTCCTGAAGGCGCAGCTCGAGCCGGGAGCGACCTACTCGCTGCTGTGCAGGAAGGGAGCTTTCAGCGATATCTTCGGAGTGGCCAGTGACTCTGCGATGTACCGAATCTCTGTAGCTACTGAAGAGGATTACGGAAGCCTCAGGATTAAGATTGCCGGCTATGAGGGAAGGGTGATAATTCAGCTGACCGCGGATGCTAAGGACAAGGTGATACGTGAAGAGTCACTTACCAGCCCCGGAGAGGTCTCGTTCCCGCTTCTTGAAAAAGGGAAGTACAGGCTGAAGGCGATCTACGATCTTGATTCGGACGGGAAATGGACCACCGGGGACTTTAATGCCGGAAGGCTGCCCGAACCGGTCACATATTACCCGGCTGAGCTGGAAGTCAAGATTAACTGGGCCCTGGTGCAGGACTGGGATATCGGAGAGATGTATGTCAAGGATGTTTCGCTGCGGAATAAGCCCGCAACAAGGAGGTAAACAGATGTCGACACGCAGGAAGTTTATCAGGAACAGCATGGTGGCAGGGGCGGCGTTCTCTGCCGGGATACCTTCATTTGTCTCAGCCAGTAACCGGAAGAGGCCTTCGGTAAGACCCGCTGCCAGGGTGCGAAAATTCCGCAGCAAGGCTGTAGAGGAGACTATCAAAGAGATTGAGTCATTCCTGGGGTCTGACAATGAGCTGGCATGGCTCTTCTCGAACTGTTTTCCCAACACCCTTGACACCACTGTCAACTTTTCCGAAAAGGAAGGCAGGCCAGATACCTTTGTCATCACCGGTGATATCAATGCGATGTGGCTGCGTGACTCCTCGGCCCAGGTGTGGCCCTATGTGTCACTTGCCCCGGGTGACCCGCAGCTGAAGGATCTCATTGCCGGTGTGATCAACAGGCAGGTTAAGTGCATTCATATTGATCCTTATGCCAATGCCTTCAACGATGGTCCTGGCCAGAGCGAATGGATGAATGACCTGACCGACATGAAACCGGAGCTGCATGAGCGCAAGTGGGAGATTGACTCACTCTGTTATTCTGTCAGGCTGGCTCACGGGTACTGGAAAGCCACCGGAGACACCTCTGTTTTTGATTCCTCGTGGTCATCGGCGATGAGGCTGATCATCAAAACATTCCGCGAACAGCAGCGCAAGGACAATCCGGGTCCCTACAAGTTCCAGAGGGTTACAGGCTGGCAGACCGATACTGTTGCCGGAGCCGGTTATGGCAATCCGGTCAATCCGGTGGGCCTGATCGTCTCAATCTTCAGGCCGTCAGATGATGCAACCATATGGCCTTTCCTGGTTCCTTCAAACTATTTCGCGGTGAGCGCACTGCGCCAGATTGGCGAGATTGCCGCCGATATCACCCGTGATGAGACTCTCCTGGTTGATGCCACCGCGCTGGCCGATGAGGTAGATGCCGCACTTGCGAAATATGCCCGTGCCGCTCACCCGGAGCACGGAGAGATCATCCCCTACGAGACTGACGGGTATTTCAACTACAATTTCATGGATGATGCCAATGTTCCCAGCCTGCTCAGCATGCCATACCTTGGAACCATTGACCGGAGTGATCCGCTTTACCTGCGCACCCGCAAGTTTGTGCTGAGCAAAAGCAACCCGTACTATTTTTCAGGCATCAGCGGGCATGGTGTGGGGAGTCCGCATACCGGCCTTGACCGCATCTGGCCCATTGCCATCATCATGAAGGCGCTGACAGCCTCGAACAATTATGATATCATCACATCGCTCAGGATGCTTAAAAATACCCATGCCGCAACGGGCTTCATGCATGAGTCGTTCATGAAGGACGATTCCTCGAAGTTCACACGCAAATGGTTTGCATGGGCCAACACCCTGTTCGGGGAACTGGTTTTGCATACTTACAGGACACAGCCTGAGCTGCTTAAGGAAGTATAAAATCCATAACATATGAAAGAAGTAGTTGCCGGAGTTGACATTGGCGGAACAAACACCATGATTGGTTTTGTTGATGCTGATGGTGTCATTCATGCCGAGGGGAGGCTCTCGACGCCCGATTATGCCTTTGCAGATGATTTTGTCATTGCGCTTGACGCGAAGCTGAAGGAGATGGTGGCTGAGAACAGCGGACTGAAGCTGATCGGCATAGGTATCGGCGCACCGAATGCCAACTTCAACAAGGGGACGATTGAGCTGGCGCCCAACCTGCGTTGGAAGGGGATCATCCCGCTTGTCAGGATAACCGAGAAGCTCACCGGCCTCAAGACCCGCATCACCAATGACGCCAATGCGGCAGCTCTTGGAGAGATGATCTTTGGCGCCGCGAAGGGTGTGAAGGACTTCATCATCCTGACCCTGGGCACGGGCCTCGGCAGCGGCATCGTTGTTGACGGCGAGGTGGTGTACGGACATACCGGTTTTGCCGGTGAGCTGGGTCATATGACCGTGGTTGAGGGAGGCCGGGTGTGCGGATGCGGGCGCCGCGGCTGTCTTGAGACGTATGCATCAGCCACAGGGCTGGTCCGTACAGTTTTATCACTGCTCAGCGACCGCCGTGATGAGAGCCTGCTGCGGGAACTCAGGGGCAGTGAGATCACCTCACGGCGGATCGCTGAAGCCGCGGCGGCCGGCGATATCATCGCTCAGGAAGCTCTTGACCAGACCGCCCGGATGATCGCACTCGGGATAGCCAACTCAATTATCTTCTCGAGCCCGGAGGTCATTTACCTGTTCGGCGGACTGGCAAAGGCAGGCGACGCCCTCTTCGTGCCGGTGCGGAAGTATGCTGACGAGCTGGTGCAGCCCGTCTTCCGCGGCACCTTCAGAGTGGAACCCTCAGGGTTACCCGAGGCGCAGGCGGCAATACTCGGTGCATCGGCCCTGATATGGAAAGAAGCGAGATAGAAGCAGTCGGCAGCAGATACTGCGACTTGCGATTTGCGACGTTCGATTTTAACCGCAGACCGCGCAACATTGCATATTTTTGGTTATGAATTACATTCAGATACCGCATAACTGTCACAGCATCGAAACCTCACACCACCTTCTTCCCGAACAAACCTATGTCACACATAACAATAGCTAGAAATGCGTATCATTGAGGTCAGAAGGCTGAAGACAGACAGGGAAATACCACCAATGGCAGAGGTGTCTGCCCGTCTCGACGAACTGGGCGAAGGCCACAGGATAGGAACAGTGAACTGGCAGAGCCATACATACAAACCTGAAGTGAGATTCAATATCGCCTGGGGCGAAAAGGAAATCTACATCAAGTACTATGTCCGCGAGGCACATGTCAAAGCCGAAAAGGGCACCACCAACGAGATGGTATGCGAGGACTCATGTGTAGAATTCTTCGTCTCACCGGAAGATGACGGCATCTATTACAACTTCGAGTTCAATCCCATCGGTACCACGCTGATGGGCTCGGGTCACGGCCGCCATGACAGCGCACGCACAGATCCGGCCATTGTCAACAACATCCGCCGACTCACCACCATGGGCAGCGAACCGTTCCCGGAGATTAGCGGAGACATCAGCTGGTCAATCACCGTGGCCATCCCCCTTGGAACTTTCTTCAGGCATAGTGTCGGCAGCCTGGCAGGCAAAAGTTTCAGGGCAAACTTCTACAAGTGCGGCGACAAGCTGACCACCCCGCACTTCGTCACATGGAACCCGGTTGGCACGGAAAAACCTGATTACCACAGGCCGGAATTCTTCGGAATTCTGAAGTTTATATAACCATTTCAGTGTCTTCTTCTGCAAGTGAACTGAATTCAAACAAACCACACCATAAAACCTGATTATGATCAAGGGAAATGCAGTCATAGGCCAGTCGGGCGGACCGACTTCAGTAATCAACTCCAGCCTCGCCGGTGTGATAGACGCCGCAAAAAGATCAGGCCAGGTATCGGCGGTTTACGGCATGAATTACGGAATAGAAGGGTTCATGAACGAGTGGCTCTTTGACCTCTCGGCCCAGCCGGCCGAGATCATTCATGGTTTGCGCCACACCCCATCCTCGGCCCTGGGATCATCCCGCTACAAGCTGAAGGATGATGATTTCCCGAAGATACTGAGCGTGCTGCAGAAATTTGACATCAGGTATTTCTTCCTGATCGGAGGGAATGACACAATGGACACAGTCAACAGGGTGGAGGCATATTGCCGCACCATGGGTTATGAGCTTACCGGTGTCGGCATACCCAAGACAGTTGACAATGACCTGTTCGGCACTGACCATACCCCCGGTTTTGCCTCGGCGGCATGGTCAAACATACTGAACGTGATGCAGGCAGGCACCCTGGCCCGTGACATGATGAAGGTTGACCAGTTTGTTGTCTACCAGACCATCGGCCGCGATGCGGGATGGCTGGCTGCCGCCACGGCCCTGGCACGCCGCGATGAGGATGAAGCCCCGCACCTCATATATACACCCGAACATCCTTTTATCAGGGAAAAGTTCCTTGCCGATGCAGATCACTGCATCAGGAGGTACGGCTGGGTCTTCGTCGTTGCCGGCGAGGGAATCAAATATGAAGACGGCACGCCGGTCAGCGCTTCGGTGGTGAAGGACAAATTCAGCAACACGGAGTTTGGAGCCATGGGGGGCGCCAGCGTGGCCATCACCCTTCACCGTATGCTTTCATCAGAGTTCGGCATCAGGGGCGAGTTCCAGGTGCCTGAGTCGCTTATAATGAGCGATTATGTCAGGGCGCTTCCCGCCGACCTTGAGGAGGCTTACCGCTGCGGCATCGAGGCTGTCCGCATGGCCGAAAGGGGTGAGTCGGGGAAGATGGTGACAATCGAAAGAAAATCAGATGACCCGTATGAGGTCGTCTACGGAATGGTTCCCCTCGGCAAGGTGGCTATCGCCGCCAGGCCCATGCCTGAAGAGTATTTCAATGCTGCGGGCAATTATGTCTCTGACGCTTTTGCCAGGTATATGAAGCCTTTGGCCGGAGCAATTCCGGAGTTTGTGAGACTGAAAAAGATCATGGTAATTAAATAAAACCTAAAGCAATGGCAACTGAGTTCAACAAGGTGGCGCTCTCAATCAACGCACACCCCGATGATGCCGAGGCATGGAATGCCGGGGCATTGAAGCTGCTGCATGACAGGGGGTATAAGATTGTGATTGCAACCATGACCGGGGGTGACCTTGGAGGGTGCAACATGAGCATGGAGGAGACGGCACGGGTACGCTATGAGGAGGCAAAGGCCGCAGCCGCAGTGCTTGATGCAGAGTACTATACCATGGGAGGCATTGACGGTTCGCTGTTTGACAGTCGCGAGATGCGCCTGAAGGTGATCTCGCTGATGCGCAGGGTACGTGCCGGTATCGTCTTCACCCACCTGCCCAATGACTATCATCCTGACCACAGGGCAACGGCTGCCATAGCAGAAGCCGCTGCAATGGTGGCCTCGCTTGACCCGGTGCCTGTTCCTGAGAAACCATTGGAGGTCACCCCCCTCCTTTATCATACCTCGCCCCTGACGCTGAGTGATCCGTTGGGATCGCAGCTTACGCCGCCCCATTTCTTCGTTGATGTCACCAGTGCGGTGCAGACCAAGATCGAGATGCTGGGCAGGCATGTCTCACAGCTTGAGCTGATGAAACACATGCACAAGATCGATGATTTCTTCGGCTATGTACTGGAGGGTAACAAAAACTACGGTAAATTAGCGGGTGTAGAATATGCCGAGCCGTACTGGCAGCACCTGGGCGGCGGATTCCAGAAAGACCCGCAGGTGCAGCGCGACCTGAAAGAATACATTGTATAACAATAACTTAACTGACATGAACCTGACCGAGAAGAAGTTCAATAAGTTTGCGCTGGTGCGCGAAATGATGGAAACTCCCGGAATAGTCAAATCATTCCGTCCCGAATCTTCCATTCCTTTCATTCCTGCCTTTAAAAAGAAGAAAGGTCTCTTCCTGACGGGAGAGGGAAGCAGCAGGCTCTTCCCCGCGAAGAGGGCCATCTTTGCCAACCTCAGGAAGGAGTTCCTCCTGCCGGTCCTCACCGAAGGATGCACCCAGGCCCTTGAGTACAACCTGAAGGACTTCGTGGTCTTTGCGGCTTCCAACTCGGGTCAGACCAAGGAAGTCATCAGGCTCGTCGAGAAGCTGAAAAAGAAAAAGCATGACGCCGTTTTCGGCCTTACGGCCAACAAAAACACCAAACTGGAGGAGTTCGCCCATGCGGCTCATGTGCTTAAGTGCGGCAAGGAGGATGCCGTAGCCGCCACCAAGTCAGTGGTTGAGCAGGCTCTCTTCTATGACTCGCTGCTGCGCGCCCTCAGGGGAGAGAAGATGACCGGACTGCGCAAGGCTGCATCGCAGATGGAGGAGGTGCTGACAGCGAAAATTGACAAAAAGATCATTGCCATGATGCATGATGCGGAGATGATCTGGTTCGCGGGACGCGATAACGGTGTGGCCGCCGAACTGGCTCTCAAAACCAACGAGATCACCCGCAAGAAATCAGGTTTCCTCGAGGGAACTTTCGCCCTGCATGGCATCGAGGAGGTGATGAACCGGGGTGATGTGCTCATCTGGGTCGACCCCTTCGAACATGACCGCGACAAGTTCATGGAGTGCATCGTCAAGGGTGTGGGGGTGAATGTCATTGCCATCTCGGATGAGAAGACCGACTTCCCGACCATCGTCATCCCGAAGGGAGGCGACTATGCCGAGTACCTGCAGCTGACTGCCGGGTGGAACCTGCTGGTTGAGACCGGCATCTCCCTCGGCATTGACCTTGACCATCCCGTGCGCGCACGGAAGGTTGGCAATGAGTACGTTCCGGCAGCTAAAAAGTAGAATCCTGCTGCCAGGTTACAGTTTTTTTTCGCAGCTATGATCTAAAGCGTATATTTACGTTAAGCAAACTCTCTTTCTGAATATGGAAAAGGTAAAAACTGTTGCAGGGATTGATATCGGAGGCACCAACACCACTTTCGGGTTTGTTGACCGGTCAGGAAAGATCCTGGCCGAGGACCAGATCATCACAACCCATTATGATGAGCCTGAGGTTTTTGTTGCTGCGCTCTATGAGAAGATGATGATCACCGCGCAGAAATCCGGAAATGATTTTGAGATTCTCGGGTATGGAATAGGGGCACCAATGGGTAACATCAACAAGGGAACCATTGAGTACCCTGCTGACCTGCCATGGAAGGGGATCATCCCGCTGGCTGATATTTTCGAGCGCCACACCTCGCTGCCGGTCATCGTCACCAACGATGCCAACGCGGCAGCCGTGGGCGAGATGATCTACGGCGGCGCCAGGGAGATGAAGAACTTCGTGGTGATAACCCTCGGCACCGGCCTCGGCAGCGGCTTCGTCGTTGACGGCAAGCTGGTATACGGCCATGACGGCTTCGCGGGCGAGATAGGACATACAACCATTAGGCCTGGGACGTCAAACCGCGACTGCGGATGCGGACGGAAGGGGTGCCTCGAGACTTATGTCTCAGCAACGGGCCTGAAAAGGACGGTGCTGAAGATAATGGCAGACAGGCTTGACAACAGCGAACTGCGGAAGCACAGCTTCGAAGAGCTTGATTCGAAGATGATCTTTGAGGCTGCGCGCAGGGGTGACCCGATAGCCCTCGAGGCGTTTGAACACACAGGAGCCATGCTCGGGTTCAAGCTGGCCGATGTGGTGGCTCACACCAATCCCGAGGCTATCTTCCTCTTCGGGGGCCTCGCCCTCGCCAAGGAGCTGATCTTTGAACCGGCCAAAAAGCATATGGAGGAAAACCTTCTCTATATCTACCGTGACAAGGTGAAATTGCTGCCCTCGGAGCTGAGCACCCAGAATGCAGCGGTTCTTGGCGCGAGCTCACTGGTATGGTCTACGCTGGAGACAGCATGAATCCTGACTTCGGGAACTGAATGAGCAAATATAACCTGCCGGAGATGATGAGCTATATCATTGGAGCGCTCCTGATGGTGATAGTATTTTCCATTGCCTATGCTTATCTCAAGCCGCACAGGCTGCATCATGCCAGGCCTCTCTCAACGCTGGCTCTGAAAGGCACATACCTGATCTACCTGCTGGTGATGCTGCTGGTGATCTATTTCGCCAGCCTCAGGGACGGCGGGGTGAGCCAGGTCTTTGACGGGGCAGAGTTCTTCGTGTTCCTGGTGGTGCTCTTCGTGCCAACGGCCGGCATCTTTTCAAGAAAAATAACCCGCTTCAGCGGAAAGAGAGTCAGGTACAACATAATCTTCAGTGTGATCAACCTGTTAATGACACTGACAGTGCTTGTGCTGTACAGGTTCTGATAACAGATATTTTTTAAAAGCTTACATTTGCCCAATGAAATAAAAAAACTCCAAAATCATGATCAAGGAACGATTCATCTCCTATGTGGAGGATAGTATCAGAAAGAACTGGGAAAAAGAGGCGCTTTCGAATTACCGGGAGAAAGGTTACACGTACAGGGAGATCGCCGCGATAATGGTGAAACAGCACATGGCTTTCAGGGAGTACGGCATCCGCGAAGGTGACACTATCGCCCTGCTCGGGCGAAACTCTGCCAACTGGTGTGCCACGTACCTGGCAGTGGTTACCTATGGCGCAGTGGTGGTGCCGATTCTGCCTGACTTCAAACCTGACGATCTTCACAATATCATCAACCACTCCGACTCAAAGATCCTCTTTGCTGACGACAAGCTGTGGGAATCTCTTGAACCCGAAAAGGTAAAGGATCTTCAGTGCGTAATGAGCCTTGACTCGTTTGAGATGCTCCTGAGCCGTTCTGGGAAGATCACGGAGATCTACAAATCTCTTGATGACAAGTTCTCACAGGCATACCCGGCATTCAGTCCGGCTGACATTAAATTTTCCGGCATAGACAATGAGAAACTGGCAGTGCTGAGCTATACTTCGGGTACAACAGGTTTCTCCAAAGGGGTGATGATACCTCACAGGAGCCTCGCTGCAAACATCCGATACGCACAGAAGAACATGCCGCTGGAACCCGGTGACAAGGTTGTTTCCTTCCTTCCGCTGGCACACACATATGGCTGCGCCTTCGAGTTTCTCTTCCCCTTCACCTACGGATGCCACATCACCATTCTGACCAAGACCCCGTCGCCGCAGATACTCATCCAGGCTTTCAAGGAGATCAGGCCGAGGCTGATACTCTCGGTCCCGCTGGTCATCGAGAAGGTGTACAAGAAGCAGCTGCTTCCGGTTATCAGCAAGCCTGCCATGAAGGTGATGCTTAAGGTCCCGGGAATTAACAAAATTCTATTCAAAAAGGTGCGCGAGAAGCTTGAGACGAGCTTTGGCGGCAATTTCAAGGAGCTGGTTATCGGGGGTGCTGCATTCAACGCTGACGCCGAAAAGTTCTTTAGGAAGATAGGGATGCGCTATGCCGTGGGTTACGGTATGACCGAGTGCGGGCCGCTGATCAGTTATGACGGCTGGAGAACGGCACGCCTGGCATCATGCGGAAAACCCGTTGACACCCTGGAAGTAAAGATTGACTCCCCCGATCCTCAGAATGTGGTGGGCGAGATCATACTCCGCGGTGACAACGTGATGCTCGGATATTACAAGAACGAGAAGGCCACGAAGGAGGTCATTGATGAGGACGGCTGGATGCATACCGGAGACCTCGGCGTGATTGACAAGGACGGTTACATCTATATCAGGGGCCGCAGCAAGGACATGCTCCTCGGCCCATCGGGCAAGAATATCTACCCCGAAGAGATCGAGTCTGTCATAAACAACTATAAGTATGTGACCGAAGCGGTTGTCATCTCTGAGGAGGACAAGCTTGTCGGGCTCATCTATCCTGATTATGAGGCGCTGCGCAATGACGGCATCGGAGAAGACGGACTTGCGGCTGCCCTTGACACAATCAGGAAGGATGTCAACAGCAGGCTTCCTGACTATATGGCCGTCACAAAGTTCAGGGTGCATCCCGAAGAGTTTGCCAAGACGCCGAAGAAGAGCATCAAGCGCTATCTTTACATGAAAGGTTAATATAACAGAGCGAAGGGGCCCCGAAAGGGCCTCTCCCATATTATCGGGAAGTGAAGAAGTACTGTATCATAGTTGCCGGCGGAAGCGGACGGAGAATGAAATCAGCTGTCCCGAAGCAGTTCCTCCTGCTGGGAGGGAGGCCGCTGCTGATGCAGACCATTGAGAAATTCCACACGTTTGACAGTTCCCTGGAGATCATACTGGTTCTTCCGGAGGGCCATCATGCGTTATGGGAAAAGCTCTGTACGGAGCACTCTTTTAACGTCAGTCACAAGGTTGTGGCAGGCGGGGAGGAGCGGTTCCATTCCGTGAAGGCAGGGTTGGAGTGCGTCATTGACGATTCCCTTGTCGCCATCCATGACGGCGTCAGGCCGCTGGTGAGCCATGACACCATATGGAGATGCTTCGCCGATGCTGAAGAGTTCGGCAATGCCGTGCCCTTTACCGAACCGGCAGACTCCGTAAGAATCCTGGCAGGTGATGACAGCAGGCCGGTGCCGAGGAGTGAAGTGAGGCTGATCCAGACACCACAGGTGTTTCGCGGCAGCGTGATCATCAAAGCCTACCGCCGCGGATTTGACCCCTCATTTACTGACGACGCCACCGTTGCAGAAGCTGACGGGGTCACCATACACCTTACCCACGGAAACAGGGAGAACATCAAGATAACAACGCCGGAGGACCTGGCAGTGGCCGGGATACTGGCCGGAACACTCAGGTAATGAAACAGATAAAAGATGGAGCAGGAGCCGTTGCTCGATTATAAGAAACTTGAAGTCAGAAAAGTCAGGAGCGCTGACGAGGATATAACTGACCTGATAAAGTCAACAGTCCTTGGTTCGGAGGGCGGCATGCGATACGTCATGCTGAACACGCCGGAACGGATCAGGTCATACGGTGACGGGCTTTCTTTCCTTGCACTGTACAAGAGAAACAGCCTCAAGGGGGTGATAGGACTCTGCCGGCGGATTACATCAAACCGTGGCATCCGGTATCCCTCTGCTTATCTCAGGTATCTTGCGGTGCAGAGTGCGTTCCAGGTTGAAAGGGCGCCAGGGAAAGCCGGGAGACAGCTGTCCGGGGCCGGAGACAGCTTCAAGCAGAAGATATTTTCCATTTTCAGGGACCCGCAGCTGGCAGCCGGATCTGATGATGAAGGCAACGCCGGCCCGAATGTGCTTTATGCCTATGTGGAGAGCCGCAATGAGCGATCGAGGAACATGATCAACCAGGCGGGCTATGAATATATCCGCTCGTTCCTGACAGTGGCCTTCAGCAGGTTCAATCCGGAGCCTCATCCTTCGGTGGAGAAGCTCTCCCCGGAGGAGGAGCCTGCCATGGCAAAGCTCCTGGAAGAGTTTTACAGCGGCTACTGTTTTTATACCGATGAGTTTTCGTTTTATGACCATAAATATTATGTGCTTCGCCGGAACGGCGAGATAGTGGCAGGCGTGGGAGCCATACCGGCACGTTACAGGGTGGTAAACGTACCGGGCTTATGGGGCTGGATGATGATGAAGGTGCTGCACCGTGCTCCGTATTTCAGGAGACTGTTCCGGCCGGAGGAATTCAGGTACATCATCCTGAATGCCATTTATTGCCGCGAAGGCAGCGAGGATCTGCTGCCGGATCTTTTTGATGCCGTCTGTGCAGAGGAGGGTTATCATACTGCGCTGACATGGCTTGATGATCACTCACACCTCTATGAGACCCTTCGCACCAACAGGAGGATGGGCGCTCTCAACAGGCTGCTGAACGCGAAGCCGGGACTGGTGTATGCCCTCTTTTCGGGGCTCACTCCCGGGGAGACCGAGAAGTTCTATGACTCTCCGGCATACATCTCGGGATTTGACTTTTCATAGACACCTGCCCCGGGCTGTTGTGTGCCCGGAGGGACTGATCCCGGGTGGCGGAGAGCCTGCAGAGACTGATCCCGGGTGGCGGAGAGCCTGCAGAGACTGATCCCGGGCAGTGATATTTTGCGGAAATTTGTAAAACAATATACTATGAGCGTAATTCATTCTCTGTCAGCACGGTTGCTGCTGGCCGCAGCTCTGTTCCTGGCACTCGCCGGGCAGGCTTCAGCCCAGCCCTATATACCGGACCGGACGTACGATGATGAGCGGATGAAGTGGTTCGCGGATGCGAAACTCGGAATATTCATCCACTGGGGAATCTATGCCGTCAACGGGATTGACGAGTCGTGGGCATTCTACAACGAACTCATCGGCTATGATGATTACATGAAGCAGCTTGACGGCTTCACCGCCTCGTCATATGACCCGGACGCATGGGTCAGGCTGATCAGGGAGAGCGGCGCCCGCTATGCCGTGCTTACCTCAAAACATCATGACGGGGTGGCCCTCTGGGACACGAAGCTCAGCCGGCTCAATACGGTTGACAGCACCCCGGCAGGCCGTGACCTGGTGAAACCATTCGTGAAAGAGCTGCGGCGCACGGGATTGAAAGTGGGACTTTACTATTCGTTGCTCGACTGGTCGCATCCCGATTACCCGAACCTTACCAAAACAGTTAAACGGTATACCGATGACCAGGAGCGATGGCAGCGGTTCATGCAGTTCAATCTCGGGCAGATTGCCGAGCTGCAGAAGGAGTTCAAACCTGACCTGTGGTGGTTTGACGGCGACTGGGAACAGAGTGCCGAAAAATGGGGCGCAGAGGGTATAAGGAAAACGATCCTGGAAAGGAATCCTTCCGCCATTATCAATTCCCGGCTGGCAGGATACGGTGATTATGGCACTCCCGAACAGGGACTGCCCTCAGACCGTCCGGCCGACAAGTACTGGGAACTCTGTATGACAATAAATGATTCCTGGGGATACCAGGGGAATGACAGGAACTACAAGAGCCCGTCGCAGGTGGTGCGGATCTTTGCCGGATGCATCGGGATGGGAGGAAACATGCTCCTTGACATTGGCCCGAAGGCCGACGGAACCATCCCGGAAGAACAGGTTGAGGTGCTTAAGGAGATGGGACGCTGGACCTCCAAACACAAACAGGCAATTTACGGAACTGTGGCCGGACTGCCCGACGGCCTTTTCGCGGGGCCCTCCACCATGAGCCGTGACAGCACCATGCTATATCTTTTCTTTCCCGGTGACGGCGGCGGAGAGCTGATGCTCGAGGGGGTGAAGAACCGCATCAACAAGGCTTTCGTTATAGGCAACGGCACCAACCTCGAGGTGAAGGAATACCTGAGACCATGGTGGAGCGACCATGCCGGGGTATACTTCATCAGGGTGCCCGAAGAGACACTGGATAAGACAATGACCGTGGTGGGCATCTCACTCGAAGGCAAACTTTTAACTGAATAATATCTGTTGGCATGAAAAGTATCTTCCGATCAGCAGGGAAATTGATGCAGGCGTATCTGCCGGCATTGGTGATTACAGCCCTTTTTACCTCACCGCTCATGGCGCAGGATCATGATGATAGATATGTCCCGGAGACTGATCCGCTGGTGCTTCAGAAGCTCGAAGAGTGGCAGGACATGAAGTTCGGCCTCCTGATGCACTGGGGACCATACAGCCAGTGGGGGATAGTTGAATCATGGTCGATCTGCGCCGAGGATGAAGACTGGTGCCGCCGTAAAAACCCTGATTACACAGAGTATAAAAAGCAGTATGAAGCCCTGAAGCTCAGTTTTAATCCGATTGCTTTCAATCCGGAGAAATGGGCCGCTGCAGCACGCAACGCGGGGATGAAATACGTGGTCTTCACCACCAAGCATCATGACGGTTTTTCAATGTTTGACACAAAACTGACAGACTATAGGATAACTGACCCTGAGTGCCCGTTCAGCGTCAATCCCCGCGCAAACGTAACGAAGGAGATATTTAAGGCTTTCCGCGAACAGGGATTATGGACCGGGGCCTACTTCTCGAAACCCGACTGGCACAACGAGTACTACTGGTGGCCAAACTTCGCCACTCCGGACCGCCATGTCAACTACAGCATTCCGGATTACCCGGAGCGCTGGGAGAAGTTTGTGGATTTCACCCACGGGCAGATCATGGAACTCCTCGGCGGCGATTACGGCAGGATTGACATCCTGTGGCTCGACGGCGGCTGGGTCAGGAAGATGACAGATGAGGAGGTGCTTAAATACAGGATGGCCCAGGGCAACAAGATGACCAGGGTGCAGAACCAGGATATCCGTATGGATGAGCTGGTGGCTAAAGCACGGCAGGCACAGCCGGGACTGATTGTTGTTGACAGGGCCGTGTACGGAAAGAACCAGAATTACCTGACACCTGAGAACAGGGTGCCCGGGAGGGCGCTGCCATACCCGTGGGAGTCGTGCATCATTGCCGGAGGAGGCTGGGCATGGGTGCCTGATCCGAAGTTCATGTCGCCCCGCGAAGCTGTTCATCTGCTGGTTGATATCGTTGTCAAGGGGGGAAACCTGTTGCTGAACATAGGTCCGGCTCCTGATGGCACGTGGCCTGAAGAAGCTTATACGCTTCTTGAGGAGATAGGGGGATGGATGAAGGTCAACGGTGAGGCCATTTACGGCACAAGGGCGCTTACCCCGCATAAAGACGGCAAGGCATGTATCACCCGGAAGGGCAATGACACCTGGTATCTTTATTATATGGCTGATGAAGGTGAAAACGTACCGGCATCCGTTACGATGAACGGACTCACCCTGCCGGCCGGGGCAAAGGTATCAGCGCTTGGTTCCGGAGCAATATGCAGGTGGAAGAACGGGAACGGGTCATTTACTGTTTCTGTGCCACAGCAGGTCAGAAACAAACCCTCGTCTGATTACGCATGGGTTTTCCGGATTGACTTGTAATTCAGGTACCGCCAGAAAACGCGCCACACAGACCATTCTGCTGTGATCTGTGTGGCCTGACAGGGAAGTGGGGGGAAGAACCACCTGTCGTATATTGAAATACAGCGGTAAAGATTGAATAAAATTGCAATCTTCCAAGTCAAAATGTCCTCTATTGTATGAAAGGCAGCTTCTAAAGTATGGACAATCCGCCTTGCTAAATGTGTGAAAAAATGTTAAATTATTTTAGAATTCAGAAAAACGGTTTTTCATGAAATCCATGAGCATTTTTACCTTGTCACGCGAGATCTCGCACCTGTATTCCTTTTCTCCTCTGATGAATACGCAGGACATCTGTTTCATGTCGATGCGTGCAAGATATGACGTGTTGACGATGCATGACCTGCCGGTCCTGAAATACTGCTTCCCCAACTGCGCCTCAATGTTCCCGATGAGTGCGGTTACTGTTTCGACCCTTCCTGATATGAAGTGAAAGCTTGAGTAGTTTCCGTCAGCGGTAATATAAACCACGTCATCGGTATCAATGAAAGTCACCCCGGTGACACCGCGGAAAATCAGTATCTTTTCGTTATTCAGGAAAGACTGTTGCCGCAACTGGTCATTCTTCCCGCCATTGGCCTGGCTGCTGTGGCGGCGGAGAGTCTCTGCCAGCCGGTCAGGGTCAATTGGTTTCAGAAGGTAATCGAAGGCAGCGCAGTCGAACGCTTTGATTGCATACTCATCATGGGCAGTTGTGAAAACAACGCGCGGTGTCAGGGCGGTCAGCCTGTTCATCTCATTGATTATGTCAAATCCTGACATCCCCGGCATTTTAATATCGAGGAACAGGATGTCAGGAGTATGTAACAGCAAAAGATCGATGGCCTCAAAGGGATTTGTCGTTGAGGCAACCACCGTAACCTCTCCTGTGGCTTCCAGCAGTCCTGCCAGAAGGTCGAGGGCCTCAGGTTCGTCTTCGACGATCATTGATCTGATTTTCTGGGAATTCATGTTATCCGGGTTTGGGTTGGTTTATCACAACAGATCAGCAGGCAGGTTGAGGGAGTAATTGTACGGAAGGAATACGGTTACCTCGGTGCCAGATGCCTTGCCGTTGTCATACAGGTCAGTCAGGTTGAATGTGATTTTTTCCCTGTTCACCTTATTGAGAGTATCCACAATACCTGAAATATTCTTCAGTCCCGTGCCGGTGCCGTGGGTACGCATTTTCGCAGCAGCAGCCCTTCCTATTCCGTTGTCACGGATTTTCACTTCCACCCCTCCTTCGAGGTTCATGATGCTTATCTCAAGGATCCCCCGCTCCTTCTTGTTTTCAAGGCCATGTTTTATCGCGTTTTCAGCGAACGACTGTATGATCATCTTTGGTACGGGACTCTTCAGGTTTACGTCAGGTGCAACATTTATCCTGTATTCGAACCTGTTGCCAAAGCGCAGTTTTTGTAGTTCACAGTAGCGTGTAACGAACTCAAGCTCCTCCTCCAGCGGCTTCAGGAGGGCGTTGCTGTCAGCGATAATGGAACGAAGCAGGTTTGACAGTTTTATGAAATAGTTATAGGCTTTTTCCTTTTCGCCTTTCATTATAAGTGACCCGACGGAGGTAACGGCATTGAACGTGAAATGCGGGTCAAACTGTTTTATCACCGAGTTTAGCTGCAGCCTGTATGCCTCAGCCTGAATGCGGGCAGTTATAACCCTCCTTTCCAGTACAGCTTTTCGTATCTGGAATGAGAGGAACACTATCAGCCCGAGGGCTATAAGAGCCATCAGTGCAATAGCGACTTTTGACTGGATGAATGTTGGCACAACGCTGACCTCCAGTTTATCGGGGTCTTCAGACAGAACTCCGTCGGCGTTTATCGCCTGGACTTCGAAAGTATATTCGCCGGGAGGCAGATTGGTGTAAACAACTGATCGCTCTGCGGTCTTTTCTGACCAGTTGTCATTAAAGCCCGCCATTCTGTAACGATACCTGACACCCTCCGGATTTCTTGTCGAGATACCGGTGTAGCTGATTCTTATACGGTTCTGTCTTCCCCTGACCCTCAGGAAGCTGGTGGTGTCATAGAACAGGGAGGCCTCCAGCGCCGTTTTCCAGGGTGTTTCTTCGTCCTGGAGCTCGACTTTGGTAATGTGGTTCATGGGAGGATATGTGTTCCTGCTGATCTTATCCGGATCAAAACGGATCAGCTTGTCAGAGGTCAGAATCCACCATCTGCCTTCCTTATCCTTTATAATTCCGTTGTCCTGGCAGTCATTGCCCGGGAATCCCTGACTCCTGCCTGTTATGGAATAATAATCGGGCTGCCCTGAATAATATTTGTCAAGATCGATGATGCAGATATCCATCATTCGTCCGATGATCAGCCTGTGGTTTCCCAGGTCACGGATGACACTGGCAGGAAGGTTGACCTCTTCGGGCAGGGCCCTGTCAAAGACAGGCTCGTTCGGATCGCATATGTACAGGCCGTCAGAGCCCGCACTCCAGATGTTTCCCATGTGGTCGCAAACCACTCCCCATACCATCTCGGCCGGGGCTGGCGATGAACGGAACGGGATGAAATTTTTCCCGTCAAAATAAACCACACCGTAGTGTCCGGCCAGCCAGTAATGGCCCTCGTGATCCCTGGCGACACTCTCCACTATTCCGTATCCATACCAGGACATCTCCTCATGGATGGTTACCCTGCCATCCCTGATGTGGAACAGGCCCCGGTCAGTCCCGACAAATATGCTTTTATCGACGGGATCCTCGTAGATGATACAGACCTGGTACGGATCGGGAGACAGATCTGGCAACCTGAATCTTCTGCCATCCCAGATCAGCACACCCTCTACTGTTGAAAACCATATCTCGCCGTTGCTCAGGGTGGTGCTCCCCCTGAAGAAGGCCACCGGGTGGCCGAACAGCGCCTGGTATTCATTTTTTCCCCGGAATTTTTCCCCGTCAAAGTATCTCAGTTCACCTTCGACAGAACCGGTCCAGATTCCTCCGAGAGGATCGGCCACCACAGCCCAGGTTTCCTCCGGTAACCCGTTTTCCCTGTCATATGTTACGAATGCCTGTGACATAAGCCTGTAGATGCTGGTTTCCGTGCCAGCCCAGATTGTCCCCTCCCGGTCCTCATAGTACATCGCGAGGTTACCGCTTTCCCAATAGAATGGTTCTATGGTCGGGAAGAGGGCATCTGACATGTACCGGTACCGGACCTGGCCATCGACTATGTCAATTTCGTAGACATCACTTTTGTTGAGTGGTTTCAGCTGGCCCTTTTCATAGGCGAAGGCTTCATTATTTTTGTCTATCAGGTAGAGGAGTGAGTCGCGCTGATTGGCCGCTGCGACTGAAAAACTGGTGCCCCGGAGCAGCGGATGGCGGGAGGCGAAATCGGTGTACCTGCCGTTTTCAAAAAGGAGAATTATCTGGTTGTCATTGTCGATTAAAGCTGAAAGGAAGAATGAATTGGTGTCACGTCCGATTGCCACCCTGTCGAGCTGTTTGACCCTGAATGAATCAGGGATGGGATAACTTTCGAAGTTTGCCCCGTTGAAGCGAGCCACCCCGTTCGCGGTGATGGCCCATATTATGCCCCCCCTGTCTTCAATCACCGAGGTTATAAGGTTTGACGGCAGGCCGTCCTTGCGCAGGTAGGAATTGAAGGTATAACCGTCGAATCTTGCCAGGCCGTTCCTGGTGGGTATCCAGAGGTATCCCCTGCTGTCCTGCACCACGGATGTCGACTGTGTCTGTGGAAGGCCGTCGTCGGAGGTATATTCCCGGTAGGAGTAAGTCTGGGCACGGAGGGAGAGGCCTGTTGTTGCAAGCAAAATGACAAGCAGCAGGGCAGGGAGCCGTGCAACTGTTTGCGTCAGGGCAGAGAGCCTTGCAGGCGCTGGCAACAGGGCAGGATACCGTGCAGCTGTTTGCGTCAGGGCAGAGAGCCTTGCAGGTGCTGGCAACAGGGCAGGATACCGTGCAGCTGTTTGCGTCAGGGCAGAGAGCCTTGCAGGTGCTGGCAACAGGGCAGGATACCGTGCAGGCGCCAGCAACAGTACAGCCGCCGGCCGCATAACCCCTCGTACTCTCTTGTCCAGCTTCATTATCAGTGTTCTGCATGTAAATATATCTATTTAGTCAGGAATATAAAATGAGGGTGGGCAAACAATCGAAGGGCATTGGAATTACGATTTGAGATTTGAGATTTGCGATTTGAGGCTTTTGGCCGTAGGCCATGCAGCATTGTAGAACTGGTCATTGATGGATGGCGATGGTCGTAGACCATCAGGCATTGTAACAGGCATAGCTACCCCCTTTGGCCGTAGGCCAAACCAGAGTGCCCCGATGGGGCTGATAACTTTCTGATTATGCTTAATGTGAGTGCAGGCTACTTCGAGGCCAGCAGCCAGGCATCCGGAAAATTGTTGCCCTTCAGGGTTTCGAGCGCTGAAAGTGCTTCCGCGGTCGTGGAATACCTTCCGTAGCTGACCCTGTAATATCCATTTGTGGTTGCGGGAAGGACAAACATATCAGCCTGAAGCTTACCGGCATACTCCTCGGCCATTCTGCCAGCCTGATCAATGTCGGTGAAGCTTGCTACGATCAGGTAGTTGTATTTTACCTGGTTATTGTCAGCCGGCGGCGAAACAGTGTTGCCTGTCACCGGAGTGGCGACATTCTCATAATCCGTAAATGAGTTGACTGATACTGAGGGATAAACAACGTCAAATGAAGACTCCTCTTTGGAGAATGTGTTCACCCAGAAGTAAACTACCATGAACAGGAGGCCGCTAATCAAGGCAACTTTCTTCATCTGGTAATCATTCCTTGTTTATAATATATAACCAGATTTATATGAATAATGTTCCGCTTCTACTTGCTAATCCAAATTTACGCCATGAAATAAGCGAAATCAAGTTTTTTTAACCGCAGTTCTCAACAATGAATAGAAGTTTCAACCGGTCAGGGCTGTTTTTGGCAGACGGTGCGGGGGAGGGTGTGGCATTGTAAAAGAGCCGGCATCATGCCAGCTCCTGCGTCTTCACTGTGGGGCGTACTGGAATTCCGCCTGCTGGCGGACAAGCGAACCAGTGACCTCTTCCGTCAGCTGACGGATCCGCCGGTTGGCGGACTAAACCAACTGAGCTAACGTCCCATTCAGTGCAAGTTTGATTTTGATGACTCTTGCCTGTCATCCGCCAGTTGGCGGACTAAACCAACTGAGCTAACGTCCCATTCAGTGCAAGTTTGATTTTGATGACTCTTGCCTGTCATCCGCCGGTTGGCGGACTAAACCAACTGAGCTAACGTCCCATTCAGTGCAAGTTTGATTTTGATGACTCTTGCCTGTCATCCGCCAGTTGGCGGACTAAACCAACTGAGCTAACGTCCCGGGCGGGGACAAAGATAAACAAAATTTGAATTTTGCAATTACTCGATCATCACGGGCGTGTTGAACGAGAAGAGGAACGACGATCCCTTGCCGGGCAGCGACTCCACCCAGATGCGTCCCTTCATCAGCTCGGCAAGCCGCTTGCAGATGGCGAGTCCTAATCCTGCCCCCTGTACCTTCGGGGTATCCTCATTCCAGTACTGAACAAACGGCAGGAAGATGTCATCAAGCCTGTCAGGCCTTATCCCCTGACCGGTGTCAGTGACGAAATAGACTATCGAGTAACGGTTATCAGTCCGCGAAATCCTGTAACCGTATTTTATTTCGCCCTGGTCAGTGAATTTGATGGCATTGCTGACAAGGTTGCTGAAGATCTGACTCAGACGAAGCTCGTCAATGTACTGATAAACAGCGGCCTTCGTCTTGTCAACAACAGGTACCAGCCTTAGGTCCTTCTTGCCCGAGGCCTCAAGTTCATGATTGAAAGAGGAGACCATTGAGTTGACGAAACCGTTTATCTCAATATTGGTGTACTTGATCTCCATGCTGTTGCTCTCAATGCGCGACATGTCAATCATGTCATTGATAAGCCGCAGAAGCCTCTGGGAGTTGATCTCAATGAGCTTCACCATCTCCTCCTTCTCCTTTTCGGTGGTGTCCATCGAAGTAAGAATGTTGAGGAATCCCAGCATCGCATTGAGCGGGGTACGTATCTCGTGGCTGAAATTGGCAAGGAATGTTGTCTTGAGCCTGTCGGACTCCTCAGCCTGGCGCCGCGCCGCTATGAGGTCGTCCATTATCTTCTGGGTCTCGGTGATGTCCTGGCAGGTGCCGTAACGGTAGAGCAGACGGCCATTTTCGTCATACCTGACGTTCGAGTTGACGGCAATGGCCTTCACCTTCCCGTTAGGGGTTATGATCCTGTAGGTGAGAGAATAAGACTCCTTCTTTTTTTCGAGGGCATCCTCTATGGCAGTTATCAGGTATGATCTGTCCTCCGGGTGTGTGTAGGATATATTGTCCTGGTAAGTGAACGAGAGATTTGACGGTTCGTCGTTATAAATCCTCGATATTTCTTCCGACCCGATATACCTGTTTGTCTCCGGACGGTATTCCCACCATCCGAACCGGCCTATCCGCTGTGCTTCCCTGAGACGTTCCTCATTCAGCTCGAGGGCCCGGCGTATCCGGTACTCTTCGGTCACATCGCTGATAAGGCTAATCCGGAATCTTTCCAGGATACTTGTCTGCACCTTGATGGTAATGATTTTACCGTCCTTGCGCCTGGCCGGCCTGATCAGGGATTCTTCGGTTTTCTCCCCGGGGAGGGTCGGTTCTTCACCGGTCTCTGTTGAGAGATCCAGCGGGGTCATCTTCCGGAATTCCTCTTCGGTGTATCCGAACAGCTCAGATGCCGCCCTGTTTGCCTTGATAAAATGGTTTGTGGCGTTATCGATAAGCATAATCGCATATCCCGCCCTGTCAAAAACCTGCCTGTAACGGTTGAAGGCAGTCCCCGCGATGATACGTTTAAAGAAACTCCCGAATGAAAGAGTGGTCACTTTTCCTTAAAGTTGGCTTGTTATGCGATTGTAAAAGTAATCCTTTTTCCGGATTTGCCGTCACAATGTTCCGATGCAGTAAAACTTGCGTGAAACGGTCATCCCTTCTTCGTCTACGGCAGTTATCAGATGCTCGCCCTCACCTACCCTGATCTCTGTCTGGTGAATATGCCTGGTCATCCCGATGTACTGATTGTCAAGATGCCAGTAAACAGTTGCATTTCGTCTGCGGTGGGCAATTTCGGGCAGCATTGACATGAGCTGTCCCTGGAGGCTGCGGGGGATGAAAATACGCGCATCGCGCGAAGGGTAGATGAACTCCATCGAGGGCAGCTTCATGTCATCTGAACACCCTTGGCGGAAGGGAGGAAGGGTCCGGTACGACGGATTTCGCATGCGATAGTAATATTCCATTGCCGGTGGAAGGACGAACCAGGAGCGGGCCACCATCTCTCCGGGTGCGGCACAGGAACTGTTGACCCTCCAGGTCTCTGTGGGATCGAGGCTGACAATTGTATGATACGGGCAAGCTTCGCTGCGAAGTCCTGCCTCAGGAACCCATTCATCTTTCCTGTCAGTGCAGTCGGGGCCAGCCCTGTATCCGCTTGCGGCACATACCTCGACGAGGGTCATCCCATCATCCGGTTTCGCGAACCAGGATGCTGACGGTGGAAGGAGCCTTATAATGTCGAAGAGGAGGGGTGCTGCTGACGCGATGCCCGACAGCCCGGGACGACCCTCGCCGTCGGCATTTCCCGCCCACACCGCAACGATGTACTGAGGTGTTGTGCCGATGGCCCAGGCATCGCGGAAGCCGAAGCTGGTGCCGGTTTTCCATGCCACCTCCGGCGCGCTTCCGAAATACTGCCACCCGGTTTCTGTCTCGGGCCTGTTGACCCGCCGGAGGGCCTCATAGGTCAGCCAGATGGAGGAGGGAGAGAGAGGAGGAATTGCGATTTGGGATTTGCGATTTGGGATTGACGAGCTAGAATTGCTTGTTTGCGTTCCGGGGTTGGTGATCAGGACTCTTGCCATCGATGCGTAAGCGGATGCCAGTTCCCACAAGGTGGCCTCGCCGCCGCCGAGGATGAGGGAGAGGCCGTAGTGGGAGGCGGGTTTGGTGAAGGTGGTGAAGCCCATCTGGCGGAGGAGGAGCAGGAACCGTTCTTCTTCGTACATCTGGAGCATTCGGACGGCCGGTATATTGAGCGAGCGGGCCAGCGCGTCACCGGCAGGCACGGCGCCGCTGTAGGAGAAGTCGGCGTTCTCGGGGCGGAAGCCCTGGAAGCGGGTGGGGATATCGGGTATGAGTGCGTTGGGAAGGAGCATGCCCGAGGAGAGCAGCCCCGCATAGAGAAACGGTTTCATGATGCTGCCCGTGCTGCGGGGCGCCGTGACCATATCAACATCGCGGCCGTGCCTGCCGGTGGTGTCAGGGAGGGTGCTGTTACCCACCCAGGCAACGACGTTGCCGGTGGACACCTCAACCACCACGGCGGCGGCGTTGTGGATACCATTCCCCTCCAGGGCAGAAACATGCCTGTCGACCAGTTCTGATGCCTCGCGCTGAAGCAAAGGGTCAACGTTGGTTCGTTTTCTTGTTCCGGGCTCCTCAATCCATAGCCTTCCGGTGAGGTGTGGCGCCAGCGACGGCATCTGAAGCGGCGCTCCCGGCAAAGGCTCCCCCATTGCAAGCTCGCATGTCAGGCTGTCGATTTTCCCCCTCTCAGCCAGGGTCTGAAGCAACCTGTCCCTCTTCTCTTTCAGCCGTTCGGAGTTACGGCCGGGATAAATGAGGGCAGGAGCATTGGGCAGCACAGCCAGCGTAGCGGCTTCAGCCCATGTCAGGTCGGCGGTGCCGCGACCGGTATACCTCCAGGCGGCCGCCTCAATGCCGACAGTGTTTCCGCCAAAGGGGGCATTGGCGGCATAGAGCTTAAGGATAGTCCCTTTTGAGCGGAAGAGCTCCAGCTTAACTGCCGAGAGCATCTCAATGATCTTGCCGCCATAAGTGCGTTCCGGGTTGCCGCGCGCCATCCGCGCCACCTGCATGGTGATGGTGCTGCCTCCGCGGACCGTCTCACCGGCCCTGATATTATCGGTCAGAGCCTTGGTAACCGCAACGGGATTCACCCCCGGGTGCCACCGGAACCAGCGGTCCTCGTAGTTGATGAGACAGGTGATATATTTGTCCGGCAGGCTGTCGGGCGGGGGAAATCGCCACTGGCCGTCTGCTGCCACACGGGCGCCAAGGAGGGTGCCGTCAGCTGCCTCCACCACGGTAGAGAGGGGTGCACGGAATGAGGGCATCGGCACCACAAGGATGGCGAAGAGGAGGGCGGCGAGGCCGGGGATTACAATTCTTAATGCCCCTGACAGCCTTCGGCTATCGGGACTACGCCTCCGACCAAAAACAGATCTCATGTTACAGTTCTACAATGCAGTATGGCCAAAATCGCACATCGCACATCGCAATTCTGTATGGCCAAAATCGCACATCGCACATCGCACATCGCAATTCTGTATGGCCAAAATCGCACATCGCACATCGCACATCGCAATTCTGTATGGCCTGCCACCAATTCCACTACTGCCTAATGCCAATTGCCTCTTGCCTATTTTTTCACCTCTACACCAAATCCCGGCCGGCGTGCAGCGTAAGACTCGTCATAGAGTGCCTCGCAAACCACCGCGGGCATGCTGTAACTGCCACGGTACGAGGCCGTCAGAATGATGAAGAATTTCTTCGTCTCACCTGACCGCAGACTGAAATAGGTGTAAACACGGTCATCCCTGTAGTCGCGGTAGTCATAGGCCCCCTCCTTCAACTGCAACCCGGCATCGAAGAGACGCGTGTTCTGTATCTCCCACCCCGACGGCACCATCTGCGTCAGAGCCAGATTAACGACAGGCCGGAACGTGGTATTCGTCACGTCAACAGCCATTATGAAACTAGTCCCCTGAGCCAGCGAGCTGACATTGACAGGTTCTGACTCCATATTGAAATAACTGACCTTCATTGCAAGGTTGTTTTCCTTCACGGTCATGTCAGCCACAGAAGGCACCCCCTCCTCGGTGACGGTCACATACAGCGGATTTTCGCTCTCGTTCTCAACCACCAGCCGGTTGGAAGCGGCAGGAGTGAAGTTCTTCATGATGGCGCCGCCGTCAGTACTGAGCTTTTCACGGTTGCCGTTAAACTCCAGCGTCGCCTTCAGCGGTTTCGATGCATCGCTCTTCATCATCTTCGCGTAGTTCATGTACGCAAACAGGCCCCACGCTGTCGTCTGTGTGCTGTACCACGTGTCATGGCTCAATGCCTCGGCCACATCCTTCAGCAGTTCAATTGATTCGCCCGTATTGCCCATCTGCGTGAGGGTATACAGTATTATCGACTGGTCCCTGAGCGAGCTGCCATAGTAATAGTTCACATAGTCGTCCTCGGTCTTCAGGTTCCGCACGTCAATCAGCGTCTGCGCCACCTCGGTCCGTCCCGTTGTGGCATAGGCAGCTGCAAGGAACCACCTGGCCAGTGCCGGCAGATCGGTAATCTCGCGCATGCGGTTCATTGCGCCCTTGTCGGGCGAACCGGCCAGGGCCAGAGTAAAGATCCTGTAAGCCTGGTCATTTGCCGTATAACGATATTGTGGCTGATATCTCCATGCCGAGGCCTGCTTCCTCTGGTATGAGGTCCATTTACGGATGAACCCTGCCGGGATGGCATATCCGGCTTTCTGTGCCTCAACGGCGAAATGTCCCACGTATGACGTCACCCAGTCGTCAGGATAGGTGCCGCCGGGCCAGAGTGTCACTGCCCCCGAAGCCATCTGCCTGGTTGAGAGGGCACGCAAAGCCTCCTGCACGTTATTGCGGACAACGGCAGGATTATCAAGCCCGGATCCCAGCAGATCAGGCAGGTAGACCTGCGGGAACGCCGCGGAGGTGATCTGTTCGGAACAGCCGTGCGGGAACGAGGTGAGATACTTCAGGCGCTTGCTCAGATTCACTGACGGCAGCGTAAATATCTCAACCGACACTGCAGATGTTCCCGCCATGCCAAACGGTGAGAAACTCTTTTCGAACTTTTGTCCTTTGGC
The DNA here is from genome assembly GCA_018262715.1 of Bacteroidota bacterium. Taxonomy (GTDB): domain Bacteria; phylum Bacteroidota; class Bacteroidia; order Bacteroidales; family VadinHA17; genus SR-FBR-E99. The sequence continues at coordinate 58,561 of JADFDS010000008.1, forward strand.
TACCGACTTTGTCTCGGCCCTCCTGTCGGGCGGATTGGGCGACCGCACCGGAACCGTCAGATCGTATGACGCCTTTTCGCCGCTCCCCTCGGCGCTGACGCTGATTTTTGCCGTTCCCGTCCGCGTCGCAGTGCTGAACATCAGCTCCAGATCCTTGTCGCCCGGTTCGCTGAAACTTACCGCCCCTGCTGACTCCGTCATTGTGATCATATCGTTCGCCGTGGCGGAAACACTGACACCGGAAATCTTCTTATCCTGTGCAAACACGGTGACCGGCAGAGCTACCTTGTCGCCCGGCGAGAGCACCCTCGGGGCTGTTGCCAGGATCATCAGCGGGTCAGCCACCGTCACTGTTTTCTCGGCTGCGCCGAAGCTGTTGGCTTTCCCGGCCGCGGTGACCATCACCCTTACCGATCCGGTGTACTGCGGCAGCCTGATCTTATGCGACGCCGTCTTCCCCGGGGCGAGGGTGAAGGGACCGATGAACCTTACGACAGGTTCGAAACGGCGCTCCCTGTTCTTGCTCTGGTCGATGGCTGCCTCACTTCCTCCTATCGCGAATCCGCGCCCCAGCTTGCCTCCGAAAGCACCGAAGACGATGTCATAAAGGTCCCATGTCTTCACTCCAAGAGCATTCTTGACGAAGAACCACTTCCACGGGTCAGGCGTACGGAACCCTGTCAGGTCAAGCAGACCATCATCAACCACTGCCAGCGTGTATGTCATCTCCTGGCGGTTCTTCTCCTCAACGCGGATCTCAACCTCCTGCTGCGAGCGGATCTTGTCAGGCATTGTGATCACCGGCACAAGCTTCGTGGCCGGGTCCTCAACCATCACCGGGATCACCCCGTAAAGCCTCACCGGCGCATCATTGACCGTCTGCGAGTGAGGCTGCAGCATCGTAACATAGAGATAGGCGTTGGGAGCCATGGCCGGTGTTGCCTTGATCTTCACCTCGGTGTTGCCGGCCCGGGTCTTGACCTCAGTCACGTCAAGCAAGCCGGTGGCATTCTCAATGGTGACAATGGCGCGACCGTTCTCCGGCGCCGGGAAGGTGAGACTGATCTCATCACCCACGCTGTATTTTTCCCTGTCAGTGTTGAGCTGCAGAAGGCTGGCGCCGTCGTTGCCTCCCGGCTTCATGCCGTAATCCCACGGCCAGTCAACCAGCACTATGATTCCGGTGGAGTGCCCCGAGGGGAGTGTTGCCCTGACCAGGTAACGCCCCCAGTCCTCCTTGCCGACGCTGAATGAGGTCTTGCCCTCACCGCCGGAGGTGGTGATTGTCTCAGAGAAAATATTGGCATTTCTTTCGCCGGAGATATAGGAACCGAGGTATTCATCATCAGATTCCCACCACCAGCGGTAATCGAGCTTGTATACATTGATCTCCACCTCGCTGCGGACCGGTTTGCCGTTCTTGTCGAGGGTCACCAGCCTGACCTCGTTGGGACGGTCAGTATAGATGATTCGTCCGGTAGCTCCCAGTGCGGGAATATTCATCCCGACGAAGGCGGGGTACGGTGCATACGGAACCACGGTCCGGGTTATGCTGGCATCACCGCCCTTTTCAAACACCCTGGTGGTGAATATCGCGTTGAGCATGCCCGGAGCCTGCATTTGTTCATCAGGAGAGAAGGAGACCGAAGCTTCGCCGGAGCTGTTGATGTCACCGTCGAAGATAGTCTGGCTCTCGAAGTAAAACTGTGCGGAAGGATCATCGAAGTTATACTGCCGGTATCTCTCGAAGGAGGTTTTGACAGGTTTCAGGAGCATCTCGACGGTTGATCGCATGTCGCGGGCCGTTGAGCCGTTGAGCCATGTGACCTTCATGTTTCCGTTGATGGTGTTGTCGTCTCCGCCGGCCACGGCATCGGGGAAGTCAAGTTTAATCTTCAGCCTGTTGGGCTTGACAGTCTCCACCTTGATAACTTTTGTGAAAGTTGCTGCGCCTATCCTCACCTGTGCGCGGTAGTTGCCGGTCTCAGCATCGTCAGCCGTTACGGTTGTAAAGGCGAGGAAGCCCCTGTCGTTGAGGGTGGTAACCTGGTCATCGATGCGCTGGCCCTTACTGTTGTAAAGCTCGAAGTGTACCGGGTGGCCGGCCGGCAGCCCTTTACCAAGATCGCGCACGATTACGCCGACATAGATCGAGTCTCCCGGCCTGCGGACGTCACGCTCAGTAAACAGAAATGCCTTTATGCCATCCTGGGGCGACTCGCCCGAGACATCAAAAGAGCTCATTGACAGCGCATTGCCATCGAGCAGCGAGAGGTAGTTGCGGTTCTTGTCCTTTCGTGCTATCACCAGAAAGGGTTTCCTGGGACAGGGTATTGCGGCTATCCCGCTCCTGTCAGTGGTGGCTGAACCCATCAGCTGGTTCTGGAAGTCATATGCCTCTACCGTTGCACCCTCGACAGGATCAGCGGTGAGAAGGTCTCTGACGAAGATGCGGAGGTTGTTGTCAGGACCGCTTTTGGCAATTATTCCCAGGTCTGAAGCCAGTATATTACGGACCAGTTTCTTATCGGGACTGTAAAATGCATCGCTGCACGGGTTTTCGTATTCCCGCCAGTTGTAGGCGTACTCGTAGAAGAGGCCTTCCTCCGAGAAGGAGTAATAGTCATCAGAACCTTCCCAGCGGCGGTCATTGTCGGCCAGTTCAAGCATCTCCTCGTATTTTGAGTGTTTACGTTCGCCCGTACATGGGTAGAGTGAATATGAGGGACGCATGCCGAGCTCTATCCGGTAGAGAATACCCTGTTCCGGCTCGATATAGTTGGCGAGGTCGATTGTAAAGAGGTTATATCCGTTGGGATCGAAGCCTGCGCTGCCTGTGAGGTCAACGCGTCCGCGGTAGACCGGCCTGCCGAACTGCGTGATGCTGTTCTGGTAGTAGTTGGCCTCACCCATGTTGTTCTGCTGGAGGAAGTACGGGAGGTTGTTCTCGAAGATCTTTATGATGGTGAGGTCAACGGCGCTCAGGTTGGCGGCCAGGAAGGGGAAGATAATTTCTCCCGACGAGGGCATGATGACGCCCCGGCCGGCTGATTTTATACCCGGTTCCACCGGGGTGAAGTTAATGCTGCGCTTCACAGGTTCTCCGAGCCGTTCACCGCGGGTGTTGCGGAGAGAGCCGTCAACGGTCAGTTCAACGACGCCGCTCACATTTTCACCGGGAATCACCAGGAGCCTGTTGGCTTCGGCGCTGATGGTCATGGGGAACGACGGATCGGCGGTCACCATCCCGTCGGGCTCACCGGCAGCGTCAAGAAGGTCGGAAAAGAAAATCTCAATGCTCTTGCTCTCCCCGGCGCTGATTTTCACATCGGTGACGGTGAAGACACCTTCGGCGGGTATCGTTACAGCCATTTCGCCCTTAGACTTTATACCATATGCGTTTCCGTTCCAGGTCACGGTGAGCTCACTCTTCTCCTTCGCTCTGCGTATCTTTTCAACTGAAAAGTTATGGACGTTTCCTCCCGAGTGGTCCCAGACAATGGATTCATTGCGCTTCCCGACGCTGACGGTGAGGTACTTCTCCACCTCGGCATTATCAATCTGGTCAGAGGTGACGAGGGTGCCGGTTAGGGTGTAGGTGTTTCCGTCAGGAAGGTCGACGGTAACGGGATTGAGGCTTACGGTGAAGTTCTTCTCCACGGTGCGGAAGGCCAGGGGAAAGAAGCGGAAGCGCTCCTCCACGGCGCCCAGCCTGCTCATGTCAAGCGTGCCCTGGTAGGCGGTGCCCGGCGCCAGCAGCTTTGACGGCTTGAATACCAGTGTGATGTCATCAGCCCACTCCGCTGATCCCTTCAACGCAGGCGTGAATGAGAAGAGCCCCTGTGTGCGCGTACGGTCAACGGTGGCTGCAAACTCCGGGGTAAATACTACCTGGAGCGTGCCGTTCACCGGAACGATGCCTGAAGTGTAGGCGGAGATGAATTTACTGAATCCCTTGTCAATGACGGTGACGGCAGGAGAGACTGCCCCGGAGCTGCTGGCGCCGGACTCTTTCTTTCCCTGCCCGCATGACATTGAAATGACGGCAATAACAGCCGTGACCAGGAGAAGACGACGGTTCATAGTATATTTTATTACAGGTTCATTCAGACAGCAGTACTCACTTTCAGGCTCACATGGTTCCGGTGATCTCACTCAGATGATTCAGACAGCAGTGATCTCGGCCCTGAGCTTCGCCACATAATCACGTATCTCATCCAGGGTATCCACGGTGACGGTCATCTCCGTACCCGTGGTGGTGATCACCTGCCGGAGGGTGTCAACGGTGATGTCTCCCGGCTGATAATAAATATCGAAAGTGTCAAACCAGCGATTGAGGTACTTCAGTTTCTTGGTGTAAAAAACGACCATCGGGTCACTGTAATAGTTTTTCATGAAGCTCAGCAGGGAGATCAGAGAGTATTTCTGTTCGGCGATCTTGCCCACCACCTGCGGATCAGGATTCGCGGGGTCATAAGCCAGCTGCGTGGCGAGGTACATCGACTCTATCCATCCTCCCATGAGCATCAGTCCGAGGGTCCCCTCGTTGCCTTCCTCGCGGAGGTGGTGGTCAATCTTGCTGTAAACATCGTTCATAATCCGTGTCACCGAGTCGGGATTGCTCATTTCCGGATCGAGGCTTTTTATGGCATCGGAGACGAAGGAGTCGGGCATGCTGAGGCGGTTGCTGAGTGTCTTCAGGGTGTTGAAATAGCTCATTGTCTGCCTGTTGACGCCGAAGAGCTTGACATAGCCCATGTCTACTCCGTATACGCCGAGGTTCATTGCCGCCTTGTAGCTGCTCATGTAGAGATCGCGGTTCTCGGGCGGGAGGATGATTGTGTCATTGAAGTGGATGCCCAGTCTCTCGAAGATGTTGCATACCTCCACGGGTGTCATGAGGCCGTAATAGATTTCTCTTATGCGTGTGGTGTCACCCGGAGATTCCGGGATGTATGTAGAAAAGACCGGCGCCGGCGCTTTGATGCCCTTGTCTGTCCTGTTGCATGATGCGGTGAGCAGAATCACGGCGCATGTGGCAACGGTCACAGTCAGGAAATGTCTCATTGTATGCAGAAATTTGCCACAAGGTAATAAAAAGTTGCGATTTGCGATTTGCGATGTTGCGATGTTGACCCAGACCAACAGGCATTTTAGATGTGCGATCTGTGATTTGCGATTGCCGATCATCCTCGTGGACGCGGTCCCGATAGCCGGAAGTTGTCGGGGGGGGCAGGCATTGTAGCACGCGTGATCAGATAATCAGCCTCCCGCCCAGGCCGGCGGAGATCTTCTTCTGCAGCGAGGTCATCGCCTTGTACTGCTCCTGCAACCCGGATATCTTATCATCATCACCGGCCGCCTCCGCCATCGCTTTGCGTATCTCCTTCTGCATCATCTTGATCTTGTCTCCCTTGAACTTGAGGACCGAATCGGGAACGATCTCCTTTATTTTCATCTCTTCAGTCTCGACGTATGCACCGTGTTTGTTCCAGATGCGGCTGAGGGTGTCCTTTTCCGTCAGCATGTCAACGGTGACGGCGCTGATGGCGGGATTGGCATGATGCACGAAGTTCCTGTCGCCGGGGATGAGACCCTGGTTGACAGAGAAGGTGATCTCATCGTACATCGCCGCGAAGACCGGATCATCAAACGTCAGTCCGTCTTCATTTATCTCAGAAATAATATAATCAGCCACGGTGGTGACGGTTTCAGTGCCTGTCTCCTTGTCGGTGTGGCGGGTGAGCACCTCTGAGCCGTAGCGAATGAGCATCCGGATGACCTCCCTCTCCGAGTAAAATGATGTCTCTTCCTTCTTCTTATGACGCTGCGACGGGGCCGTGGTTGTTGTGGCGGTCATGTCCGACAGGTTGCCGGAGGCGGTCTCCTGCCCGGGCCAGGCGTTGCGGTAGCGGAAACTTTCCTGCTTGCGGAGCTTCATCACCTCGTCAAGCACCACCTCCTCGGGCATGCCGAGCTGCGTGCTGCACTCCTTGACATAAACAGTGCGGGTGATCTGATCCGGGATGACGGCAATGGAGCGGACCACCTCGCGCACCAGGTTGGCACGCCTGACGGGATCGCTCTGCGCCTCATCGAGGAGTATCCTTGTTTTGAACCGTATAAAATCGGTCTCATTATCCTTCAGATATTTCCTGTATTCTTCGTCCGAGACTTTTTTCGAGTAAGAGTCAGGGTCTTCGCCGTCAGGCAGAACGACGATACGCACGTTCATCCCCTCCTCCAGTACCATGTCAGTGCCTCTGAGTGAGGCTTTTATGCCGGCGGAGTCGCCGTCGTAGAGCATGGTGATGTTGGGAGTGAACCGTTTGATGAGGCGTATCTGTTCCTGCGTCAGGGCGGTGCCGGAGGAGGCCACGACGTTCTCCACACCTGACTCATGCATCGAGAGCACGTCGGTGTAACCCTCGACCAGGTAGCAGCGATCCTCTTTAATGATTGCCTGGCGCGCCTGGAAGATGCCATAGACGATGCGGCTCTTATGATAGACCTCGGTCTCGGGGGTGTTGACGTATTTGGCTGCCTTCGGGTCTGTCTTTATTATTCGTCCGCCGAAACCCAGCACCTGCCCTGAGAGCGAGTGTATCGGGAACATTATCCGTCCCGCGAAGCGGTCGAACATGTACCCCTCCTTATCTATTGTGAGGCCGCTGGAGACCAGGTACTCAGTCTTGTAGCCTGCGGCGATGGCTTTTTTGGTGAAGTCGTCGCGCCGCTCATTGCAATAGCCCACCTCGAACTTGCGGAGGACGGCGTCGGCGAAGCCCCTCTCGCGGAAGTAGGAGAGGCCGAGGGCCATCCCCTCGTGGCCGTGGAAGAGATTTTCGGTGAACTGGCGAGCCGCATACTGTGTGACCACCAGGATGCTCTCGCGCTCATTCTGTTTGGCCAGTTCCTCGGGGGTGACCTCCTTCTCCTCGATCTCTATGTGGTATTTCTTTGCCAGCCAGCGGAGCGCCTCGGGGTATGAGAGGTGCTCGTGCTCCATGATGAAGTTTACGGCGTTGCCCCCCTTGCCGCAGCCGAAGCACTTGAAGATCCCCTTGGCGGGGGAAACGGTGAACGAGGGTGTCTTCTCGTTATGGAACGGACAGAGACCCAGCATGTTGACCCCTCTTCGCTTCAGCGACACGAACTCGGAAACGACGTCTGTTATCTGCGCCGCGTCGAAGATTCGTTCTATGGTGGAGTGGTCTATCATGAGTCAGTAAAGTTACTTAATAAAATTGTCAGGTCTGAAAGTTCCGTATTCCTACGCCTTCGTTTTTGAATTATCACTCTTTTAAGGTAATTTAGTATATCACAAGTCAGGCTTTCGGAGTATCTTTTTTGATTTTTTTACGTTAAAACAATTGATACCCATTTATTGTAAAGGTTTATGAAACATAAGATTGTCACACTGATTTCGTTTGTCTTGCTTTCATTGGTTTCCCTTGCATGGATAGGACCTGCAGTAGCTGGCAACGAAGAGGGTCCGCGTCTCTCTTTTTCAGAGACTGATTATGACTTTGGCATACTTGCTCCGGGCGACGAGGCGATCCACTACTTCGTCTTTACCAATACCGGCGACAAACCTCTGGTCATAATCAATGTAAGGACATCGTGCGGATGCATGGCCTCAGACTGGAACAAAAAGCCTGTTGGTGCCGGAGTAAAAGACTCGCTGAAGGTTGAGTACAATACAAAAATCAAGGGCACATTCAGCAAAGCCATCACTGTTCAGTCAAATGCCCTGAATTCGTCCGTTGATCTTAACATAAGGGGTAACGTAGTAAAATCGAAATAAAATCAGAAGCTATGGCGATATCTCCGGTGACGGGCAGATACATAAGAATCCTTGAAGCTATTTTTTTCGCACTGCTGCTGAGCATGTGTTCAGGCAACGAGATACCAGACCCATTGGAACTGGAGCTGATCACCACCGATGTCACGGCATTCAATGAATCCGACGGTTCCATCACTCTCGGGGTGTACGGAGGCGTGGCCCCTTATGCCTTCAGCTGGTCAAACGGCGCTATAACTAAGGATATTGAAGGTCTGCCTGCAGGAATTTATTCGGTTACGGTACGCGATGCGGCTGATTCTGTCGCCACTGCAACAGATACTGTTAATCAGCCCATACCTGACGATATTGTGATTGACATCCAGGGCAACATCTACAAAACCATTGTCATTGGCGATCAGACCTGGATGCAACAGAACCTGAGGGTCACTGTTACACCTGACAGCGTTCCGGTGATTTGCCATGCGTACCCGGGCGATGAGGATAATGCAGCCACATACGGCAGGCTATACAGCTGGGATGTGGTCATGAACGGTTCGACACAGGAAAAGGCGCAGGGACTCTGTCCCACAGGCTGGCACATCCCGTCAGACGAGGAGTGGAAGATACTTGAGATATTTCTGGGTATGACACGCACCGAGGCTGATCTTACAAATGTATGGCGCGGAACTGGCATTGGAACGAAGCTCGCCAAAGGCGGAGAGTCCGGTTATGAAGCCCTCTATGCCGGAAGACGACTCCCGGGAGGAAGCTTTTCCCTGCTGGATGGGTACGAGTATATCTGGACATCAACGGAGTACGGCTCCAACGCATGGCGAAGATGCCTTGATACAATACAGACTACTGTAGGCAGGTGGAATACCTTCCCGAAGACATACGGCTTTTCAGTCAGATGCATAAAGAACCAATAGCAACAGTTATGAAAAAGTTGGCAATATTGCTGGGTATTATTTTTTCATTGGTGGCATGCGGCAGCAATAACGACGATGAATACGGTGATCCGGATCAGCCTCTCGTTTTTGTCAGCCTGACGGCCGACAATGACACGATTTCACCGGGAGAGACCACAAAAATTGTTGCGGTGGCCACTGGCTACCGGCTTGCATTTACCTGGACAAAGTCGGCCGGTATCATAACAGGCTCGGGAAACCAGGTCTTTTATACGGTACCCCCGTGTGACGTTGGCAGGAACAGGATCACCTGCAAGGTGACGGACGGAAATTATGTCTCAGAGTCAAAGGATATTTACATTGTCGGTGAGTAAATCTATAGGCCTGGATGCTCTTCCCCCGGTCCTGTCCAGGGCTCTGTCCAGGGCTCTTCCCCCGGTTCTGCTGGCACTCATGCTGGTCCTGACCGCTACAGGCGATGCCTTCGCCCAGTGCCTCTCGTCAGTCAATCCCGTAGGCGGTTCCAATAACCTCCTGGTCCTTGAGAAGAATTCGCTCAGGACCATTGCCTTCTTCCGCTACAATTATGGTAACAGGTATTATGAAGGAACGAAGCCATCTGAATTCGATCTTATAAAGAGCGCCAGTTACAGTTACGGAGGCATCGTGGCAGCATACGGAGTTACAAATTCAATTACACTTGAGACCGAACTGGGATATTATTTCAACAAGACGCAGGTTTACAATATGGAACCTGCCTATACGCTGTCCGGCAACGGGTTCTCCAGCGCTGTAGTATCTGCAAGGGCAGGGCTGGTTAAGGACAACGCCCGGCGGTTCTTCATCTCCTCAAGTATGGGTGCAAAGATACCGTTTGCCACAAGACCGCAGAGCTGTGACGGAGTGGAACTTCCCCTTGATCTTCAGACAACCACAGGAGCAACAGGATTGGTGTGGCAGGCATTCGTGGTAAAAGAACAGCCTGTCTCCGGCACACGCTGGTTCCTGACAGAAAGGATTGAGGTCAATGCCCGGAACAGAAATGGTTATCGGCAGGGCTCCTCGGCCTTCACCTCGTTCTTTTATTCGAAGCACCTTATGTTTTCATGGTTGAAGGGCGACTGGACGCTCATTATGCAGCTCAGGAATGAATTGCGTGGCAGGGATCAGACTGATGACGGATGGAGGGAGTCAACCGGCAGCACGCTGGTTTACCTCTCTCCCCAGATAAATCATTTCATCAAAGAGCAATGGAATGTCTCACTCGTTGCGGATATACCCGTATGGCAACATTTCACGGGGACGCAGCTGGCCATGAAGTACGGCTTCTCACTGAATGTCTCCAGGGATTTTTCTCCGAAAAGAGAGGCCGGGAACTAAGCAGTCTCAACTCTGTTCCAGAGTATCTTCCTCCCGAACCCGAGCCTGTTGTCTGTCAGCTTTATATGACTGAGACAGATGACCCATAGATGGATATCCGCAAGGGCGGCGTAGGGGAATCTTTTCAGGTATACGGTTCTTGCGCGGCTGAGGTCATCTCCGGCGGGCTCACTGATGATGCCGGTAAACTGTGCGCCACGTATGCGGCCGATGCGGTTCGTCTCCAGGGCGATAGTGCCGGCAACCTGCGGGTTGGTCCGGAACTCCGCACCGTGCCTTGTGACAGGGTCGGTAGTTATGACCATCGCGTTTTTCTCCTCATCCCAGGCATAGAAGCACGATGCGCACCAGGGCCCCTGCTCACTTACGGTGGCTATGCTCAGCAAATGATGTCTCCTGAAAAGCGATCTGATACGTTTATGAAGGGCTGGCTGATCCAATTGAAAAGTCTTATTATGATCCTTATGCTTCACCGATTGAGGGAACCGATCTGGTTATGGCCTGTTTGCAACTGACTTCTTTTTTCATCAGAAAATCCCGGTTTTTCTCTGTCTCCCACCGCTGCTGTTACTCGTTCCACCTGAAAGTATCAATTGTGAAACCCGCCAGGGTAAGCACCCTGTCGATCACCGTCATCACCAGTTCATCAATTGTTTGCGGCCGGCTGTAAAATGATGGAGTGGCCGGGCAGATAATTGCACCGGCCTCGGTCAGCAACTTCATATTGTTGATATGGATGAGGCTGTAGGGGGTCTCGCGGGGGACGAGTATCAGGTGGCGGCGTTCCTTAAGCATCACGTCGGCGGCCCGGGTGATCAGGTCGTCAGAGACGCCGTGGGCGATGCGACCCACCATGCCCATCGAGGCAGGACAGATGATCATGGTGTCATATGAAGAAGATCCCGAAGCAAACGGTGCATTGAAATCGTTGTTGCTCCAGAGCCTCTCGTTGCCTGAAGGAGTGTAACCGGCGCCGGTTTCGTATAGCATGATTTCCTCGGCGTTGCCGGTGAGGATTACGGCAACCTCAGCAGGTTGCCCAGGTAACCAGTGTGACTGTTCAGTATAATCCTGTTGGGGCAAGCTCTTACCTGTAGGTCCGGCCGGTCCGCTGGTATGCCCGGTCCGGCCAGTATCCATAGCCGAGAGTCCGCGCAGCCGCTCAAGCAGTTTAACGGCATAAACCGCCCCGCTGGCGCCGGTAATTGCCACGATAATTTTCCTGTGAATGCCACTATTGCCCATTGCCTAATGCCTGTTGCCTTTATTCGCCCTTGCCCAGCACCTGCCTTACGATCTTCGCTATGTATTTTCCGAGGATGTCAAACTCGATGTTGACTACCGTGCCGGCCTTTATCTGGTGGAAGTTTGTCACCTGCCAGGTGAAGGGGATGATTGCCACATCAAACGACCTGTCCTTCGAGTTTACAACTGTGAGGCTTACTCCGTTCACGCTGACCGAGCCCTTCTCCACGGTGATATGCTCGGGCGACTTCGGTTCGTATTCAAATGTGTAATACCACGAACCCTCGGCCTCGCGTACGGATGTGCATGTTGCAGTGAGATCCACATGGCCCTGCACCATATGTCCGTCAAGGCGCCCGTCGAGGCGGGTGCTTCGCTCAAGGTTGACCTTGTCGCCAGGCTTAAGCAGCCCGAGGTTGGTCTTATCAAGGGTCTCGCGAATGGCGGTGACAGTGTATGTGTCATCCTCCATTTTCACCACCGTGAGGCATACACCGTTGTGTGACACGCTCTGGTCGATCTTCAGCTCATTGGCGAATGAGCATCGCATGGTTATATGAATATTATCCTTATCCTGTTCTATCCGCACCACCGGTGCAGCTTCCTCTACTATTCCCGAAAACATATTATCAGATGTTTGTTTCTGGCAAAGATAGGAAATGACATTGAAAGTGATGATTATACAAAAAGTTGTAAGGATGATTACAGGAATATTGGAATTGCCAGAAAAATGACAACATAAAATATAGTTTAAAGATCTTTTAGGCGAAACATACTCAGTACGGCATCATTCAGCCGGCCACGGACTGTGGGGGCAAACTCATTCAACTCCGGTTGGTTTACGACCTGCTTCCTGATTTTCACTTCCTTATTCTTCTGGCGAAAAGATTATTGTCAAGTTTCCAATAAGTTTTAATGAGAGCCAAATTGATGACTTTTCCGGGAAATGATGGCTGCCTGTATGATCACTTCTAACAGACAGCCATCTGCGAAACGTGCTTACCACAAAAGAATCACAGCATTAATCAGAGTACAAGCAAGATAATCAGGCCTGCAATAAACACAACTGTCGAAAAAACATAGAATCTTTTATTCGACAAATTGTGAAATTGGATTACCGCTGTATAAACTACCTGAAGTATAAGGAAAAAGAGTACCGGGACAATGACATCAACGGTGTAATCTTTATTCATTGACTGAATCAGACTGAAAGCAATCAGGCAGGAGTAGACAGCGGTTAGAAAGTAGCGGCTGATCAAATTTGTATTATTGATATAACTCTCCGGATCGATCTTGTCTTTTGAAAAAAGAAATATCACAAGACCACTGGCAAATAAAAGGGTAAAAAGTCTGTTTAGCTGTAGGTTTCTGATAATAAGAGGATCATAATCTACAAGTTTGCAGATCACGAACCCAATCAGGCTTATGGCACTGATTATCACACCGGCCACTTTAACCGGGTAGCTGCTTAATCCAATATCTGTTCTCATACAGTCAGGTGTTGAAGTTAAATTAGTTAATCCTCAGGTAATCTTTCATTTGCTGCTACTGAAAGAAGTGCACTTTCAATTATAGAGCCAAAAGGTCCGAATATCATCCCGTGTATTGCTCCGCCTGCATCATATAAAATTACCAGCGATGACCTTTTAAGTTTTTTTGTCTCAAATGATTTTGTCCAATATTCATAAGAATGCGTAAATACATCCATAAATACCTTTGCAACATCTTTGTCAATTCCAGTCCAGCTCTTATTTTCTACATTATTAACCAGAAAATCTTTAACGAAATCTGCATCATACTCTTCACCCAAAGTAAAGGCCTTTCTGATTGCATTCATCAATTTGTCTGATGGATTAAGTTTTTTTTCAATTGCATCAAGGTACGCCATTATGCTTGAACTGTCAAATTCAGACTTAGACAAAAACATTTCACAATATTCTGCCGAGGACATTATTTTACTGGTTTCTTCACTGACTAAAAGCGGGTCATATTTTTTTTCACAAACCAGATAATTCTCAATCAGAAACACAATGTCTTCATTTGTCATGTCAGGCCTAATTTTGCTGTCATAATAAGTCAGAATTTCATTGTGAATCTTTCCGATTTCATAGGAGCTTAAATCGGAACTGTTATCTGGAGTGAGTTTAGGAAGATTTTCACAACCAGAATTCAATACCAGCACCAGGAAGATGAACGACATTTTCTTCATTTCTTTAGGTTTTAGTTAATAATTAAACTACAACACATTAAACTAATAAATGCCTGCAGCGAAACAGACTATAGCAAGATAGTAAAAGTTTTGAATAATCAGCTATAATATTAAAAAGAATCTATATTTCTCCGGGCATTATGATATTTTATAACTACGAAAATGTTCAGCGCAGGCTTGGCGATAGCCCAGACATAAACTCAAGCTTCTGAACCCTCAAAGATTTGCTGGCAATATTTCTGCCATACAATAATAAGTGCAAAACGGAAACGAAGACAAATTTTTTTAGAGAGAATCCCGACCTTCATTCGAAGTATTGACATTATCCTTATCTATCCGCACCACCGGTGCAGCTTCCTCTACTATTCCCGAAAACATATTATCAGATGTTTGTTTCTGGCAAAGATAGGAAATGTTGGGAGAAGGGATTAGCTGCCTGCCGGCAGGTCATCAAACTGCAATTGGTAAAATTCGAATCTCTTAAGTTCCGAAAAGAGTATTAAATTTGCATTAATATGATCATAAAAGTGCGATTATAATACATAAAATGGAACGAAAAATAGATTCCAGGTTAATTCTCTGGAAGAAAAGCAGAAACCGTATGCCATTGATCGTTCAGGGCGCCAGGCAAGTGGGTAAAACATATTCAATAGCTGAATTCGGCAGGAAACATTTTGCCAATATGCTCTATCTGAACTTTGAAAGCAATGGAGAGCTTGCCAGAATATTTGATCGTGACCTGAACCCCGGTCGGATAATCAGGGAATTGTCTGTACTTACCGGCGAACAGGTTACAGAGGGAAAAACACTGATATTCTTCGATGAAGTTCAAACCTGCGGCATGGCATTAACCTCCCTGAAGTATTTTTGTGAAGATGCTCCCGGATATCATGTTATTGCTGCCGGTTCGCTTCTGGGTGTATCAATTAAACGGGACAACAGCTCCTATCCCGTAGGGAAAACCGAAACACTTAATATGTACCCGCTTGACTTTGAGGAATTCCTGTGGGAAGTAAAAGGTAGAGAAGCCTCCGGATTAATAAGGGAATCTTTTAACGGGTTCACAAAGTGTTCACTGCATGAAACTTTCAATGATCTGTACCGCACCTTTCTTTACACCGGAGGTATGCCACAGGTTGTAAAAGAGTACAATTCAGCAGGCGACACACCTATGCTGGATTCTGTAAAGAAAAGCATTCATAATGCCTATATAGCCGATATGGCCAGGTATGCTGACAAAACTGAAGCTGTACGCATCATGTCTGCCTATGGATCCTTACCGGCGCAGTTTTCAAAGGAGAATCATAAGTTTCAATATAAGACAATACGAAGTGGCGCCAGGGCTGCCGATTATGCAACTTCTGTCGAATGGCTTAAGGCAGCTGGAGTTGTAACTGCTTGCAGGAGAGTATCCGAAGGCCGGTTTCCTGTTTCGATATGGGAGGATCCATCGGCTTTCAAACTTTACCATTCTGATACAGGATTGCTGACCGCGATGGCAGGAATTACATCGGGCGATTACCTGGCGAGGGCGGGAGACAGGTTCAGAGGTGCTTTAGCAGAGAATGGTGTTGCCACAGCACTTTCAGCGTCAGATTATGATATTTATTATTGGGAATCCCAGGGCCGGGCAGAGGTGGACTTTGTAATTCAGAAAGATGGAGATGTTATTCCAATCGAGGTCAAATCAGGAGACAATGTCCGTTCAAGGAGCCTTGCTGAATACACCAGGAGGTATTCGCCCTCCATTTCGTACCGGGTTTCATTTAAAAATTTCGGGAATGAGAATAACATCAGAAGCATTCCCTTCTATGCACTTTTTTGTGTTTAACCCTCAGACTTTTTCCACCAGCACTTTCACCATCTGCTCTTCGATGTCTGTTTCCCTGAGGGCAGCAGAGGTTTCGGAAGTTCCAGGAGTGCCGGAAACCGCGGAGGCACCACGGGCTGCACCGGCTGCACGAACTACAAGCTGATCTGCCGGAGCCAGCGTGACTTCCAGCGCCAGGGTCTGCGATGCAATATAATCCGAGTGTTTGCGCACGGCAGCCGCCAAAAACGGCAGATCCTCAATCATCACCCTGATCTTGTCGGTCACCTCGAAACCGCTTTCCTTTCGGATGTTCTGGATGCGGTTGACAAACTCGCGTGCAATACCCTCATGCAACAGCTCCTCTGTGACCGTAATATCAAGCGCCACGGTCAGCTTACCTTCGTTGGCAACGAGCCACCCGGGGATGTCTTCGGAGATGATCTCCACCTCGTCGGTTGTGATGCGGTGCACATTGCCGTTCGGGTCTGCCGCACCAACCGCACCAGCCGCACCAGCTGCACCGACCGCACCGGCCGCACCAGCTGCACCAGCCGCACCGGCCGCACCAGCCGCACCAGCCGCACCGGTTGCGCTGCCCAACGCCAGGTCCAGGAAACCGTCGCGCTCAAGCTGTGCTATCTCGCCCTGCGTCAGTGCCATGATTGCAGCGCCGGCCTCCTTCATCTGCCTGCCAAACTTCGGACCCAGCAGCTTGAAGTTGGGCTTGATGCGACGCACAAGGATTCCCGAGGTGTCATCCACGTACTCAACGTCCTTGACATTGACCTCAGCAAGGACCAGCGGCCTGACAGCCTCGAATTTTTCGCGGAAGCCGGCATCGGTCACCGGCACCATGATCTTTGCAAGCGGCTGGCGCACCCTGATGTTCACCTTGCGGCGCAGCGCCAGTATCATCGACGACATCTTCTGGGCAATCTCCATCCGCTCCTCGAGATCCCTGTCAATCAGCTTCTCATCATATGACGGGAACGGCGCCAGGTGCACTGAACCTTCAGAGAACCGGCCACGGACGGAATTGAGATCCGTGAAAATGCGGTCAGTATAGAACGGTATTATCGGCGAGGCCAGCAGCGCCACAGTCTCAAGACATGTATAGAGCGTCTGGTATGCCGAGAGCTTGTCCTCGTCCATGCCGCCGCCCCAGTAGCGCTTGCGGTTGAGGCGCACGTACCAGTTCGAGAGATTTTCTGTTACAAACTCGGAAACAGCCCGGCCTGCCGGGGTGATGTCATAATCATCATACCTCGCGGTCACCTCCTTAATCAGCGTGTTGAGCAGCGAGATTATCCAGCGGTCTATCTCCGGCCTGCGCTCAACGGGCACCTGCGGTTCATGGCCCGTGAATCCGTCAACGTTCGCGTAAAGCGCGAAGAAGGAATATGTATTATAAAGCGTCCCGAAGAACTTGCGCTTCACCTCCTCCACGCCCGATATGTCAAAGCGGAGATTGTCCCACGGCTGGGCGTTGGTGAGCATGTACCAGCGCACCGGATCAGCGCCGTGCGTGTCAATTGTAGAAAAAGGATCAACTGCGTTGCCGAGCCGTTTCGACATCTTGTTTCCGTTCTTGTCGAGCACCAACCCGTTGGAAATGATGTTCCTGAACGAAACCGAATCAGAGATCATAGTGGCTATGGCGTGCAGCGTGAAGAACCACCCGCGTGTCTGGTCGACGCCCTCGGCGATATAATCAGCCGGGAACATTTCGGAAAAATTCTCCCTGTTCTCGAATGGGTAGTGCGCCTGCGCATAGGGCATCGCTCCCGAATCAAACCAGACATCAATCAGGTCAGGCTCACGGTGCATGGGCCTGCCGGTGGGGCTCACCAGCACAATCTCGTCCACAAATGGCCTGTGCAGGTCAAGCAGCGAATAGTTCTCAGCCGAGAAGTCGCCCTCGGCGAAGTTCTCCAGCGGGTTGCGGGTCATGTATCCTGCATCGATGCTGCGGGCTATCTCCATCTTCAGCTCTGCGAGCGAACCGATGCATATCTCCTCCTGGCGGTCATCGGTCATCCAGATGGGCAGCGGTGTGCCCCAGTAGCGGGAGCGCGACAGGTTCCAGTCGACGAGGTTCTCGAGCCACTTGCCGAAGCGGCCGGTGCCGGTGCTCTCAGGCTTCCAGTTGATTGTATTGTTGAGCTCGATCATGCGGTCGCGCAGCGCGGTGGTGCGGATGAACCATGAGTCGAGCGGGTAGTACAGCACGGGTTTGTCGGTGCGCCAGCAGTGAGGGTAGTTGTGCACCTGCTTCTCAATGCGGAACACTTTGCCCTGCTGCTTCAGCATCACTGCAATATCCACGTCCAGGGTCTCGGTGCCCTCAGGTATCGTGTCGTCATATTCATTCTTGACGTAGCGTCCCGCGAATGGGCCATAGGTTTTGGTGTTCACCCGTGTTGCCACGAAGGCCTGGTCGAGGTCATCCATCGGCACCATCCTACCGCGGCGGTCGACGAGCGGGCCCTGGAAGCCGTCGGACATGAGGACCATGAGCGGCGGGATGCCGTGTTCGCGCCCTGCGCGATAGTCGTCTGCGCCGAAGGTGGGAGCTATATGAACTATACCTGTCCCGTCAACCGTTGTGACGAAGTCGCCGGTGATGACGCGGAAGGCGCCGGCGTCAGGCTTCACCCAGTCGATAAGCTGCTCGTATTCAATATCTTTGAGTTGCGAGCCTTTGTATTTCCCGGTAACGGTGTATTCAAGCTTCTTGTCAGGAGCGAAGATCACGGGGAGCAGATCTTCTGCCAGTATCACCGTGATGGGCTCCGAGGTGTATGGGTTGACGGTGCTGACACGCACATAGGTGATGTCAGGTCCCACGGCCAGTGCGGTGTTTGACGGCAGCGTCCACGGGGTGGTGGTCCAGGCCATGATCTTCACGCTGTCAGTCTCAACACTGCCGGAATCAGAACCGCTGGCATTTACCCTGGTGGCATCGGCAATGCCGGATCCCAAACCGCCTGCGTCAGTTTTTCCGGTGCCGGTGCCGCGGAAGAGAAATTCCGATTTTTCATTGCGGATCAGGCTGAACAGGGCGATGCATGTTGTGTCCTTCACATCGCGGTAGCATCCGGGCATGTTGAGCTCGTGCGAGCTGAGGCCGGTGCCGGCGGCGGGGGAGTAGGGCTGAATGGTGTAACCCTCGTAAAGCAATCCTTTGTTATACAGCTGTTTGAGCAGCCACCAGAGTGTCTCTATATACCTGTTGTCATAGGTGATGTACGGGTTATCCATGTCGATCCAGTAGCCCATGTGGCGGGTCAGATCCTCCCATGCGTCCGTATATTTCATGACATCCTTACGGCAGGCCTCGTTGTATTCATCAACCGAGATTTTTGTGCCGATGTCTTCCTTGGTTATGCCGAGGGCTTTTTCCACGCCAAGTTCAACAGGAAGTCCATGGGTATCCCATCCGGCCTTGCGACGGACCTCGTAGCCCTGCATGGTGCGGAAGCGGCAGATGGCGTCCTTGATGGCCCGTGCCATGACGTGGTGGATTCCCGGCATCCCGTTCGCGGAGGGTGGACCCTCATAAAAGACGAATTCGCCCTTGCCGTCGCGGCTTCGTAACGACTTCCGGAAGGTATCATGATCATCCCACATCTTCAGCACCTCGTTGTTCACCTTCGGGAGATCAAGGCCCTTGTACTCGGGAAATTTCTTTGACATACTGTATTACCTGTTAAAATCAGCGTGCAAAGTTAATAAAAAGTCAGGCAGAAGCCATTAGGCAAGAGGCAGCAGTGGATTTTCAGATAAACTTTTGGTATTAATCTCCTGAATGCAATTAGGGGCAGGTTGTCAATGGCGAAAAAATGCCTCCTGATTACTTTAGGCAAGATTAAGCTAATGCTAAGATTATCAGCATCTCACTAATGCCTATTGCCTCCTGCCTATTGCCTTACAATATTCATGTAGCAAATGTGTTTATTTATATTACCTTTGCGTATTAATTTCTAACACCGGTAGCCATGGCAGAAAAGACAAGATATTCGGATGAGGAGCTGGAGGAATTCAGGCAGATCATCATGGCCAAGCTCGAGAAAGCAAGGAGGGATTATGATGTGCTCAAGGCAAGCATAACCCACGAGGATAATAATGACACTATGGACACCTCTCCTACCTTCAAGGTATTGGAAGAGGGTGCCACCACCCTGTCAAAGGAGGAGGCCGGCAGGCTCGCACAACGACAGCTGAAGTTCATTCAGCATCTGCAGGCCGCGCTGGTTCGCATAGAGAACAAGACCTACGGCATATGCCGTGAGACAGGTCAGCTTATAAGCAAGGAGCGCCTGCGCGCCGTACCCCATGCCACCCTGTGCATGGAGGCAAAGCTGAAGCAGAAATAGAACAGGGGACTCCGGGTCTCAATCATAAGGTCACGGGTCCTTGAGCCCGTGGCCTTTTGCTTTTTATATCTGAAAATAAAACATAAATGTCACCGGAGATGTCACTGTAAATGTCACTGAAGATGTCACTGTAAAACGTGTGGAAGCATTACTTGAAATCATCAGAAAGAACCCTTCCGACATTTAAGCTGACCGCGCGTTCCTGAAGAAAATATTATAGATGCTGCGGGCGAAGTAACGGATGTCAGTGCCAAGCGGATTCTGGTCCCATGAGTCGAAATACTTCAGCTCCGAGTGCTGAATAGCCTCGAGGCCGGTGGGCAGATCGGCATAGTACGGCGGCAGGAGGCCCGGCTTGTACCTTATGCGACGGTCACGGATCTCATCGTCATAGAGGCTGAAATAATGTTTCGAAAGCGGTCTCACGCCGAACAGCTTGATGTCGCCCTTGAGGATATTCACTATCATCGGCAGCTCATCGAGCCATACTTTCCTTGCAAAGTGTCCCCACGCCGTCACCCGGAAATCGTCCTTCATCTTCCCGCCGTCGGCGATGGAGTGTAGTCCGTATACATAATCCTGTATATATTCCGAGTAGGGATGCATTGTGCGAAGCTTGTAGACATTGAAGGTACGCCCGTCTCGACCGATTCGCGGCAGCGTTATTATCATCCCGTAACCGTTCTCGTTGGCCGGCCTGGGTTCAGAGCGACGTTCCGCCTTGATGCACAGCATGTCCCCGGCGAATTTTTCCTGTTTGATTGCAAAGCCTGCGCGACTCAGCCGGCCCAGTGCCTCAGCCCTCGAGAACGGTGCATTGGCGCCGCCGGTAAAAAACTCCCAGAGCCCGCGGGTGATACGCAGACGCGGAATTACACGGTTGATCAGGAAATCGGGCAGGAAAATCAGGTAATAAACAAACGATGAATACTTCTCTTTCAGCCGCTCGGCCCTTTGCTCCAGTGTCTCCACCGAGCAGATGAAGAGTCCGTAGACCCCCAGCCTGCCGTTGACTGTATCGAGGAACCTGTCGAGTTTCCTGATGCCGTTCATCGGCTTGAGGTTGATTATGCAGGTGTATTGGTCATGCTCAAGATTCTGAATGTTAAATGCTTCTGAGGTTGACACTATTGCAAGTCGTGCCGCATCCTCCCGGCTTACCAGGGATGAAAGCGCCTCGGCGCGAACTCTTGAACATCCCTCCTGGAGCCTCATTGTCAGAGCCGGATCAGGGATGATATCGCTTGCTTCACCAGGATGAGAGCGTGCTACGAGCTCGCGCTCGGAAAGCTTTATTTCTGCCGGGGTGATCAGCGGCGCCTTGCGGAAGGCGAGATAAACCGAACCTAATACAAGCTCGAGGATAGTTGCGGTGATGGCAGTGCCGAACACCACCTGCCTCGAGTAGCTCAGGTCGCGCAGGGCGAAGAGCAGCAGTGCTGAAATGCTCGTAGCGATCAGGTTGGCGGTGAGGACCCGCGAAAAGAGTGTGCGGAGATTGACTATGCGGCCGCGGCCGATCTTCCCGCTGACGGCGGAGACCACAATCCACAAAAAGGCCAGCATCAGGAAGAATGTGATGTGCGAGAGCATGTAGGTTTTCAGGCCGGCCGGCTTGAGCATCGACATGAGGATGTATGACGATGCAAGTATCAGAATGTCAGCCCCAAGCGTGATTACACGAAATTTCCCCCGGTTCATTTCCCTATAGATTTTCGACAGTATGCCGCAAATATGCTACAAGCGTTATCTTTGTGGAAAGCCTCATTTTGTGAAGTATTCAACATACATAGTAACTTTATCAACACTGCTAATATTGTGTTGGTGTGCTCCCGCGCGCGCGCAGATGATTCCCGAACCGACGGGCGACGAGGCCGTTTACCTTTTTCTGGACGAGCTCGCGGCTGACGGGGTGATCTCGCTCAACGGGGCGGTAAAGCCTTACAGCAGGCAGATAATCAGGCAGAAACTCGGGGAGGCTGCCGCCCGGCCGGATAGTCTGGCGGCGCTGCAAAACCGTCTCACCCCTCGCCAGCAGAAGGAACTCGACTTCTGGCTGAACATCTACAGCCCCGGTGAACCGGACGGCAAATTCAAGCTTCTGCTCAGTCCTGCCACCGCATATTACCGCGACTCACTCTTCAGCGTAACCGTTTCGCCAATCCTTGGACTGACGGGCGGGATTACATCCGGCTCAGACGGTGGTTCGGGCAGCGGAACAGGCAGCACTTCGCGGCAGCGCACAATCGCCTGGAAAAACGGTGCGAAGGCGTATGGAAACTACGGCAGATGGGCGTTCTTCGCAGCATTGCAGGACAACCACCAGGACCCGCTTATGGGCCACGCCGAATACCTCACACGGGAACGCGGCGGGCACATCAAGAATGAAACTGATTTTTCCGAGATGACCGGCGGCGTAAGTTACATGTGGAAGTGGGGCGACATTGCCTTTCTCAAGGACTCCCCGGTGTGGGGCAGCGGATATGGCGGCACTAACATTCTCTCCGGGCGTGCTCCATCGTTCATGCATATCAGGCTTCATCTCAAACCGGTAAAATGGGGTGAGATGACCTGGATACACGGCTGGCTTACCTCGATGGTGATCGACTCAACACGATCGTATTGGGTCACCAACGCATATGGTACCGAGTACCGTGAGCACTACCGCCGTAAATATATCGCGGCAAACATCTTCACCTTCACCCCGGTGGAGCGGCTGCAT
This sequence comes from Bacteroidota bacterium, assembly GCA_018262715.1. Taxonomy (GTDB): domain Bacteria; phylum Bacteroidota; class Bacteroidia; order Bacteroidales; family VadinHA17; genus SR-FBR-E99. The sequence goes on from JADFDS010000008.1 coordinate 81,000, forward strand.
ATCTCCGCCGGCAACAGCGTCATCTGGTCTGATCCGCGCATCACCCCCTACTACCTGATGCCGGTTTTCTTCTACAAGTCTGTCGACCACAGCGTCAACTCGGGCATCAACAACAGCAACTCCCAGATGTTCCTTGATATCAGCTCGAACAATATAAAGCACCTGCACCTCTATGGTACACTGTTCATAGATGAACTCTCCACGGCGCGGTTCACCAACTCCGATTACAATTTCTTCTCATGGAAGGGCGGGTTCCGCACAGGTAATTTCAGCTTTATGCCTGACATCTGGCTGACTGCCGAGTGCACCTTCACCTATCCCCTCACCTTCCAGCATAATGTGCCTGTCACCACCTTCGAGAACCAGGGATACAACCTCGGCCACTGGCTGCGCGATAACAGCCGGAGCTGGTATTTTGCCCTCGACTGGCGGCCGGTGCGTGCTGCCGGTGTCAGACTGTGGCATGAACGCTCAGAACGGGGACCTGACTACCAGAGCATCGGCGGGCCGCGGGTTGGGCTGCCTTACCTGGAGAGCATAGAATGGCGGAATGTCACCACCGGCCTGGATGTCAGTTACATGATCACCGGCGGGGTGCAGGTCCGCGCCTCGCTGATACGGAGCAACATCACCGGCGAAGAAGACTGGTACCCCACCCATCTGTATGGCCGCACCACAACAATCAGCGGTGGGGTTGTCTGGGGATTTTGAAATTTGACACGTGGCCATTTCTCCTATGATGGTCAATCATGCCTAAAAACAATGAGCGAACTTAATGGGCATATAATTGTAAATTTGTTAAAGGCTCAAAGATGAGTACAGTCGAAATATAGCAGACTATCTCAAATGATGCTTTACAGAAGGAGATCAGGGAATGGCTAAGTACAAAATAGAATGGTCAGTTGAAGCCAGACCGGATATAAGAGGTTAATCAATAATTTATTTTATAACACTAACTATAATTTACAAAAATGCTTATATTTGTAAAATAGAGTTATTGTTATGAAAACAAGAAACAACATACTTTTGCCACGGGCACAGAAGCCGCTGACTATCCTTGGTGAGAACATCCGGCTTGCGAGGCTGAGAAGAAGATACAGTATGGAACAGGTTGCAGAGAGGGCTGATATCAGCAGACCCACATTGCACTCAATTGAAAGAGGCAACTCCAATGTGACAATAGGGGCATATGTTAAAGTATTGTTCGTGCTTGGACTGGAAGGTGATATTGCCAAAGTGGCAACAGATGACATCTTGGGCCGAAAACTTCAAGATTTTGGGTTAACGGTCAGGAAAAGAGCGCCCAAAATAAACAAATCGGTGTGACGGCTTCCGGGGGCATGGCATTTACAATGCTTTATCGCCTACGGCGAAAATTTATTAGTTTTGCATACTGATTGAAAGGACCATGGAAGAAACCCAGTCACAGCCGGCTGTAACCCCGCTGCCGGCCGCCACTTTGTCAGGTGGCCCACCTCCGGCCGCAGTCACGCTGCCGGGCGCCACGCCACCGGCCGCCACTTCGCCGGCCGCCGCCACTCCTCCGGCCGCAGTCACGCTGCCGGCCGCCGCCACTGCGAAGCCGCCAAGGGAACTGAAGAAACCGGAGAAGGCCTGGTATGCCGTTTATACGAATTCCAGGGCGGAGAAACGGGTCAGCGACCGCATAGATGAACTGGGCATCGAAACATTCCTCCCCCTCCAGAAAACACTCCGCCAGTGGTCCGACCGCAAGAAGCTGGTTGAAAAACCGCTCATCTCTTCCTACGTATTCGTGAAAATCATCCCTCGCGACTACTTCACCGTACGCAAGATAGACGGGGTGGTCAAGTTCATCATGATACAGGGCAAACCGGTTCCCATCCCGGAGGCGCAGATCACTAACCTCCGCATACTCTGCGGCAGCGATGCCGAAGTTGAAGTCAGCGCTGACGTTTATGAAAAGGGCGACCAGGTTGAAGTCACCGTCGGCAGCCTCGCAGGCCTCCGCGGTGAACTCATACGCGTGGGCCGCAAACATAAGGTGGTGATAAGGATCATCCAGCCCGGAATGAACCTCACCGTAGATATTAAAACCAACGCCATACGTAAACTCGCAAAAAATTCAGATATTTAGTACGCCAAATACTCATCCGAAAACTATGACCTTCAGACCTTCAGACTTCAGACCTTCAGACCTTCAGACCTTCAGACCTTCAGACCTCAGACCTCAGACCTCAGACCTTCAGACCTCAGACCTTCAGACCTTCAGACCTTCAGACCTTCAGACCTCAGACCTTCAGACCTCAGACATATGAAAACGCTACTCCCCCTATTAGCACTGGTCCTCCTTATTGCAGGTTGTTCCACCCAGAAGGAACTATCATACCTCAATAACCTCGACGAAATCGGAGGCCAGAACCAGTTCCCCATGGAGGTCCCTGACTACAAGGTACAGCCACGTGACATCATCTATGTCAGCGTCAAGGCGCAAACCCCCGAGGGGACACTCACCGAGATGCTCAGCGACCGTACCTCGGCAAACATGAACTACATATCCAATGAGGGCTCCGCCTATATGATGGGCTACAGCATCGACCCGCAGGGTAACGTAACCCTGCCGTTACTCGGTGACATCCCGGTGGCAGGCATGACAATCTACGGGATCCGCGATCTCTTCCAGCAGAAGATCGACTCGCTCTTCCGCCACGCCTACGTGGAAGTAAGACTGATGAGCTTCAAGTTCACCGTCATAGGTGAGGTGAGGGCTCCCGGCAGTTACGTCAACTACAACGACCAGCTCACCGTTCTCGAGGCCATCGGCCGTGCGGGAGGCATCGCCGAGACCGGCACAAAGGAGAAGATCCTCGTCATCCGCCCGCAGGGCGAACAGACCCTGACATACCACATCGACCTGCAGGACAAGAGCCTCCTCTCGTCGCCCGCATACTTCATCACCCCCAACGATGTGGTGATAGTGCAGCCCAACCCGAAGAAGGTCTTCAGCGTCAACCTGCCGACAATCTCGTTCATCCTGGCTACGGTCACAAGCACCATTTCCACCACGTTGTTGTTGATTAACTATTTCAAGTAAGAATGATGGGGAGGGGAGGGGATGTTGCTTCTACAATGCTTGATGCCCTACGGGCAAAATCGCACATTGCACATCGCAAATCTACAATGCTTGAACTCCTACGGGAATCGATAATCAAAACCTGAATGTGATGGCAAACGACGAGCAGAGTTATTTCATGCCTGAGAGCGAAGGGATCGACTTCCGCAGGTATTTTTCGCTCTTCATCAGCAACTGGTACTGGTTTGCCGCAGCCCTCTTCCTGGCCCTGGCCATCGCTTACGGCGTCAACCGCTGGGGCGAGGAGCTGTACACCGTCCAGAGCACCATGCTTATCAGCGATGAGGAGTACGGCGGCGGCTTCGCCGAAATGGACAAGGTCATCCCCGGCGGCGACATCTTCCGCCCGCGCCAGAACCTCAAAAACGAGATAGGCATCCTCAAATCGTTCGACCTCAACCATAAGGTGATGTACAGGCTCACCGATTTTCACGTGGTCTACACCGCCGTCGGCCGGAGGGGCATAGCCGAGAGCCGGATGTACCGCAACTCACCCTTCGTGGTAAAGCTTGACACCGCCACCGTCCGGTTCCAGCCGGGCAAGAGAGTGGACATAAAAATCCTCTCACCTGAGAAATTCCTCATGACCATTGAGGCAGACGACTACGAGGCAGAACACAGCTTCGGAGAAAAATTCGACCGGTTTGGCTTCGACTTCACCATCGTGCCGCGCAGCAGCGAACTATCGCCCTTTGAGCCTGACGGCTCGAACAGGTACTGGTTCTATGTTGCCACCCCGGCAGCACTGGCAAACAGGTACCGCTCGCGGCTTTCAGTGGAGCCGATAGAGGAGGAAGCCACCCTTGTGACACTCACCATCAGCGGCCTGGTGCCTGAGCAGGAGGCTGATTACCTGAACACCCTGATGGATGAATACAGGAAACTTGGGCTTGACTGGAAGAACGAGGCCGCGGAGAACACAATCAGGTTCATCGACAGCCAGCTTGGGTTTATCTCCGACTCGCTTCGCAGCGCCGAGGATGACATGGAAAACTTCCGCCTCAATAACCGCTTCGTGGACCTCACCACCGAAGGGAACCTCGTGCTGCAGCGCCTCGAACGGTTCGAGAACGAAAAAAACACCCTCAACCTCCAGGCGCAATACTACGAGTACCTGAAGGAGTACCTCGTCTCGCGCAACGAGAGCGGACTGATTGTCTCGCCAAGCATCATGGGCGTCACTGATCCGATGCTCATACGACTGGTAGAGGAGCTCTCCAACCTCCAGCTGCAGCAGAAACAACTTGGGTTCATGGTGAAGGACGACCTGCCGGCGGCTAACCTCATTACCGGCAATGTCGACCGGGCCAGGGCTGCGCTCCTCGAGAACGTGAACAACAGCATCAACCAGCTGAAGATATCTGCCGGCGACGTCCAGGCGCGCATAGCTGATGTCGAGCGACAGCTGGGACGGCTTCCCGGTACGGAGAGAAGGCTGATACAGATTCAGCGCGACTTCGATCTGAACAACACAGTATATAATTTCCTCCTTGAAAAGAAGGCTGAGGCGGGCATTGCAAGGGCATCGAGGGTTTCTGACAGCAGGGAGATAGACCGGGCCGAGGCGTACAATGCCGTTCGCGTCAAGCCGCGTGCAAGACAGAATTACATGATGGCGCTGATCCTCGGGCTGCTGCTGCCGGCGCTGGCCATAGTGCTGATCGACCTGCTGAATAACAAGGTGATTGACAAAAAGGATGTTGAAAAGGCCACGAAGGCGCCGATACTCGGGTTTATCAGCCATAACAGCTACGGCTCCGAGATGCCAGTGGCGGAGAAGCCAGGCAGCACGCTTGCCGAGAGTTTCCGCAGCATACGCACTTCGCTGAAGTACTTCATCCCCGACGATCAGCCGGCAGTGATTGCCATCACCTCGACCATCAGCGGTGAGGGGAAGACCTTCGTGGCGGTGAACCTGGCGTGCATCATGTCTATGCTCGGCAGGAAGACTCTGCTGGTGGGCCTCGATCTGCGTAAGCCGCGAATACACAGAATCCTCGGGCTGCACAACAACGAGGGGATGAGCACCCTTCTCAGCGGCAACAGCAAGTTTGACGAGATCATCCAGAAGACATCCATCGAGAACCTCTGGTTTGCCAGTGCCGGTCCCGTTCCGCCCAATCCTGCCGAGCTCATAGAGCGAAGGAGCATGACCGAATTCCTCGAGAAAGCGAAGAAGCAGTTTGATTACATCATCATTGACACACCTCCTGCTGCCGTTGTCACCGATGCGCTGGTGCTTGCCGGCCGTGCCGACATGACCCTTTTTGTTGTGCGGCAGCGCTACACCGAGAAGAGCACTCTTCATCTCATCGACGAGATCTACATGAACAAGGAGATCAAGAATCCCGGCGTCATTGTGAATGATATCTCGATGTCAGGTTATTACGGTTACGGTCTCCGTTACGGATACACCATGGGATATTCCTACGGCTATAATTACGGTTACAAGTATTACGGTCACACCCCGTACGGCAGAGGCGCCCGCAACAACGCCGGCTCCTACTACAAGGAAGACTAGACCCTGACAAATGAAGGGTTTCCTCAACGCTCATTATAAGCGGAAGATTGAATCTCTTCCACAGAATCTGCAACCTGCGATTTATCAACCCCGGTCCTCGCAATTCGCAAATCACAAATCCGCCAGAGGGCGGACACAGTCGCAAATCGCTAATTCCAAATCTGCCCGTCGCCTGGCAATACTGGTAGACAGGAGAAACTGGGCTTACCATGAAAAAGCTCTCGAAAAGGCACAATACATCGGCGACGAATGGCAGACTGAAATCTTCTTCCTGGAGGACAACCCGAAGATTGATCCCGCTAAGTTTGATTTGCTTTACAATTTCAACCATACCCCCTCGAAGTATGATGAGTTGTTCCACGGCCGGCTGATCAAGGGTTTGTACAGTCATTATTACCTGGGTTCATTTACCCCCTGGAGGTATATCTACAGGATGGTGAAGCATGCTTCGGTGCTGGTTGTTGCCAACCGGAAGCAGGCTGAAGAGATCAGGCCCTTTTTCAGGAACACCGTGGTGTTGCCCGACGGGGTGGACACACAGCAGTTTTACATGGAAAAAGAGCGTACCGGAGATGAGATTGTTGCCGGCTGGAGCGGGAATCCCGACCGCAAACTGCATGGCCGGAGGGTGAAGCGGTTCTATGAAGTGGTTGAGCCGTCCTGCAAAGCTGCCGGGGTAGAGCTGAGGGTAGGCCAAAACATGACCAGGGATGAGTTGCGCAGGATGTACAATGACGTTGATGTGGTTCTGATAGGATCTGTTACCGAGGGAAATCCGTTGTCCCTGTTTGAGGCCGGCGCCTGTGGCCGCACCGTCATTGCCACCCGTGTGGGTGTCGTCCCCGAAATAATCGAAGACGGATATGATGGTTTTTTAATTGACTCTGATCTTTCAGACCTTCAGACCTCAGACCTATTGACCTTCAGACTGCGGTGGTGCCGGGAGCACCCCGCCGAAACCCGCCTGATGGGCCTCCGTCTCCGCGAAAAGATCCTTGCCACCCGCACACCTGAAATCACCGGCGAAGCATTCCGTGAATTGATCAGCAATTTGGTATCCGGATAACTAAATACTGCCGTCCCGTTCTGCCAGCCGGCGGATGCGGGAATGGTTCTCCTACTTCGTCTGAGCCCCAAACTGGTACTGCCGGCTGCTCACTGGTAACCGCCGGTTTGCACAAAACTTCTCCTTACGTAGGGTTTGCTGAGAAAATCAAGTTAAGCAATAAAGCAACCTGATATTTCTACTCTGTTCGCTGATCCTGTAGTAAAAGAACTGAATCATATTGGCTGTATCCAATGCACCTCCTTCAGCCAGAGAGGTAATCCATTTGAAAAAAGAGCCAAAAAAATGATTAGCCTCAAGATGTATGAGGTTCATCACAAAGAAGATACATGCGACCCAGCTCTCTGAGGTCTCTTTGAGTCTGGCTCGTATTTGATTCAGTGCGTATCCGTTCTTACCCTGTCCGAACTTGCCTTCTATACGATTTCTTTCAGCAGCTTCTTTCCTTGCTTTCCTCTTCTGAGAGTAACTCTGTTTTTCCTTTGCCGGCCTTCGACCCAATGGTGGTGCCGTAATCTTTATATCCCTTTCTTTCAACCATCTCCTGTTCTCCTGAGTGG
>JADFDS010000009.1 GCA_018262715.1 Bacteroidota bacterium
TGTATAACACCCCTGTCATCCAGCTTCTCCAAATGTTTGATTATCAATGCCCCAAGTACTGTGCGCGGAGAAACTCCGGGACGACCTAAATCACTGCTCATCAACGTCATATATATACTGGCGAACTTATCCCAGGGTACAACCCTGGCCAGTTTAACCCAACGGTTTTCGGCGGACAGGTTTGCCCGAAAGGGGGTCTTGAATTCTTCAATTGTCAACTGTTTCTCTGAAATATACCGTACCATAATGCAAGCTTTATGAAGGCAATCTATGTTTTTACTTGCATTTTTGCTAATTCCCAGATCGAAAGTTATTAACTTATTATGTTGATTATCAACCTAATGCCAGAATAATCCGACTTTCTCAGCAAACCCTACTTAATAATCTTAAAATTGTGTATAGGTCTGTAAACAAATAAACCAGCCAAAATCATTGTCGTTGCTTCCTGTAAAATCCTACCATAATGTCAGACAAAAAAAAGAGGCAGTTCCTCCCCCCACGTACATTTTATAATAGATAGTAAAGATGAAAAAATTGTCCGACTAGCGTACGTGCTGGAACTGCCGTGATCCAAAAATATAAAAAACTAATTCAATAGCCTAATGAAAAGCTAAAATTTCCGGAAATATACACTGAACGGAACTTTTTGCCTACAGCGAAATCATGGAAACTTCGTCTGTCAATGCCTGTAATCTGTTGACCATGTAATTACCTATATTAGTCAAAACCAGCATATTGCCCTATTGCCATGTCCTGTATATTTTGTTACTTTATACTTCCGAAGGTCCTTTTTAATTTTGAAAGGCAGCCCTCACAACTTCAGAAAGTTCCCCGGAGAGGGGACAGAAAAGTGAGGGCTGCTGTCATTTATGCAAGTAGCCGGATGTGACCGGGTAAAAAGCGTGAAGGGATGCAAAAAAAAAGCCGGCCATCATGGCCGACCCTTTTTTTACAGGATTTTTTCGGTTCATCCTACATTGTAATCTCGTCAAAGTTGATTCTGAATACTCTTGAACCAGCAAAGATTCCCTCAACAGACCAGGGGAATGCCTTGTACCACCTGCCCTCGTAGCCGGCAAGCGATCCTACATAGAGATAGGTATCATCGAACACGAAGTTGTACGCCTCGTCAATTTCGAGAACTACCTCTAGAAAATGCTCATTTTCTTCCCAGTAATCGGAAGCCTTTATAGTACCCACAGGGCCTTCAATCGCTCCGAGTGTAGCCTTTACAAGGTCAAACTCGTTATTGCCGTTGAAGTCGTAGTAATTGTATCCCATGTGCAGTCCGTATTCCGTGCTGACACCCAGTCCGCCACTTACAGCCCATCCGATTCTTTTATAGGAGACCTGTTCTCCTGCAACCGGTACTGCCAGGTAGGTTTTGAGCGCAATGACAAGCGGATTGGCTTTGACCAGGCAGAATGTCAGGTTGCTCAGGCCGGCTGGCTTGCCGGATCTGTTAAGAGGTGCGGTAAGATTCTTGTCACCCATGCTGCCTCCGGGATAAAAATATACATTGGCAGAGTTGCCTCCCTTGACAATTGCTGCGCCAACAACGTATTCCACACCTTCAATAATGACAGGCGCATCGAGACTGAAGCTCACATAAACGCCATCCTTCACCTCCACGTTCAGACCATCCGGAAACTCACCGGCGAACATTCCGTCGGTATAGTCAACCTTGTCACCGCAGAGGAAATATCCTTCCTCCAGGTCAAATTCAGCAGCCACTTCAGCGCATGTAACATTACCTCCATTATTGGCACCTTCCAGGACCACAGGCGTTATACCTGCATCTGAAGGCGGAAGTACTGTTTCAGAACCAGAATCTCCCTTTTTCAGGACAATTTCGTTGTCATCCTGCTGGCAGGAACCCAGTGCAGCTGCCATTACAAGAGCCGCAAACAAATACATCATTTTTTTCATTTCAGCCATTTTTAGTGAATAACTAATAATCATTTATTGTTTGTAATATTTTTAAATATGTCTGTCACGCAATCAGTCCTATCCTGGCAGACCTGCGCCTTGCATGGAAATAGGTCAGGCCGTTTTTCTCGGTCATGGTAATCAGCTGCAAATTGCATTCCTCAAGGAGAACGGAAACGGTTCTTACCGTCAGGTACCTGTTGGTCTTCATGTCAATGAAGCTGTACATCCTGTTGATAAAAGGTATCCTTGATTCAATACCATTCTCATAAGCCTCAGCCTTGTGCGAAAGATTTTTGGGCAGATTGCCGTATTTGTCGGAGAAACCGTTCTGCGCCTTGTTGTCGGTAAAGCATCCGACGAAAGTACTGTCGTCAGGAAGCAATTCTGACAGCTTGCGAAGGAAATCCCTGATCTCCTTTACATAGTTCAGCGGTTTCAGATTCACGATTGTCTTCACTCCCTTCATATCATCGGCATCATAGAAAAAATGCCTTGTCGATGGTATTACCAGTATTGAAGCCTCGTTAATCAGTCCCATCCCGTCAAGATAGCTGATCAGGTCCTGGCGCACCTCTGCAGTGAGCTCGGCAAACAGATGGTTAAGCCTTGAAAACGCAGACGACGCACTCCGCCCGGTGATCATCCCTAACGACTGATCAGCAGTTGCATTTGTGTTGTTTCTTACGGTTTGATTTTCCATCACTTTGGTTTTATTCTGTTTTCTAAATTTCTAAATCAGGAAATACCTATAATCATATACAATACCATTGTCTCTGAGCCACCAGCGTAATGCCCTGGCTATTTTCCGGCGCCTTATGAGCACCTTTCCCGTCTCGGGGGATGTTATCTGGAAAAGAATCTTCATTTTTCGGTCCTTTAGTCTTGACAAATTTAAGGTACACACCAGGACAAATCAAGTCGCCAAGGCCCATATAATGGTAATTTGCGACTATGTTAAAATATATTAATCAAGTAATACGGGACATCCGCCGGGGCAGAGAGTCTGCTTACACCCTGTAACCTGACATTCGTCAAAAAAGAGGTACTTTTTACTAAGGATTTCGGTAAAAGGAGAGACTTCAGGAATAAGATCTGACTAAATTCCTCTATTATAGCATCTTACTGATGCTGCGGGATAAATTCCGTCAACCATCTAAATTTTGACAAACAGAAGTTTATGGAAGATTAATTTCCAGGTCGGGAGCCTGGAAAGACTATATTTTGAGTAAATCAGGAAGTAAAAATGTCTTATTTACGGTCTCCTTGCCTTAAGATTAGCCAAGTAACGCGATTTTGCCTCATTTGCGTCAGCTCCAGGGGCAATGTAGATTTTTGTCCGATGGTCGATGATAACCTCCTTCATCTTTGAAAGGTCTGGAGAGTTGTGAATTACTGGTTTCTTTTCTATCATGATTTCCTTAATTGCAATAAAAAGTCCCGCCGACTCCGGTGGGACTCTTGATAATCAAGTAATTGGACTAAAACTATACTCGTTTGACATTTACTGCATTCAATCCTTTCTTCCCCTGCTCCAGGTCAAAAGTAACAACATCATTTTCCTTTATATTGTCCTTCAGACCAGATGAATGGACAAAATACTCCTTTGGGGAATTCTCCTCTTTGATAAATCCGAATCCCTTGAATTCATTGTAGAATTTTACTATTCCTTTACTCATTATTTGATTTTATTAATATGCAGCAATATACAACTTAAAAACTATATATTTTATTTATTTTCAATAAATTATACCTGATGTCGCAAAAGAAACAAAAAAGCAGTTAATCAGATACACTTTTGGAGTGTGGATTATTGCAGGGATAGATCCCCCGCATTCATTAAATTTGAAAGACTGGACATAACCGAACATTGACAAAATTGATATGAAACTGACTTTCATTCCAACTATTTTAATACTCTGTTGCGTGGCACTTTCATCGTGCAGCAAGAAAGATTCTCCCATCTATAAATCAGACATGTATGCGGTTTACCCTGACCGCGTGGAGCAGGGTGAATTTACAGCCCGCGCTTTGAGCTCTGAAGAAATCACCTCTGACTATCAGAGCCAGAGCTCCGCTATTGACCCGGTCATAGAATTCAAGTTCAGCATCAATGGACGTGACAATGAGCTGCCTTTCGGAGTCAATCACCTGGCAAATATCCACCCGGTCAGTGACAGAAGCAAAGTACTGAATATCAAGTTCGGACAAAAGTCAGACCCTGTTGACGGTTCAGATATCTCAGATCCTCTTCCGCAAAATACCAGGGTCAGATTCAGGGTCGACTTCAGCCAGGTACTGGCCTCTTTCAGAGAAAAGGGATACTATGATGATATTCTCGGGAACCGGATATTCAGTGACGATTTCAAGGGACTTTACATTGCGGGTGACACCTACCCGCTCAACTGGGATTTTGAAAATATTCCGGGAAACCCTGACCTGAAGCTGGAAGACCCGGACGGCGACGGCATCTTCGAGAAAGAGCTGACATTCAATGTATATGATCCTTCAGCACATACATCATCCACCTGGAGACTGACCAATGATATCTCAAAATATCCGGTGTTTGGCAGCTCCTCCACCCTTCTCAATGCCCTTCATAACATGGCACTTGACGAGATGGTTATGCTCATGGAAGAGGACGGGACATTCCGTACCGGTAAAGAATGGGCGGGGGTCTGGACCCGCGATGTGAGCTATGCCACCCTACTCTCACTGGTCTGGCTTGACCCGGAAAGATGCATAAACAGTCTCATGCGCAAGGTGTCTGATAACAGGATAATACAGGATACCGGCACCGGTGGAGCATGGCCGGTTTCTTCTGACAGGGTGGTATGGGCGCTGGCTGCATGGGAGATATATAAATATACCGGAGACAAAGAGTGGCTGATGAATGCCTTCGGGATTATCACAACCAGCATGGAAGCTGACAGCATGACAATCCCTGATCCAGGGACAGGACTGATCCGGGGTGAATCATCCTTCCTCGACTGGAGGAAGCAGACCTATCCGCTGTGGATGGAACCTGCAGATATTTACGGCTCCCTCAACCTGGGCACCAACATAGCCTACTGCCAGGCACTCAGAGTGACAGGGATGATGGCCCGGGAACTAGGCAGAGAAGACAACTGGAGCAAAAGGGCCGAAGAACTCGAGGAAAAGATCAACAGCCACCTCTGGCTGGAAGACAGGGGCTATTACGGCCAGTACCTTTACGGAAGACGCTACAGGACACTTTCTCCCCGGGCGGAAGCCCTCGGCGAATCATTTTCGGTACTCTTCGGCATCGCAGATGAGGAGAGGAGCCTCAGGGTGCTTCAGAACACTCCCGTCACCCCTTTCGGGATTACATGCATCTATCCGCAGATACCCGGGATACCTCCATATCACAACAACGGGATATGGCCCTTCGTGCAGGCTTTCTGGACCATGGCCAATGCACAGGAGCGAAAAGTTGAAGCGGTTGAGGCCGGCATAGCCTCGATACTACGCCCTGCTGCACTCTTCCTTACCAATAAGGAGAACTTCGTGGCCGGGAACGGAGATTTCGAAGGAACTGAAACGAACTCTGACAGGCAGTTGTGGAGCGTTGCGGCAATGCTGGCAATGCACCACCGTGTGATAATGGGGATAAGCTTCGAAGCAGACAGGATGATTTTCAGCCCGGTTATTCCGGAAAGTTTCAACGACACGTACTCGCTGTCCGGCCTGAAATACCGTAACGGAACCTATAATATCCGGGTCACGGGCTGGGGTGACGGAGTCACATCATTCAGGATTGACGGAAACGAATCGACTGATCATTTTATCCCGGCCACAATGACAGGCAGCCATAATATTGAGGTAGTCATGAACGGAAAGACGACCGGCAGCACCCATAATGCTGTCAGTAACCTGACCGCCCCGGAGACACCGGTCCTTTCAGTGACAGGCTCTGGTCTTCAGTGGAGCCCGGTGAGCGAATCAACCGGCTACATGGTTTTCAAAAACGGTAATATGACTGCTGCCACTGCAGAGACAGAATTTGTTCCTGAGAACCGGGATGAGGCGGCTGAATACCAGGTAATGGCTTCAGGAGACGACTCAACAGAGTCCTTCATGAGCAACCCTGTCACCGTCTCACCGGCGGGAGACGGCATCATAACAGCCGAAGCAGAGAGCTTCAATGTCCGCGGTGAAGACAGTTACCCGGGATTCAGCGGCAGCGGGTATGTGAAGTTCAGCCTGGCTGACAACCGTGAACTCAGGATCAAAATCAACGCCAGGGAAGGGAATTATGCACTGCTGTTGCGCTACTCCAACGGGACCGGACCTGTCAACACCGACAACAACTGTGCGATACGGTCACTGTATGTCAATGGCATCTATGCCAGGGCGCTTGTATTCCCTCAGCGCGGAAAGGACGAATGGTCGGACTGGGGCTACACATACCCCGAGTGGATCGGGTTGAAGGATGGGGAAAACATCCTTACCATCAGGTACGAAGACTTCAACAGGAACATGGACGGGGAGATAAACGAATTTCTCCTCGACAGGATAACTCTGGAGAGGCTCAACTGACGGGCAGCGGTTTGCCGGCGACTATTTCCTGGTGCACCCGATCCCGGGAAGATCCGGTGAAAGAGTATAGAACGGTGCCCTGTAATCAGGTCCGCCTGCAAAGGGTTCCTTTTCAGGCTCGCTGTGCGGATCGAGATCAACATGGCTGAAACAGCCCATCCCGGCCACCAGGTGCACTGCACAACCCAGGGCCAGCTTTGATTCAAGCATGCAGCCGATCATCAGTTTGATGTTTGCACTTCTGGCAATGGCTGCAATGTCCATCGCCTCAATGATGCCTGACTTCATCAGCTTGATATTGATATAGTCTGCGCATCCGGTCCGTACAACATTGATGGCGTCAGCGCTTGTGAATACCGACTCGTCTGCGGCAATAGGTATCGAAGTGTGGTCTTTCACGAACCTCATCCCGGCAAGGTCATACTTTGAGACAGGCTGCTCGAACAGGATGGGTCTTATGCCATTCTTTGTCATCTCCTCAATAAAGTGAACCGCTTCGCATGGTGAATATCCCTGGTTGGCGTCAATTGTGATGCCGCATTGCGGAGCCCCATCCTTGATTGCAAGCAGACGGTCAATATCATCCGTAAGCTTCTTTCCCACCTTCGTTTTCAGCACGGTATATCCCTCCTTCGCCAGTTTGGCGGCATTCTTCCTTGCCACATCGGGCGGCACTATATCAATAGTGTAATCAGTCTCAGCCTTGTTCCCGGCTCCGCCGAAGAACTGGAAGAGCGGTACCCCGAGCACCTTGGCATAGGCATCGAGAAGCGCCATCTCAATAGCACAGCGTGCAGTCACCTGCGGCTGGAATACTCCGCGAAGAGTGGCAGCTATCGACCTGTATTCAGTTACGTCCTTCCCTTTGATGAAGTCCACACAGCTCTTCAGGGTGGCCAGCGCCGTGGCCTGGTTCTCTCCGTTGATCGGCTCAAGCGGAGCAGCCTCACCGTAACCTTCAATTCCGTTGTCCAGGATCACCGTCACCAGTGCATTCTCAATGCTGAACTTTGTGCCGATGGATATCCTGAATGGCTCTTCGAGATCAAGATTCAGCGGCTCAATAACTACCTTCTTAATCTTAATTGCTTTCATTTTTATCCTTCCATTGTTTTAATAAACCGAGTAACTGACTGATCTGATCATCCGTATGAGTGGCGGATACAGCAATCCTCACCAGGAACAGCTGCTGCCTGGCCGGATAGTTGACAGAGGGCGCTATCACCCTGTTCTCTTCAAGGAACTGAGAAAGTCCATTCGCCTTTTCAGCGGTATCGAAGAGAACAGGCACGATGGGAGTCCTGAAATGGGTTGTCCGGAAATCCATGGCAGTCAATGCCTCCCTGATCGTCCACGCCTTGTCAAGCAGTTCCTTGCGCAGGCCGGGATTTTCCCTGATGATTGCAAGTGAAGCAATTCCTGCAGCCGCAATCGGCGGAGGCAGAGCGGTGGAGGCCTGGTAAGTAGCCGACTTTTCACGGATCAATCCGGTGACCGAACGGCTGCCGGATATGAACCCGCCGTAACCGCCAAGCGCCTTGCTCATTGTCTCGGTCTGGTAAATTTTCCCGTCACCGGGAAGGCCAAAATGCTCAGGAGTTCCCTTGCCCGTCGCACCGATGACGCCTGTTGCATGCGCATCATCAACGACCAGGATGGCATCGTGCTTTCTGACTACCTCGTATATCTGGTTCAAAGGGGCTATTTCGCCCGTCAGGGCGAAGATCCCGTCAGTGATCACCAGCGGACTCGACCCCCGGTTATAATCCAGCAGATAATCGAGGTGGCCGGCGTCACAGTGATCATAATACATCACTTTGACCACATCGGCAGGGATGGCAGCAATGATGCTGGCATGGGCCGACTGGTCAATAAAGATTGTCGAATAGCTCCCCTTCAGTATCTCAAGCAGGATGCTGTTACCCTGGTAACCCGATGCAAAAACCACTGCATCCTCTTTTCCCTTGAATGAGGCCAGCGCACCCTCCAGCTCAAGATGCAGGTCTGATGTGCCTGTAGTATGACGCGATGCAGCAAAGTTGACACCATACTTTTCAACGGCCCGGATAACGGCCTTCTTTATCTCCGGATGACCGGCCAGCCCCAGGTAATTGTTTCCCGCGAAGTAAGAAAACTTTTTGCCGTTGCTGTAAATGTAATTCCCGACTTCGCCGTTCAATAGGATCATGTTCCCTGATTAACTAAAATTATGACTTTATCAAAATTAATCTTTTATATAGTCATCAGACATCCTACCACTCATAAAAAAACCGGAAAATGATCCCTGTATGCCGTAAAGCATACACCCTGAACTTGACCCGGGGAATTCCCGGGATATGCAGGCCATGATACAGTTCCTGTACCCCGAAGAAAAAAGGGCCGGTGATGACTCACCAGCCCTGAGGGAGATACCCTCATCAGTATTATTCAAATGCTTAACCCTACCAGACTGCCTACCGCAGGCTGAATTTCACCGGGACTGTCATTCTCACTTCGACAGCCTTGCCATGTTGAGTACCGGGTTTCCAGGCTGGCATCTCCCCTATCACTCTAACCGCCTCAGCATCGAGCAAAGGATGTGCAGACCTTTCAACACTGATGTCAGTAACCTTCCCTGCCTTGTTTACTATGAATGACACCATCACCAGTCCTGTAATGCCATCCTTCTTGGCCTGCTCCGGATACTTCACCCGCTGGGAGATCCATAGCATCATGGCTTCCATGCCCCCCGGAAACTCGGGCATTTCCTCCACAATAACAAAAACATCCCTGTTCTCTTCCTTGCCGTAGCCTGTCACGGTTACTTCCTTCTGCTTGTCAGGCGAAGCGACAGTATTCTTTTTCGTCGTTATCTCAATGACTCCATCTTTCCCCTTCTCACCGTATTTCGCAACAGCCTGTTCGCCCTTCAGGACATGGATTTCTGCTATAACGTCCGGAGATATCTCCGAGAGGGGTTTGTTTGTCACCTTTCCATCCAATACTACAAGAGCCTTTGACGGACCAGATGCTGGTGGAGGCGGAGGAGGCGGAGGAACCGCTACAGTGTCAATAATCATATTTCCCCACTGCAACTGCGTTGTAATATAGTTACCGGCAGCCTTTACCGAGACAGCTTTCGTAACATAGCCGACATAGGTAATTACCAGGACTGCATCGTCGGGAACATCCTTAAGCGTAAAGCGTCCCGAACCGTCGGTGGTTGTACCGGCCGTTGTGCCCTTCACCAATACTACCGCCCCTTCGAGCGGGCCACCCTTTTCATCCGTAACCACCCCGCTGACATTTTTTGTCATGTCTGCCGTGACCGCGGCCGAAGCAGTTAATCCCTGCTCCTCCGGGCTGACGGTGTACCTGGGCTCTGCAAATGCATAGAGTACCAGTGCGGCGACAGGCAGGATCAGTAACAGCCTGAGCTTACGGTATGGCGAACTGATTTTATTTTTCATCATTTGAAATCGTTTTTTGTTTAGTGAATAACTGAAAAAGTTGCCCAGGTCGATTACCGGAGAGCCGGCGATCTGGTTAAGCAGCACGGCCCTGTAAACGGCCGGATCGGAGGAACGCTGCAGCGCCTCCTCATCAGCCAGATACTCATGGTTCTGCCTGATGAACCTGGAATAGATCCATACGGCAGGATTGAACCACTGAACCATGCACAGAAGCGATGAAAGCACCAGGTCAAACCAGTGCTTCTGCCTGATATGCACCATCTCATGAATCAAAATCTCCCTTGTCTCGGTCTCTGTAACTGAAGGATTGACAACAACATAGGAGAATAATGAAAATGATCCGGGAAACTCGGGCGAACGCAACACCTTCACCGGATAACCGGAGCTCCGGTCAGCATCACCCGCTGCCCTGAGCACAGGCAACACCTGCATGACATACCTGAAAAGCATGGTCCCCGCTCCGGCAAGCCAGACGGCAAACAACGCAATCGCCAGTATATTCTGCCAGGAACTGCCGCCACTCAGCGCTGCCGTTGCCGGCCCGGCTTCGGCAGCCGCCTCAGCGACAGACACCTCAACCGCATACCGCACTGTGAACAGCGGAAGGACGACCGAAGCCATGATACCAATAATAAGGTATATACGGTTCAGAAGAAAAAACCTCTCATTCCTGAGAAAGAGCAGATAAACAAGGGCAAACCCCGTTATCCATACTGCTGACCTGAGAAGGTAAAAACCCACCGCTTCCATTACTCTTGCAGTTTACTGTCCGATAATTCCTTCCGTGTCTCTTTGATCAGCTCTTCCATCTCCGCCATGGTAAGATCCTTTTCACGTGCAAAGAATGATGCCATAGCAGGGAACGAGTTGTCAAAATACCCCTCAAGAAGGCCAAAGAGCTGATGGCGCGAATATTCATCACGGGAAACAACCGGAAAATACAAATAGACGTTCCCGTACGACTTATGATCCACAAATCCCTTTTTCTCAAGAATTCTTACCACAGTCGATACAGTGTTCCTCGCAGGCCTGGGTTCGTCAAACCGGTCGCGGATATCCTTGACCAGTCCTTCACCCATATCCCACAAAATCTGCATCACCTGCTCCTCTGCCCTCGTAAGTTGCATTGTCTTCATAACTTTTCTGTCAATCCTTCAATGCAAATATATGACTAATTTCTTAGTCATGCAACTAATTATGCACTTTTTTTGACTATTTTTTTAGTCTATAGGCTAATCTGCAGTATTACAGATTTTTACAATCCAGATAATCGTGGTCAGTCGTGTGCCGATTTTCCGGGGCAGAGCCGCTTTGCGTGATTTTCACTGGTAGGGGCTGGTATTGTTCTCCGCTAAAGAGCCGCCTTTGACAGGTTTCCCCGGCAGGAAGCGAAAAGAGTCCTTATCTGCAAAGCTGATCGTATGCATAAACATGCAGTGCCACATCATCCCAGCGGATCTTCTCACCCTGGAACTGTTCGAGCATCTGCGGACAGTCTGAATATAGCTCCTGGAAATTCTCCCGATAGGAGCCCTTCTTTACCTTGAAAGCTTTCCCCCCTTCCTTCACAAAGAGATACACCCTGTCTTCGCCTCCCGTAACCTGGAGTCCGCCTATACTTAGCCCGCCTGTTTTTGCGCCTGGTTCGGCGAACACCTTGATTTTGCTGTCAAAGCCGGGATTCAGCAGCTGGAGGATTCTCCTGGTTTCCTTCTGAGCCGGAGTTGTTGCCGTTTCAAATATCACCCACTCGCGATTTACAATTCCGTTCAGGTCACTGTCAGCAAACTCCTTGATGGAGCTTCCGGCATCACTGATCATGCTAAGCTTCATGAGCTTCGAGGGTTTCACCTTCAGTGAGACAACCTGATCAGGCGAGAATTTAGCATTCTCCCCGGTTTCAAGCTTAACCTTGATTTTGGTCAAACCATTTATCACATAAACCCCACCTGCAAACTTGCCGGTGATCTCTTCGCCAGATTGAAAGGTCACCACGCATTCGTTGCCATACATAGCCGACATGCCCCCTTCCTCTACTGTCTCAACAAAACCCTGACCTGAAGCCCTGCCTGTAAAAAACAGCGCCAGGGTCATGAAAATGATTCCAACTGGTTTTTTCATGATACGGATTTTTTTTAGTAATGGTTTAAGATACTGTGTCTCTTCCGGATCAATGAACACTGAATCAAGGCTGTTGTTCACCGGTCCCGTGCCTTTTATTCATGTAATGACTGACAATAAAAAGTATTCCTATGACAATGAAAGGCAATGTAATCATCATGGTAACTCCCAGAGTCTGCCCGAAGGTGTTGCCGGGCCGGTTATTGACATTGAATATCAAAGGGACAAAAAACAGGCCCAGAACTGTAAATGCAATCCCTCCCCACAGTTCCTGTTTCCAGGCAAAAATCAGAAGGGCAATCAAAGCAAATGACGGGATAAGGTGGAGAAAAAAGCCTGCCAGGTTCTGCCAGAATGAACTTTCCTCAGAAAATGCATCAAATGCGAACAGGCTTATGAAAATAATTGCAAGAATGCCCAGGATCCTAGGGGTCCACCATAAAAATCGGTTATGTGGTTTCATACCTCAGTTTTTAGAAGTTAACACAAAGGTACTCCACCTGTAACGGGATGTCAATTTTATTTCATTCAGTCTGCTCTTACTCTTTATTTGCGCTTTCGGGCCTCAGAATGGCCAGCTGAAGTATGACGGCAAGCAGAACCGGGATTGCCAGCAGAGCCATATCACGTGCCAGGTTACCTGAATCCATCGATTTTCCCAGAAGCCTGGTTATGAAAGCTCCAGCAAATACGCCTGCCATATTCATCAGGCCATAACCCGTCGCCCTCAGGCGCGGCGTAACAAACTGGCAGAGGATCGGCATGTTATTGGCATCAAACATGCCATACCCGATTCCGAAAAGTACTGCGCCGCCTATGATCCACAGGTAGCTGTGCCCGAGTCCGATCAGCAGAAGTGACGGAATGGTGAGTGACAGGCCTATGGCACCTGTATAAATGCGACCGCGAATGTTCTTCAGTATCCACCTGTCAGACAGTATGCCCCCGAAGATCACACCAACCAGTGAGGAGAATGCAATAATTATGGTTGACATCGGCCCGGCTAACGGCATCTCTATGCCAAGACTTGATGAGAAGAGCGTCGGGATCCAGTTCTTGACAGCCCAGCCTGGTATGCTCGGTACGGCGAAATAAAAGAGGATCATCCAGAAACTTATCATCCCGAACAGAACGGAAAGCCCCGAAGCTGCTGACCTGAATCCGGAGACACCCGGTGAGACCTTTTTTACTTTCTTCCTGTATTTGTATTCGCGAAGCAGCAAAATCAGCACCAGGCTGTATATTATGCCCACAATACCGAAGTATTGAAATGTTTTCTGCCATGACAGGCTGTCAGCTATGGTGGCCCCGAAACCACCCAGGGCCTGTCCCATATATAGCCCCGTCATATGTATTCCCACCGCCAGTGATCGTGTTGAGCCCTGGTGATAATCGGCAATAAGGGAAAGCCCGGCTGGTATGTAAAGCGCCTCACTGACACCCATTATCGCCCGCAGGGCATAGAGAACCCCATAGTCATGGGTATAGCCCATTGCGAAAGTGACCCCTGACCATACGAAGAGGCTGCCGACGATCAGCCATTTCCTGTTGAGCCTGTCGCCAATGATTCCCGCTACGGGACTCATCAGCCCGTAGATCCAGAGGAAAACCGCCATCAGCCTGCCGAAATTCTCAGCCTTTTCCAATTCCACGATGTCAACCATCATGGCATTCTTCATGGTGGAAAGCATCTGGCGGTCCATATAGTTGAGCAAAGCAACCACCCAGAGCAGCGCCACCACAACCCAGGCATACCTTCTTTCTGCAACGCTCTCTTTCATCATTATGCAGTTTTTACCGGTTCAACATCACTGAGTGTCTTCCATACCTGCAGCAATCCTCTGGGGATGTGGAAACACCCCTTCCACTTTCCGCCCTTGAGCGGCAGGAGCACTTCTCCCCTCCGGTTCAGGTAACCGTACCACTCTCCGGATTCAGGGTCGGGGAAGTGACTCCATGTATAGGCATCAACCTTCTCAAACCAGTCGAGGCAGCGCCTGTCACCTGTCAGCCTGTACCCCTTTGCCAGTGAGATAAGAGTTTCGATATGCACCCACCAGAGCTTCTGATCCCACTCCAGTTGCTGGGGAGGATATCCTTTTACGTCCAGGAAATAGAATATGCCACCATGCTTCTCATCCCACCCCTTACTTAACGTCTGCAGGGTGATTTCGGTGGCCCTGGCTGCAAGCTTCTGATCTCCCCTGATCTCGGAGAGGTCCATCATGAACCACATGGCTTCTGTGACGTGTCCGGGATTCAGCAGCCGGCCTTCAAACGAATCAGAAAATGATCCGTCAGGAGCCACGTTCTCCAGGATCAGGCCATATTCCTTGCTGTTGAAGACATCCATTACCTCATGTATACACTCCTCCCTTACCCTTTCAACAGTTCCGGCATCAAGAAGCGGTGCTATGATCCCCGAGAGATTGCTGAGAATCATCGGAAGGGAGAAGCCCTTCAGCGGCCGGGTGCCCGGATATACTTTTGACCAGTTGCCTTTAGGATTACCGGAACGGCCGAGAATGTTCCGGAATGTATTCAATGCAATCTCACCGTACCTGCTGTTGCCTGTTGCCCTGAACAATTCACCAAATGCCATTGCAGCGAAACAGTCAGAGAAAATATTGCAGGGATGGACGAGAGGCTTCCCTTCCCGGGTCAGAGAGAAATAAAAGTTGCCATCACGGTCACTTCCGTATTTCTCAAGGAAGGCTGCTCCGGACAGTGCCGTTTCCAGCCATTCCTGTCGTTTCTCAACGTTGTTGAAGAGGTGACTGAACATCCATACCTCTCTTCCCTGGAGCCAGATGAACTTGTCCGTGTCATATACCTTTCCGTTACGGTCAAGGCATGTGAAATAGCCTCCCCGTTCACGATCAGGCGAGTACTTCATCCAGAATGGAATGATGTCATTCAACAGCGCATTCCTGTACCGCTCAGCTACTGACTGTAATTGAGTATTCATAGTCTTCTTTACCTGAATCTGGCCATTCCTGATGCCTTTGAAAACAGATCATCCATTCCCAGTTCCCTGACATCCTTAACGAATGCCTGGTAGTCAGCCACTGACATATTCCTTACCGGCAGCCTGAACTCGCCGCAGTCAAGGCCTATGAACCTCATATAGGCTTTTCCCGTGGCAATTCCTCCGTATTTGGCCAGCAAAGTGATCATGTCAATTGATTTCTCCTGCATTGCGCGGGCAGTGACCTGATCATTCCTTTCAAAGGCCTCAATCATCCTGTGATAGAGTGGAGCGGCATAGTTGTATGTGCTTCCGACAGCACCCCGGGCTCCAAGGACCAGCGCAGAAAGGAAGTTTTCGTCTCTGCCCCACAGCATGTCATACCTGCCTTTGTCATAATTCAGGCAACTCAGGAAATCCATGAAGTCTTCGTGTGTATACTTGATGCCTGCAAAGTTGGGCACACGCGGCGCCACCTCCCTGACAAAGTCGATCATGTTGAAAAATCCACCGGTAAGCACCGGGATATGATAGTAATAAACGGGCATTTCAGGAACTGATTCCGCCACCCTGATGAAGAACTCCGCAAGCATCTTCACATTTGCCGGTTTGAAGTACGAGGGAGATGTCACTGCCACTGCATAAAGTCCCATCTTCTCCGACTCCCCGGCCAGTTCGATACAGTCCCTGTAGCATGTTCCTCCGAGGTGACTTATGACCTTCAGATTGCTGGTGGAAGAGGCTTTTGCCCAGGCTTCTGCAACAATCAGCTTCTCGTGGTTCGTGATTGAGACACCTTCGCCTGATGAGCCGTTTATGAAAGCACCCACCACTCCGTTGGAGACAAGCAGCCTGTGATATTTCTCAATTATGCCGGAATTGATTTCCCCGTCCGGATACATCGGAGTGAAGGGTGCGGCAATCAGGCCGGCAAGTTTTTCAATCTTCATAATGTCATTTTATCATAAGTCTGAATGTTGAGACCGGCAAACCTGATTCACCGGTTAAATTTCCTTCTGATTATGGTTTCCACCCATATCTTACAGCCATTGCTCCCGGAGCATTGATTTCCAGACGGTTGCCACGGATGCGGGCAGTTGCCGCCTTGAAGTCATGACCGCTTTCGGATACCTCGACTTCCCTGAGAGGCAATCTGACTGAGGTTTTCAGCCTGCCTGAATACCTGAATGAGACGATGACCATGTCCCCCTTTCGTTCAGCGGAGACAGGTTCCGGGCTGCGGGGAGCCTTTCTGATCCTCGAATCGTCGGACAAACCGGTCTGACTGACCCTGAAATTTTCTGCGGACCTGCTGATTATCTGTGGCGCAGGTATCAGAGATGTTTTTTCTGACGCCGGTGCCGGGTAAGTGATCCCGCCTGTAAACAGGCTGATCAGGATCAGAAGGAGCCATTTTTTTGCGAGGAGATTCATCAGGGAGAGGCAGGTTACTTATCCCCGAAGAAATCGGCTGCAGGAATTATTTGAAAATAGAGTTCCTTAACCCCCTCATAGAGGATACCGACCTGGGTTTCGTTAACCATTGTCAGGCATGAATATCCGTAACCGGAAGGACCGAACAGTTCCACCTGGTTTTCCTCCGGCCAGGTCAATCCCTGGTCAGTGCTGGCCTTGATGGTCATCCTGATCCTGCTGTTCCTGTCATCCGGATTGGAAAAGAAGAGAATATTTTTATCCGCTCCGGCAATTTTGATCTTTGCCGAGATGAGGCTGGCCATGCAGTTCGGCTCAGGGAGGGCAGAATTTGAAGAAGGATGAGCGGTCCATGTCCTGCCCAGGTCGCCGGTAACGGCTACTGCCCTGCCGTTTGTATCACCTTTGTCGCTCCTGTTTCTGTCATCACGCATGTTAAGCATAAGTGTGCCGTCGGCAAGCTGCACCACCTGGGCTTCAGTTGTATTTGATTTTGCGCCGGTACCAATCTGCCATGTATTCCCTCCGTCCCTGCTGCAGACAACAGTCGAGTGGCATGTGTACTGCCCCCCGTCCAGGGCCTTCGTTCCGATGTCTGCCTTGAACTGGGCCGGGAAAACAAGTGTTCCGTCATCCATTGTAATACCCCGGCCAGGTCCCTGAAGGAGCAGTTGCCATGCAGTATCCTTGATCTGTGAGGTGATATTCACCGGTTCAGACCATGTGAGCCCGTCATCAGTGCTCTTCACGAGGATGAACTGGCCGGTCTCCTGCGGGGTCATCCCAGGCTGCGAAGCCCACCAGAGCATCTTGTCAGGCGCTGAACCGCTCATCCAGAGCGCTGCCACCCATAGTGTACCGGTAGTATGATCATACAGGATGCTGGGATCACCAATGCCGTTCAGGTTCTGTGGCAGACCTCCGTATTCACCCATATCCATTATCACCTTCATCGGCTCCCATGTCCGCCCTCCGTCTGTACTTCGGCTCATACCTATATCAATATCCTCCTGAAGGTCCTTGCTGTTGTTGTACCTGATGTCATATACAGCCACCAGGATTCCTTCATTTGTTGTCACAAGTCCCGGAATGCGGTAGGTATCTGCTCCATCCTGCCCCGCTGCACGGACAATCCTTCCAAAGCGAATAACAGGATCTTCCGGTTTTGCCTCGTAACTGGTTGATGACCCGTTACTGAATGTAAAGATTACAGATTCTATCTTCAGTCTTCCGGCAAGGTCAGCGTTGGCTCTTGTCCTGAAATCAAACATGAAAGTATGCTTGCCTCCCGCAACAGGCAATTGGCACTCAACCAGCGTAAAGAGTGAAGGTTCACTGACAGTTGCCAGCATCTCTTTCTGCGGTACTCCAGGAACCACACCCGTATACCATGCGGTCAGTGCCGACAGTGCCTGCGGGCTGCTTTCGTCTGAGAAGGTAATTCCGATGCTTTTCAGGGAGACAGATTCGTCCTCACCGGTGATCGTGAACATCAGGCTGACAAGGTCATTATTAGTCCTTTCGGGAAAAATCGGTTCTGTACTGAAGATTGCAACGGTCTCGCTGACGGCAAATCCGGAAGTCGCCTCCTTTGAGTCTCCGCATTTCGAAGCTGTCAGTAGAAGTAAAAGAAAAAGGAGCAGTGTTCTCATAAATACAAATCTTTGAAAAAAATCATTCAAAAAAACAGGCAGTATCCCGGCCCTTCCCAGTACCGTCATTATTTCCCGGATGCTTTCCCGGCCTTCAGGGGGCTTCTGTTGAGCACCTGTTAAGGAAAAAGCATGATCAGCCCGCGAGTGAAAGAGAATTTTCTTTTCAAAAATTGAGTTGGTTATGGGATTAGAATTGAAGAAGTAATTGCTTTATGTAATACATAGAATAATACAAATTTAATTTTAAAATTCCACATGCAAGGATTTCTCCTTTATTTTTGCTTTTTTTGTAATACTTTAGTATCTATTGGATAAATAATGGATAATCAGGACTTAAGACTTGAGCTGAAAGCAATCGACACAAGCAGTCTCGTCGATAAGGTCGAGATGCGCCTCATTGAGGTTTTCCTCTACAAGGAACTTAAACCCGGTGACGCCATACCCAAGGAGACAGAACTCGCCTCTATCATGGGGGTAAGCAGGACTGTCATCAGGGAGTCACTGAACAGGCTCAAAACAATGGGCCTGATCGAATCAAAAAAACACAGGGGAACCATCATCAAAAGCCCTGATCTTTCCGTAATCCTAGGTAAATCACTCATCCCCAGGATACTTGATAACAAAACACTGATGGACGTTTTCGAGATGCGCCTCGCCCTGGAAGTCGGCATGGCAGATTTCATCTTCGCACGGAAGACCGCCAGGGATGTAAGGGAGCTTGAAGAGATAGTCGAGATCGAACCTGATCACTCAGACAATATCCTGTTTGACGTGGAGCATGAATTGAAATTCCACGGCAAACTGTACCAGATGACCGGCAACAACACTCTTGAAGAATTTCAAAACCTGCTGTTACCGGCATTCCAGCATGTTTACAACATCGGGCTCATCAAGGTAAAGGGGAAACGGAAGAAATACAAGTCACACAAGGAACTGGTGGCACTTCTGAAGAAAGGCACCCCTGACGAGTTCCGCGAGGGAATGAGAAGACATCTTGAAAACCACTTTGTCAGGATACTGGCAAACCACGCAAGTCAGGCTGCCAACAGATAAAATAAATCTATCGCTGCAAAGAAGCCCATCTGAACCGCGAAGAGAGGCAACGCCCTGCTGTTGATTTCCTCCTCTCCCCAGACCCTGGTCACCGCATGAAACACGGCAGAGAAGAAAAACCAGCCGAGGTAATTCTTCAACGGAATCACCTTGCACTCCCATGACCACATGTCAAGCCTCATTGCTGCCGGCTCCAGGAAAAGGTCATATGCAACCATGAGCAGCGAGCCCGTGAAAATCACGAACAGCGACTTTATTACTCCCCCGTGCCGGCGTGTATTGTCATGCGGTAATCGTTCCCACAACTGCCGGCTGATGACATTTGTGCAATAGATCAGCAGGAACCAGTTGAGGCCGATTATTAATGGTGTGTTCAGCAGGGTTGGTCCGAGAGTCTGTCCGTAGATGTATACTCCGAAAATCTTCCCGGTTTCGGTGCCGGCGGCTTCAATGAAGAAGGAAGTCACCGCAATGAACAATCCCGTGAAAATCACCCGCCTGGCAGGCAACTTCCCCCAAAAAAGAAACACCGCCGCAAACAGCAGGTTAAGCGGGGTTATCAACTTGAAAAGCTCCCTGCTGAAAGGCAACAGCATCCCCGCGAGTCCAACGCCGTAAACCCATAAAAGGATCTCGGTCGATTTCAACAATCGTGGTTTCAGTGCTGTCATTTTGCCGCAGGTATCATGTCACATGCAATCTTTGCGGATGCAAGGCAGAGGGGTATGCCCCCGCCGGGGTGGACAGAACCACCGACAAACCACAGGTTCTCATACCTGTTCCTTACGTTCGGGTGGCGTCTGAAAGCCGCGAACCGGCTGTTGGAGCTGCTGCCGTAGAGGGCGCCGCGGTGCGAGGCCGTCAGGTTCTCTATCAGCGGCGGGTCAAGCACCTGCTCTGCCCCGATAGCCTCCTCAATGCTGCAGCTGAGCCGTTTTCCCAGTTTCTGAATGATGTTTCCGCGAGCCACACTTACAACCCCCTTCCAGTCCTGCCCTCTGTCGTACGGTACGTTGATCATTACGAACCAGTTGTCCTTCCCTTCAGGAGCATCGGTACTAACCGCTCTCGATGATGCAAACAGATAGACAGTCGGGTCAGCGGAGACCTCTCCCTTTCGCAGTGCGCGAAATTCACCCGGATAGTCAGATGAGAAGAATATGTTGTGCAGGTCGAGCTCCTCAAACCGCCTGTTCATTGCCCAGTAAAAGATGAGCGCCGAGGTGCTCCGCTCCTGCCTCTCCTGTTTTCTTGCATAAGTTTCCTCCTTAAGAAGCTTCCGGTAAAACGGTATCACATCAACGTCCGATACAACAACACCAAACGGTTTTACTCCCGCTGTGGTTTCAACTGCACTGACGATCTTTCCCTGCTTCACCACCGAAACCACCTCCTCGCCGGTATGTATTGTCACTCCGCACCTGCCTGCCAGCAGCTCAAGTGCGTCTACAATCTCCCTCATCCCCTTTTCAGGGAAGAAGGCGCCCATGTTGTGCTCCAGGTGCGCAATCACGTTCAGTGTTCCCGGCGCCCTGTATGGACTTGAGCCATTGTAAGTGGCATAACGGTCAAAGAGCTGGATCAGCTTCGGGCTTCTGAACCGCCTGCTGATAATCCCGTGCATGGTGGAGAAGGCATTCAGCTTCCTGAAGTTGCGGGCAACGTTGAGCGACTCCGGCTTCCTGAAGTTTTCAAGCTGGTAAAAAGGTGAAAAAATAAATATCCCTGCCGTCAGGTCATACAGTTCGGCGCACTCATCCAGGAAACCCAGTATGTTTTCACGCGGCTCACCGGTGACTATCTCAGCTTCCTCCGCAAAGCGCTGTCTGTCAGTCCATGCGTTGAGCAGCGTTCCATCATCCCAGAAATACCTGCACGACGATACCAGTGGCACATACCTGAAATGCCCGCGGGGGTCTTCACCGGCAAGGGTGAAGAGTTCATCAACCAGCTCAGGGAGGGTGAACAGAGAGGGGCCGGTATCAAACCTGCAACCGGCAAGTCTCATCTCCCCTATCTTGCCTCCGGTACGGCTGCTCTTTTCATAAAGGTGGGTGTCGTAACCCTTTACGGCCAGTCTAATTGCCGATGCCAGGCCTCCGATGCCCGCCCCTATAACTGCTGCCTTTGTCTTCATTGCTCTGCGTGGCCTTTTATAACAATCCTGCTCCGTCCTTCACAATCACCTTCAGAAGAAGCCATAATTTCCTGGTGTTGGAAATGCGGAAACGCTGTCCGGTAACAGCTTCCGGCGGCGTTTTCCTGATCCTGGCAAAGAGCGCCTGATAATATGAATATGCCAGGTATACGCCCCGGCGGCTCCCGTGGTCTAGCCCCCTGATTCCCTCCAGGGCTGCGCTGAAATCGGCTGCTATGTCGTCCTCTATCTGTCTCTTTTCAGCCACGGTGAATTTATTGAAGTCAACCCCCGGGAAATAGACTCTCCCGCGGTCGACAAAATCACTGCGGATATCCCTGAGAAAGTTCACCTTCTGAAAGGCCGAACCGAGCCTGCGGGCAGGTTCGCGAAGCCTGTCAAATGCCCGGGGATCATCATGGCAGAAAACCCTCAGGCACATCAGTCCCACCGCTTCGGCTGAGCCGTAAATGTATTGATTATAGCTGTGGCGATCATGGTTCTTCTGCTCAAGGTCCATCTCCATGCTGCAGAGGAATGCCTCTATGAACTCATTATCAATATTATAGGTATTTACCGCCCACTGGAACGAGTGTAGCACCGGATTCGGGCTGACCCCCCCGGAGATCGCCTCTGCCGTATCCTGCCGGAACCGGTCCAGCATCTCCCTCTGGCTGTGGCCGAAGAAGGTGTCCACTATCTCGTCGGCCAGCCTGACAAAACCGTAAATCGCGTAGATGGCTGGACGATGTCTTACTGCCAGGGTACGGATCCCCAGCGAGAAAGAGGTGCTGTAACCGGTGGTAACCACCTTGCTGCACCTCAGTGATATGGTGTCATAAAGTGCCGGCTTCATTATCTATTCTCTGTACTGTCAGTTTTGAGCTGATTATAACCATCGGGAGACCTGTCCCGGGAACAGTCGAAGCGCCTGTATACCAGACGTTTGAAAACATTTCATCCCTGTTTGAGGGCCTGAATCCCCCCACCTGGGTCATTTTGTGCCCCAGCCCGAGCCCGCTGCCGCGGTATAAACCGAACATATTCTGCCAGTCGACCGGGTCAAGCACCACGCGCGTCATGAGATTGGCCTCTACGTTATGGCCAGTACGGGCCGACAGATCCTTTATCACCGCATCGGCAATGCGCTCCCTGTCACTCCAGTCGGGTTTAAACCTCAGGTCAGGCACCGGCACAAGGATAAACAGGTTCTCACAGCCGGGAGGTGCACTCTGCGGATTGAAAATGGCGTTGGCGTTAACGTAGTAATAGGGCTTATCAAGTGAAACTTTATTCCTGAAGATCCCTTTCGAATAAGGTTCATAGTCTCTGTCCCCGAGGAAATAGTTATGATGGTGGATGTTCTCCATCTTTCCCTTTACACCCAGGTAGATTGTAAGAGGAGCCAGCGTCCACTGCATCCGGTCAAGCTTTTCATCAGTGAATGCCGGCCGGCGGAACACCCTTCCCCGGAACATAGCAGCATCAGCGTTTATAACGAATATGTCTCCCTCCCAGCGCCTGCCGTCAGTGTCAATGAATGCCCTGTTCCTCCTGCCCGAACCGTCGAAGCCGTTTATGGTGACATTGTAGTTAATCTTAATTCCGGCCTTTTCAGCTTCGCGAAGCAACCCATCCACGATACGATACATTCCGCCCTCCACGTTGTGATAGCCGTCATGCACCATCTCGGTGTAGCTCAGGATGGTATACACGGCCGGGGTGTCAAACGGGGTGGCCCCGAGGAAGAATGATACCAGGGAGAAGATGACCCTCACCTCATAGGAGGTAAAATAACGGCTCATCTCGCTCCACACTGACCGCATCACTTTCGGGACATGCTTCACCGGCAGCTTCGTCATCTGCATCATGAAGTCGGGCAGCGATCTGAAGTTTTTGGCCAGTACACCCTTTTCGATGTCATCAAACAGCGCCCCTGATGAGGCAAGGAACCGTGCCATCCGGTCACGGAAGCCCGGCTCGATATCCTCAAACTGGTGAGCAAGCCTGTCGAGGTCACGGTATATGGTGTACCATCTGTCACTACCCCGGAAGTTCACGCGATACAGGGGATCAATCTGAACGAACCGGAACGGCATCTCTATGCCCGCATCCCTCACGAACTCGTCGAAGTGATAGCTCATGCTGAAAAAGGTGGGGGCCATATCAAAGGTGAAGCCTCCGGAGGTCAGCTGGTTGAGCCTTCCGCCTGCCTGCCTGTACATCTCCACCATCTCCACCTCATAGCCCCTGCGTCTTAGACGCAGTGCCGTCGCCAGCCCGCCAAGTCCGGCGCCTACAATCAGCGCTTTCTTTCCTGTCATATGGTCACTTTAGTTTTTTCTCCACCTCAGGGAGCAGTTCATCGCGCACCCACTGAAAGTCAGGGGCTCTCCTTAGAGCCATGCGGTAAGCATCGCGGGCCCCGCTGTTATCGCCCATTTTCTCAAGCAACTGTCCGAGAAGCACCATGGTGTTGAGATACCTCCAGTTGCAGTAGGCGACGCTGCCGCCGGCCTCGAAGAGCCTCAGCGCCTCACGGAATGAGGCAGCAGCCTTCTCCTTTGATCCGCCTGCAAAAGCGGGCATGTGCGCCTCAGAATTTGCCTTTTCAATCCAGACCACGGCAGAATTTTTCCCGGCTTCCATCGCTGCCTCGAGCTGTTTCAGGGCCTTCGGCCCGAGGGTTACTGCCCGTGCGGGATTGAGTCCCATCCTGAAACCGAGCAGGGCCACCCTGAAAGCCTCAGTTTCTGCGTGGTATTCAGGAAACCTCGCAAGCTGCCCGACCTCACCGTCAAATGTCTCTATCTGAGGTCTTGCCAGATCCTTCTCATTCCTGCCCAGCAGGTAGCCGATATATCCGTATCTCGCTTCGGCCAGGGTATATAGTGTGCATGACTTCGGATCACGCCGGTACTGTTCCTGCAACTCCTGCATCCCCTTCTTCCATATCTCCATGTTGCCGGAAACGTATCCTTTATATATGGTACAGCTGCTGCAGTCTTCCGTGGCAGCACCAGATGCCGCCGGCATGGCCAGCAACATCATAATAAATACCGCAACGTTTTGCATCATCTTATTTTTCTTCCTTTCCATTCAAAAGTTCTGTGTTTTCTCCGTCTAAGAGCCAGAAATGCAATATGGTAAAAAGCTGCGATTCCGGGAAGCAGCCACAGCAGGTTTTCTCTTATCTTCTGCCTGCTGGTTGCAGCAATCATGGCATTAAGGAGCACCACCATCATGAAATACAGCGCGGCAAACTGCCAGGGCAGGAAGAGCAGTATAATCCACCCGGCAAGACCGGTAATTGCATAAAGAAGGAAAAAGGTCGTGCTGTTTCCGAACATTGAAAAAATGTTACGCGAGAATCCGTTGACTCCCTGGATATAACTCCTGTACATCCGGCATTCAATCTCCTTCCGGCCAACCAGGGTGTCTCCCCTGAGCCTGCTTCTTTTCACCAGCCTCATGATCTCGATGTCCTCCGCCAGCCTGTCGCGCACTCTTTCATGGAACCGGTAACGCCTGTAGGTCTCACCGTGGAAGAGCATCATCTGGCCGTTGGCAGCAGAGAAGGAGGTCCACCTGCATCGCCTTATCAGGAAAAGAGGCAACAGTGAAAGAAGTATCCTGAACATAAACGGAACCACGATCTTTTCTCCGCGGCTTCTCATCTTCTGGCGCGGGAACATCGAGAGCAGCGCCAGTCTGTGCCTTGATGCATATGACACCGCCCTCTTCAGCAGGTCTTCACCCACTGTCACGTCAGCATCGAGGAAGAGGAGGTACTCGTTCGCCGCTTCAGCGGCAAGCCTGTGACAGGCATGGTTCTTACCCGTCCATCCTTCAGGGAGCTCATCGCCGCTGATGCATCTGATTCTCCGGTCAACCCTCGCGCATGCGGCTATTACCTCAGCCGTGCTGTCTGTTGATCCGTCATCATACACAATGATCTCAGCCTTTTCGTAAGGAAGCAGTGAAAGACTGCCAAGCAGAGTGCCAATATTCTTTTCCTCGTTCCTGACAGGTATAAGGACGGAAAGCGACGGCAACCGCGACCTGTCCCTGGTGACAAAAGGGAGATAAGGCCGGGACACCAGATTCACCAGCGCCACCGCGAATCTCAAAAAGGTAAGGTAGAGGACAAGGCTCCCGGCAACGGTCAGTATCATACAGGTATTTGCTTGGCAATACACTCGTCAAGAAACATGTTGTATGTCTCTTCAAGGTCAGTGACTGATCTCTCCCTGGCTGAATATTCAATGACCCTGACATACAGCCCCGGCTTCTTCTCCGAGAACCAGTCCGGCAGGGCGACATAAAAAAGTATCATAAGCTTGTCCGAGGCTCCCGCTATGATACGTTCGGTACCTCTCTCAAACCGCACCGGCCTCCTGTGTACCGAGGTAATTATGCCCTGAGGATATACCACAACCATGTTGGCTGAATCATGTAGCAGGCCTGAGGTATATTTCAGGGTGTCCACCACTGTGCGTGACCCTCTCTTTATCGAAAATGCCCCTGCCTTATTCAGAAAACGACGCGATTCAAGCTGTTCCTCCAGCATCATGATGTGAAATTTCTTATGGAGGAAGAGGTCATTGAGGCGATAGGCAATGAACCCGTCCCACCAGCTGAAGTGGTTACCCAGAAGCAGAACCGGCCGGCCGGCAGTATCAGTGTTGCAGTCAAACCTGACATCCCCGAAATGCCGCTTCAGTCCGGTCCGTGAATAATAACTGAAGAACCTGACAAAGAATGGAATATGTCTTGCTTTTATAATCACTTCGGCCTGTTTACGGGAACCAGTGATTTTACCGGATTGCGGTAAGAATCAGGAATCACGGGCAATCCGCCCTCTTCAGCCGGTTTGAATCGCTGAAGGTATTTCAGGAGCGCTATCCATTCCTTGCCCTCCTGTATGCCGGGCTGAGCATCATTGAAGTCCATCACGAAATCATCCATCTCGGTAACTATGTTTCCGTTGCTGTCTTTTGGCTCAACCTTGATCAGACCGAAAGTTTTCTTCTTCACAAGGCCAAGGTTATCTGCCATATATGAATTGGCCACGATTGAATATAATTTCGGATCATCCTTATCGGTATTTACTTCCTTCACATTTCCCAGTCTGTCCGTGATTTCGATCTTGCGCACTTTGTTGAACAACCCTCCTTCCGGATCATATTCTATGCGGAGATGGGAATAATAGGGATAATTTGATGAGGCTGTGGCTGAGGTAAAGAGGAGTATCTCGGTAATATTCCTGAGTTCTTTTCCTGTAACCCACATTTTTGACAGCGAGTATCCGGGCACATTATCATTCCCGGAGCCAAGTGACATTACCCTGAAGATATCCGCCACGCTCTGTACGCCAGGCTGGATCGGATCACGCAGGACGCCTGCAGCAACGATGGCGATATCAGTGCCGGGGCCTTCCTGATTAACATAGTTGTATATGGCATCTGCCACAAGGACGCCAAGGTTGCTGTCAGCTGCCTTCCCGTATTCATCATAGCTGACAGTGTAGGGTGCAATGGCAACCGGCATGGTATAGGTCATCCCGATGGGGTTTAATATTGCTTCGTTGATCTTCTGCTGCTGTAATACAATTTCTGATTGTATCTCTTCCAGGGCAGTGGTTCTGTCGTCAACAGGAATGGCCTCGTATTTTTCAAGCTTTAAGCTGCCGTTGATTACCCGGGCATCAATTCTTCCGACAAACCTTCCGTTGTCTCCGACCGCTACTATCGGTACAGCGTTTACAACAAGCGGCTCCTTAAGCAGCGTATGGGTATGCCCGCTGATGATAAGGTCGATCCCTTTCACTTTTGAGGCAAGTTTCACATCCTCACCTGTCCATTCCCCTTTATCGTCTTTTCTTATGCCGCTGTGTGACAGACATATAATAACATCACAACCTTCCTTTTTCAGATTCCTGACCAGTTTTTTTGCAGCCGGGATTATTTTGCCAAAGGTCACCGGCGGGGCATAGGGAGCTGATTCATCTGCGTCCTTGCCGATCAGGGAGAAAAGGCCTATCCTGATGCCGTTTATCTCCTTTACGGTATAAGGTTTAATGAGACCATCGCTTATCAATGCCTCGAATGCATCATCAGCAGGGTCATCGGGATCAGTGATGGCATTTCCCGTCAGGATAAGGGGTATCTCTCCGCGCTGTGACGCTTTTCTCAGTATGCCGGCAAAGGCCTCCGGCCCGAAGTCGAAATCATGATTACCCATGGCAACCACATCATATCCCGCTTTTTTCATCAGCGCATGCTGGAATCCGGTCTCCGGCTCCAGCGCCTGGAAAAGCGTTCCCATAAGACAGTCACCTGCATCAACTACAAGTGCTGATCCGGGATTCTCATTACGCACCTCCTCAATAATACCGGCAATGCGTGCCATTCCTCCGATTGTGGGATCATTGTCAGCCACGCCGGGTGTATAGGCAGACTCCGGGGCATAGCCCTGGAGATGCGAATGAAAATCATTTGTATGAAGTATGGTCAGTTTCTTTTCCTCCTGTGCTGCGAGCGCCAATGCTACGGTGAGGAATATTGCTATAATAATCATCCTTTTCATCTCTCATGAAATTTGGGATTAAGTTAGCAAAAAGCTTTATATCCCTGCCACAGAGGGGCTGAAAGAATTCATACACCCGGACAGATGAGGCTCCGGATGGCAATGACTAAAGTTATTTCTGCCAGGCAGTTTATCCAGCCATTCTACAGGAAGACCGAGAAACCCACCTTGATTGCCGGTCCTGCATATATCTCACGAAGATCGGTTTCCTCCCCCTCATAATACTGGGTACTCCCCCACACAGTCCTTATGTAACCTGCCATGATATCTACAGTCACCCTGTCGGCCAGAGGTACGGCCACACCGAGTGACACTCCCAGGCTGAAAAGTGAATACCGGTCAACATCCGGATCAGGACCCGAAGTCGGCATTTTGGCGACGCACGTTCCTGCCATCACCTCCAGCTCGGCAAATGGATAGACCTTTTCAAGGGGATAGTAGTACCTGGCCCAGGGTCCGGCAGCAAAGGAAGTCTCTGTCAGCTTGCCCTGTGAATCGACATGCTGGCTTGAAGATCTGACAAACA
Organism: Bacteroidota bacterium; assembly: GCA_018262715.1. Lineage (GTDB taxonomy): Bacteria > Bacteroidota > Bacteroidia > Bacteroidales > VadinHA17 > SR-FBR-E99. The sequence continues at coordinate 28,424 of JADFDS010000009.1, forward strand.
GCAACCCGAGCCCGGCTGAGAGGTTATCAATAATGAAATATCCTCCCTTCGGGATCAGGCTGAATGACCTTACCTTATTTTCATTGTAGGAATCGGTACCGGAGGTGTATTTGGTACGCATGATGCCGAGGCTCATCAGGTCGGATCCCCATGATCCTTCAACGATTGCGGTGGAAGTAACCCCCAGAAGAATATTTCCCTTTTCAAGCTGGGGCGCCTGTGCCATAGCACTGCATGCAATCACAAGGACTGCAGTTATTGTTAACAGTTTTCTTTTCATAGTTCCGGCTTATTACAGGTAAATAGTGAAACCCATCCTCAGACAGAATCCGCTGGTTATGAAGTGGACCTCGTCCTCAGTCTCCGCGTCAGTGTTCTTCAATGAAGAGCGCAGGTAACCCGCGGCGGCATCAAAGGTCACATTATCGCCAAGGGGAAGTGCGGCCCCGACCATTACTCCGAACATGATAAAAGGAGTCTTCTCATCTTCGTCGTACCAGAATTCCTTTACTGTGCCAAAGAGAAATTCGGCTTCAGCGAAGGGGTAAAATCTGTCAAGAGGATAATAGTACCTCACAAAAGGACCTATCCCGATTGTACTTTCCTTATAGGTGTCATCATATTCCAGATCCTTTTCGGTGTACCCGAAGACTACTGCCTGAAGGCCCGCTGCCAGATTATCGGTCACAAAATATCCCGCTCTCGGCAATATGTTGAAGCTTGTCCTCCTGAATGCATCCTCGGCAGGTCCGGACCCGTACTTGTACGTGGCCTTGATGAAGCCGAGACCAATAAGCTCTGAACTGGCTGATGTGCTGAGAGCAACCGTCGAGGTGGCCCCCAGCAGCAGGTTGCCCTTTTCAAGCTGCGGCTGTGCCGTAATGGTTGCAATACCCAAAAGGAAAACCGCAACCGTCAGAAAAGTTCTTTTCATAGTCCGTGTTTTAGGTGTGCCTACTCTTTAGTTTTTCGGCCTCTACTCCCTACTCTTTACCGGGATTTTCGGGAAACTCCCTATATAATTGTGCCTGAGGTTATTGTTTATCAAATTTACACTACGGGAAAGGCGTTGTCAAATTTTTCTCCGCAATGGTTGAAAGAGTGCTGATTTCTTCCTGGTCACACATACCTCAGGGCAATCAGCCTTGATTATCTTTGCATCAACCAAAAAAAAATTCAGGGAAAATGATCAGGGAAATAAAGGTGCAGGATCTTAACACCGAAAAGTTCATTGCCGAAAAGGTCAGCGAAATCAGGGCCGCTGTGGGCGAAGGCACAGCAATCAACGCTCTGTCAGGGGGAGTGGACTCCTCAGTTGTCACTATGATAGGCCATCTCGCCCTGGGCGACAGGCTCAGGACAGTGTTCATCCAGAACGGGCTGATGCGGGAGGGAGAGGCCGAAGCTGTTGCTTCAGTATTCGCAAGGCTCGGGGTGAAGGTTGAGATCATAGACGCTCAGAATGAGTTCCTCGAAGCCCTGAAGGGAATAACCGATCCCGAACAGAAGCGAGAAGCCATCACCCAGACATTCTACAAAAAAGTGTTCGGGCGCATCGTCAGGGAGAGCGGAGCCAGGTACCTGCTGCAGGGAACAATCCTGACAGACATAGATGAGACAGTTGCCGGCATCAAGCGTCAGCACAATGTCTTCGCTCAGCTGGGAATTGACCCGCAGGAGACTTTCGGATACCATATCCTCGAACCGCTGATTCAGCTGCGCAAGGACGGCGTCAGAATGACCGGCCGGGCTGCAGGACTTCCCGAAGAGATGTTTAACCGGATACCTTTCCCCGGTCCGGCCCTGGCAGCCCGCATAATAGGCGAGGTTACACAGGAGAAACTTGATATTGTCAGAAAAGCCACGGTTGTTGTTGAGCGGCTTCTGGCCGGGCATGGGGCATTCCAGTATATGGCCATACTGCATGATGACCGTGTGACGGGCATGCGTGACGGCAAGCGCGATTTTGGCAGGCAGATCGAGGTTCGCTGCTGGGACAGCATCGATGCACGCACCGCCACCCCCACCCGGCTGCCGTTTGAACTGCTTGAACAACTTGCGGCAAAGATTCTTGACACCGTCCCCGGAGTGGTCTCCGTAACCTATAATATAGCCACAAAACCACCCTCAACCATAGAAGCGGTCTGAGGATTTGCGATTTGCGATTTGCGAATTCCGAATTACTTTCAAATCGAAAATCGAAAATCGCAAATCGCAAATCACAGTGCATCCGCCACCACGAAGGTTGACCCCCCGATGAAGATCATATCCCGTGGCCCGGCAGCGGTACGCGCAGCGTCAACAGCCACAGGCACGGAGTGGAAGGTTTCACCGTTCAGACCGTACCTCCCGGCTTCAGCCTTAAGAAGATTCTCATCCAGCGCCCTGGGCACCGAGGCCCGGGTAAAATAATACCGGGCATCACGCGGAAACAGAGGCAGGACCGATCCCAGGTCCTTATCATTGACGAAACCGATGACCATATGAAGATTCTCCTTCTCTGCCGCCCTGACCTGCCTCATTACATATTCCAGACCTTCCCTGTTATGCCCGGTATCGCACACTGTCAGCGGCGACCGCGACAGTATCTGCCACCTGCCCATCAGCCCGGTGTTTTCAACCACACCTGCTACCCCCCTGAGAAAGTGTTCGCGGCTGAGCCCGAGATCTGCAGACAGTTTCTCCACAGCTGCTGCCGTGGTCTGCAGGTTCTTCCTTTGTGCCAGGCCTCCCAGCGGTGTTTCACCCTTCAGGGTCATGCCGTCATCAGGGCCTGAAAGAGTGAACCGCCTCATGGAACTGTCCGGAAAAATCCTTCCCAGCCTGCACCTGAACCGGCTGTCGGCAAAGGTGACAGGCGCATGCATGGCTTCAGCCCGCTGCAGGAAAACATCCCGCGTCTCAGGCTGAGTCTCGCCTATTACAACGGGCACACCCTCCTTGATGATCCCGGCCTTCTCGCCGGCAACCGCCTTCAGGGTAGGCCCCAGGAACTCCATATGGTCATGCCCTATATTGGTTATGACTGACAGCAGGGGTGTGATAATATTGGTCGAATCAAGCCTTCCTCCCATGCCCACCTCAACTACAGCAATGTCAACCTTCATCCTGGCAAAGTAGTCAAACGCCAGCGCAACCGTCAGCTCAAAGAATGATGGCTTCATCTTCCCAATGATTCCGTCATGGTCTGCTACGAACCTGACCACCTCCTCCTCCGGAATCATCTCCCCGTCAATTCTTATCCTCTCCCTGAAATCCTTCAGGTGGGGAGATGTGTAGAGACCGGTTCTGTATCCTGCCTCCTGCAGTACCGAGGCAGTCATATGCGATACTGATCCCTTTCCGTTGGTGCCTGCGACGTGCACCGAACGGAACCTCGAGTGCGGATGACTGAAATAGCGGTCAAGCTCAAGCGTATTGTCAAGGTTGCCCTTGTATGCAGGCTTGCCAACGCGGTGGTAGGCCGGCAACAGGCTGAATAGATACTCAACGGTTTCCTGATATGTCATGTTGATAACCTTTGTGCGGTTGTTCGCAAATTTACATAAAGCGCTTTTCCCCTACATACGGCACCGCTATCTTTGTCACCGTGGTAATATCTGCGCCGGAGATGCTGCCCTTTAAACCAAATCTGTTATGGCGAAAAAGAAAAAGCAAAAGAAGATTTTTATTCTTGACACGAACGTTCTGCTGCATGACTTCACATGCATCTACAACTTTGAGGAAAACGATGTGATAATACCCATCGTGGTGCTGGAAGAGCTTGACAAGTTCAAGCGGGGCAATGACATGATAAATTTCCATGCCCGGGAATTTACACGCGAGCTTGACAAGATAGCCGGTGACATGCTCCTTACGGGCAATATTCCTCTTGGTGAAAATCTGGGAAGCCTGCACATCGAGACCGGAAAACAGTTTTCAGAAAGAGTCTCCGAATCATTCCCGGAAAGAACGCCTGATCACCGCATCCTGGCAATAGCCGAGTTTGTCACCCAGGAGAACAAGGACAAAACCGTTGTCCTGATAACAAAGGACATCAACCTCAGGATGAAGGCAAAGTCGCTGGGTATCAGGTCTGAAGACTACCAGAATGACAAGGTTGCCAACCTCGATGACCTCTACAAGGGGATCAGGATAATCGAGAACATTGATCATGACCTGATCAACAAGCTGTACGAGAAGGCTGACGGGGTGCCTGCCACGGAGCTCAAAATCAAGGATACCGAGCCGGGGCATCATTATTTTATCCTGCGAAACAGCAATTCCAGCGCCCTTGCCCATTATGACCCTGCCAGCAAAATGCTGCTGAGGGTTCTCAAGCAGACCACATATGGCATTGACCCGCGTAATGCTGAGCAGACCTTCGCCCTCGACGCACTCTGTGATCCTGACATACAGCTTATTTCCCTTACCGGCAAAGCCGGCACAGGCAAGACCCTTCTGGCACTTGCTGCCGCACTGCACCAGCACAAGCGCTACAAGCAGATATTCCTTGCAAGGCCGATAGTTCCTCTCGCCAACCGCGACATGGGCTTCCTTCCGGGCGACGTGAAGGAGAAGATGGATCCCTACATGCAACCGCTCTTTGACAACCTGACGGTCATCAAGCACCGGTTCAGCGCCCAGAGCCCGGAGTTCATACGCATAAATGACATGATAAAGGACGAGAAGCTCGTGATCACCCCTCTGGCATATATCAGAGGCCGCAGCCTCTCGAACATCTTCTTCATCGTTGACGAAGCCCAGAACCTTACACCCCATGAGGTGAAAACAATCATCACCAGGGCCGGCGAGGGAACAAAAATGGTCTTCACAGGCGACATTGAGCAAATTGACTCGCCATATCTTGACTCCGGGTCAAACGGGCTCAGCTACCTCTCTGACAAGATGAAGGGGCTTGATCTCTTCGCTCACGTCCACCTCGTCAAAGGCGAGAGAAGCTTCCTTGCAGAACTGGCGAGCAAGCTGCTCTGATCCGGCTTTTTTGCTATTTTTGCATCCGGAACAGTAACCATTTAGTTTTGAAGAGGAAAGTAGCGTTTCATACACTGGGATGCAAGCTTAATTTTGCCGAAACTTCCACAATGGCACGCACCTTCCCGGATGATAAGTTCGAGAGGGTATCTGATGACAGCCATGCTGACATATATGTGATCAACACATGTACCGTCACTGACACTGCTGACCGCAAATGCAGACAGGCTGTGAGGAAGTTCGTCCACCGCAATCCTGACGCCTTCATTGCCGTCGTCGGGTGCTATGCCCAGCTGAGACGCGAGGAGGCAGCCTCCATCGAAGGGGTCGACCTGGTGCTCGGAACCTATGAGAAATTTGACATCGCCTCCTATATCGACAACCTTCAGAAACGAACAGCTCCCGAGATCCACTCCTGCGAAACCGTTGACACTGACGGATTCATGACTTCATGGTCAGCCGGCGACCGCACACGGTCATTCCTCAAGGTGCAGGACGGATGTGACTATCACTGCTCATACTGCACCATTCCCCTTGCAAGGGGGAAGAGCAGAAATCCTGCCGTCAGCGAAATAGTGGCCGCAGCAGAAAAGATTGTCGCTGGCGGAGTCATGGAGATAGTCCTCACAGGAGTCAATGTTGGTGACTTCGGGAAGAGCACCGGCGAGTCCCTCGGACAGCTCCTGGAAAGCCTCACTAAGGTGAATGGACTGCAGAGACTTAGACTGTCATCAATTGAGCCGAACCTGGTCACTGACCGGATCATTGATATCATCTCTGAAGGGAAGGTGCTGCTGCCTCACTTCCATATGCCTCTTCAGAGCGGAAATGACAGGGTTCTCGGACTTATGCGCCGCCGGTACCGCAGGGAGGTGTTCCGTGACAGGGTCATGAAAATCAGGGAAAGAATTCCAGATGCCGGCCTGGGGGCAGATGTCATCGTCGGCTTCCCGGGCGAGACGGAAGAAGACTATGCAGACACATACACCTTCCTTGAGAGCCTTCCACTGTCTTATCTTCATGTCTTTGCCTATTCACCACGGCCCGGAACACCTGCTGCAGAGATGCCGGGAGCTGTGAACCGCCAGGAGAAGGAAAAAAGAAGCAGACAGCTCATAAGGCTGTCGGAGAGCCGGCGGATGCAATTCATGCGAAACGCCTCGGGAGAGGTACATGAAGTTCTGTTTGAAAAGAGAGGTCACGACGGAACAGTGGCCGGACTGACAGGCAATTACATACGGGTGATGACGCCCTGGGTAAAGGGACTGCCCGGTTCAATACGGCAGGTCAGGCTCACCACCCTTCGCGACGACTCTTCAATGAACTGCGAACTGACAGATAAAGAAGCACAATGAAACGTGCCGGTTATTACATATTCGTGGCCATGAGCTACACCATCACACTCCTCCCCATGTGGGCGCTGCACCTGCTGTCAGACCTGCTATGGCCGTTTTTCTATCATGTCGTAAGGTACCGTCGCAGAGTGGTGGAGACAAACCTCAGAAACGCATTCCCGGAAAAGAGCCCGGAGGAACGTAAAAAGATCACAAAAAGATTCTACAGGCATCTCACCGACATGATCGTGGAGACCCTGAAGGCCATGCACATGTCAGCGGAGCAGATCAAAAAGCGTTTTTCCGTGACCGACACCTCCCTGGCCGACAGGTTCTACAGCGAAGGACGTGATTTGGTTGCCCTCTGCAGCCACTATAACAACTGGGAGTGGTACTCCTCAATGCAGCTCTCATCGAAACACAGGGCTGTGGCTATTTACAAACCATTGAAAAACAAAGATTTTGACCGTTTTCTTTATAAAATAAGAACCAGGTTCGGGGTATGGGTCACACCCATGAACCATATCGTAAGGGACCTGGTAAAATGCAGGAGTGAAAAGATTCTTACCATGTCAGGATTCATTGCAGACCAGACACCTCCCCCCGATGACAACGCATTCTGGACCACATTCCTTAACCAGGATACAGGCTTTTACAGGGGGGCGGAAAAAGTCGCAATAAAATATGACATGCCGGTAATCTTCATTAATATAGTCAAGAGAAAAAGAGGCTTTTACGAGCTTGAATACAGCCTGATATCAGAGCACCCCCGCGAAGAGGAGCCCAATGCCATTATTGCCCGTTATGCCGCCAGGCTTGAAGAGGTGATCAGGGCAAAACCGGAATACTGGCTCTGGTCACACCGGCGGTGGAAACATAAAAGACCGGAAAAAAAATGATCAGGACAGCCGTGGTCATCCTCAACTGGAACGGAAGAAAATTCCTCGAACAGTTTCTTCCGGGTGTGGTTAAAAACACCCTTGCACCCGACACATCGGTCATTGTTGCTGATAATGGGTCTGAAGATGATTCGTTACTGTGGGTAACGGAAAACCACCCGGAGGTGGAGGTCATCAGGCTTGACAACAATTATGGATATGCAGGAGGTTACAACAGGGCACTGAAGGAAGTTGAAGCCGAATACTACATACTTCTGAATTCCGACGTAGATGTTGAGCCCGCGTGGGCGGAAAAGCTGATCACCTTCATGGAAATGCACCCGAATGTGGGCGCCTGCCAGCCCAGGATCAGGTCTTACTCGAACCGTGACTCTTTTGAGTATGCAGGCGCTGCAGGAGGGTATATTGACAGGCTGGGCTACCCTTTCTGCCGTGGCCGTATCTTTGACACGGTGGAGAATGACCACGGCCAGTATGACGATGTCCGCGAGATCTTCTGGGCATCAGGCTCCTGTATGGTCGTCAGGGGTGCCGCATTCGACCAGTGTGACGGCTTTGACGAGTCGTTTTTCGTCCACATGGAAGAGATTGACCTCTGCTGGAGGATGCAGAACGCCGGGTATACCATCAGTTACTTTCCTCATTCCGTGGTCTGGCACGTAGGAGGAGGAACCCTCGGCTACGGATCGCCCTCCAAGATATATTATAACTTCCGCAACAGTCTTATCATGCTGGCCAAGAACCTCCCGGCAAAGCATCTCCGCAGAACCATCCTCACCCGACAGGTGCTCGACGGACTGGCAGCTGTTATGCTGCTCTTCACGGAAGGCCGCGCAGCAGCAGCTGCGGTTGTAAGGGCACACAGGGATTTCAGGAGGCAGCGGACTGCCATCAGAACCTTCAGAACCCTGACCCCTAATCCCGGAATCTTCCATACTCCGCATACCACGATGAACAAATATCTCCTTTATGAGTATTATATACGCAAAAGGAAAACATTCACAGAACTCAAGTGGACCTGAACAGAAAGCAGCAGATGGCAATATTCCTTACGGTTGTACTCACCGTCTATATCCTTACCAACCTGTACCTCTGGTTTAAGGGCCGGAGAGCTCTCTCAGGCGCAGGAATAAACACGGGATGGTATAATGCAATCTTCATTGCCCTGGCATCAGCCTTCGTGATCGGAAAATTCCTTGAAAATTCTTTCACCAGTGTTTTCACTGACATAGTAAATGTTATCGGCGGTTTCTGGATGGCATTCATGCTCTACGGATTCCTTGCGTGGCTGGCGGCGGATATCCTGATGCTGTTGCAGAAACCTTTCCACCTGATCCCTCCGGATGTCATCCCGAAACTCAGGCTGTGGCTGTTTGCAGGAATAACCTCAGTAACGCTGCTGCTGATCATAATCGGATTCATAAATGCAGTCAGTCCAGTTACCAGTAGATATGCCGTTGAGGTCAGCAAGAAGCTTGACAGCAGTCATGAACCGATGCGCATCGTTGCTGTCTCTGACATACACCTTGGCAGCATCATCCGGAAGAGAAGCATGCGCCATCTCTCGGAAATGATAACCGGTGAAAAGCCCGACCTCGTCCTGTTCCTCGGTGATCTGCTCGACGGAAGCATAGGTCCGGTGCTCCGGGGTGATCTGCTCTCGTACCTCAGCATACCCGCACCACGGTTCGGGACCTATGCCATTACAGGGAACCATGAGTATATGAGTGACCTGGTTAAGTCTGTACCATATATTGAAAGCAAGGGAATAAGAGTGCTCAAAGATGAGATTATCAGCCTTGAAAACGGCGTCCAGATAATCGGCCGGCTTGACAGAACGGCCATGCATTCACAGGGCATCGGCCGCAAGCCGCTGGAACAACTGCTGGCTGAGACTGACACAACGGCCCCGGTGATTCTGCTCGACCACCAGCCTTATGGCCTTTCAGCCCTGGCCTCAACACCGGTTGACATGCAACTTTCAGGGCATACCCACAACGGACAAATATGGCCCCTCAACCTTATCACTGACAGGATGTTCGAACTGAGTCACGGTTACAGGGTGTTCGGAAAGGCACACGTGATCGTCTCTTCAGGATTTGGCATATGGGGTCCCCGGATGCGGATAGGAACCAGGCCGGAAATACTCTCTATTACCCTGACGGGAAAATCAGAGTAAGGGAAAAACCTTTTCAAGCATTATGCCCCTCGATCCTTTGACAAGGATTGTGTAGCCTTCGGGTCTCTCTGACTTCAGCCACTCGGCAGCAGCCTCTGATGTACCGAAGAGGGTGGCGGGGAAATCAGCTGCCGCCTCCCGGAAAAGGGGACCCACAAGCACTGCCCTGATGTCACCAATATTCCTCAGCTGCCTGATAACGGCAGCATGGCCGTGAGCACTCTCGCTGCCCAGCTCCAGCATATCACCCAGGATAACCATTTTCTTATCTGCCTTCAGCGCAGCAAATGAGGCTATTGCATTCTCCATGCTCGAGGGATTGGCATTGTAGGCATCACGTATAACAGTGTTCCTCCCGGTCTCCGTTACCTGCGACCGGTTGTTGGAGGGCCTGTAGGATGAAATGGCATCAATTATTTCGTCTTCCGGAACACCGAAGAGCAGCCCGGCTGCCATCGCAGCCCTCACATTGTCAATATTGTATGATCCGAAGAGCCCGGTTTCAAAATAATGTTCCTTGCCGTCAATCACCGCTTTTACCTTCAGCAGCATCAGGTCATCACCCGCAGGCGCAGCACTGAGAGTGTGCCCTCCCGGCGCCGAGTAGGGTACGCCATTGGTCATCCCTGATACCAGTTCACACAGGACGGGATTATCATCGTTGTATATTGCAGTCCCGTTACTCTCCCGGAGCGACTGGTAAAGCTCAGACTTCGCTTTCCTGATGTTTTCCATGGAGCCGAAACCCTCTATATGTGCCGTTCCGATACTGGTGATGATACCGTGCGTGGGCATTGACACTTTACAGAGGGCTGCTATCTCTCCCATATGGTTGGCGCCCATCTCCACCACAAGGAAGGCTGCATCATCAGGTGCGCTGAGAAGTGTCAGCGGAACCCCGATGTGATTGTTGAAGTTGCCCGGGGTGCTGTGTACCCTTCCACGTCGCGACAGAACGGCTGTCAGCAGTTCCTTTGTGGTTGTCTTCCCATTGGTTCCGGTTATCCCGATGACAGGCATCTGCAGCCTCTTCCGGTGACAGGCAGCCAGTGCTGACATGGCCTCAAGAACATCGTCAACAACAATTATTCTTTCTCCGCTGAGCGAGTGATCATCCACTATGGAGGCCAGCGCTCCGGCCTCCAGGGCAGCTGCGGCATGCCTGTTCCCGTCATGGGCAGGACCCTTCAATGCAAAGAAAATCTCACCTTTTTTTACTGCCCGCGAATCCGTCGTTACACCGGCAGAATTGCGGTACAGACCGTACAACCTTTCAATCTCCATCTCAATCCAAAAAGAAGCCTCATTACTTTCGATAATGAGGCTTTATTCTTACCTATATATATACATTATAGTCCTGAGGGGCTTCCTACCCTGATCATTGCACACCTGAAACCAAGATCATCACGCGATGCTTCCTGATCAAGATAGCGGCGGGTTGAGGGGTTGAGCCAGTAAGCCCTGTCCTTCCATGATCCGCCCTTGAATACCCTTGCCCTGTCATTGATGAGGGTAACATAGTCATTGTCAACCTCGTTCTGCGAATACATCCTTTCTGTCTGTGGCAGGTCAGCATTTCCTGACCATTCAAGGCTTGAAGAGATACTTGAGATGACGTCACCGTCGAGGTAGTTCCGGTAGTCCGACTTCTGGTAATTATACCTGTGGGCCACATCTTCCGGCTTGACAGTGTCAATCTGGAGTCTTCCCAGCCTGTCCTTCTCTACCACATCGCCATTGGCGTCACGCCTCAGGTCGGTGAATACGTTGCCCCTGAACGGGTTGAACATGTCAACATCCTCTGAGGAGAGCGGACGATAAACGTCCATTACCCACTCGTTAACGTTTCCTGCCATGCAGTAAAGGCCGTAGTCATTGGGCCAGTACGACCTGACGTCGACCGTGATGCTACCTGCGTCGTTCAGGTTTCCTGCAACGCCCATCATGTCACCGCGTCCGCGGACGAAGTTGGCCATGAATTCACCCCTGTACTTGGGAGCTGCATTACGGACGTTATGACCGTCCCACGGGTAAATAGCCCTTTCATATATTCTTTCCTCGAAGGTATTGCCCCTGAGGCCGTAAGCTGCAAATTCCCACTCAGCCTCCGTCGGCAGGCGGTAGCGCGGAAGAAGGATGCCATCCTCCTGGCGGACACGCGGATGAAGCTCATCAACTCTCTGCCCGGGGACACCTTCATACTGGCCTGCCAGATAAGATTCAGTATTGAAGTTGTTTGCTCCTGACTGTTCCACATTGGCATCCTGCCACTTGCTGTCAAGAAGAATCTGCTCATTGACCCTGTCAGTACGCCAGACACAGTAGTCATTGGCCTGCAGCCAGCTGACACCCACAACCGGATAATTATTAAACGAGGGGTGACGGAAATAGTACTGAACATAGGGTTCATTCAGTGCGAGCGGACTTCTCCAGACCAGAGTGTCAGGAAGAGCGCGGCGGTGAACCTCCGGATAATCGCTGTATACCCTCCTCAGCCAGTAGAGATACTCACGGTAGTCAAGATTGGTGATCTCTGTCTCATCCATATAAAAGGAGGAAACGGTTACCCTGCGCGGCGAGTTGTTCCAGTCAAACATTACATCCTGATCAACCCGTCCCATGGTAAAGGTACCACCTTCAATCAGCACAAGGTTCGGACCGGTGACCTGTTCCGAAGCCTCTCCTATCGGGTAACCCAGGTCATTGACATCGCTCGATTTGGGATCCCTGTAGCTCCAGCCAGTAGTCGGAGACACATTATCCTGCTTCGCTCCCTTGCAGGAAAAGAGGAAGAGAGCAACAACTACAAAAACCGGTAAAGCTCTGAGTTTATACATAGCAATATAAGGTTTACTTGATTACTTTTTAAGTTTAAAAATTGCGTTCATTTACAAAACTCTGCACCAAAATAACTACAAAAGGGGCAACTTTATTATGTGCGCTCCCCTACTTTTTTCAACATTTCCGAAACTAAATATTGCCCCGGCTTTTACCATGGCGGTGCCCCCGAGCGATGTGATGCCACCAGCAACGATGTAACTGTATGATATCATGATCTTTACAGATGTCGCATCCCATCCGGCGGAAGCTCCCAGAGCCGTAAATCCGTTTGTGACATGCCATAGTGAAAGACTGCCGGCAAGACCCTTCCATGAGGCTTCGCTCCCTAAATAAATTTTCGTCTCGTCACCCTGGATGAGGAGCGCAGCTGATGGCAACAGGGAGAAATCCTTTCCGCCGGGTGTGAGCGATATTCCCCCGGTCAGTGTCAGCAACCGGTTCACCCTGTTGTGCTCAAGGGCATCATCGCTGAGCGATGGCCTTGTCAGGTGCATGATCGATGCACCGGCGAACCAGTCCCCGGACGATACAGTAAAGCCTGTACCCAGGTCGAATCTCGTAATGGGGGCAGGAGGAATATAATCGGTGCCTCCGCCGGTTATGCCCCTGAAGGGATCGATGTCTCCCGGAAGGATAACCGATCCGCTTCTTATGCCACGGGTGATTACTCCGGCTGTCAGGCCGGCTGTAACAAAGAGCCTGCGCCCGGCACGGAAATGGTATGAATAGAATGCTCCGCCCCTGAGATCATTCATGATATCCCCCAGCATATCATCAGAGACCCATGCACCGGCACCTCCCCGCAGGGAACTGAAATACCCGTCATATGATGCGTATACAGACCTCAGTCCGAAGCCGTTTCCCGGAAGAAAGGAAAATGCAGAGATCTTTACCGTGGAGGTGCTCTCAACCCCGGCAAATGCCGGATTATGCATGACTTGCATGCCAGATACCGACCCGTACCAGGTGTCCTGCCCGCTGAGGGTCAACGGGCAGATGAGCAATGCCGCCAGAAGAGTCCTGTATCTGAGCTTCATGGTTGTGTTTCAGAATTATCAACGCTGCCGGGCGGTCATTATTTTGTCCCCGGCTGCATCAATACGGGAGCAAAGATAGGTGACTTGACTATCTTTGCGTTGATTATGATGAAAAGTGTTGCCACCGGCCTCCTGGTTATGGCTTCCGCGCTTAACGCAGCGTCACAGGAATATTCGGCTTCGTCTGTGCCGGCAGCCGGTGCATCAGGCCGGGCTTCGGTATCGGTGCAGGGCGCAGCTGAGCAGGAATATTCGGCTTCGTCCGTGCTTGGAAACGGGCAGTGGGTGAAGATTGCCGTGACCGAAGAGGGCATTTACCGGCTCGACTATTCCCGTCTGAAAGAGATGGGATTCACCGATCCGTCTTCAGCGGTCCTTTACGGCAACAATGCAGGCCAGCTCTCATTCATGAACGATGACACTGCCCCGGATGACCTGAAAAAAATTGCCTTCAGAGCAGAAAAGGGAACCGACGGGGTTTTCAACGAAGGTGATTATCTTCTCTTTTATGCTGAAGGCACTCACCGTTGGATTGCTGATCCCGGCAGGCGCGGCAGCCGGTTCGTGAGGCATCATTACTCAGATACGGCATGGTATTTTATAACCTCGCAACCCGGAGGGGCCCTGACAGTGCAGACCGAAACACCCCCGGCAGCATCACCCTCAATCATCTCATCATCCACCGACCTGTACATGAGACACGAACGGGAGGAGATCAACCTGATAAGGTCAGGAAGGGAGTGGTACCAGCAGGTGGTTCCCGGTACTCAGAACAACATCGGACCGGGGTTTACAGACCTCCCTGCCGGCGGGAAAATACACTACACCATAAGAGTTGCCGCAAGGTCTGACACCGAGACCTCCTTCATCCTCAGACAGGGAGGAGAAACGATTAAAACCATCACAGTCCCGGCCGTGACCATGACCGATATCAACGGCGTTTATGCAGCCACCATGACTGTTTCAGATTCCATCGTCTCCTCCTCCGGATCACCTGCATTCAGCCTCGCATTCTCCTCAGGCGGTAATATGGCCGCCACCGGCTACATCGACTATGCCGATTTCACGGCAAGGTCCTCACTGGTCTGGCGCGACAGGAACCTGTTCATCAGCGACAGCAGGTCTGTGGGCACGTCGGCTGTCACCCGGTTCACCGTGGAGGGATCATCTTCGCTGAGCATCTGGGACATCTCCAATCCCGCTGCCCCGCTGACCATACAGACAACACCATCCTCCGGGAACACAGTCTTTGTGGCGGCAACTGACAGCCTCAGAAGATTCGTTGCCTTCAGCCTGGCACAGGTAAAACAGCCTTTAAGAAGCGTCAGGGTGCCCGCCCAGAACCTGCACGCCATGATGCCTGCCGGTATGATCATCGTCACTTACCCGCTATTTATGCCGTATGCCAAAAAACTTGCGGAATTGCATCTTGCGGATGACGGTCTGACATCATTGATCGTAACCCCGGAACAGGTCTACAATGAGTTTTCAGGAGGGGTGCCCGATGCGGCTGCACTAAGAAACTTCATCAGGATGATCCGGGAGAGGGGGATGCAGTCGGGTCAGCAAACGAGATACCTGCTGCTCTTTGGTGACGGCTCGTATGAGAATAAAACCCCGCCGCCCGGAAACAGCTCATTCATCCCCACATGGCAGTCTGTCAACTCGACAACCGGTGTACTCTCCTTCACTTCAGACGATTTCTACGGCCTGCTCGATGATGGCGAGGGTGAGGCTGACGGATTCCTTGACATGGGCATCGGCCGGCTGCCGGCGTATGATACCGCATCTGCCGGCATTATGGTAAGAAAAATCTCATCCTACCTTCAGGGGTCAAATCAGGGCTCATGGCGGAATATTCTGTGCCTTGTCGCAGACGATGAGGATTCTAATCTGCATATGTTTGATGCTGAAGGCCTTGCCGAAGCAGCCACCACCGCGGCACCTCCCCTGACGGTGGAGAAAATATACCTCGATGCTTACCGCCAGATGACCTCTGTCTCCGGTGATTCCTACCCTGACGCTTCGAGGGCGGTTGACGACAGGATGGCGGCCGGATGCCTGATAATGAACTACGTGGGTCATGGCAACGAATCAGGCCTCGCCCATGAAAGAGTTATCAGGACCGGCAATATCAACTCGTGGAAGAACAGCAGGATGCTGCCGCTGTTCATCACCGCAACATGTGAGTTCTCCAGGTTTGATGATGTGGAGATAAACAGGGCTTCCTCCTCGATAACCGCAAGAAACTCAGCCGGCGAGATGGTGCTTCTCAATCCTGACGGCGGAGGGATTGCCCTGATGAGCACCACCAGGGTAGTGTACTCAGCTCCTAACTACACACTGAACCGGGCCATCTATGATTATGCTTTCAGGACAGACGCTGAAGGCCGGTCGATGAGGCTTGGCGACATCATCCGGCAGGCCAAGGTCAGCTCCGGAACGGGGATGAACAAACGGAATTTCCTGCTGCTGGGTGACCCTGCCCTCAGGCTGGCATGGCCTTCGACAGGGAAAGTGGTGACTGACAGTATCAACGGGATCCATGTCTCGATGCCTTTTGACACTCTCAAGGCCCTTTCACTGATGACTGTCAGCGGTCACCTGGAAGATGCCGCAGGAAACCTGATGACCGGATTCAACGGCACCGTGGAACCTGCTGTATTTGACAAGCCCGGACACGTCAGCACCCTGGCCAATGACGGCGGTTCCCCGATCACCTTCCCGGTGGATGGCAACGTGCTCTTCCGGGGTAAAACAAATGTCACCGGCGGCCGCTTCAGCTTTTCATTCATCGTACCCCTCGACATCAACTACAGCTATGGCAGCGGATCCGTGAAATACTATGCATACAACGGCGCCACCGACCTCAACGGAAGCTTCACGGGAATTTCGGTGGGAGGTTTCTCGGATGCGGCATCTGATGACACTGAAGGACCACAGATAAGACTCTTCATGAATGACACACTGTTCAATGACGGCGGAGTGACCGATGCATCTCCGGTACTGCTAGCCCTTCTCAGCGACAGGTCAGGCATAAATGCCACCGGGACGGGAATCGGTCATGACATAATAGCCTGGCTTGACGACGACATGTCAGAAGCTGTGGTTCTTAACAGCCTTTTCAGGGCTGACGTTGGCAGGCATATCTCAGGCTCTCTTGCCTATCCTCTGCTTGTGACCGGCCAGGGGAAACACACGGTTTCACTCAGGGCATGGGATAATCTCAACAATCCGACAGTGGCCACGCTCAGGTTTGCTGTGGAGACCGGCGGCACCTTCAGGCTCACGGACCTCCTCGCATTCCCGAATCCGGTGACAGACGGCACAAAGTTCACTGCCGGTCATAACAGGCCGGGTACGGAGATTGATCTGACCATAACAATTTTCAGTTCTGACGGGCGTGCCATGAAAGTCCTGAGAAATAAAAGTTCCGGCGCCGGATATGCCCTTCCCGACATCCCATGGGACGGCTGTGACGAGAACGGCGGAAGGGTGGCAAGAGGACTCTATCTGTGGCGTGCAGAAGCAGTTACCGCAGATGGCGAGAAAACATCGGCCACAGGCCGTTTCATCATTTTGTAAAACAACACAATAAGTAGCCCTTATTTTTGTTTTATATTTGCACAAATTTCGAACAAGGACAAATATGAAAAACAAGGCGCTGACTGTAAGCATTATACTCCTCTTTTCAATTTTTGTTTCACCGGCATGGGCACAGGATGATGATCCGTATAACGTTATTCAGACTGCTGTCCCGTTCCTGACCATTGCTCCCGACTCGCGCGCCGGAGCCCTTGGCGATGCAGGCGTAGCCACTTCACCGGACCTTTTCAGCATGCACTGGAACCCGGCAAAATATGCCTTCATCGACGGTAACGGCGGATTCGGAATGTCTTACTCGCCATGGCTGAGGGCTCTTGTGCCCGACATCAACCTGGCTTACCTTTCGGGTTATTACAGGGTAGACAGCAGGCAGGTACTGGCTGCAAGCCTCATGTACTCCTCGCTCGGCGAGATCCAGTTTACCGATGACTACGGAAACTACCAGCGTAATTACAATCCCAATGAATTTTCAGTTGACGTGGCTTACTCCCGCCTCTTCTCCGAACACTGGTCGGGCGGCGTTGCCATGAGATTCATCTATTCAAACATAACCGGAGGAATGACTGTCGGAACAACCGAAACAAAAGCAGGTATTGCTTTTGCTGCTGACGCTTCGGCATACTATACCAACAAACTTAAACTGGGATCACGTGACGGAAACATTGCGGCAGGAATAAACCTGTCGAATATAGGCTCAAAGATGAGCTATACAACTGATGTTGACCCGGACTTCATCCCTATGAACATGCGACTGGGAACAACTTTCAGCATTAACCTCGACAGGTACAATGCAATCGGATTCTCCCTTGACGTCAATAAGCTTCTGGTGCCAACCCCTCCAGTATATGACGAGGAAAGCAATATTATCGACGGTAAGGACCCGAACGTATCTGTTCCCGTGGCAATCTTCCAGTCCTTCTATGATGCCCCCGGCGGCTTCAGCGAAGAGATGAAGGAGTTTTCCCAGTCATTTGGCATCGAGTACTGGTACAACCAGCAGTTTGCACTGCGGACAGGATATTTCAATGAGGCCCAGAGCAAGGGAAACAAGAAATATTTCACCGTAGGAGCCGGATTCAGGCTGAGCATCTTCTCACTTGACTTCTCCTACCTTGTTCCGATTACCCAGAACAACCCGCTGGCACGTACCCTGAGATTCTCACTGGGATTCGAGTTCGACTCCCTACGCAATCTCAGCCAGAAGTAAATCACAAAATGACACTCCACCAGAGGATAGGACAGGGCATCGACTTTCATCGCCTTGAGGAGGGTCGTGAACTCTGGCTCGGAGGCGTGCGCATCAACTCTGCAAAGGGATGTGTTGCTCACTCTGACGGAGATGTCCTTATCCATGCCATCTGCGATGCACTGCTGGGTGCGGCAGGACTCAATGACATCGGCTATCACTTCCCTGACACATCGGAGGAGTTCAGGGGGATCGACAGCAAGATCCTGCTGAAGCGGGTGGTTGAGCTGATCACCGGTGCAGGTTACAGGATAGTGAACATTGACAGCACTGTCTGCCTCGAGCTGCCAAAGCTGGCGCCATATATCACCGCCATGCGTACGACCATGGCCGCCATTGCGAACATCTCACCCGATGCTGTCTCGGTCAAGGCCACCACCACAGAGAAGATGGGTTTCACCGGCCGCGGAGAGGGGATAGTGGCCCTGGCCATATGTCTGCTGGCAGACCTGATCCCGGATAAGGTCTGAAGGTCTGAAGGTCTGAAGGTCTGAAGGTCTGAAGGTCTGAAGGTCTGAAGGTCTGAAGGTCTGAAGGTCTGAAGGTCTGAAGGTCTGAAGGTCTGAAGGTCTGAGGGTCCTTTTCACTATTGCCGATTTTCGATTTTTTAATTCGGAAATCGCAAATCGCAATTTTATCAGCTATTCCTGAAAATTTCATCTATGAGGTTCTGATCTGCCTCCTGCGGCATGGTGACCACCAGAGCCGGGGTGCGTTCCATTTCCCTTGTTATGGCGGCCATTGCGCCGCTGTTGCGCGCCCAGCTGCGACGTGCGATGCCGTTGTTGACATCCCAGAGCAACATTGACCGGATGCGGCGTGATGTCTCCGGACTGCCGTCAAGAAGCATCCCGAACCCGCCGTTGATCACCTCGCCCCAGCCCACGCCGCCGCCATTGTGAATGGAGACCCACGTGGCCCCGCGGAAAGCGTCGCCAATGACATTCTGCATTGCCATGTCAGCCGTGAAACGTGAACCGTCATAAATGTTCGATGTCTCACGGAACGGTGAGTCTGTGCCTGACACATCGTGATGGTCACGACCGATCACTATCGGGCCGCTGATGATCCCCGAAGCGATCGCATCATTGAAGGCAGAGGCTATCATTATCCTGCCGGCGGCGTCGGCATAAAGGATACGCGCCTGGGATCCAACCACCAGGCGGTTTTTTCCCGCCTCGCGGATCCAGTGAATATTGTCAGACATCTGCTGACGGATATCTTCGGGCGACTCTTTCATGAGGCGCTCAAGGGTGGCAGCAGCCATGGCGTCACTCTTCTCCAGATCGGCAGGGTCACCGGAACAGCAAACCCAGCGGAACGGGCCGAAGCCGTAGTCGAAGCAGATGGGTCCCATGATATCCTCGACATACGACGGGTAACGGAACCCTCCCCTGCCGTTGCCTATGTCGGCGCCGGCACGTGAAGCCTCCAGGAGGAAGGCATTGCCGTAATCAAAAAAATAGGTTCCGTGTGCCGTATGCCTGTTGATGGCCTCCACCTGCCGGCGGAGCGAACCCTGCACCAGCCCGCGGAACTTCTCCGGGTCTTCAGCCATGAGCCTGTTTGCCTCGTCAAAGCTGATCCCTGCAGGGTAGTAACCTCCTGCCCACGGATTATGAAGCGAGGTCTGATCCGATCCCAGGTCAGCCCACAGACCTTCATCAGCAAACCTCTCCCACAGGTCGACGATGTTCCCCTGGTAGGCCAGTGACACCACCTCGCCGTCACCGCAGGCCTTGCGGACCCGCACAGCCAGCTCTGACAGACAGGTGTGTACCTCATCAACCCATCCCTGGGTGTGGCGTGTCCTGATAGCCTTCGGATTGACCTCGGCAATGACTGACACAACCCCGGCTATATTTCCAGCCTTGGGCTGAGCCCCTGACATCCCCCCAAGTCCGGACGAGATGAAGAGCCTGCTCCTGCGTTCTTCAGCCGCAACCGGCTTAACCCGCCGCTGTGCATTGAGGAGGGTGATGGTGGTACCGTGAACTATTCCCTGCGGACCGATATACATGTATGAGCCGGCGGTCATCTGCCCGTACTGTGATACCCCGAGAGCATTGAACCGCTCCCAGTTATCCTGTGACGAATAGTTGGGGATAACCATACCGTTGGTGACAACTACCCGAGGCGCCTCCCTGTGCGAAGGAAAGAGGCCGAGGGGGTGTCCCGAGTACATCACCAGCGTCTGCTCATCGGTCATCTCAGAGAGGTACTTCATGGTGAGCCTGTATTGAGCCCAGTTCTGAAAAACAGCTCCGTTGCCGCCATAGGTGATGAGCTCGTGCGGATGCTGGGCAACGGCAGGATCGAGGTTGTTGGTGATCATCAGCATTATTGCGGCAGCTTGCGCTGACCGGTGCGGATATTCGCTTATCGGACGGGCTTTCATCTCATAGTCAGGCCTGTAACGATACATATATATACGTCCCCGCTCACGGAGTTCGGCTGCAAATTCAGGAGCCAGTTCACCGTGAAGCGACGGGGGAAAATACCTCAGGGCGTTGCGAAGGGCAAGCTTTTTCTCCTCACCGGTCAGAATGTCACGGCGGCGCGGGGCATGATTCACCGCGGGATCCCAGGCTTTGGGTGCAGGAAGGGGCGATGGTATGCCTTCACGGATCTGTGATTTGAAATCATTCATGATATTGGATAAAATTCAGTGTTGTAAAGATAATAAAACAGAGAGAGAGACACCTTCCGCTGTCCCTCTCTATATCATTTATAATGGTTTCTGTTACTGCCGTCCCGATCCGCCGGCCGGCGGATGCGGGATTGATCCTCCGACTTCGCCGGAGTCTCAAACTGGTACTGCCGACTATTGATTCGCTTCTCCCACGATCTCATCATCAACAAGTATGCGGCCGCAGTACTCGCAGACGATGATCTTTTTCCTTGACCTGATGTCAAGCTGGCGCTGAGGTGGAATCTGGTTGAAGCATCCGCCGCATGCATCCCTCTTTACCGGTACCACCGCGAGGCCGTTACGGGCATTTGTGCGTATACGCTTGTAAGCCGTCAGCAGCCTGTCCTCTATTCTCGTCTGAAGCTCTCCTGACCTGGATGCAAGCTGTTCCTCCTCCTTCTGGGTGTCATGGGTTATGTCCTCCAGCTCAGACTTCTTGCTCTCCAGGTCGCGCTTCCGCTCTTCAAGCATTGTCTGTGCCTCAGCCATCACCTCCTTCTTCTCTGCAACCTGGGCGGTGAATTCACGGATCTTTTTGTTGCACAATTCTATCTCCAGGGTCTGGAATTCTATCTCCTTTGAAAGGGAGTCATACTCGCGGTTGTTGCGAACGTTGTTCTGCTGCTCCTCGTATTTCTTGATAAGCGCCTGTGAGGCAGTTATCTCGTTGGTCTTGCCAACGACAGACTTTTCCAGTTCGGAAACTTCGCTTTTAAGATTGTTTATCCTGGTTTCAAGTCCTGCCACCTCATCCTCAAGGTCCTGCACCTCGAGAGGCAGTTCGCCGCGCAGGGTGCGGATTTTATCTATCTCTGAATCAACAAGCTGCAATGAATAGAGAGCTCTCAGTTTCTCTTCTATGGTAAGTTCTGTTTCAGGTGATTTCGTCTGTTTTGTCATACCCGTAGTAATTAATGGGATTGGTTTTTATCCCGGAAAACCGGAGTGCAAAGTTAGGAAATTTTTTCTGAATGAGGTCATAGAGGATTTCCAGTGAAAATTTTTCACTTTCGTAGTGTCCGATGTCAGCCACGAGCATTTCTCCGGGCGCTTCGGTGAAAGTATGATATTTGATATCTCCCGTGATGAATGCGTCGGCGCCGGTGCGCGCGGCGCTGCTGATGAGGTGTGACCCTGCTCCCCCGCATACGGCCACCGTGGTTACAGTGCGGGCGGGGTCACCGCAGTAGCGGATGACGGGCAGGCCGGTGAGCGCCCGCAGCCGCTCCAGCAGCGCCGCGCCTGTCAGCGGAGCTGCCAGGGCGCCAATGGCGCCCGCGCCGGCGCCCCTGTACTCATTCTCAAGCGCAATCAGATCCCATGCAACCTCCTCATAGGGATGTGCTGCCAGCATGGCCTTCAGACAGGCTCCCTTAATATGTGACGGCAACACAACCTCAATACGCACCTCGGACTCAGTGTGAAACTCACCTGGGCCGCCCGCAAAAGGATCAGCTCCCTCCCCGGCACGGTATGTCCCCTCACCCCTTGTATTGAAGCTGCACGAGTCATAGTTTCCGATATTCCCGGCACCGGCGGCATGGAGGGCTTCACGCACAGCCACGGAATGAGACTCCGGCACAAAGGTAACAAGCTTCAGCAGCCTGCCCCTCAGCGGCTCCAGCACTCTTATCCCCTCCAGCCCGATCTTTTCAGCCAGAATACGGCTTACACCATTGCCTGCGTTGTCAAAACTGGTATGTGCAGAATAAACGGCTATGCCTTTCATGATCGCCGATGCCACGCACGTCTCGCTGTTGCTCCCGTAAGCCAGCCGCTTCAGCGGCCTGAAGATCAGAGGGTGATGTGAGAGCACAAGATCAAACCCTCCCGCAGCCGCCTCATCAATTACATCAGGGGTAACATCGACGGTCAGCAGCACAGAAGCAACCTCAGCCGTCAGATCACCGACCTGCAGTCCGCTGTTGTCATACTCTTCCTGAAATGACGGAGGGATCAGCCCCTCGAGCCACCTTACAAATTCTGCGAGTGTAACCGCCATAAAATCACTTGATTTCGTCCCTGATCTCCACAAGCATGGCCCTGATGTTGCGGAGGGTATCTGCTATCTCAAGCCTGTAATCAGCATCGTCACGATTGTTTTTGAGGTATTTCTTCGCCCCATCCAGGGTCATGCCCCTCTCCCTCAGCAGGTGATGGATCAGCCTGAGGTTCTTTAAGTCCTCTTGCATGAACAGCCGGTTGCCCTTGTTGTTCTTCCTGGGTTTGAGAATATCAAACTCCTTTTCCCAGAAGCGAATGGTGGAAACAGGCTCTGAAAACATTTCGGCAACCTCACCGATCTGGTAAAAGAGCTTTTCCACTTTCTTTTCCCTGTAAGGCATGATCAGTTAAATGAATCAGTCGAAGGTCTGCCCGCTCTTGCCAGAAATCTCGAGCATCCGTTCATATTCCTCAGGCGTGAGGTCATTGAAGTAGTAGAGAGCCGGGTCAACATACTGCCCGTTGGCAAGAACCTCATAGTGCAGGTGCGGAGCAGTGGAAAGGCCGGTGCTGCCCACAAATCCTATCACATCTCCTCTCTTGACTTTCTGCCCTTCCTTCACATTGAACCGGTCAAGATGAGCATAAACGGTCTGGTATCCGAACCCATGATCAATGACCACATGGTTACCGAGTTCGCGGCGGGCCGACTTGACCGTCCGGATGACCCCGTTGCCCGTGGCATAAACATCTGTTCCCGTGGGCGCTGTAAAGTCCATTCCCGAATGGAACTTCGATATCTTGTATATTGGGTGAATGCGATAGCCAAAACCTGATGCCGTACGCTTCAGATCCTTGTTCGAGAGAGGCTGTATCGCAGGGATACTGCTCAGCATCTCCTCCTTCTCCCTGGCATAGGCAACCAGTTCGTCAAACGACTCGGACTGGACATATATCTTTTTCCTGATCCTGTCAAGCCGCCTGGCAGTCTCCACAACCAGTTCGGAATTCGAAAAGCCTTCGAGTTCCTGGTACCGGTTAACCCCTCCGATCCCTCCTTCACGGTATGATGACGGAACCGGTTCGGTCTCAAAAATAGTCCGGTAGAGATTGTCATCTGTCTCCTGAAGGTGTGTCAGAACCTTTTCCACGTTTTCCATTTCCCTGTTCATCAGCTCATACTGAAGGGTGAGCTGTGCTATCTCCCTCTTCAGGGCCTTTTCCTGCGGGGAGTCAAAGATGAAGGCAAAGATGAAACCGTAAATTCCGGCGAGGAACAGGGATGCGACGAAATATCCGAAAAGCCTAAGGAATGTCTGCCTGAGGCCCAGCCTGATCCTGTCAAAGCTGAGTGTCTCATGATTAAACTTGTATTTTGTCCTGGGCATTTTTATGGATGGCATGCTCTATACCCTGCAAACATAAGAAATAATAGCAAAATACAAATACAGTTATGACTGCTGATAACGTTAAAAATTGATTAAAATTTTCCCGTCAGGGTTTGCTGAGGTATTCGAGCATCATGAAATATTCATCCTCCGTGAGGTTGTCCTGGAAGTACCAGAGGGGATTCACATGCTCGCCAAAAAGGTCTATCTGGTAATGCAGGTGGGGTCCGGTCGATGTTCCTGTGTTGCCGGATAATCCTATGAAGTCACCCCGGGAGACTTTCTGACCCTGCCTGACGTTGAATTCGCTCAGGTGCCCGTAGATAGTCCTGTAGCCATATCCGTGGTCAATAACCACCTTTATCCCGAATCCGTCACGCTGGTTGCCCGCATAGGCCACAACACCAGCCCCGGTTGCATGCACCTCGGTGCCGATCGGACAGCAGAAATCCTGTCCGAAATGCCAGCGTGGTGAACCAAGCACCGGATGCTTTTCACGGAACTTCATGCCGTCACCAAGCCGCAGGGTGACATTTACGGGCCTGATATACGGCAGATGCTCCCACATCTCCTTCCACTCGGATGCCCTTGCCGTAAGTTCTGTAAGTGAGTTGTACTGAATATTTGTCTGCGTTTTCAGGTCATCAAACTTCGACCTTACCTTCATCATAAGATCAGAGTTCATGTAACCGGTCAGATCGGCCGTCCTGTTGGTACCTCCCGATCCTCCTTCAGAGATATCAGCCGGTATGACAGGCAGGTCGAGTACCGCCCTGTATGAGGCATTGTCAGTGGAACGAAGTTCAGCCACTGCTGCTGTGGAGTGATCAATTTGTTTTTCAAGCATGGTGTACTGTAACCTCAGCTCTTCCACCTGCTGCTGAAGCAACTCCTCCTTGGGCGAACCGAACAACCGGTGAAAGATGAGGCTGTAAAAAAGAGTGGCTACTATCGAAAGAGACAACCACAGTGCGAACCGGAGAAGCTTCTCCCTCCCGTTTCTCCTGTGTTGCAGGAACTGCAGGTTCGCATGATCAAAAACGTAATTTTTCCTTCTAAGCATCAGCAGATCCGTGGACCCCCCACCATTTTAAGATGACTATTCTGCAAACGTAAAATATTTGATTTAATTTTACGCACCCCAGTGAAAATAGTTTCAAATCGGGCCGCGAAGTTAAAATGAGAGCAAACGAAATAAGAGAGGAATTTCTTGGCTTTTTCAGGTCAAAGGAACATAAAATCGTGCCTTCGG
This sequence comes from Bacteroidota bacterium, assembly GCA_018262715.1. Classification (GTDB taxonomy): domain Bacteria; phylum Bacteroidota; class Bacteroidia; order Bacteroidales; family VadinHA17; genus SR-FBR-E99. The sequence goes on from JADFDS010000009.1 coordinate 53,816, forward strand.
CACCGATGGTAATAAAGAATGACCCCACACTGATGTTCACCAATGCCGGAATGAACCAGTTCAAGGACATTTTTCTCGGCAACCAGCCGGCAAAATACAAAAGAATAGCAAACTCGCAGAAATGCCTGCGTGTCTCAGGTAAACACAATGACCTCGAGGAGGTGGGACTTGACACCTACCACCATACGATGTTCGAGATGCTTGGCAACTGGTCATTCGGTGACTACTTTAAAAAGGAAGCAATAGAGTGGGCGTGGGAGTTCCTTTCCGGCCGGCTCGGGATTCCTGCCGGGCGGATATACGCCACCGTATTCGAAGGTGATCCCGTTGAAGACGTGCCGCGCGATGAAGAGGCCGCAACATACTGGGCGAAGTGTTTTGGCAACACGGAGAATCACATTCTCGACGGATCAAAGAAGGACAATTTCTGGGAGATGGGTGAGACGGGTCCGTGCGGACCCTGCTCGGAGATTCACGTCGATATCAGGTCAGAGAGTGAGAGGGCTGCAATCCCCGGGCACCTGCTTGTGAACAAGGGTCATCCCCAGGTGATTGAGATTTGGAACCTGGTGTTCATCCAGTATAACCGACGTGCCGGCGGTGAACTTGAGCTCCTCCCTGACAGGCACGTGGATACGGGCATGGGATTCGAGAGACTCTGCATGGTCATCCAGAACAAACAGTCAAACTATGACACAGATGTCTTCCAGCCTCTGCTGGCAGCCTCCGCAGAAGCAACCGGCAAACCATACGGACAGAAGAATGACTGGGATATAGCCCACCGGGTCATTGCGGACCACCTGCGGACGGTATCTTTCTCAGTGGCTGACGGCCAGCTCCCCTCAAACAACAGGGCCGGTTATGTCATCAGGAGAATACTTCGTCGTGCCGTAAGGTACGGATACACCTCTCTCGGAATGACCGAACCGTTCATATACAGGCTCCTGCCCGCACTGGTGGAGTCAATGGGCGGTCACTATCCGGAGCTCAAAGCCCAGCAGGATATTATATCAAAGGTGATCCGCGAGGAGGAACAGTCATTCCTCAGAACCCTTGGCAAAGGACTCAGGATGATAGAACGCCGGGTGGAAACCCTCCGCCAGGAAGGGAAAAGCATCTTCCCGGGCAGTGACGCATTTGAACTTTTTGACACCTATGGCTTCCCGGTTGACCTCACCCAGCTGATTCTCAGGGAAAACAGGATGACGCTCGATGAGGAGGCATTCAGGAATGAACTCAATGCCCAGAAGGAAAGGTCAAGGGATGACGCTGCCGTGTCAGCAGACGACTGGGTGGTGATCCGTGAAACGGAAAGCACCATCTTCACCGGATATGACCGGACCGAAGACCAGGTAAGGATAGCACGTTACCGGAAGGTAACCTCACGGGGCCGCCAGGCTGTTCAGCTTGTGTTTGACAGAACACCGTTCTATGCTGAATCGGGAGGCCAGACAGGTGACCGTGGATTCATTGAGGCCGGAAAGGAAAAAATCATCATCACTGACACTGTCAGGGAAAACAACCTGATCATCCATATCGCTTCCGCTGTGCCGGCTGATCCGTCACTGACATTCAGGGCAACAGTTGATGCCGAAGCCAGGCAGGATACCGCCAACAACCATTCGGCAACACACCTCATGCACCATGCACTGAGGGAAGTCCTTGGCAAACATGTGGAACAGAAAGGTTCGCTGGTCACCCCTGACCGGCTGAGGTTCGACTTCAGTCACTTCCGACAGGTGACTCCGGAAGAAATATCTTCCGTGGAAGAGAAGGTCAACTCGATGATAATGCAGAATATCGTCTCCGAGGTGCATGATGACACCCCGATAGAAGAGGCCCTGTCAATGGGCGCCATGGCCCTGTTCGGAGAGAAATACGGCGAGAAGGTAAGGGTGGTAACATTCGGAGATTCAGTCGAGCTGTGCGGAGGAACACATGTCGACCGGACATCCCGGATAGGATTGTTCAAGATTGTCTCTGAAGGAGCCGTGGCCGCAGGCGTCAGAAGAATAGAGGCCGTGACCGGCCGGAAGGCAGTAAGCTATATCAACGAGAAACTGAGCATCCTCGATGAGGTCACGGCTATGCTCCGCAGCACAGGAAACCCGGTGGCCAATATATCAAAACTGATGGCTGAGAACGCCGCACTTAAAGGCACTATTGAAAAACTCCAGGCTTCAGCAGCCCTGTCAGCCCGGAATGAACTGGCGGCCAGGGCGGAAACTGCCGGAAACTGCCGTATCTATTCAGGAGTCCTTGAAGAGACCGGGGCTGATACACTGAAGAATATCGCTCACCAGATAAGACAGGCTGACAGCAGCAGCATAATCGTGATCGGTTCCGGATACGAAGGCAAGGCTGCACTGGTGGTGGGACTGGGAGACAACGCAACCGGTTCCGGCCGCCTCAACGCTGTCGAAATCATTAAGGCTGTCTCGGGTGAAATAAACGGAGGAGGAGGAGGACAGCCATTCCTGGCAACTGCCGGCGGCAAAAAACCTGAAGGGCTTCCCGGGGCAGTGGCAAGGGCCGTGGAGATGGCAAAAAATATGCTGTAGAAGAGATTTTCTGCCGTTCGAAACAGCCGCTGAAAACTGGTTTCAGTACAAGACTACAGATCAAATTGTTAGACTGTCAGTAATTTGACCGTTCTTATTCTTGTTTTTTTTGTTCGAAATCCTTAATCTTGTATCACTAATCCAAATCTTATTCTGATGGAAGTTACCAGAACGTTTGACCTGATAGACCTGGGGTGTAAGGTCTGTCCGCGGGAGGTCATGTTCGGCGGTAAACACGGCAACGGGTGGGTCACCTACTCTACCGAGGCCGTAAGGGAACTGACCGACCTTTTTTCCTGTGGCATGATGGCCATTGGTTACACCAGGGGTGATCACATCGCCACCATCACCCCGAATAAAGCCGAATGGAACATAGTGGACCACGGACTGGCACAGGCCGGTATGATCCATGTACCCGTCTATCCCACTATCGGCCATGAGGAATATGCATACATTCTCGATCACTCCGGGGCAAAGGCAGTGATAATCGGCAACAAACAGATTTACAACAAGATTTCATCGGTAGTTTCAAAGATCCCGGCTGTCAGGGCGCTGTACTCCTTTGACCAGTTCAACGGCCTGATGACATTTGATGATATCATCGAAGAGGGCAGAAAGAACCGGGGAAGATTCATGGATGAACTGTCAGCAATCAGGGACTCCATCAAACCCTCTGACATGGTGACCATTATATATACCTCGGGTACCACCGGGAATCCCAAGGGGGTCATGCTGTCACACAACAACCTGGTCACCAACGCTATAGCAACCAGTACCGCACATGAGTTCGGACTGGGCTACAGGGCGCTCAGTTTCCTGCCTCTCTGTCATGTCTATGAGCGGATGATGAATTACCACTTCCAGTACAAGGGGACAAGCATATACTACCTTGAGAACATGGGCGTCATCGCAGAAACAATGCGTGAGATCAAACCCCATATAGCAAATACGGTCCCAAGGCTGCTGGAAAAGATTTACGACAACATTATAAGTAAGGGGAAAAACCTGCCCTGGCTCAAAAAGCAGATCTTCTTCTGGGCAGTGACCCTGGGACTTAAATTCAGGCTCAGGGGCAACACCCGGTTTTACCGGTTCAGGCTTGGCATAGCCCGCAAACTGGTTTTCAACAAGTGGAAAGAGGCGCTGGGTGGTGAGCTCCGCGTTCTGGTCTCCGGCGGCGCCGCCCTGCAGTCGCGCCTCGAACGCATTTACTGGGCTGCCGGCATACCTGTTCTCCAGGGTTACGGCCTCACGGAGACATCCCCTGTCATCGCTGTCAATCCCCTGCGGATCCCTGACATAAAGTTTGAAACGGTGGGTCCCATTCTTGACGGCGTGCAGGTGAAGATAGCCGATGACGGTGAGATCCTCTGCAAGGGCCCCAATATAATGATGGGCTACTACAGGGAGCCGGAGATGACAGCTGAAGTGATTGATTCAGACGGCTGGTTCCATACCGGCGATATCGGAAGGATTGAGGATGGCAGGTTCCTCCGGATCACTGACCGCAAGAAGGAGATGTTCAAACTTTCGGCCGGAAAATACATCTCTCCCCAGGTGATTGAAAACAGACTGAAGGAATCAATTTTCATCGAACAGGCGATGGTGATAGGTGAAAATGAAAAGTTTGCCAGCGCCCTGTTATCGCCCAACTTCACCTTCCTTCACGACTGGTGCTCGATACACAGGATACAGTATCGTGACAACACCGACCTGGTGGAGATACCCGAGGTGATCGAACGGTTTGCCAGGGAGGTACGGGAGGTGAACAAAAACCTCGGAGAGTTTGAACAGATAAAACGGTTCAGGCTGGTGACCGAAGAGTGGACTCCCCAGACAGGCGAACTCTCACCCACCCTGAAACTCCGGAGAAATATCCTGACCGGCAGGTATCAGAACATCATAAATGAGATTTACTCGGTGAAGGAGAAGGGTAACGTGGTTGAAAAGGTTGTGGAAGTAATCCGCAACGGAGTCAGCGGCATCCTGAAGAACCTGCCGAAATTCTGACAGCCTCCGTCAGCCACTTCAGACCTGCCTGACCGGCCCCGCCAGTCCGGCCCTGCCTGACCGGCACCGTCAATCCGGCCCTGTCAATCCGGCCCTGCCTGACCGGCCCCGTCAATCCTGCCATGCCAATTTTCCGGCAGTGTGTGAGGGGATACCATTCAATGGTTACCTCCTTATTATTTTTATACCTTTGTATCCCGTTATGAAGAGACTCTCCGTCATAATCTATATTGCCGTCATCCCGTCCCTGGTCATGGTCATTCCCTCCTGCTCGGTGCAACCATGCTACGAGGAGACGGATCCGGTACTTCACACCGTCCTTCTGGTCAGCGGAACCGGAGAGGCAGCAAAGGCAGACTCACTCAGGGTATATACATACAGGGAAACCGATACACTCAGATTCATCAACCTGAAAGGAGTATCCTCATTCTCCGTGCCTCTTGACCCGGCCAGCGACGAGTCGGAGTTCCTTATTACCCTCAACGGTATCACCGATACGGCTTTGATACGCTACAGCCGGAAGCCGCACCTTGTCTCGCCGGAGTGCGGCTACACCATCATAAGCGAATTGACCGGGCTTAAAACAACGCATAATATAATTGACACGCTCATCATAGAGAACAAATTCGTGAACCTCGATGGCCAGAAGAACCTGCATCTTTTTTATTAGTCTTTTTCTGCTTGCGGAGACTGTTGCCGTGTCACAGGATACGGTTACCGTGCCGCTCCACGTAAGGGCAGGATTCGACATCTCCGGCCCGGTCATGAAACTTGTCACCAAAGACCTTATCAGCTATGGCGTTGCAGCATCGGCTGACATCAACTCATCAATAGCGGCAACTGCAGGCGTCAGGTACTCATCGTACCGTTCATCAGATGTGTTGTACGACTTCATGAGCAGGGGCTTCAGCTTCACCGCCGGAGCAGATTACAACTTCATCAAGGCCAATGTATCACATGGCAGGTACAGTGCAGGCATAGGCCTCAGATACGGACTCAGTTTCTACAGGGAGGAAGCCCCTATGCTCAGGTATACAAATGAATGGGGAGCCGGAGAAACTTCTGTTCCTGCGGAAAGCCACACAGGTCATTTCATGGAGATCACCCCGGGTGTCCGCGCTGAGCTTTTCCGGGGAGTGACAATCGGCTGGAATCTTTATATGAGGCTCCTGTTAAGCGCCGGAGCTGGAAAGGATCTTAAACCGGTCTGGATGCCGGGCTACGGTCCGGGTACATCAGGCATGACAACCGGTGCAGAATATTATGTATCAATATCAATCCCCTACAGAAAAATCAAGGTTTATATCAAACCTAAAGTCCGCGAAACGGAGGAGGAAGAGACTGAGGTAACAAACACCGGCAGCGGAACCGGCACGGGCTTATCAGGCTTCACCAACCGTCTTTGACCCCTTCCTGCTGAATATCAGTAATCCCATAAATGTAAGGAAACCGTTTACCAGCAACATCTCGAAGCCGAACCTGTAACCGTTGAAGAGTTCTTCTGAAAAGACATTCAGGAAATAGCATAATACCGGTGAGATGATGGCTATCCACGGGGTAAAACGGTCGGTTACGCTTCTCTTCGTGAAGAGACCGAAGGTGTACAGGCCGAGCAGCGGTCCGTAGGTGTATCCGGCTATGGTGAAAAGCTTGTCAATTATCGCCCTGTCATTCATCTGCCTGAAGGCCAGTATGCAGATAAAAAAGATGAGGGCAAATGAAAAGTGCACGGTATATCTGATTCTGGTCTTCCTGGCATTATCCATCTCAGTCTTTTTCTCAAGGCCGAGGAAGTCTATGCTGAAGGAGGTGGTCAGCGATGTCAAAGCCCCGTCTGCACTAGGGAAGGCAGCTGAGATCAGTCCGATAAGGAAGACTATGCCGGCGGCAGGACTGAGATATCTGAATGCAATTGTCGGGAAGAGATCGTCAGTCATTGCCACATTGATGCTCTCGGCCCTGGCAAAGAAGACCAGGAATGCGCCGAGGACCAGAAACATGAAAACCACAACAAGGTTGATGGTGCTGAAGGTGAACATGTTCTTCTGAGCATCCATCAGGCGCCTGATGCTGAGGTTCTTCTGCATCATCTCCTGGTCAAGCCCGGTCATGGTAATAGTTATGAACATCCCGCTGAAGAATTGCTTGATGAAATGGCGCGGGTGATCCCAGTCAGTAATCACTATCCGTGACATGTCACTGTCAAACAGGTTCCTCATAAGCTTCTGCACAGGCTCTCCCAGTTCCCGGCTGATGAAAAAGACCGACAACACCACTGCAAGCAGCATAAACGTGGTCTGAAGTGTGTCTGTCCAGATGATGGTCCGGATCCCCCCCTTGAGGGTGTATATGATTATCAGGGCAATGAATATCAGCACGTTCACCCAGAAGGGAATATTCCATGCGTCAAACACAAAGATCTGCAGAACATTTATTACAAGGAACATACGGAGTGATGCACCCAGGACCCTTGAAAGAATAAAGAATCCGGCCCCGGTCTTGTATGACCAGAAACCGAACCGCTGTTCCAGGTAACCGTATATGGAGGTAAGCTTCAGGCGGTAATAGAGAGGAAGGAGCACGAGGGCAATCACCACGTATCCGAAGAAGTAACCGAACGCCACCATCATGTATGAGAACTGGGTCTCTCCCACCCATCCGGGCACTGACATGAAGGTCACCCCTGACAGGGAGGCTCCGATCATGCCGTAAGCCACAACATACCACGGTGATGCTTTATTTCCGATATAGAACGACTGATGATTGGCTCTTCGTGCAGTAATGAAGGTGATGGCAAACAGCAGGAGCGTATAGGCTATGAAAATCAGCAGGATGAGGGTAGGTGTCATAATTCTGCAAACGTATCTGCAAGAATACTAAAAAGATCGCAGATAAAAATTAAAAGCTGTCAGGTTTACGGCAAATATTGAATTATTTTTGTCACAAAGTCGTATTATGTCATCACGTTTCCCTTCAAGACTGCTCGAAGAGGCTGTGAATGAGTTTGCCTCGCTTCCCGGGATAGGCCGCAAGACAGCCTTCAGGCTTGTCATGCACCTGCTCAGGCGTGACAGCGGCGAAGTCCGCCGTTTCGGCGAAACAGTCATCCGCCTGAGGGATGATGTATGTTACTGCAGCGTCTGTCATGGCATCAGTGATACCCCGATGTGCGAAATATGCAGTGATCAGTCGAGGGACATCTCTGCCATCTGCGTGGTCGAAAACGTACAGGATGTGATGGCTGTGGAGAATACAAGGCAGTTCAGGGGCCTGTACCATGTGCTTGGAGGCATCATTTCACCGGTTGACGGCATCGGTCCTTCTGACCTGACCATCAACAGCCTGGAAGAAAGGGTCCGCAGCGGCAGTGTCAGGGAGGTGATACTTGCGCTGAGCACAACCATGGAGGGTGACACCACAAATTTCTATATCTACAAGCGGCTGTCGGGCTATGATGTTCGTATAACTACCCTGGCACGCGGTGTGGCCATCGGAGATGTTCTCGAATATACCGATGAGATCACCCTCGGGCAATCGATAGTCAACCGCCGCCTTTTCTCCCTTCCGTCACAGGGCTGACGGGTATGCTCCCGGGCCGGCCGTGACAGGCACGTCCTATGCAGTGACTTTCCCTGTCTGTCCGGAAACAACCTTCCCTGTCTGTCCGGAAGTAACTTTTTCAGCCTGCCGGCCACTGTCATTTTTTTATTCTGAAAATCTTGCTTAATTTGATACAAATCAATATTAGCATGGCTGACACATTTGACAGGTTCTTTTCAGATGCATCGCATCTGATGAAGAAATCGGCTATCAGGGAGATACTTAAGCTGACGCAGCGACCGGAGATGATCTCCTTTGCCGGAGGTCTCCCCTCGCCTGACTCTTTCCCCATAGAAGACATCCGCAGAGTGACCTCGGAGGTACTTGAACAGGACGGCAAATCAGCTCTCCAGTATGGCACCACCGAGGGTGACAACAAACTCCGGACTCTCCTTGCCGAACGGCACCGGAAAGATGGTCTTGAGATCGGACCGGAGAACATCATAATCACTACCGGCTCACAGCAGGCGCTTGACCTCTGCGGAAAGATTTTCGTCAACCGCGGTGATGTGGTGCTGTGCGGACTGCCTTCATACCTGGGCGGGCTCAACGCCTTCGCCAACTACGGGGCCCTGCTGAAGGGGATTCCTCTTGATGACCAGGGGATGCGTCCTGACCTCCTTGAAAAAACCATAACCGACCTGAAAAAGGAAGGAAAGATCATCAAGTTCATCTATATAATTCCCGACTTTCAGAATCCTACAGGCGTCACTCTCCCCAGGTCGCGCCGTCTCGAGATCATTCGCATCGCCGAAAGGCATGATCTACTTATTGTAGAGGACAGTCCGTACCGCGATGTCCGTTTTGCAGGGACTCCTGAACCGCTGATGTCTTCCCTTGACACGCATGGCAGGGTAATGACCCTCAATACCTTCTCAAAGATACTTGCACCGGGTTTCAGGCTGGCCTGGGTGACAGGTCACAGGGAGGTCATTGACAAGATGGTGACAGCAAAACAGTCAGCCGACCTCTGCACCCCTCCCTTCGTTCAGAAGATAGCAGCCAGGTACATTGAACAGGGGCTGCTTGAAACCAACCTGAAGAAGACGATAACGCTCTACCACCGGAGGCGTGATTTCATGCTGAAATGTTTCCGTGAGCTGATGCCGGAGGGTGTGAAATGGACCGAGCCTGATGGCGGACTTTTCCTCTTTGTGACCCTTCCTCCTGCCACGGATGCCGCACGGCTGCTCGAGAAAGCCATTCGCAGGAACGTGGCTTTCGTCTGCGGATCAGTCTTTTACTGCAACAACGAAGGCCATAATACCATGCGTCTTAATTTTTCCTACGCAGATGAAAAGGATACCCTTGAAGGTATTCGCCGGCTGGCGGAAGTGATCAGGGAGGAAATGGCCACCCCATGACCCGATGGAACTCTCTGCAGTAATTGTTTCCTACAATGTCTGCGAGCTGCTCCGCGGTGCGCTGCAGTCGCTCATGGCTGCCGCGAAGGCGACAGAGCACGAAATCATTGTTGTCGACAACAATTCTTCAGACGGCTCTCCAGGAATGGTCAGCCAGGAGTTTCCTTCGGTAAAACTGATCGTTTCTGACAGCAATGAAGGATTTGCTTCAGCATGCAACAGGGGTATCCAGGCTTCGTCCGGAGAGTACGTCCTTATACTGAATCCTGACACTGTCACCAGTCCCGATGCCATCACCAGGGCCCTTGATTTCATGAAAACACATCCTGATGCAGGAGCGGCCGGTGCACACATGACAGATGGCAACGGCAAATTCCTTCCTGAATCAAAAAGGGGCTTCCCATCCCCCCTGACCGCACTATTCAGGTTTACCGGCCTATGCAGGCTCTTTCCGAGTTCTGCCTTATTCAATGCATACTACCTGGGAGATAAGCCTGAGAACGAAACCTGCCGTGCAGACATCCTCACCGGTGCTTTTATGCTCATCCGGAGGAAAGCCCTCGATAAGGCAGGTCTGTTTGACACCTCCTTCTTCATGTACGGTGAGGACATTGACCTCAGCTGGCGTATAAGGAAGGCGGGGTTCAGCAATTATTACCTTCATGATGTCCGCATCACCCATTTCAAGGGGGGCAGTTCAGGTCAGGACAGGCAAACCTCTGTCTGGCATTTCTGGGACGCAATGGCAATCTTCGGGGAGAAGCACCTGCGAAAGGGGTGGCACATGCCCGTCAGGGCGGCCGTGTGTCTTCTCAAATGGATGTCAATTACCCGCCTGCGGGTGGTCCGACTGGTCAAAAAGTGAAATTCCCTGTTAAAAAGGACCTGTTCTACTATAATCTTATAGCAGAATTTGAGTTATATTAGTTACTTAAAGAATATTTATCAACCTGATGAGAAGGGTTAGATATATTATTTGTGTGATCCTTGTAGCTCATGCTGTATCCCTCGCCGGTCAGACGAAAAGCAGCCTGCGCGAACTCTTCGTCTCTGCCGAGGGGGACCTCCTCTTTGAAGATTACGCAGAAGCCCTTCCCAAATACATGAGCCTTCTACAGATTTATCCCGAAAATTATAATCTCTATTACCGCATTGGCCAGTGTTACCTTAATACTCCGGGTGAAAAGGACAAGGCTATCTCCTGGCTTGAGACTGCTGCCGGACATATAAACCCGGAGTACCGGGGAGGAAGGCTGCGCGAGACCGGGGCACCATATGACGCCCTCTATTTCCTGGCAAACGCATACCGCATCGCTAATGATTTCGACAGGGCACTGGAGACATATGATCTCTTTCTGAAAGATGTTGATTCCGAAAAGTACGACACTGCCCTGGTAAGATTTCAGATGCAGACCTGTCACAACGCCCGGGAGATGATGCGAAAACCGGTGTTCATCACTGACCGTAACCTCGGATCAACGATCAATGACCGATTCTCGGAATCCAACCCGGTAATTTCAAACGATGAAAACACACTGCTGTTCACACGTGAATTGCAGTTCTATGATGCCATATTCTGGTCACGGAATGTTGACGGCCAATGGACAGAACCGGTCAACCTGACTCCGCAACTGGGGATTGACCAGGATTATTACACCTCATCCCTATCCGCTGACGGGCGAACCCTCCTCATGTACCGAACTGACACTTATGACGGAAATATCTACCTGAGCCGGCTGGAGGGGGATACCTGGACCAAGGTTGAAAAACTTAACGGCAATGTGAATACCAGGTACTGGGAGTCACACGCCACAATGAGCAGTGACGGGAAGAAGCTCTTTTTCACAAGTAACCGCCGGGAAAGCATCGGCGGTCTCGATATCTTCGTCTCGGCCCGCGACAGCACTGGCAACTGGGGCCCGGCACTGAATATCGGTCCCGGAATCAATACGGTTTATAACGAGGAAACCCCGTTCCTGGCAAATAATGACAGCACCCTGTTCTTCAGCTCCCGGGGACATTTCAACATGGGAGGATATGATATCTTCAGGTCAGACATGGGGCCTGACGGGCAGTGGAGCGCCCCGGTAAACATAGGTTACCCGCTGAACACCTCTGATGATGACCTGTTCTTCACCCCTGTGAGAAGTGGCGACAAGGGCTATCATGCAAGATTTGCAGATGACGGATTCGGCAGGATGGATCTGTTTTCCTGCAGCTTTTACAGGGAAGCCACTCCACCTGTAATCACAGATGAAGTTATTGAAGCTGAATTGATTACAGACACAACCGGTCTGGAGGCAGTGCCTCAGTTACCGGCTGACCTGCATGCTTACCTGAAGCTCCTCACCGATACCCTGGTGAACGTCAGTTCAGCAGATCCTGTCAGCATTGGCCTCATTGCCGAAACAAACTCCCTGCTTGATATTGAGGTTGTCACACCCGATTCAGAAATCATAACAGAACAGCATACTATAACTGATTCAACATTTACCTTCATGCTCTCACCCGGGAGGGGCTCAAGTCTCGTGGCTCTGAAACTAAGGGACAGTTTCGGGAATGACACTGCAACCTTCATAAGGGTCCTGCGAACAGACAAGCCGGCCCCGCAGGAGATACCGCTCGGCGTTGAGATCTTGAAGAAGCCTGATGAGGCTGACATACCTGCTGACGCTGCCCTTGCTGCCGGCGGCAACAGGAATACTGATGTGATCTCCGCCGGCACACCGGCTGAAAAAGCCCCGGCTGCTCAGAATACCTTATCCGGCACAGAAGCCGGAAAGACCACTGAAGGGGAAGTGAATGCCTCCGGCATAACAGCCGGAGATGCTGCAGAGCCGGAAGTGAATGTTTCAGGCGTATCAGCCGATAACCCTTACATCCCGGAGGAGGCAGAAAGAGGCAAAGAGTGCTCCTGGTGGTGGCTCCTGGTACCGGCAGCTCTGCTGCTATTCTTCCTGTTATGGAGAAGAAGAAAGAAAAACGATGAAGAACAATAACGTAACGACAATGAAGAGACTGGCCCTTTTACTGATCATTCTTTCTGCAACGTTTGTTTGCAGATCGCAGGACAATGTCAGGCTGCAGGAGGCCTTCTATGATGCTGAATACTTCCTTATGAGAGGCGATTTCACCGATGCCCTCCCCTATTACCAGGGCATCTATGCTGCAATGCCTGACAATGCAAGCATCGCATTCCGCATAGGTCTCTGCTACCTGAATATCGAGGGGAACAAGAACCTGGCCATTGAATACCTCGAGAAAGCCTCGCAGAACCTGACGGGAAAATACCGCGAAGGCTCCCTCAGACAGACCGAAGCACCATATGAGGCTCTGTTCTTCCTCGGTGATGCATACAGGATCAATTATATGTTTGAAAAAGCAAGGGAAGCATATTCGCGATACCGCCAGACACTTCTTCCCACAGACCTCGAGAACCTGATGTTTATTGACCAGCAGATAGCAACCTGCAACAACGCCCCGGAAATGATGGCCTCACCGGTGAAGTTCACGGTAGAGGAGGTTGATGACATCATCAATGACGCCAATGACAACTTTTTCCCGGTTGTATCACCTGACGGGAAAGCAATTGCGTACATGACCTCAATGAAGTTCTATGATGCAATAATGTTCTCGCGCTTCGCAAGAAACGAATGGAGCACCCCGCTGAATATCACCCCTGAACTTCAGTCTGACGGAGATCATTACGTTTCATGCATCACATCTGACAACAGGGTGATGCTCCTTTCCAAGGATGATAATATCAACAGCGACATCTGGATGAGCAATTATGACGGCACACACTGGGAACCGGCACGAAAACTGAAAAAAGAGATAAATACCAAATATTGGGAGGCTCACGGATTTATTACTGAAGACGGAGCAACCCTGGTCTTTGCAAGCGACAGGCCGGGAGGCTTCGGAGGTCTTGACCTGTATGTCTCGAAACTGGGGCCTGACGGCGAATGGGGTATGCCGGAAAATATGGGCCCTGAAATCAATACACCCTTTAATGAAGACAGACCTTTCCTCATCAACAACGGGAAAAAACTCTTCTTTGCCTCACAGGGACATCATAATATGGGAGGTTATGACATATTCCGCAGTGACCTTCAATACAACGGTTTATGGAGCACGCCGGAAAACATAGGATACCCTCTGAATAACCCTGATGATAACATCTTTTTCTGCCCTGCAGAGAATGGCAAGGCAGGATATATGTCATTTTCCGGAAGAGACGGCAGTTCCGGAGGGGCTGACATTTACCGCGTCAGGCTTAAATAATGCAGCCGGGGGATAAAGTATGCTGCAAAAGGTTTAATTTTACAGGTAAACTGAGTCATGGGAATAAGGGGAATTGCGTTTCTGATATTGCTGCTCCTGTTTTTGCCTCTTAACGGGCAGAAGAAAAGTGAGTTGAAGGAGATATGGGCGGAGGCCGAATCTCACTACCTCTATGGTGAGTATGAACTGGCCAACCCGCTTTATCTCATTCTTAATGAACTCAGGCCTGATAACTTCAATATCAAGTACAAGATCGGCAACTGCTACCTCAATATCTTTGATGAGAAGCCGAAAGCCATTCCGTTCCTTGAGGAAGCTGTCAGAAGCACCAGTTACAACTCCAAAACCGGCAAGCTTAAGGAGACACGTGCACCCCTTGATGCCTACTTCTCGCTGGCAAATGCCTACCGAATCACCAACAGGCTTGACAGCGCCATGAACACATACAGGTTCTTCAGCCAGCTGATAACTGAAGCGTCATCAATGCAGAACGAGGAGTTCATCAACCAGCAGATGCAGGCCTGCAACGTGGCCTCTGACCAGATGAAAAATCCTGTCAGGGTAATCATCCAGCCCCTGAAGGAATATATCAACCAGGGCTCAGTGAACGACAGGCCGGTGGTCAGCTTTGACGGCAGCACAATGGCATACACCGAAAGAAGAGGACTTGAAAGCGTGGTATATGTCACCCGCAGGGAGGGAACATCATGGGGAACACCGGTTGACATAACCCTTGAGGCATCCATGGGAACCGACTGCCACACAACTTCACTGAACAATGACGGCACCGAGCTGTACCTGTTCAAGAATGACAACTACGACGGCAATATCTATGTGACCAGGTATACCGACGGCAAATGGTCGCCTGTTGAAAAGCTGAACAGGAATATCAATACGAGATTCTATGAGTCGCACGCTGCCATATCATCAGACGGGAAGAAACTCTACTTCACCTCCAACCGCGAGGGCGGCCTGGGTGAACTTGACCTGTGGGTCTCGGAAAAGGACATCACGGGAGACTGGGGACTCCCTTCCAACCTGGGAAACGTAGTGAATACTCCCTACAATGAAGAGACGCCCTTTATTTCAGGAGATGGCAATACACTGACATTCAGCTCAGAAGGACACGGATCGATGGGTGGTTATGACATCTTCCTCGCAAAACTCTCAAACAACCAGTGGACCACCCCTGTCAACATAGGATACCCCGTCAGCACGACCGATGACAACATCGCCTTTCAGCCGTTCGATAACGGCAGGCTGGGCTTCTACTCAATCATGACCGGATACAAGAAGAAGGAGATAGCTCTCGTTGATTTCAATGTTCCGGATGAGGAGGAAAGAGACACTGTCACCATCAGCTTCAATCCTGCAGATCTGCCATATCTGACGGTTGTTGACTCATCAATGCTCATCACTGACCTGATTGTCAGGGATGTAAAGGATACTGATGCGGAGATTGACCCCGATGTGCTCTATTACACGGTGCAGGTAATGGCGCTGTATAATCCGGTTGATCCGGCCTATTTTGAGTATGCGGAGATCTCGGTGTTCTATAACAGGGAAGACCGATTCTACCGCTACACAACCGGCAGGTTTGATACAAAGCCAAGTGCATACGAGGAAAAGGACCGGCTGCTCCGCCTCGGATATCCGGATGATATCTTTGTAAAGAAAGTCTACAGGAATGATTCTGGAAAATGACGGGATCAGACTTCGCGCAATTGAGCCCGAAGACCTGGAACTGTTGTACCGCTGGGAAAACGACGAAACCAACTGGAAACAGGGAAACACCCTTGTACCCTATTCGAGGTATATCCTGAAAAAGTACATTGCCGGATCAGGAAAAAGCATTTTTGAGACCGGTCAGCTCAGGCTCATGATAGACGTTCTGCCCGATGAACGGACAATAGGCACTCTTGACCTATACGACTTTGATCAGTATCACAATCGTGCCGGTGTTGGTATCCTCATTGCTGATGAGTCTGACAGGCAGAAGGGATACGCTTCGGCTGCCCTGGCCTGCATGATAAAATATGCCTTTGAAACCATCGGTCTGCACCAGCTCTGGTGCAACATCCTGGAGAGCAACGCTCCCAGCCTGAATCTTTTCACCCATCACGGCTTCTCTATCTGCGGAAGCAGGAAAGAGTGGGCCAAAGTGAGCGACGGTTACGAAACCGAACACCTTCTCCAGCTTATCAATCCACATAAATAAATACTGCCCAGGGGGATGGGCAGTATTATTGTCTCTTCCGGCAAAAAGAAGTACCATTGTCAGCCGGAGAGAGGAAACGGGGAATCTAAAAAACACTAATCCTTAAACTCCTCTGTAATTCCGCTTGCATAGCAAAACTAATCAGTTCATTTTTTTCGGACAATACCCATTTCAAGGTATTTTTAAATGATGCCGTTTGTTGCTGAATACAGCAACATGTCAACAAGGTTCCGTGTGCCGGTCTTCCTGAAGATATTCTTACGATGTGTATTGACCGTGTGCTCGCTGATATTCAGTTCGTTGGCAATTTTCCTGCTTGAGTATCCCTTTGAAATATAATGGATGATCTCCTGTTCCCTTTTTGAGATCGTGTTCCTCCCGTCGGGAACAATCGCCGGCAGCTCCCCTATCGGCCTACCTCCAAGCAGTGCAAAAGTGACCTTCGTCCCGCACCTCACATGTGAAATGTCCTGGATCACACCCAAATCATATACTCCTCCCTCCGGATCTATGTGCCGCGAGATGGTCAGCGAGATTCTCGTAAACCTTCCGCTCTTCCTGGCACCCCTGTATGATATGAAAAGAACCACATGCCTGTGTGTGTCGCCCGATATATAGGTCATCTCCCTGTTCAGTACCATCTTCGCCACCTCGAATACGGGTTTCCTGTCGTCCGGGTGAATCATTTCAAACAGCGTCCTGAAATTAAATTCATGTGGTTGATAACCGAGCACGTGAAAAATATTCGGGCTGACATACAGCATTTTAAGGCTTGAATAATCAGACAGGTAAAAGAACTGGTTTGCATTGTCAAAAAGTTCGAGCACCTGGTCACAAACGTTAATTGTTCCCCTGAAGGGCTTGCGTGATGACCTGCCAAGTGTTTCCATGAATAGTTTTTCCCACGACTTCGCTCCCGGTGTCTTCGCTTCGTTATTTGATGGTTCCATTACTTTGGATTT
This sequence comes from Bacteroidota bacterium, assembly GCA_018262715.1. Classification (GTDB taxonomy): domain Bacteria; phylum Bacteroidota; class Bacteroidia; order Bacteroidales; family VadinHA17; genus SR-FBR-E99. The sequence continues at coordinate 70,815 of JADFDS010000009.1, forward strand.
TACCAATTGTCTACTCAAAATGAATCAATCAGCTTATTCCTCCCGCCCGCGCAGATCCCGGTATTCGCCCCTGAAATAATTGATTTTCATGAGGTCATATCTCTGTTTTTGCACCTCCAGCCTTGAGAGGAACTCCTCGAAGTCCTTCTTCAGCGCGGGAGTCCATCCCGTCTCGGCTATGGCGAAGGCCCTCGGGAATGCCATATATTCAAGGTGCGATATGGTTGCTATATACTCTGTCCATACATTACCCTGAAAGCCAAGTATGTGTTTTTGTTCATCCGGGGTAAGCTCTGCGGGCACAGGTTCAAAAGAGTATACCTTTTCGAGCGGCACATATCCCCCGATTGACAGGGGCTCACCCGCAGGTTCGCTCTGGTAATAATCAAGGTAGGCAAAACCTGTGGGTGTCATTATTGCATCATGGCCCAATCTGGCGGCTTCTATCCCTCCGTTGACACCCCTCCAGGACATTACTGTTGCCTCAGGTGCAAGCCCTCCTTCAAGGATCTCATCCCAGCCGATAATCTGCCTTCCGTGTGCATTGAGATACTTCTCCATGCGTGTAATGAACCAGCTCTGCAGCTCATGTTCATCTTTAAGTCCCTCATCCTTAATCCTCTTCTGGCAGGCAGGGCAGTTTTCCCATCTCACTTTCGGACATTCATCTCCGCCGACATGGATGTATTCTGAAGGAAAAATCCCAATCACCTCGTCCAGAACATCCTCAAGGAAGGCGAAGACCGTGTCCTTTCCTGCACAGAAGACATCGTCAAACACCCCCCACCTGGTCTGGACATCGAGTTTGTTACCTGTGCATGACAGCCATGAATATGACGCAATTGCCGCCACAGCGTGTCCGGGCATCTCAATCTCAGGGATCACGGTTATATACCTGTCTGCTGCATACTTTACAATCTCCCGTGCCTGCTCCTGCGTGTAATAACCACCGTGAGGAATTCCGTCATAAGTAAACGGGGGCCGGCCGCCATGACCGATAAGCGTCTCTTTCCGCTGAGAGCCTGTGACAGTGAGTCCGGGATATTTCTTTATCTCTATCCGCCACCCCTGGTCATCAGTCAGGTGCCAGTGGAATACATTGAACTTGTGAAGAGCCATGATATCAAGATACCGCTTTACCTCATCAACAGTAAAAAAGTGACGGCAGACGTCAAGGTGCAGCCCCCTGTAGCTGAACCGCGGAGCATCGGTTATGTAACAGGCCGGCACTGCCGCAGCTGTCTCTCCTGCCAGGCCACCCTCCGTCTCAACCTGCGGCGGCAGCAGCTGTCTTATTGTCTGAATACCCCTGAAAAGTCCTTCCGCCGACGGCGATTTCAGAAAAATGCTTCTGCCTGTCACCGAAAGGATATAACCCCCGGAATTCTCCGAAACAGCAGTATCGATGACCAGAACTATACTGTTCCCTGAATCCTTTGATCCCTCGGATACCGGCAACGGCACGGAGGCGCTGTTTCTGATAATCCCGGCAAGAAACTCAGCAACGGATTTTGTCTGGTGATTAAGCGGACTTACTTTCAGCTCAGTCCTATTATCAATGATGAAGCTTCCCCTGGCCATCACCAGTTCAGCCGGTTTCGGGATCAGCGAATATCTCTCCGGCATATTTTCCTCCTTCCTGCTGCATCCTGCCGCTGTCAGTATCAGCGCCAGTGCTGCCAATGCTACTCCTTTCATATCTTTCAATGTGATCTATTTATTCATTTTCTTTACCCCGTGACTGCTCTTTGCAGCCAGCATTCCACAGGCGGCTGCTATGTCTGTTCCCCTTGACTTCCTTACTGAAGCCCCGATGCCTGAGGTCACCAGTTCATGCTTGAACTGCATCATGACAGACATATCGGAGCTTCTATCATCTTCCTCATCAACAGGATGATAAGGAAGAAGATTTACCCTTATCCCTGTGCCGGCAAGGAGCCGTTTCAGCTCCTCAATGTGCCTCTGCGTATCATTTCTTCCCTCAATCATCACATATGCCACGGTAAAACGCCTCTTAATTCGGTTATCATACTGTTTCAGCATATCCAGTGTTGCGGCAAACGGCCATCGCGCTTCAGCGGGAATTACCGTAAGCCTTTCTTCGGGAAACGGTGAGTGGAGACTGAGTGTGATGTTGCATTCAGTCTCGTCGAGCAGCCGCCTGACAGAAGGTGTCACCCCCACGGTTGACACCGTCACCCGGCTTCGTCCGGCTGCCAGGCCCCACCCGGCAGTAAGGATGCGGCAGGCCCGGATGACCTCATCAATGTTGTCACCAGGCTCACCCATCCCCATCATCACTATATGTGTTATCTCATGGGGGATGCTGATAACCTGGTTTACTATCTCACCGGCAGTCAGGTTTCCATTCCACCCGTTCTTTCCGGTGGCACAGAAACGGCATCCCATCCGGCAGCCCGATTGCACCGAAACACATACCGTACGGCGTTTGCCGTCAGGCAGAAATACCGTCTCATGGGCCATGCCGTTTTTTGTGGTGAAAAGATACTTTACGGAACCGTCAGAGGAAACCTCTGAAGCAATGGGCAAACTCAGGCCGGGGACTGCATTTTCCGACAAGACGCGCAGAAATTTCAGCGGGATGTCATTGATCTCTTCAAATGACCTGATGCCCCTCCGGTAGACCCAGTAAAGCAGCCTTCGCGAATGACGCCCGTCAATCCCTAGCCCGCCTAGAAACTCCTCAATCTCCTTCAGATCTGATCCTGCAACCGTTTCCTGGTTCATATAGGTTTTTACCCCGATATAAAGATATTAAATAACTTTTTTCAGACATTTTTTTACATCTTTATATTTTAGAAAAGTAACTATACCGGAGTTACAGACCTGCCCTGATGGAAGCAACAGTTGCCAAGCAGAAATTCGGAACGGCCCCTGTCTATTTCACGGCCATATCAACGATACTCGGAGCCATACTGTTCCTGCGCTTCGGCTTTGCCGTAGGGACGCTCGGATTCTGGGGAACACTCCTGCTGATTGTCATGGGACACGCCGTGACCATCCCCACCGCCCTGGCTATCTCGGAGCTTGCCACCAACAAGAGGGTTGAAGGCGGAGGAGAATACTTCATAATCTCCAGGTCGTTCGGACTGAACATCGGTGCCACCATTGGTATTGCACTTTACCTTTCACAGGCAATCAGCGTGGCCTTTTACATCATTGCCTTTACCGAGTCGTTCGAGTTCCTGTTCAATTTCGTTGCACAGCGGTTCTCCTTTGTTTTGCCCAGGCAGGTGGTAAGCCTGCCGGTGACTGTGATTCTCGGACTGATGATTCTCAGGAAGGGATCCAACACCGGTGTGAAGATGCTCTATGCTGTGATTGCCATCCTCTTTGTCAGCCTCCTGCTCTTCTTCCTCGGCAAGCCTGCCCAGGGGAGCCTGGCTACAGGGCAGCTGCCGGTGAGGGATATCCGCAATATGAGCGATTTCTTCATTGTCTTTGCCATCTGCTTCCCCGCTTTCACCGGGATGACTGCCGGAGTGGGGTTGTCAGGCAACCTGAGGAATCCCGCCCGGGCCATCCCTCTTGGCACCATCCTGGCAACAGCGACAGGCATAGTGGTTTACGTACTTGTGATCTGGAAACTGGCCATCTCGGCCTCCCCTGAAGAGATGCTTGAAAACCAGCTGATCATGGGAAAGATAGCCATCGGTGGAACTGTCATTATTCCCCTGGGCCTGGCAGCCTCAACCCTCTCCTCTGCACTGGGCTCTGTTCTGGTGGCACCCAGAACCCTGCAGGCGCTGGCAAAAGACACCTCATTTTCCTCGATGAGACTCAACAGGTGGCTCGCGGCAGCAAGAAACAATGACGGGGAACCGGTGAATGCCACACTGGTGACATTGCTGATAGCATCTGCATTTGTTGCACTGGGAAATGTCAACGCGGTGGCTGAAATAATTTCCATGTTCTTCCTTGTAACATACGGTTCACTATGCCTGATATCATTCCTTAACCACTTCGGCTCGTCGCCTTCATACAGACCATCATTCAGGTCGAAATGGTACCTGTCACTGACAGGCTTTGTGGTTGCAGTCATTGTGATGTTCAGGATAAATACCCTTTATGCCCTGACCGCTTCCGTGCTCATTGTAATAATCTATTCATACATAAATCATTATCACAAAAACAGAACAGGCCTCGAATCGCTCTTCGCCAACACCCTCTTCCAGATCAACCGTAACCTGCAGGTTTACCTGCAAAAGAGCGGGAGCAGGCGAAAGGAGAAGGAATGGAGGCCCGGGGTGATTTGCATCTCAAAGGACTCTTTCAGGCGGGAAAGGGCTTTCCGGCTTCTGAACTGGCTCTCGTACAGCTATGGTTTCGGCACCTACCTTCACCGGATTGACGGATACTATTCCCGGTCCACGAGTCAGCAGGCCACGGAGGAGCTGGCAAAACTGATAGAATTGTATGAGACCTCACATAACCACGTCTACGTTGACACAATCATATCTCCCTCATATACCTCGGCAATTGTCCAGGCCATACAGGTGCCGGGCATCTCCGGCATGGAGAACAATATGGTTGTCTTTGAATATGACAAGGAGAATCCCGAGAATCTGCCTGAGATCATTGACAATATCCGTCTCATCAAGGCAGGAGACTTTGACATCTGCCTGCTTGCCTCGGCTTCCAGGGAGATGATCTGCAACAAGGGCATTCACGTATGGATCGACTTCAACGAGCCTGAAAATGCAAGCCTGCTGATACTGTTGAGCTTTATCATCTCAGGTCATCCAGACTGGAAGAAATCATTCATCAAGGTATTCAGCACATGCAAACCGGGTCAGTATGAGGAGACCAGGCGGGAACTGGAGGGGCTGATTACCTCGGGCCGGCTTCCGATAACCGAAAAGAATGTGGAGATCATCGAGGTCACTCATGGCAGCTCTGTCAAAAGCCTTATCAATGAAAAGTCATCCACCGCTGCCATGGTAATGACCGGTTTCCGGCCGGAAGCGCTCAGACAGAACGGGGAGACCATCCTGGGAGGTTATGATGCAGCCGGCACTGTCCTGTTCGTCAACTCGCAGTACCAGAAAGAGATTGTATAAATTGAAGAGGCTGCTTCCCGCAGGATGGCAGCCTCCTCAATATCATACTGAACGCTGTTGGTCAGTTCAGTCCCCTGTTCCTGAGCAAAGGTTCGATCTCCGGCTCACGGCCGCGGAAGTTAAGGTACATCTTTTCGGCATCCATGATTCCCATCTTCTCAAGCACATTCTTCCTGAACGAAGTGGCAGTTGCCTGATCAAACAGGCCCTTCTCGTTGAATGCCTCGAAGGCATCATTGTCAAGCACTGCAGCCCAGGTGTACACATAGTAGCCGGCATCGTAGCCGTCAATCATGTGCAGGAAATAGGTGCTCCGGTATCTCGGCTCGATCTCCGGTATCAGACCAATCTTCTTCATAGTCCCCTTCTCGAACTGTTGCGGATCAACCTGCACAGGAGCTTCAAGTGAGTAATACGCCATATCAAGAAGAGAAGCAGCCATGATCTCAACATTGTCAAATCCGGTATTAAAGAAACTGCTGTTCCTGATCTTCTCAACAAGGGCTTCAGGGATTACCTCACCGGTCTCGTAATGCTTCGCGTACATGGCAAGCACTTCGGGCTTCGTAGCCCAGTGCTCCATTATCTGCGATGGCAGTTCAACTATGTCCCATGCCACGGTGGTTGATGAGTAGGTGTTCTCCGAGAAGAGCCCCTGAAGTCCGTGACCGAACTCATGGAAGAGGGTCAGGACGTCATCCATGCTCAGAAGGGCCGGCCTGCCTCCTGTGGGAGGGGTGAAATTGCCCACTATTGTTACAACCGGGGTGATTTCCCTGCCGTCAACTACCTTGTGGTCACGGTAACCTCCGCACCATGCTCCCTGGCGCTTGCTCTCACGCGGATAGAAGTCCATGTAAAGCACCCCTACATGGCTGCCGTCGGCTTCCTTCACCTCAAATGCCTGTGCATCGGGGTGAGGAAGGGGAATGTTCTCTATACGGGTGAACGTGATGCCGTAGAGTTTGTTGGCAACGGCAAAGGCGCCGTCGCGTACGTTGTCAAGACTGAAGTAAGGCCTCAGCTCGTTCTCGTCAAGATCATACTTCGCTTTGCGCAGTTTTTCCGCATAGTACCACCAGTCATGGGGCTCAATCTTAAAATTGCCGCCCCCGACGTCAGCAATCTTCTGCATCTCATCACGCTCACGCTTTGCGACGGGGAGTGACCTCTCAAGAAGGTTATTGAGAAGATTAAGAACGTTATCGGGAGTCTTGGCCATGCGGGTCTCAAGGACAATGTCAGCGTGCGTCCTGTATCCCAGTAGTTTAGCCCTCTCTGCCCTGAGCCTTACAATGTCGGCTATTATCTTGTTATTGTCATTCTCATTTCCGTTGTTGCCGCGGTTGAGGTATGCATCATAGAGCTTCTTGCGCAGATCACGGTTGTCAGCATACTGCAGGAACGGAATCATGCTCGGTTTCTGGGTGGTGAAAACCCATTTACCATCCATGCCATCGCTCTTCGCCATGTCTGCAGCACCGGCTATGACACTCCCGGGAAGACCTTTCAGGTCAGCCTCGTTATCAATGACAAGCCTGAAGCTGTTGGTCTCCTCAAGGACGTTCTGGCTGAATTTGACGGTCAGGACCGACAGTTCCTGGTTTAACTTCTTAAGTTTCTCCTGGTCTTCCGGACCGAGGAGGGCTCCGTTGCGCACAAAGCTCTTATACATGTTTTCGAGCATGAAGAGCTGCTCGTCATTCAGCTGTTCAGCTGACCTGTTCTCCCAAACCGCCTTAATCCGGTTGAAAAGTTCTGCGTTCAGTAAAACCTCATCACTGAAAGCAGACACTTTGGGAGCTATCTCCATCTGCAGCGCCTCAAGAGTATCATTGGTATTTGCGCTGGTCTGCGAGTAGAATACATAGGCCACCTTCGACATCAGTTCACCTGCCCTGTCATATCTGGCAACAGTGTTGGCAAATGTCGGTGCCTCTGCATTTGCGGTGATCTCAGCTATCTGCAGCCTGGCAAGGACGATGCCCGAGTCGATGGCAGGAAGATAGTGCTCGTTCTTGATCTGGTCAAAGGGCGGAACGCTGAACGGGGTCTTCCATTCAGCGAAAAAGGGATTGCCCTGCTCCTTCTTCTGTGTGTTGCATGAAACAGCTGCAAGGACAACTGTCATCATTACTATAAATGCTCTTTTCACGTTAAGTTTTTTTGTGATTATAATTCAGGGCCCAAAGGTAATTTTTTTATGCAAAACCTTCTATGACTTATCATGCCTCCCCCGGTTCATGAATTCTGATCCGGGACCTAACGGAGATCCTGTAAAAAAATTTTGTTGATAACTTGTTAAAGTTTGAAACATTTATACCAGATGGGGAGTATAAAGTGCAGTTGCATCAGTTAAATTTGATGCGATGATGACTAACCTCGCAAAAGTATTGACAATTCGCCTATGAAAAGACATTTACCCGGAATTATCTTGTCATCAATCACTTGCTGCCTGCTCATAATGTCGCTGAGCACAGCTGCCGGACAAACAGGTGACGGTCAGCCGGTCCAGGCCAGGTCAGCCGTTACCGATTCCGTGGCACACAATCTCGCTGAAAGAATCAAGATTTATCCCAACCCGGTCAAGAGTGAACTGATTGCCGACCATATTGAAGGCATCACGATGATTGAGATATTTGATGTAACCGGCAATAAATGCCTGAACGAGGTATGCGACAATCACAACCAGATGATCATCGAGGTTTCTCTGCTCAGGAGGGGGATTTATTTCATGCGGTTCATCTCTCCCCGGGCAACCATAATGAAGAGATTTATAAAGGAATAACCGGCACGTTCTTTTTTTATACACTAACCGCCCTGGATCTTCCGGGCGGTTTTTTTTGCTCACCGGTACCATGAAAGATGTTCCGGGCGGCCTTTTTGTGCTCACTGGTTTTCCGGGAGAGATTCCGGACAGCCTTTTTGTACTTAGCGGTTTCCCGTGAGAGCTTCCCGGGGGCCTTTTATTCCCCCGTATCTGACAGAGCCCGTACCATCAGGCAGGTCAGTCACTTTCCTGATGTCTCAAGAACCATCTTCACCACTTCCGAGCCCACCGCCTCAAACATTATCTCTATGTTCTGCGTGTACTCTGAATTGTGGCTCATGATTGCATCCTTTACCAGGAATGCCCTGTAATCATTATTCATTGACCCGACATAGGTGGCAAGCCCACAGCCCACAGCGCTGAGCCCGGTCAGGAACAGGGTATTGCAGCCGTGCTCCTTAAGCACTTTGTCAAGGTCGGTCTTGTTGAATGCATCAGGATAGGTCTTGATTACCTTTGGATCTTCAGGTCTTATGGGCACCGATTCAGGAAACTCGAAGAGCTCAGTACCAGGCTTAACTCCATATTCCTCCCCGTGATGGTAGACAAGGATCACCGGGTAACCGTGCTGCCTGAACACGGACATGTAATAGCTGATATTGGCCATCGCCTTTGCTTTATCAGCCTCAGGGATCATAGACAGGAAGGCATTCTGAATATCAATTACCAGCAGCGCCGGTTTGACCGGTGCAGCAGGAGCCTGAGCCTCAGATGTCTGCATCAGGCTTCCCAGCAGCATCATCACCAGGAAAGACAAAATTCTTGTTTTCATTTGCACAACGGATTAGTGTCAGTATAAATACCAAATATCTGATCCAAGTTATCAATTAGTTGTGATTTACATGGATGAAATTCAAAACTAAATCATCCTGATAAATTCATTCAGTGCATTTGCTATCTCAACCAGTCTGTGGCAGTCGGTTATCTCAGGCCTGTCCTTCGGGGTATGGGTCACATCCTGGTTGTCCATGTTGTCAATGAACCACTTCGAGGTCACGGCAACGGCAGGCACCCCGAACTGCACGAATATGCTATGATCGCCCTGAGGCCACTGCGGTCCGGAGGTTATTCCGGGATATCTGTCAATTATGCGCGCCAGTTTTACAGACAGCTCCTCCGGCAGGTTGAACTCCGAGAATGCTGAGGGTCCCTCCTGATAGCCGGCACCATCAATGTTGATGTCAAGGATCATATTGCCAAACTTTCCCTCGTTGGCTGCGATGTAATTCATCTGGCCGGGAACCGCAAAATAATCCTCACCGTTAAAGGCTGCCAGTTCAATCTGCCTGCTTCCGTCATAATCACGGAGCAGCCCGGAAAGCAACATCAGTGTGATGCCTCCGGTTATACGATTCCTCGTTCATGACTGTATTCAGATTTTTTTTCAAAACTCGACACTCGCAATTCGCAATTCGCAAATCTCAATTCCTCTCACTCTTCCTGGTTTTTCCTTTGAATCCTGTGGTAATCCTTCAGAATCTTCCCGAAGTGCTTTTCCTTCCTTCTCTTCTCTGCGACCGTGGTGGTAAACCTCTCCTGCTCCTTAAGCATCTTAAGATAATTTTCA
>JADFDS010000010.1 GCA_018262715.1 Bacteroidota bacterium
CCCGACAAAAAGGGTCTGCAATCCCCCCATTGACAGTCCTGCCAGGGCACGGTTGCCCGGGGCTGTCTCAGCACGGTAATTATTTTCCACAAACGGGATGATGCACTGGGTCAGCTCTCTTTCAAACATTCTGAGAGTCATCTCTCCGAAACCCATTTGCCCGGTTACATTTCCGTCAGGCATCACGATCAGCATCGGCTTTGCCTTGTCAGCGGCAATTAGGTTGTCAAGAATAAGGTCCGTCTTGCCCTGTATTGCCCATCCTCTCTCATCTTCGCCACCGCCATGGAGGATGTAGAGTACAGGATATTTATTGTCAGTGTTCTGATCATAGCCGGCGGGCTTGTAAATGTAGAACTGGCGCCAGGTGTTGAATACAGTGGAATAATATCTCTTTATTGCTATTTCTCCGTGAGGGACATCCCTTGGAGCATAATAACCGTCACCGCTGAATGGCACCTCAATCCCGCTTGCATTGCGGCCCATGCCATAAAATGTCTCACTTGCAGGGTCAGCCACTGCCAGACCGTCAACGATGAGGGAATAGTAATGGAATCCTTCGGTCAGTGAATCAGTGTTTATTTCCCAGGTACCATCACCGTTTCTGGTCATGTCATATTTCTTTGCCAGGTCGAGCTGAACTTTTTGTGCACCGGGAGCCTTTAGCCGGAACAGCGCACTGCCGTCAGGCATTATCTGGGGATACTTTGCACCCCTTACATTTGACGGGGCCGGTGTGCCCAGCGGGCTGTATTTATTGAACTTCGATACATCCACCGGTTTGAAAAGAAGCTGTGAAAACATATAGAGACCGTTTTTCCAGACCTTGAAGTCGTGTACACCGGGTTCAATATAATATATATGCGGAACACCATTGGCTGTAAGATATTCATGTGTTCTCTTGCTGAAAGAAATGAGACCGTCATTGTCACCGCATGAGATCCACAGCACCTTCAGCGCCTGCCTGGCCTTATCCGGATCGGGTACGAGCTGTTCGGGCGGTTTTGTATTTGGCGCCGATGAGAAACCACCTACCCATGCAAACCTGTCAGGATTGCCGAGGCCGAAGTTCAGCGCCTGTCCGCCACCCATCGATAATCCTGCAATGGCACGGTGCTCACGGTCCCTGATCACCGGATACTTTTTCTCAATGAAGGGGATGAGATCATTAAGCAGATCCTTTTCGAATGTGGCAAAGGCCTCCACTTTGTCAGGCGCCATAATGTTTCCGCCCGCACGATCATCCTTCATGGCCCGGCCATTTGGCATAACCACGATCATCGGTTCAATCTTCCCGTCTGCATAAAGGTTGTCGAGGATTACCTGTGGCTGACCTCCGTTGAGCCATTCCTTTTCATCACCTCCGATACCGTGAAGCAGGTAGAGAACCGGGTACCTGTTCCGCCTGGAGTAGGAGGGAGGAGTATAGATCAAAGCCTTTCGGGTAGTGCCGACTGTCTTTGAGTAATACTTAATGGTATCAATCTTACCATTGGGGATTCCGGCTCTCACTGAGTCAAATCCTGCCGGAGCCTGCTTCTCAATATCCTGTGAATTTGCTGAGAAGGTGAACCCGGCGAGGAAAGCAAGGATTGTTATTAAATTCTTCATTACCAAATGGATTTGCATTTTTCCGGCAAAAACAAAGTTTCTCCTGTTACCTGAAGAGCAAGGGTGCGAACTGGTACAGGCTCCTTCTCCATGTAAGCCATTCATGAGCCGTGCCGGGTGACTCGTAATAGACATATTTTACTCCGGTCTTTTCGAGCATCTTGCGGAAAGCCCCTACCGAACCGGGGAACGGATCAGGCTCTTTGGTCCCGAGACCAAGCCAGAACAGGTTTATCTTTTCATTCAGTGCTTTTGCGTCATTGAACTTCCCGTCCATAAATTTGACGGGGTCAATTTCCGCGGAACTCGGGTAATTGGAGGTTCCGCTGAATCCGCCTATGTATGAGAACAGGTCGAGGTTGTTTATTGTGATCTGGATGGTCTGATTGGCACCCATTGAGAGGCCGGCCATAGCCCTGTGGCTGCGGTCAGAAAGGGTCCGGTAGGTGGCGTCAATCATCGGAATGATTTCCTTTATCAGAACCTCTTCAAATGCTGAAATACCGCCTGGCCCTCCCTGTTGCCCTCCGGGATTTCGTGAGGCAGCCTTTACGGGTTTTGATGCATACCCTTTGTCCATTACAATAATCATCGGTACAGCCTTATTCTCAGCTATCAGGTTATCAAGAATAAGATTGGCCCTTCCCTGAACTGACCAGCCCGTCTCATCTTCACCCATGCCGTGCTGCAGGTAGAGCACAGGATAACGTGCCGGGAGATTACTTTCATAATCAGGGGGAGAATAGACAAAACATCGTCTCCATGCCTGGGTAATCTCAGAGAAATATAAATGCTCCCTTACCTGGCCGTGCGGTACTTTTTTCATCGAATAAAAATCCTGGTCTGAGGCCGGGATCTCTATCCCGCTGCCCCAGCGGCTGGCCCCGTAGAAGTACATGCTTCCCGGGTCGGGGACCTGTGCCCCGTCAATGACGAGCTGGTAGTAGTGAAATCCCTCATCCTGGGGATCCGAATCACCGGTCCAGACACCTTTGTCGTCCTTTTTAAGGTCATACTTTACACCTCCGATGTCCAGCTGTACCTTCATGGCCTGTGGTGCTGATATGCTTGCACGGACCCGGCCTTCGGAGTTTACCTGCGGATACTGTTTCCCGGGCTGGTTCAGGGTTGAGGGTATAAAATCTTCAGCGCCGGCCTGCTTTAACTCCTGGCCGGAGCTGAGACTGCCGACTGTCAGAGCTGCTGACAGCAGTAACAGAGATATGTAGTTCATCCTTTTACTTCAATGATATTTAAAAGCTATTTCAGCTTATCTCCGGATAGTCCGGATCTTCAGTTTTTAAAAAGCACCTGTGCAAATTCATAAAGGCTTCTTCTCCATGACTGCCATTCATGTGCTGTAAGAGGCGAGACATATGAGGTGCTTTTTACTCCTGCCTTGTTCAATGCGTCTGCTGCTGCTGCCACCCCTTCAGAACCTCTTTCACGGCTGCCGTAGCTCATGAACACATGTTTGACCTTTGACTTGTCCATGATTTCGTCCGGGGCTATAGAACCACCACTGAAGAGTCCGATGTATGAAAATGTTTCGGGATGCGCCAGGGTGACTGACTTGGTGCACATAGCGCCCATCGATAATCCTGACATAGCCCTGTGCTCCCTGTCAGGAATTGTACGGAAGTTTTTGTCAACCCATGGAATCATGTCATTTACCATCAGTTCGGCATACTTGTCAAATGAAAACCGAAACCGTGGAGCTGCGGCGGGTGCTCCGGGAGCCTGACCTGCCGGTCGCGCTGCCTGGGGTGCAGGTGCGGTTACAGGACGAGGACCCATAGGGAATTGAGGCCCCACGGCGCTTGTTTCCATGACAACAATAAACGGACTGATCTTTCCTTCTGCAATCAGATTATCGAGAATGAGGTTGGTGCGCCCCATCTCAATCCATACCCTTTCATCCTCACCGCCACCATGCTGAAGATAAAGGACAGGGTATCGGGCTTTGATATTCTGATCATATTCGGGCGGAGTATAAACAAAGATATGGCGCCATGACCCTGCCACATTTGAATAGTAATTCTTTATCAGAACATTTCCGTGTGGCACATCCTTCAGTTCATAAAATCCGCCTTCGGGATCAGGAATTTCAAAGCCGTTGCACATATGACCATAACCTATGAATGCATTCGTAGCCGGATCAACTACGACGGCCCCGTCGACTACCATCCAGTAGTTGTGAAATCCCTTGTCTTGCGGCTCACTGGTATAGGTCCAGAACCCGTCTTCCCCTTTGACCATGTCAAAAGGAACATTGACGATGGATACCTGCACCTTCTGTGCATCGGGAGCATAAAAGCGGAACGTAACCCTTGAGTCTGCTTCAATGCGTGGATACGCTGCACCGGAGAGGTTGTAGGGCGAGACGTGAGCCGTGTCAGCATTGAAAACGTTCGATGCCTGCCCTGACTGAGCAAAACAGGCTGAGCCTGCTGACATGCATATCAGCAGACAAATGACTAATTTTTTTTTCATTTTATATTCTCCTGTTAGGTTGGTAAATTCCCGGATCAGATATGAAGGCAGGCTTTCAGACAACATTTTTACTATGTTCTTCAGTTGATTAATATCAGTCAGGTTTATCTGGGACTGAAAGCCCGTAATGGTGTAAAACTCCTAATAAAAAATCTGAAACGGGTTCATTTTTTATGCAAATGCTGACTGAAAATTTAAAGTTGACCCTAAAAGAGTTAAAAAAGCATAATTGAGGGAAGTGTAATACAAAAAACGGACATGGCACTGGCGGATGCCATAACCGGGATGGTCCTGTAAAATGTTGTTTATTTTATCTTCCTGGCAAACTGGGAGGGTGAAATTCCGAATTGCTTCTGGAAGCTGGTTGCAAAATATGAAGGCGAAGAGAATCCCACCAGGTATGATATTTCATTTATTCTGAAATTGCCTTCGGCCAGCAGTTCAGCTGCCTTCTTCAGCCTTGTCAGCCTGATGTATTCAACAGAGTTGAGGTCAGTGAGCGCCTTTACCTTCCTGTAAAGAGTAGAGATGCTTATTCCCATTATCTCTGATATCCTCTCAACACTCAGATCAGTTTCGGCAATATTATCAAGGAGGGTGGAGTTCAGTTTTTTAAGGAAATCCTCATCAGTCTTGTTCAGGGCAACCGACCTGAAATGTGCCAGCGGAGAATTGATGAAGTTCTGCTGTTCCCGCCTTCTGTTTTTTATAAGATTAAGTATCTGAGCCATTAAATGCTCAGTGGCGAATGGCTTCTCAATATATGCATCAGCGCCGGAGTCAAGGCCCTCAATCTTTGCATTGACGTGAACAGAGGCTGTAAGCAGTATGACGGGAATATGGCTGAATTCCATGGTTGATTTGATCTGCCTGCATAGTTCATATCCGTTCATGACCGGCATAATCACATCACTTACAACCACTATGATGTTAAACTTCTTCAATGCATTAAGTGCCTCTTCTCCGTTATGGGTCAGAATTACATTGTATTCACCTGATATTTCTTTGGCAATGAATCTGCCCATCTCAACCTCGTCTTCCACAAGGAGCAGGTTCGGACTGTTTTCTGCAGAGGAGCTGAACACCTCAAATTCTTCGTTTTCAGCCGGGTTTGCGCCCCCTTCTGTAATTTCTGCCATGCTGATCGTCTCTTCCTGGAATTTCGGCAGCTCCAGAACAAACGAGTTGCGATCGGTTACTGAAGTGTCAAGATAGAGTCTTCCCTGGTGAAGCTCAGCTATCGAGCGGGCGAGAGACAATCCCAGACCGGTACCCTTTTCACCCGGTTTGTTGGAGTCAAGCTGGTAAAAAGGTTCAAAGATCTTTTCGGCTAACTCCCCGGGGATCAGGTTGCCGTCATTGGTTACCCGTATTCTCACGGCAGCATCCTTTTCTGAGCCTGGCTCAAGAAAGATGTCGACTCCGGATCCGGCAAACTTTATCGCGTTAGAGAGCAGATTGCTCAAAATCTTTATTGTTGCTTCCCTGTCAATGGCAAGCTCGTAATGATTCACCGGCGAATTCAACCTCACAGATATGTTCTTTTCCTCACTGTATGGAAGGAACAGGTTAAATATTGATTCCACAAGTTCGTACAGGTCAGTTCTGATGAAATTTAGTTTCAGCATTTCTTTCTCTGTCTTCCTGAAATCAAGCAACTGGTTGGTAAGGCTCAGAAGCCTGTCTGTATTCTTCCTGATGATCTGCAGATTCTCCTCATGATCATGCAGGTTGTTTGAACCAGCCTTTAAAATTCTGTCGAGGGGACCCTTGATGAGCGTCAATGGAGTCCTGACTTCATGGGTAATATTGGTAAAGAAATTGATCTTGGCATTGAGTATTTCCCTTTCCTTCCCGGCCTCAATGGCCTCTATTTTTCTTTGATTTTCAACAGCTTTTCTTTTCAGATAGGTGATTATCAGATAGTAGCTGATAAGGGTAGCAGTGATCAGGTATAAAATGTAAGCTGGCAAAGAGAGCCACAATGGGGGAGATATCCTGATCCTCATACTGGCTTCGGCATTGCTCCATATATTGCCGTTGGTTGATGAAATTACCCTGAATCTGTAATCTCCGGGAGCCAGATTTGCGTAGTTAACTTTATGGTCGCCTGACATCTCTGCCCAGTCAGGGTCAGCACCTTCCATCATGTACCTGTATTTTGTGAGACCGGGGCTTGTAAAACTTGGTGCCACAAAACCGATGCTCAGAGATGACTGATTATGCTTCAATGTGATCCTGTCAGTAACAAGAATTGATTTTGAGTCAGGAGAACCGGGCGCGTTACCCTGATACTCTTTGCCATTGACAAGTAAATCAGTAAAATAGACAGGAGGGCTATATGTACTTTCCTTTATCTCCGCAGGATTGAATGCCAGCAGTCCGTTTACCATCCCAAAATAGAGCCTGCCATTCTTATCCTGATAGGCGGAATTATAACTGAAGGCATTTCCCAACAGGCCTTCGTTCCTGGTATATACGGTAAATTTACCTGTTTGAGGATCATAGCGCAGCAATCCCCTGGTGGAAGTTATCCATATCTGACCATGACTGTCCTGAACGACGGCACAGTAAATTGCAAACTCAACGTCCCTGCCCGGAATGAACCGGGTGATCGCGGCGGTTGCTGCATCAATACAGCTGAAGCCGTTTCCTTCCGTTGTAAACCAGATGTTATGATCCCTGTCCTCATAAATTGAGGTAATATAATCATTACTGAGACTGCCGACTTCACCGGAGTCATATGTTACCTGTTCGCAGATCCGTGATTCTGTGTCATATTTGTACAAACCTCTTCCGTATGTTCCGATCCAGATCATTCCCCTGGTATCCTCATAAAGAGCATGTATGAAAGTGCCGGGAGCTACCGAATCAAGAAGACTGAAGGATGAGGTTTCCTTGCTGAACCGGTACAATCCTGAGAAGCTACCTGCGTAGACAGTCCCGTCAGCCGTCTTCAGGAAAGTTATGAAAGAGTTCGTTTTCAGACCCAGAGCGGGATCCCTTACAGTAAAGTGATGCCTGATTTTTCCTGTATTCGGATTCAGTACATAAATGCCGTTGTCATACGTCCCGACCCATAGCTCGTCATTGTCAACCAGCAGTCCCTGGGTATTCCGGCTGTTTACCCGTGAGGGGCTGTTCCCGTAGTAAGACGAGAAAATACCGGTTTTCGGATCGAGTCTGATCAGCCCGGCATCTTCCGTACCTAACCAGATATTGCCGTATGAGTCAGCCCTGATCTCCCTTACCACATTACCGGTAAGTGAACCGGGTAATCCGGTCGGATAGAATTTTTCGAAAGGTTTCGTTTCCTGTGGAAGATAATTGACCCCGCCATAAAAAGTCCCCGCCCAGAGGCCTCCTTCCCTGTCGCGGTAGAGGAAACGAATTGCATTATTTGAAAGGGAAAAAGGATCGGTCGGTACCATCTGGAGGGCTTTTACAAACCCGGTCTCAAGATTATAGATATGAATTCCTGACTCTGATCCTATCCAGATGTCTTTATTCTCAAAAAGCTGTATAGTGTTTATTATTATTTCGTTACGTAACCGGTCATCCTCCGGGAACAGGCTGGTTACCTTACCCGAGTTGGGTTCAAACAGCCTGAGGCCTGCAGTATTTGTTGCAACTACAAATCCGTAATTACCGGCATCCACGATCTCCCCAAGGGTAACTGAGCCGATCTCTCTGTCAGCAAGGATTCTGAAGCCGGTGAAGTCATCGGTTCTGGCATTGTAATTATAAATACTGCCGTCAGCAGCGGATATCCAGACATCTCCTGCATTTGTCAGTGTGAATCTATGTGGCAGGAAGTATTCACTTCCCGGATAATAAGTCAGTTGACCGGTTTGCTTGTTGTACTTATAAGTCCCGGTAAAAGTGGCAAGCCAGATATTATTGTTGTTGTCGGCAGCTATGTCTACCACAGCCCTGTCGATACGAAAGTTCTCATCTTCAATCGTGCCGAAGTAGTCATTGTCTGGCAGGTAATAACAGATACCCCTGGCTGTCCCGATCCAGATCCAGCCCTCATTGTCCTCGCATAAGGCCAGGATAAAGTTGTCCGGCAGGCTGTTTGATGCTGTCTGGTTATGGCTGAAAATCCTGAACTGAGAGCCGTCAAACCGGTTAAGGCCTTCCTTTGTGGCAAACCACATAAAGCCTCTCCGGTCCTGAATGCCTGCCATCACCGTATTGTTTGAAAGGCCGCTGTCATTTGTGTAATGCCTGAAGTAGTACGGCCTGCCCTCCGCAAGATTTGAGAATAATGTGAGAATTAAAAATATTATCAGAAGTCTCTTCACCTTTCAACGTTTTACATTTAATACCGGGGTACGAAAGGTAGCAAAAGATCCTTGAATTGGTTCCGGAAAATGGTACCGGCACTTTGCAAAACATAAAATTTAGTTACATTCGCATGCTTGCTTGAGACGCAACAGAAACTGACGCTCTTTGTTAGATTAATGAATATCAGTGTGTTAATACTTGGTGCTGGTTGGCTGGGTCGATATCGAGTGAAGTCCTTTTTTAAACCTTTGTCTGATCATGATTTAATAATATGAAAAGAATATTAATCACATCATTCTTTGTGCTCCTGGCAGCAGTCTTCAATTATGCATCCGGTCAGGATCTGAAACTCAATAATCTCGAGTATTTTGAGACACAGGGCGTCAATATCCTTGTCTACAGTAACCAGTTTACCGGAGGTTTCAACGATGAGAAGAACGCCGGAATAGAACTGATTCATCATGGTGTCAGGACAGTACAGGGTGGTGCCGTGAGACTTTCCTCCACCCCGGAACAGTGGGATCTTGTGCCTGCAATGCCGTCGCGGAAGGTAGACCCTTCATCAAAAACAATTGAGGTTGCATTGAGGTATGACGATTACGATTTTGATTCACGGGTTGTTGTAACCGCCCGGGGCAGGGGTGTTGAGATTTCTGTTTACCTTGATAAGCCTGTTCCCGCATCGCTTGCCGGTAGTGCAGGGTTCAATCTCGAGTTTCTTCCCTCTCAATACTGGAATAAGGCCTATCTGTCTGACGGGCGCTACAACCGTTTTCCCCGGTATGTGGCAGGTAACAGTGTCACGAAGCCCAACAGCCAGAAAACCAGACAGTTCAGGGGGTATGTTACCTCTGACGACAGGGGAACAGGCAGATTTATTGATCCCCTGCCACTCGAAACCGGCCGCACTTTTATCCTCGCTCCGGATGATCCCGAACGGCTGGTAAAGATCACCTCTCCTGATGCAGACCTGATGCTTTTCGACGGTCGTGTGCTCGCTCAAAACGGCTGGTTCGTCATACGCAGCCTGCTTCCGGCAGGAAAAACCGGCAAAGTACTGACCTGGACTGTGGAGCCAAATGCAATTAAAGGCTGGATAAGAGAGCCAAACATAGGCTTCTCGCAGGTGGGCTACCTTCCGTCTCAGCCCAAAGTATCGGTCATTGAACTCGACAAGAAAGACAAACCGCAGGCAAAAGCATCCGTATATAAGGTTGGCGAAGACGGAAGTGCTGTAAAAGTATTCAGTGGTAAAATCGCCCCCTGGGGCGACTATTTCAAGTACCACTATGTGAAATTCGATTTTTCTGCAGTCACAACCCCTGGTATATACTACATCCAGTATGGTAAATTCAGGACTAATAACTTCCTGATTGAGGAGGGCGTTTACGACAGGATTACCGATGCCACATCCGATGTATGGATCCCGATACACATGAATCACATGTTCGTTAACGAGGCTTACAGGGTGTGGCATGGTGAGCCTTTCAGGGAAGGCTATCTCCAGGCTCCGCCAAACACGGATCACTTTGACCTGCATTGGCAGGGCCCGACAACCGATACCAGGTTCAAGCCGCTGGAACTGATTCCCGGATTGAACACCGGAGGCTTCTTCGATGCGGGCGATTTTGATATCGAGACAGGATCGAACATAATGGTGGTGCAGAATTTTGTAAGAACATGGGAGTATTTCAAACCCTTCCGCGATCAGACTTTTGTTGATCAGAAGCAGCGGTACGTGGATCTTCACCGCCCCGACGGGACACCGGATATATTGCAGTTCATAGAGCATGGGACACTGAACCTGGTGGCGCAGGCAGAGATTATCGGCCATATGGCGCAGACGCTCTCGAACGCTGTTCTCGACAATTACCATCATCTGGGTGACGCAGCCTCAATCACTGACGGCCTGCCCTATAATCCTGACCTGGGCCCGCATGAAATAGCCGCTGACGGCCGTTCGAGCGGAGTCAGGGATGACATGTGGGCATTTACAAGCCGCAATCCCGGTCTGGACCTGTCGGCTGCGACGATGTTTGCCGCAGCAAGCCGGGCATTGAAGGGATACAACGACGACCTCTCGGAGAGAGCCCTCCGGCAGTCAAAAAGACTTCTTGAGGAGGCGACGGTACTGATTGCCAACAGGCCTCAGGAGAACCGCACATGGGGAGGTGGTCCGGCAAATCTTGGTTCCTATCTTGAGTTGTTCATCTCAACAGGAGACGAGCAGTACAGGGAAAAATTCCTGGAAATTATATGGCCTTCGCTTGACCGTTTTGTCAGCTTCAGCCTCCTGACAGCCCTGGATGCCTTACCTTATATGGATGCAGCCTACAGGGAGAAGCTCCGCCCCTATGTTGTAAAGTACAGGGAATACATCGAGAAGCTTGAAAGGGATAACCCTTACGGGGTCCCTATTGGCCTTGGCAACTGGGCAGGCGGGGGAGAACTGCTGAATTTCGGCACTACAGTTTGCTTTGCCAGTAAATATTTCCCTGATATTATTGAAGCTGACCACGCATTCAAGACCACCAACTGGCTCTTTGGCTGCCATCCGTATCACAATTATTCATTCGTTGCAGCAGTGGGCGCCGCCCGTCCGAAGGCAGTCTTTTACGGCAACAACAGGGCTGATTTCTCTTTCATTCCGGGCAATGTTGCCCCGGGGGTACTATTCAGAAAGCCTGACCACTTTGAAAATTATGACGACTGGCCATTCCTCTGGGGACAAAATGAGGGGACCATTGCAGGCAATACAAGTTACCTGATATTCGGATCAGTGTTCAGGGATCTGGTAAAAGAAAACCAGAACCCGGTTGTTAAGACCACCTCAGGTACTGTTTCCGGCAGTATTGAGGACGGAATATATTCTTTTAAGGGAATCCCCTACGCCCGGGCTGAGAGGTTCATGCCTCCACAGGAACCTGAGGCCTGGGACGGAGTTCTTGAATGCAACGAATTCGGACCCGTCGCCAAACAGATAGTAGCCTGGATTGCAGATTCCGTGACGGATGAGAAAAACCTGTTCAGTGTGAATGTCTGGACGCAGGGATTAACGGATGGCAGAAAGAGGCCGGTAATGATCTGGTTGCACGGAGGAGGTTTTCATGTTGGCAGCAGCAATGATCCAATGACATATGGGAAAGCTCTGGCTAAAAAAGGGGATGTGGTTGTGGTGTCCCTGAATCACCGGTTGAATATCCTTGGATTTCTTGATTTATCGGCATGCGGTGAAAAATATGCTCAATCGGCAAATGCCGGCATGCTCGATATTGTAAAAGCCTTGGAGTGGGTTCGGAGAAACATTGAGAACTTTGGAGGCAACCCTTACGATATAACCATTTTAGGTGAATCCGGAGGCGGCGGGAAAGTCGGCACCCTGATGTGCATGCCGGCGGCACAGGGTTTGTTTAACAAGGCAATTATTCAGAGCGGAACTCTGTTGAATGTTATGACAAAAGAGCAATCACAGGCCCTGGGTTTAGCCGTGCTTAAAAACCTGGGACTTACGCCTGATGATACGGAGAAACTGGATACAATCCCTTACCTGGATCTTGTAAAGGCGGGGAATGATGCTATCGCTGAGACTTATGGTCCAAGGACACCCGGCACCCCGCAAATGTTTGGTTTTGTACCTTCTGCAGACGGCATTGTACTGCTGCAGCAACCTTTCAGTCCCGGATTTGCAGAAATATCAAAGGATATCCCTCTGATGATCGGTACCACGCTCAATGAATTAATGAGAACATTCTATGCCGAGAAAGATCTGACAATGGAACAGGCCGGGGAGCGGCTTGAAAGGGAGTACGGTGACCGGACCAATGAGTACATTGAGCTGTTCGCCAAAGCTTACCCTGATTTCACGCCTCAGGATCTTATCTCTGTTGACAAAACCTTCAGACCTTATACAATCAGGGCTGCTGATGCAAGGGCCAGGCAGTCAGACGCTCCGCTGTATGTCTATTTTCTGGCCTGGAAAAGTCAGGTGGATAATGCATCAAAAGGGTCCTTTCACGGCCTGGACATACCTCTGGCGTTTTACAATGTTGACCTGAGACCTGACTGGACGGGTGAATCGGAGGAAGCATGGATACTGGCCGATAAGATGAGCGCTGCATGGCTGAATTTTGCAAAGACCGGTAATCCTGATGCACCTGGCAAGCTTCCAGCGTGGGAACCTTATACCGCAGAAAATGGTGCAACAATGTATTTTGACAATGAGTGCAGGGTTGTACATAACCATGACAGGGCTCTGATGAATTTCATTCAGCCTGGTGATTAGAGCCCGGATAAGGCTCCGCATGGTCTTTTTTGCTTTCCCGTGACCCTTTTGAAATCAAGCTTTTAACGGGTTCCGGTAAAACAAAAACCCCCTTGCGGGGGTGCCTGTTTTTTGTTTGATCAGTGGAGCTGGCGGGAGTCGAACCCGCGTCCAGGCAAGGCAGCCATATGCTTTCTACATGCTTATCCTGCCTTGTTTGTCGGGGGTGACCAGGTGGCAGGCATCCGAGTCAGTCCTTATCTCCTGTTATTTCACCGTCAGGCCGGAGAAACCATCGGGCTATCCCTGAGTTGCGTGCGCTTCCTTATCGGGTTGGTACAGGGCCTCACCGCCCGGGAAACGTCTCGTCCCAACACCTTGTGCCGGGATTAAGCATAATCCGCCAGTCGGCAGGTTACGCAGCAAGAGCGTAGTTAGACTCGCCAGTTGTTGTTTTGAGACACAAGTTATAGAGATGCGCCCCCACACTCTGCATGCTTACATACCACCGCGGCTTGCTGTCAAAACCAGGTCAGCCCCGTTGATACATTTTACAACGCAAAATTAGTCATTTATACGTTGCCCTGACAAAAGTCTTCGCAAAAATCGGGCCGATTTCTTATCTTCACGGCAATACTAAATTATTCTCACATGGAAAAGAAAGTGAAGGTAGGGCTCATTCGTGAGACAAAGATACCGCCAGACAGAAGGGTGCCGCTGACACCGTCACAGGTAGTGGAACTGAAAGATAAATATCCCGACGTGGAATTTTATGTCCAGCCGTCAGATATCAGGTGCTTCACTGACGACGAATACAAATACCTGAAGATTCCCATTCGGGAAGATCTCAGTAACTGTGATATCCTTATGGGAGTCAAGGAGGTGGACAAGAGAGCATTCATCCCCGGGAAGACGTACCTCTTCTTTGCCCATGTGGCCAAGAAACAGGAACATAACCTCGAGATGCTCAGGGAGATACTCAGCCGGAAAGTGAAGGTTATTGACTACGAGTACCTCACTACGGACAAGGGCCAGAGAGTGGTGGCCTTCGGCCGCTGGGCAGGCATTGTGGGCGCATATAATGCACTGAGAGCCAGGGGTATAAAAACAAACAGGTTCAAGCTGAAACCAGCCTACCAGTGTCATGACCTGAATGAGATGTGGGCCGGACTGAGGCTGATACAGCTCAAACCGGGACTGAAGATCCTGGTCACCGGCGAGGGCAGGGTGGCAAACGGCGCCATGGAGACCCTGGCCAACTGCAATAACCTGCTGAAGGTAAGCATCGAAGACTTCCTGTCAAAGGAGTACGATGTTCCCGTTGTCTGCCAGGTGGGTCCGCAGCATTACGTGAAGCATCATGACGGCCGTCCCTTTGACTTCAACAATTTCGTACAGCATCCTGAGGATTACCGGTCTGATTTCCTGAAATACACCAAGGTAACGGATGTTCTGATCGCCGGACACTTCTGGGATCCCCGGTCACCTGTCTTCTTCACGAAGGAGGATGTTGAGAAGCCTGATTTCAGGATATCGGTCATCGGTGACATCAGCTGCGATATAGGCGGTCCGATACCCACCACCCTGCGGGCCACCACCATTGCAGACCCGTTCTACAGCTATAACCGGAAAAAGCATTGCGAGGAGGATGCATTCAGCAATCCTGACAACATCACAGTCATGTCAATTGACAACCTTCCAGGTGAGCTGCCGAGGGATGCCTCGGGTGATTTCGGCAAGCAATTGATTGATAATGTGCTGCATGATCTTTTTACAGGTCATGACTCACCCATGATTCAGCGCGCCACAATTACCTTGGGCGGGAGGATTGAACCGCAGTACGGGAACCTGACAGGCTGGGTATGGCCCGAAGGTGAGAAGCCATGATGCGGATCGTCATCTGCGGCCCCGCCCATCCGTACCGTGGCGGGATAGCCGCCTACAACGAGAAGCTGGCACAGCAGCTGCTTCAGGAAGGTGATGCTGCTGCAATATATACATTCAAACTTCAGTACCCCTCTTTTCTCTTCCCGGGGAAGACACAGTATGACCATGGGTACGCCCCGGAGGGGGTTCCTATTACAAGAGCCATTAACTCGGTCAATCCGCTGAACTGGTTTAATATCGGGCTTCGTCTCAGACGCACCCGGCCGGACCTTGTAATAATGCGGTACTGGCTTCCTTTCCTCGCCCCGGCGCTGGGGTTCATTGCCCGGCTTGTAAGGAGTAACGGGCACACCAGGGTCATCACCATTTTCGATAATGTGGTGCCCCACGAGAAACGGTTCGGAGACACGATGCTCACCCGGTTCTTTGTGAAGAGCATTGACGGCGCATTGGTGATGACCAGGGCAGTGGAGGATGACCTCAGGCAGTTTGCTGCTGATATGCCCTGCGTGATCTCTCCGCATCCTCTGTTCGATAACTACAGCGTTCCGGTGTCCCGGGCTGAGGCAATCGTACGTCTCAAACTGTGTCCGGCTGACAAATTCATCCTCTTCTTCGGGTTTATAAGGGAGTACAAGGGACTTGACCTGCTCCTGAGGGCCATGGCCGAGCAGTGTGTTCGCGATCTCGGCGTGAAGCTTATCGTTGCGGGTGAGTTCTACGAGAGCGAAAAACCTTACTTTGATCTCATCCACCAGCTCGAAACAGGTGACAGAATCACCTTCCACTCACACTTCATCAGTGATGATGAGGTCAAGTATTATTTCTCAGCAGCCTCGCTGGTGGTGCAACCTTACCGGAGCGCCACCCAGAGTGGTGTCACCCAGGTGGCATACCACTTCAACAAGCCAATGATAGTTACGAATGTGGGGGGACTGGCTGAGATAGTGCCGGATGGCGTCTGCGGATATGTTGTTGAACCGGACCCTGAAGCGATAGCCGGGGCCATCTGCAGGTTCTTTGCCGGTGATGAGGAGCGGTTCACTCCCGGCATTGAGGAGCAGAAGAAGCTCTATTCCTGGGACAGGCTTACAGAGGCGCTTCGAAGCCTCGCGAGGGAAGTCCGGAAGAACAGGCAGTAACCAGTCGGCAGTAGTGAGCTAATCAAATATGATTGTCACATCTGCCTGTTGCCTGTTGCAAGATTTCATTCCACATTCAGTTTTTCCTTCACAAGATACCGGTTACGGTCGGATGAACGCCTGTTGACCAGTTCTGCCAGAAAACCGGTGACAAAGAAGACTGAACCTATTATCATTACCGCCAGTGCAATGTAAAAGTAAGGACTGTCAGTAACGAGGGGTGCCCTCATGTTCTGATATACAAACACCAGCTTTCTGATGCCAAGGTAGGCGGCCATGATGAATCCGGCAATGAACATCAGCGTTCCGAGAGAGCCGAAAAAGTGCATCGGGCTCTTGCCGAACCTCGTTATAAAGCTTATTGTCAGCATGTCAAGATAACCCTTCAGGAACCTGTCAAGACCGTACTTGGTGATCCCGTACTTACGGGCCTGGTGCTGTACCACCTTCTCGCCTATATTCCTGAAACCTGCCTCGCGCACCAGCATCGGGATATACCTGTGCATCTCACCGTAAACTTCGATGCTCTTCACCACCTCGCCGTCATAAGCCTTCAGCCCGCAGTTGAAGTCGTGCAGCTTTATTCCGGAGAATTGCCTTGCCGTGTAGTTGTATAGTCTTGAAGTGATTCGCTTGACAAAAGGGTCATATCTCTTCTTTTTCCAGCCGGAGACCACATGGTAACCCTCTTCGCGGATCATCTTCACCAGTCCGGGAATCTCATCAGGACTATCCTGAAGATCAGCATCCATGGTAATCACCACATCGCCGGAGGCAGCTTCGAAACCGGTCTGGAGGGCTGCCGCCTTGCCGTAGTTGCGGCGGAAACGGACTCCCTTTACCCGGTTGTTGGCGGCTGAGATGCGTTTTACCGCATCCCAGGTCCCGTCCGAGCTGCCGTCGTCAATAATGATTATCTCGTACCCGATTGATGACCCGGTGCAAACCCTGTCAATCCACTCTGCCAGTTCCGGCAGCGACTCCGCTTCGTTATAAGCGGGAACTACAACGGTAAGATCCATACTACTGCTTCGGTTCTTCTTCCAGCTCGTCAAGGAGGGGATTCCCTTTCTTCATAACAAACAGTGATACAATCAGGGACAGTATCAAACCGTAAAAGACACTGTTGACTATACCCATGAGAGATGTGAACCACGGCTTCATCATTTTTGCCTGCATCTCCATTGCCTTTTCAATGGCCTCTTCGGGAAGACCCTTCTCTGCCATCTTTGCCTCGGCCATGGCTATCGACTTGTCCATCAGACCCGGATCAATGAAGGCATAGAGCACATATACATATACTGCTGTTATGATTGCTGCATAAATACTTATTATGACGCCAGCTCCCACCGACTTGCCATATGTGATGTAGCCGCCGTTGTAGTGGTCACGGTATGAGCGAAGAAGGAAAAAGAGGACAATGATGCCCAGAAGCATGCTTGGCCAGATAATCCATGTCTTGAAAGTTAAATCAAACATGTAGGTTAAAACCGAGAAGACTACCGTGATGAGACCATAGATGATCCCGTAGTTAAGAGTCTCTTTCCAGATTGACCTTTTCTTTTCCATTTTAATGCGTTTTTCAGATTATGAAAACAAATATACTTTATTTGCGTGAATAGGAAATCACCGGATTGTGGCGGTAACATTTGGCACTGGCCGGAAAAATTACTATTTTTGTGCGGGGTAAGTCTCATACGACCAGCTCCCTTTGAACTCCCCCAGGGTCGGAAGGCAGCAAGGGTAGAAGGTTGTAGCGGTGCGATGTGAGTAGCTTACCCTTCTTTTTTTTACCCCTCTCATCAGAAGTTTATATATTTGCCGTCACTTTACTGAAGGGATGCTGATAAAGATATACCCGGAAAACCCGAACCCTGCATATGTGCGGAGGGTGACATTCGTCCTGGAACAGGGCGGGGTTGTCATTTACCCTACCGATACCATTTATGCCATGGGATGTGACATCAGGGCATCAAAGGCAATTGACAGGATAGCAAGGTTCAAGGGACTTAACCCGGGTAATCCTGACATGTCAATGATTTTTGAGTCGATGAGCCAGCTGTCTGAGTACACAGTCATTCATGACAACAACCTTTTCAGACTGCTCAAGCGCAACCTGCCGGGCCCCTTTACCTTCATCGTGCCTGCAAACAACCAGATCCCTGCCATGTTCAAGCATAAAAAGAAGACGCTGGGCATCCGCATACCTGACAACAGCATCACAATGGCAATAGTGCGTGACCTGGGAAGACCACTGATGACCACCTCAATACATGAGGACGATGAGATAATGGAGTATATCACTGATCCTGAGCTGATTCACGAAAAATATGATGACTTTGCCGACCTGGTTGTTGATGGCGGTTTCGGCAGCAATGAGCCCTCAACGGTGGTCGATTGCACAGGTCCGGAACCTGTTATCCTGAGGCAGGGGATGGGCATACTGGAATACTGAATCTCCGGCAGGGGAGGTATCGTACTGCTGACCTGCCTGCGGCACAAATCGGTTGATAACAACCCGGCAATGGTTCTAGTGCCGGTCTCCTGTGAAGAACCTGTTCAGCTTGTCAAAGGCTGACGGAAGTGCAAATACCACCACCTTGTCATTTGCCTCTATCAGGGTATCGCCCGTTGCGATATATGGTTTGTAGTTGCGTATCCCTCCGCCAACGATGGCATCCTTTGGGAAATCAATCAGCTTGAGCGGGCCCCCGGTGATTCGTGCATTCTCAGGCACATTGTATTCTATCACTTCGGCATCTGTCCCTGTCATCATCTTTACCTGGGTGACGTTGGGGTTCATGGTGTGCCTGAAGATACGGCTGGCAGTGGCAATCTTCTTGTTGATGATGGTGTCAATCCCCGAGTTTTCTGCGAGGTTGATATATTCCATATTCTCCACCTCGGCGATGGTCTTCATAACACCAATTTTTTTTGCCAGCAGGCAGGCAAGGATATTTGTTTCGGAATTACCGGTGACGGCCACAAAGGCATCCATGTGCTGGAGTCCCTCTTCGGCCAGGAGGTCACCGTTCCTGCCATCACCATTGATGACGAGGGTCTCCTCGAGCGCCTCGGCGAGGTCACGGCATTTCTCCATATCTATATCAATCAGCTTCACCTGGCAGTCATGCTGCAGCTTCAGCGCAATATGCCTGCCGATCCGGCTGCCGCCGAGGATCATGATGCTCTTTGCCTGAACGTTCTTCTTCCCGGAGAACTTCATCAGGTCAGAGATGCCGTCACGGGTAGAAATCACGAATGCCAGGTCGCCCTCCTTAAACTCCTCCTTGCCGCGGGGGATAATAGTCTTCTCATGCCTCTTGATGGCCACGGCACGGTACTTTATGGATCCCAGAGAGTTGGCCACCTCCTCAAGGGTGCGGTTAAGCACAGGTGCATTCTTTTCCAGCTTCTGGACATAGAGTGAGAGAAGACCACCGGCAAAATCCATGAATTCGGTGGTACCGGTCTCTTTCAAAAGGCTGATGACCTCCTTTGCGGCGATGAGCTCAGGGTATATCAGGTGGTCTATTCCCATCTCACGGAAGAACTCCTTGTTGGTCCGCTCAAGGTATTCCATGTTGTCAATGCGGGCTATCACCTTCTTTGCGCCAAGCTTCTTGGCAAGGATGGCGGAAGTAATATTGGTGTCTTCGTAATGGGCTACTGCAATAAAAAGATCGGTGTTCTTCTTGACTGCCTCCTTGAGTATGTTTATGGATGTGGCTGATCCTTCATAGGTCAGTACGTCAATTGCTGCGTCAACAGGTTTGAGACGCTCCACTTCCGAATCAATGAGTATGATCTCGTGTTCGCTCTGCGAGAGCATCTTGGCAAGGTGTGTTCCCACCTCACCTGCACCTGCAATAACTATTCTCATGTCTGAAAGGATAAAACAGGGCAAAGTTATACAAAAGAAATGTTACCCCGGTTCAATAATCCTGATCTTTAGTCCCCGGGTACAGGCATGCTTCTGGACCTCTGACGGAATGCCGCCGGCAGATGACGGCACGAGCAGCAGCCTGCCGTGTTGCCGTACCTTCAGCCTGTCTCCCCTTATATTGTAGGTGATCAGCCTTTCACGATGCATCTCCTGTGCTGTCTTGATGGCATTACATGCCAGCAGAAGCGCCACGGCAACCAGGAACGGTCTGAGAGTCACCCGGGCTGTGCGCAGAAGTGCGGCAAGGAGAAGGGCTGAAGTCAGGGTCATCATTATGGTCTCGGCAGCTGACATGCCAATACCCGTTACCACACCATGTTCAGCCGAGCTTACCATTCCCGTGAAGCCGAGGGTGAAACCTGCCAGACGATCAAGGAGCATGGCGAAAAATGATGCCAGTGCCGGAACTGGTGAGGATGCAAGCAGGAGCAATGCCAGGATCAGTACCACGAACGAAACCGGAATTACCACAATGTTGGTAAGAAGAAACAGCAGGGGAAAGATGTTGAAGAGACTGACTGACAGCGCCAGTGTTCCTGCCTGGGCTACCAGTGACACCGCGGTCATCTGCCACAGGTAATCGGCAACACGGTTCCTGAATTTCAGCAGCCTGTAAAGCGGAGTGTAGAATGCAATGATGAAGGCTACGGCGAGGTAGGAGAGCTGGAAGCCTGCCTCGAATATGACCGAAGGGTGGACTGCAGTGATTATGAAAGCCGAAGCCAGCAGGTTGTTCATCCCCGCGGCCGGCCGGTTGAGAATGCTTCCTGCCTGCAGGAAGGTGAACATAATGGTAGCCCTGAGAACTGAGGGAGTGAGGCCGGTGATGAATGCAAAGCCCCACAGTGCGGGGATAATGATCAGCGCCCTGAACTTCTTCAGCCGCCCGCGCACAAAGAACAGGAGCCAGGAGAGGGCCATGCTTATCATACCCACATGCAGCCCCGATACTGCCATTATATGCATTGCACCTGACCTTGAGAAGCTGGTCAGCCGTTCCCTGTCAAGGAGCTCCTTGTCGCCAATTGTCAGGGCAGTGATAAGACCGAGCGCCTCGCCCTCCAGGCCGGCCCGGCGAAAAACTTCAATCATGCCGTGTGCGGCGATGAGCGACCTTTCCCGGACTGTCCGGCCGGTGCCGGGAACGTAGGCCCTGATGTCACTGGCCCTGAAGAATGCCATGTACCTGATCCCCTGTCCTTCGAGGTAACGTCGATAATTGAACTCGCAGGGATTGCCGTTGTTCTTCACCCGCATCGGTCTGAGATTCACTATTGCCATGTCACCAGGCTTCCAGGCGGAAGGAATGGTGTCACCCAGGAACCAGAGAAGAATTGAGCCCCGTGGCGCGGTTACCGTATCACCTGACCTGACGCTTACAATGCGTGCTTTCAGTGACCAGCCGCTGTTGCCCCTGTCAGGATAGCCCGATAAACGTATTGTCACCTCATGCCTGTCACTGCCAAGGTCGCTCAGCCTGCTGTATTCCCAGGTGCGGAGCAGGTAGCCGGCGGTCATCATAAAAAGGATCAGGCATACCCCGAAGAGGATGTCAGAACGGTACCCGGCATGCAACAGCCTTACAGCCATCAGGGTGAGCGTAATGACGGCTGCAAACGCTGCAGCCAGGGTAATGCCATGCAGGTATTCTGCCATGATAACTCCGGCACACAGCGGCAGGGTAAGCCTCAGGAACGGTATATCCCTGAAAAACACGGGTCAGCAGCATTAAGACCCATGTAAGTTAAGAAATATGTGAATACGGATCAATGGCAGATTATTTACCTGCCGTTGGGGAGCACAGTGCGGTAAGTGGCTTCAAATTTTCCCTTGCTGATGTCATTCAGTTTGCCTTTCAGCAGGCGGCGGCGAAGAGGACTCAGTCTGTCGGGAAAGAGAATCCCGTCAAGATGATCATACTCATGCAGTACAACCCTGGCCTTGTAACCGGTGTAGACCTCGTCATGAAAGTTCCACTGCCGGTCATAATATTGTATGTGTATCTCTGACTCGCGGTCAACCTCCTCATGAAGACCCGGAAGGCTGAGACACCCTTCATTCATCGGTACCCTGGCGCCTTTGCGCTCAATCACCTGCGGATTGATAAATGCCTGCTTAAACTCCTTCATCTCGGGGTGATCCTCGGCCAGAGGCTCACCGTCAATGACGAAAAGCCTGATTGACTTACCAACCTGTGGGGCCGCAAGGCCAAGACCGTCAGACTTGTACATGGTTTCGAACATATCTTCAATGAACCTGTCAAGGTCAGGGTAATCTCTGTCTATTTCCTGTGCCACCTTTCTCAGGACGGGGTGTCCGTATACAAAAATAGGGTAAGTCATCTTTTTTTCAGTTCCTGTTTTTTGTTTTCCTGGACTGTCAGCCATGACTGGAGAATAATGGAAGCGCTGATACGGTCAGCCATGCCCTTGTCACGTCTTCCGCTTTTGCTTACTCCTCCTTCAATCATTGTCTGCAACGCCATCTGTGAAGTGAACCGTTCATCAGCCAGGTGCAGGGGTATCTCCGGAAAGATCTTCCTGAACCGGGCAATAAACGGATCAATATATTTTACGCTTTCACTGGGCAGATTGTTCACGGTCACCGGGTAACCGATGATGACGTCAGTTACGTTCTCCCGCGGGATGTATTCGCGCAGAAAAGCCTCCATCTCTCCTGATGGCACAGTCAGCAGGGGAGAAGCGATGATCCTCATCGGATCGGTGACTGCCACTCCGCATCTCTTCCTTCCGTAGTCAATTGCCAGTGCTCTGCCCATTCTGTTCCGGCTTTGTTCCGGTCTGTTCAGCCGGTATTCTGCCGGGCGCAAAGATACCGGTTTTCCACCATTAAAAGAAGAGAGCCGGTCAGCACCGGCTCTCCCTTCGTCATATAACAGCTTTATTCTGTTTTGGTTTCAGTCTCGGCGGGCACGGTACCGTACTCCATCAGGGAAAGACGCTTATAGTTGTTGTATCTCCATTTTGCGTTCTCCTCTGCCTGTTTGAACAGCACGTCAGCATCGCCGGGGAAGTCCTTCAGAAGGGATGTGTAACGTACCTCTGACTTGAGGAAATCCTGGAATTTGCTCCAATCCGGCTCCTTGGAGTCGAGCTGGAACGGATTCTTTCCCTCTGCCTCAAGGCGCGGATCGAACCTGTAATTGTGCCAGTATCCTGCGGTTACTGCATCCTCAGCCTGCTGCTGTGTCTTGCCCATGCCATTGCGGAGGCCGTGGTTGATACAGGGTGAGTAGGCGATTATGAGTGACGGCCCGGGATACTCCTCTGCTTCACGGATTGCCTTGAAGTACTGATTCTGGCTTGAGCCCATGGCAACCTGCGCTACATAAACATATCCATAGGTCATGGCCATCTGCCCGAGGTCCTTCTTGCGGATCTTCTTGCCCGAAGCGGCAAACTTGGCAACAGCGCCTGCAGGTGTCGACTTCGATGCCTGGCCTCCGGTATTGGAGTAGACCTCAGTGTCAAGCACGAGAACATTGATGTTTTCGCCTGAGGCAAGGACATGGTCGAGGCCGCCGTAGCCGATGTCATAAGCCCATCCGTCACCGCCGAATACCCAGAACGACTTCTTGACCAGGTAACTCTTCAGCTCAAGGATCTCCTTGCAAACAGGAGCCTTGTCTTTTTCGCATGCTGCGATAACCTTCTCCGAAACAGCCCTGCTGACCTTTGAGTTTTCCTTCTCGGCAATCCACTCGTTGAATGCAGCAACGGTCTCTGGTGCAAGTCCGCTTCCGAGGCTCTCCTTCATCAGGCGCTCAAGACGCTCCCTGATGCGGGTGGCGCCAAGCATAATCCCGAAACCATACTCGGCGTTGTCTTCGAACAGTGAGTTGGCCCATGCCGGACCGTGACCGTTCTTGTTCACCGTGTAAGGCATTGAAGGAGCCGAACCACCATAGATGGATGAACAACCTGTGGCGTTGGCGATGACCATGCGGTCACCGTAAAGCTGGGTGATGGCCTTGATGTAAGGCGTCTCGCCGCATCCGGCACATGCTCCCGAGAACTCGAAGAGCGGCTGTGCAAACTGGGAGTTCTTGACGTTGGTGTACTTGTCAACAACGGTATCCTTGTATCCTACCTTCTCATGCATGTAGGTCCACCTGTCAGCTTCTGCAAGCTGCGTTTCCAGAGGCTTCATGATAAGGGCCTTTTCCTTGGCGGGACAAACATCGGCACAGTTGCCGCAGCCGGTGCAGTCAAATACACTTACCTGGATCTTGAACTTATGGCTCTTGGTGTTTCCAATACCCTGTTTTGCAACAGTACCTTCAGGCGCTGCTGCCAGCTCCTCGTCAGTCAGAAGGAAGGGACGTATTGCGGCGTGAGGACATACATATGAGCACTGGTTGCACTGTATGCACTTGTCCATCTGCCACTCGGGCACGTTGACAGCAATTCCGCGCTTTTCATATGCCGCCGTTCCTGCAGGGAATGTGCCATCCTCGCGTCCGACAAACGCACTGACAGGAAGATCATCGCCCCTGAGACCATTGATGGCATCAACTACCTCGCGGATGAATGCAGGCTTGCCGGTGTCTTCCTTCACTGCAGCTACCTCTATGCCGGCCCACTCTGCAGGAATTTCAACCCTGGTAACGTCACCACCGCGATCAATAGCGTCATTGTTCATCTTCACAACGTTCTCGCCCTTTTTGCCATAAGCCTTGATGACGGCATGTTTCATCTCGTCAACAGCAAGCTTATACGGAATTACTTCCGATACCTTGAAGAAGGCGCTCTGCATGATGGTGTTTGTCCTGGTGCCGAGGCCCAGTTCTTCAGCAATGCTGGTTGCATTGATGATGTAGAAGTTGACCTTGTTTTCTGCGAGATACTTCTTCATATGATCAGGCAGCTTGCTCTTTGTCTCTTCTGCATCCCAGATGGAGTTCAGGAGGAAGGTGCCTCCCTTCTTGAGGCCCCTGAGCATGTCATACTTGTCAAGGTATGCCGGTACGTGGCACGCCACGAAATCGGGAGTGTTGACAAGATAGGGCGAACGGATGGGATGATCACCGAAACGGAGATGTGATGTTGTCACACCGCCCGATTTCTTTGAGTCATATGCGAAGTAAGCCTGGCAATACTTATCGGTGGTCTCACCTATGATCTTGATCGAGTTCTTATTCGCGCCGACTGTTCCGTCAGAGCCAATACCGTAGAACTTGGCTGAATAGGTGCCCTTATGGCTCACGTTGATCTCGGGAAGCTGTGGCAACGACCTGAAGGTCACGTCGTCAACGATTCCCACCGTGAACTGGTTCATAGGCTTCTCCTTCTTCATGTTCTCGAAAACCGAGATCATCTGGGCTGGAGTGGTATCCTTCGAGCTGAGACCGTAGCGTCCGCCAAGGATTACCGGCTGCACCTTGTTACCGTAGAATACGTCCTTGACATCGAGATACAGCGGATCTCCGTTGGCTCCCGGTTCCTTTGTACGGTCAAGAACGGTAATGCGTTTGACGCTCTTCGGCAGGACATTGAAGAGGTATTTGGCTGAGAACGGCCTGTAGAGGTGGACACTGATGAGTCCGAGTTTCTCGCCTTTTGTTTCTGCCAGGTAGTCAATGACTTCTTTGATAGTCTCCGTGACAGAACCCATCGCAATGATTATGTTTTCTGCATCCGGTGCACCGTAATAGGTAAACGGCTTGTATGTACGACCGGTGATTCCGGAAATCTTTTCCATATACTCATTGACAGTATCGTCAAGGTTGGTATAGAAACGGTTTGATGCCTCCTTGGCCTGGAAGAAGATGTCAGGGTTCTGAGCTGTTCCCCTGGTTACCGGTTTCCCGGGATTTAGAGCTCTCTGACGGAATGCTGCGAGAGCATCCTGGTCAACAAGCTTTTTCATTTCCTCAATGTTCATCTCCTCAATCTTCTGGATCTCGTGTGATGAACGGAAGCCGTCGAAGAAGTGGAGGAAGGGAACCCTTGACTTGATTGCTGAAAGGTGTGCCACACCAGCAAGGTCCATTATCTCCTGTATGCTGCCGGTGGCCAGCATTGCGAAACCTGTCTGGCGGGTGGCATAAATGTCACCATGGTCACCGAAGATTGAAAGTGCATGTGCAGCAACCGTACGTGCGCTGACATGAAATACTCCCGGAAGGAGTTCGCCTGCCATTTTATACATGTTGGGGATCATAAGAAGAAGCCCCTGTGATGCGGTGTAGGTCGTCGTCAGTGCACCTGACTGAAGCGAACCGTGTACTGCTCCTGCGGCACCGGCCTCGCTCTGCATCTCAACAACCTTTACCTCTTCACCGAACATGTTCTTCAGTCCGTGTGCTGCCCACTCATCAACATATTCTGCCATGGTGGAGGAAGGAGTAATAGGATAGATGCAGGCCACCTCGCTGAACATATAGGCTATGTGCGATGCTGCCTGGTTGCCGTCACAAGTGATGAATTTTTTTGTTGCCATTTCTGATTATAAGTAATTATTGATCAAATAACCTTTAAAAAAATAAATTGCAAATGTACTCATTTTTTACGAGAGTTTTACTCGCTGTTCATTGAAATGAGGAACTCTTCGTTTGAGCGTGTCTGGGTGATGCGGTCACGCAGGAACTCCATGGCCTCCACTGAGTTCATGTCAGTCAGGTAGTTGCGGAGTATCCATATTTTGTTAAGCATATTCTTGTCAAGAAGCAGGTCCTCACGCCTTGTACTTGAAGCCGGTATGTCAATCGACGGGAAGATCCTCCTGTTGGAGAGCTTGCGGTCAAGCTGGAGCTCCATGTTGCCCGTCCCCTTGAACTCTTCAAAGATGACATCGTCCATCTTCGACCCTGTGTCAGTGAGCGCTGTGGCGATGATGGTCAGTGAGCCTCCGTTTTCAATGTTACGGGCTGCACCGAAGAAGCGTTTCGGTTTGTGCAGGGCGTTCGAGTCGACACCGCCTGAGAGCACTTTTCCCGATGCCGGGGCGATGGTGTTGAATGCCCTTGCAAGACGGGTGATGGAGTCAAGCAGGATGACCACGTCATGACCACACTCCACCAGCCTCTTGGCCTTCTCCTGAACGATGGTCGCTATCCGCACATGCCTCTCTGCCGGCTCATCAAAGGTGGATGCAATAACCTCTGCATTCACATTGCGGGCCATCTCGGTGACTTCCTCGGGACGCTCGTCGATGAGCAGGATCATGAGGTAGACCTCCGGGTGGAATTTGGCAATGGCATTGGCAATATCCTGCAACAGGATGGTCTTGCCGGTTTTTGGCTGCGCCACGATAAGACCGCGCTGTCCCTTGCCTATTGGGCAGAACATGTCAACGATGCGGACAGACAGGTTTCCTTCACCCGGCCTGCAGAGGGTAAATTTCTCATTGGGGAACAGCGGAGTAAGGTAGTCAAATGGTACCCTGTCACGGATGAAGTCCGGTGTACGGCCATTGATCTCTTCGACCTTGATGAGAGGGAAGTATTTTTCGCCTTCGCGCGGCGGACGGATGGTGCCCCTGATGGTGTCTCCGGTCTTCAGACCGAAGAGCTTTATCTGCGATTGTGATACGTAAATGTCATCGGGTGAACTGAGATAGTTGTAGTCTGGTGAGCGGAGGAAACCGTAACCGTCTGGCATTATCTCCAACACACCGGTATTTGCTACTATTCCCTCAAAATCATAAGCTCTTTCTTTCTTTTCCTCCCTTACCGGCTCATGCACCTCGGGCTGGGGTGCGCTGGCTTCGGCCGGAACCGGCGGGATAACCACAGCACCCTCAGGTGCGGCTGCCTCCTCGATGATCCGGCTTTCACCCTCAGGTTCAGGGAACCTCAGGAGATCCTGATCGCTGTCAGTAACTGTTTCGGGGGTAAAGAGAAGCTTGTCGGCAGGTGGCAGTCCCTGTTCATTCTGGTAGGCCTGCTCACGGGGCTGCTGCTGTGACTGCTGCTGTGACTGCTGCTGAGGCTGCGGCTGGGACTGTTGTTGTGGCTGCTGTGATGGTGTCTGCGCCATTTCGTCCTGACGGGCCTGTTGTTGTTGCTGCTGGCGATTTTGGTCATGCCTGTACGGTCCCTGCTGGTCATTCCTGAAGGTGCGGGGGCGCTTGTCACGGTTCTGCTGCCACTGCTGCTGCCTGTTCTGCTGTTGTCCCTGCGGATGCTGCTGACCCTGTTGCTGCTGCTGACCCTGTTTCTGACCCTGGGATTGACCCTGGCCCTGCGACTGAGGTTGTGGCTGTCCATGCTGCTGACCCTGCTGCTGCTGTTGCTGACCCTGTTTCTGACCCTGACCCTGCGGCTGAGACTGTGTCTGACCCTGCTGCTGTCCCTGACCCTGGGGCTTTCTCTGCTGCTGGTCATGCTGCGGCTTCGGAGGCCGTCCCAGGTTTTGCTGCCTGGGCTGCTGTTGCTGCTGCCCCTGGTTCTGCTGACCCTGCTGGCGACGCTGATCAGGATTCTTCGCAGGTCTGTCAGGCTTTCCTTGCCTGTTTGGCTGACCGGATTGCTCCTGTTTCCTGTCAGAAGGCTGGTTTTCGGCCCTGCCGGTCTTGCGGGTCTCAGCGGCGTCAATAGCCTGCTGGTCAAGGATCTTGTAGATAAGATCCTGCTTTTTGAGTAGTTCTACCCTCTTAATTTTGAGCTGCTTGGCAATCTCCCTCAATTCGGGAACCAGCATCTCGCTCAGTTCAAGAATATCATGCATAGTGTAATAATGTGTAGAAGAATTAATTTCGATTGTTTTTGATGAAGCGGGGAATATGAAAGAGTCCCTCCGACTGAGTAAACGACTTGCGTCATTATTCCGGTGCAAGTATAATTAATAATTACTTAATATACAAATTGACAGCACAAAAAGTGGCACACGAATCTTCCTGATCTTTCACCTTTTTACCCGACGAGTGGTGAATACTTAAAAAATTACTTTATACGGGACATTTATATTAAAAGTTGCACAACTCTTGTTTATCTGAGAATATTTTAGTAAAATTGTGAGCTTCTGCGTAAAGGAAACGGCAGTAAGTCCGCTAATTAATTGTTAATGCGTCAGTTAAAGATAACCAAACAGGTTACCAACCGTGACACGCCCTCTCTTGATAAGTACCTTCAGGAGATCGGGAAGGTTGAGCTGATCTCACCCGATGAGGAGGTGTCTCTGGCCCGTCGTATCCGCACAGGTGACCATGATGCCCTGGCAAGGCTTGTGAAAGCCAACCTGCGGTTTGTTGTGTCCGTTGCAAAACAATACCAGAACCAGGGCATGACACTCCCTGACCTCATTAACGAAGGGAACCTCGGCCTCATCAAGGCTGCCCAGCGTTTTGACGAGACCAGGGGCTTCAAATTCATTTCATACGCTGTCTGGTGGATCAGGCAGGCTATCCTGCAGTCACTTGCCGAGCAGTCAAGGATTGTAAGGCTGCCGGTCAACAAGATCGGCTCTATCAACCGCATCAACAAGGCGTACTCCAAACTTGAACAGGAATATGAACGGGAGCCTTCGGCGCAGGAGATTGCTGACCTGCTTGAGATAGCACCGGAGGATGTTAAGGAAGCCATTCGCACCAACGGACGCACACTGAGTATGGATGCCCCGATAAGTTCGGAAGAGGACAACAACATGTATGACGTGATGCAGAATGAAGAAACACCCAGTCCTGACCGTAACCTTATCAATGAATCATTATCTTATGAAATAGAAAAAGCCCTGAGCACTCTGTCGCCCAGAGAGGCGAGGGTGCTGAAGCTTTATTTCGGCATCGGGATGAAACACCCGTTCACCCTTGAAGAAATAGGCGAAGAACTGAAACTCACCCGTGAACGGGTCAGGCAGATCAAGGAAAAGGCCATCAAACGCATTCAGTTCACCACCCGCAGCCGGATACTTAAGTCATACCTGGGCTGATCACCAAACCGATATTCTTTTCATTATGAGCCACCTTGTTGCACCGTCACTTCTTGCCGCTGACTTTGCCAACCTTGCATCGGAGGTTGAAATGATCAATGACAGCGAAGCCGATTGGCTTCACCTTGACATAATGGACGGTCTGTTTGTTCCCAATATATCTTTTGGTTTTCCGGTAATGGAAGCGGTCCGCGACCTCTCTTCAAAGCCGCTTGACGTACACCTGATGATAGTTGACCCTGACCGGTATCTTGAACGGTTCAGGGAGGCTGGTGCCTCAAACCTGACTGTCCACTTCGAGGCGTGCCGGAACCTTCACCGGACCGTTACTGAGATCCGCAGGCTCGGGATGAAGGCGGGGGTGACACTGAATCCTCACTCTCCGGTGATACTCCTCAAAGACATTCTTCCATATATTGATATGGTCCTGCTGATGACCGTCAACCCTGGCTACGGGGGGCAGACCTTCATCCCCGGCAGCTTCAACAAGATCGGGGAACTCAGAAGCATGATTGACGAGGGTGGATTTGACGTAATGATTGAGGTTGACGGCGGTGTGGATCTGCATAATGCTCCCATGCTAGTGCATGCCGGTGTGGATGTGCTTGTTGCAGGCAATACCGTGTTTTCTTCATCAGACCCTGCTGAAGTTATCAGGAAACTGAAGCAGCCGGTCTGAGACCGGCTGCGCTACCCCGGTATAATGGTGTACAGGCAGTTTTTCAGGAGCAGTTCTCCTCCAGCCGGCTTTCAATCCAGGAGACTATCATCTCACGCTCCGACACATCAAACCAGTTTATGTCGTTATCCCTGTTCCACCAGGTGAGCTGTTTTCGTGCATAGCGCCTTGTGTTCCTCTTGATGAGCATCACCGCCTGGTCACGTGAGACCTCTCCGTCAAACCAGCTGAACATTTCGCGGTAACCGACGGTGTTTAGGGCATTCAGTTCCCTGTACTGTTTCAGTGAAACAGCTTCCTGTTCAAGCCCTTCTTCCATCATCCGGTCAACCCTCATGTCAATCCTGCGGTAAAGTTCGCCTCTCTCCCGGGTCAGTCCGGCTTTGATGATCCTGAAATCGCGCTGTCTCACCGGTGCCGTAAGAAACGAAGAGTAGGGTCTGCCGGAGCTTTCGGTTATCTCCAGGGCCCGGAGTATGCGACGGGGATTGTGAAGGTCGATCCTTGAGTAGGACGCAGGATCAAGCATTTTCAGTGCAATGCGCAGACCTTCAATGCCTTCATCATGATACATTCCAAGATACTTCTGCCTGACGGCAGGATCAGTGTCAGGGATGTCATCCATACCCCTGCATACTGCATCCATATATAGCATTGACCCTCCCGTCATGATTGCCACCGGGTTCGACGAAAACAATGATGGCAGAAGGGCCAGCACATCCCTCTCGAAAAGGCTGATGCTGTAGTAATCGGTGACAGACAGAAATCCCACGAAGTGGTGTCCCACCCGTGCAAGTTCCTCTTTGCCAGGGGCAGCCGTTCCGATCTTCATCTCGCGGTAGAACTGCCTTGAGTCACATGATATTATTTCACAGCCCAGCCTTTCGGCCAGCCCGGTGGCAAATGCCGTTTTACCCACTCCGGTGGGACCGGGAAGGACAATCAGTGTATTTTTCATGGGGTCCGGGTGAAGGAGCGACTATTCCTCTTCCTCCTCCTCGTCACTGTTTTCTATGTTGTCGAATTCAGACAGATCATCCTCATCCTCACCCTCGAAGAAGATCTCGTCATCCACAACCTCCTCATCAACCACATCGTCATCATCGTCATCATCGGTGACAACGAGGTTGTTATATTTCTTGCGGGAAACCCCACCGAAGGTCACCTGCTTGGGAGGCAGACCCTTGGAGTTGATGCATACCGGATACTCCTTGTCATCTTCTTCCTTAAACTCACCTACATATTCTACATAGAGTGCCCTGTCATTGAAAAAGTCAAAAACATAGAGCAGTTTCTGGTTTTTGCGGAAGATGATCTCTTCAAGTACAGCGTTCTCCATTGTTGATGAGCCTGCGCCCATATCAAACAGGGTGAACTCCTCCTCCTTTTCCCAGCTCTCTGTTGCCATAAAGAAAGAAGCAATCTGGGAACGGTCAAACTCCAGCTCCTCCTGCAGGGCATTGTGAAAATCAAGCAGAGATTGACTGTCAAGGAACTCAAACTCCCTAGCAAACGCCTCATCCTCATCAGATAACACCACGAATCTGTATACCATAACACTCACTTTTTCAACTTGTGCAATTTAATATTTTTTATAATAGATTCTCTCCGACTTATTTTTTTAGCAGGAAACTGATTGTATCAACATTGTCGGCATAATTCCACAGTTCCGGTTCCTGGGTTTTCCCGAAAGGCAATTGTCCGTGACCGGCCATGCATTGCAGCATCCCTTCGCTCATTTCCGGAGTTATGTCGGGGCCTGTTCCGCTGTCATAGAACTCATAATGAAGTACAGCCATCGGGGGAGTGAATGAAGACGACTCCTTAAGCAGAATAAACCGGCCGTCAGTGAAACTTTCCCTGTTTACCATCATCACTGCCTTGTGATGGTCAAAGTTTATCATATACCTGTAATGGGAGCAGAGTGATTCATAGCGTTCCCAGCGGGGCAGGAGGGATGCCGGGTCATATCCGCGGGGGAGGTACAGTTTCGAAACATTCCTGCAACCCAGTCCGAAGTATGAAAAGACATCGTCACCCAGCAGCTCCAGTTCACCGTCACTCTCTGTCCCGTCAAGAATGGCTATGCTGTTCCTGTTCCTTCTGATGATGGAGGGAACATTTCTGAAGTAGTACTCAAAGTACCTTGAGGTATTGTTGCTTCCCGTTGCAATCACTTTCCCGAATCCTTTCAGTTTATCGGTTGTGAGCTCAGTAACATGTCCGAATGCCGGTTCAATTTCAGTCAGTGTGGCGGTCACGGCTCTCATCATCAGCTCATCCTTTGTGCTCAGCCTGGCCAGCAGGCGGTTTCCTGATATCAGCACGCAGAGCAGGTCATGGAATCCTGCCATCGGAATGTTGCCTGCCATAACCACCCCCACCGTTACCGGATCAGATTCCTCATTCAGCTCCGGGTATGCCGATAACCACCGGGTCAGTTTTTCTTTGGTAAGAGCAGTCCCGGTTGCTTGGAGGGCACGCCTGACGTTCTCAGGCGTGAACCATGGATTGGTGAGATAAAGCGTCGCTGAAAGCTCATTAAACCGTTTTCCGGATCCTTTTCCGGATCCGGTCGCACCTTCGCACATCGCTCTTCCCAGCTCTGCAAAGGCATCAATGCCACGTTCAACTGACAGATGGTCGTTCTTCACCCGGGCAAAGGTAAAAAATGAAGTGAATGTTAAAGAAGAAGAAATTCAGAAAAGATGTATCTTAGTTCCATCTTTATCTGAAGGAAGTACCGTGAAAGGATTGACTTTATTCTGGGAGAATGTCAGGGTTGCATTCAAGGCAATCAGGTCAAACAGGGTCAGGGCCGCACTGACAATGGCTATAATTGCTTTCGGGATCATGGCCCTTGTGGGAATACTCACTGCCATTGACGGGTTGAAGAGTACCCTTACCGAGCAATTCACAATGATGGGGGCAAACTCCTTCACAATCACCTCACGCTCAATGAGGATTACCTTTGGTGATCAGCATATCCGTACCAAAAACCATTCCCATATCACCTTTAAGGAGGCTCTTGCCTTCAAGGAGAGGTTCCGGGAACCGGCCTGGGTCTCAGTTTCATTCAATGCATCCAGCATGGCCGAATACCGCTTCGGTAACAATAAGACCAATCCCAACATTTCAATCCTGGGTTCGGATGAAAACTATCTGACCATTGCGGGACAGGAGCTTGAATCAGGGCGCAACTTCTCACAGGAAGATCTGGCTGGCAGCAGGCATGTGGTCATTATCGGGAAGGATATAGTCCGCTTCCTCTTTCCAGGTGTTGACCCTCTCGGCAAGGAGATAAGCCTCCCCGGCCTG
Source organism: Bacteroidota bacterium (assembly GCA_018262715.1). GTDB lineage: Bacteria > Bacteroidota > Bacteroidia > Bacteroidales > VadinHA17 > SR-FBR-E99. Next base: position 33,518 of record JADFDS010000010.1, read on the forward strand.
AAACTCACGGTTATCGGGGTGATCAAGAGCTCCGGCGAAAGCATGATGGGCACTGACCAGGTGACCATTATCCCCATTACCACTGCCAGACAGTACTTCTCAAGACCCAATATTTCATACAATATAGGTGTGATGCCTCAGAAGTCGGTCAGTCTTGACATGATGGCAAGCGAAGCCGAGGGTATCTTCAGGATAGTGCGTAACCTCGACCCCCGGGATGAGTCTGATTTCAATGTTCAGAAGAGCGACTCCCTGATTGAGATGCTGATGGAGAACATCAAGTATGTGACGCTGGCTGCCACCATAATCGGACTTATTACTCTATTCGGGGCAGCTGTGGGTCTGATGAACATCATGCTGGTATCCGTTACGGAGCGAACAAGGGAGATTGGTGTCCGAAAGGCACTCGGGGCGCGAAAATCAGTGATCAGGCAACAATTTCTTTATGAATCTGTCATTATCGGGCAGATGGGTGGCCTCCTTGGCATTATAACGGGAATTCTTATCGGTAACCTCGTTTCCCTCGGGATGGGTTCAAGTTTCACAGTGCCCTGGGTGTGGGTCATCGGAGGAGTGCTGGCCTGTTTCCTGGTCGGGATTGCTTCGGGATACTTCCCAGCCGTAAAGGCATCGGCGGTTGACCCGATTGAAGCGCTTCGCTATGAATGACGTACTGACTATCTGATGAGCAGCACTGTAATGATGCGGGAGTTTGAAAGATGAGCATTGAGATAATTCAGACAGGATCGAACAACATTCCCAGGATCACCTATGATCAGGATGAGGACGTGCTGAGCATCACCGGACGTTCAATTGCTGAGAGGCCTGATATTATCTACACTCCCCTGGAGACATGGATCAGGTCGCACCTGGAACGGTTCACCACGCTAAGGATTGTCATTTTCCTGGAATATATCAACAGCGGATCATCAAAGGCGTTGCGCGATGTGCTCAGGATGATCAGCAGCTACCGGGCTCCGCGCTACAGGATACGCATCACCTGGCTCTACGAGGAGGATGACGAGGCCATGCATGAGCTGGGGGAACACTATCGCGATTCGGCCGGCATTAAAATGGATGTGCAGATGGTGTTGTAACCGTGGGTGGGATCATCTTCCGGATTCAAATCATGTTTATATAAACGAAACGTGGGGTCTGAGACCCCACGCTACATCATATTATTGCGTCTCCTGCCTGTGTGGCAGGTTCAGCGGATTTTAAAGCATTTTACCCATCATCTCGATGAGGTCAACACACCTTGCCGAATAACCCCACTCGTTGTCATACCATGACAGAACCTTGATCATCGTGCCGTTGACCATGGTGCTCTGAGCATCAAATATCGATGACGCCGGGTTGTGGATGACATCAACGGAGACAATCTCGTCCTCGGTATACTCAAGGATGCCTTTCATCGGACCTTCAGCAGCCTTCTTCATTGCTGCGTTGATCTCCTCCTTCGTTGCAGCCTTCTTCAGAACGGCAACAAGGTCAACCAGTGAGCCGGTGGGCGTAGGGACCCTCACTGAGATGCCGTCAAGCTTGCCCTTCAGTTCGGGTATGATCTTGCCGACTGACTTGGCTGCGCCGGTAGTGGTAGGTATCTGTGAGAGGGCAGCTGACCTCGCCCTGCGGAGATCCTTGTGCGGAAGATCGAGGATACGCTGGTCATTGGTGTATGAGTGAATGGTGGTCATATAACCGATCTCGATACCAAAGTTGTCATTCAGGACCTTTGCTACCGGTGCAAGGCAGTTCGTGGTACAGGATGCATTTGATACGCAGGTGTGCTCCGGTTTGAGGACATCATCATTTACACCAGCAACTATCATCGCATCAATGGTATCCTTCGCGGGAACAGTCAGAATAACCTTCTTGGCACCGTTCTTCAGGTGATCACCGTAACCGCCCTTGGGACTCTCCTTCGATGTGAATATTCCGGTTGATTCAATTACGATATCAGGCTTGACTTCCCAAGGAATTGCTGCGGGATTCTTTTCTGCAGTGACTTTTATCTTGTCACCCCTTACTATAATATTTTGCTCATCATAGGTTACTCCTGGGAACTGACCCTGAGTGGAGTCATACTTGAGGAGATGAGCTAGTGTCTTTGTGTCAGTAAGGTCATTGATTCCTACTATCTCAATGTTGGACTTCTCAAAGGCCATCTTGAAAACGTTACGGCCAATCCTGCCAAATCCGTTAATTGCTACTTTAATCTTTGCCATTGCTATAATGTTAATAAGGTTACTAAAACGAATGACAAAAGTACAAAATAAAAAGGAGAGGCAAACAATGAGCGATAATTATTCTGCGGACTGCTTTCGGAGAAGGTCAAACAGACCCCGCTGGCTGACGGGATCGAGTATCATGCCAATACGGTAACCGACAAATATTGAGGGGAAGAACTGCTTGTTGTCATCGCTGGCCATTATGGGAATGGTCTTTGCAAAGGCATGAAGTGAGGCACCCACCTCCACAGTGTGGGTTATCCGGTCATTCCTGCTGTATTCGAAGTTGAACCCGGTGCGTGCATAGAGTCCCGGGTAAAGTTTTATCTCGTCAAAACCCTTGAAGAAGGAGGCTTTGCTCATGATATCGAGTGGCTGATGGATGGTCAGATCGAATTTCTGCTCCTCTATCGTATAGTAATCATTTCCCAGCAATACTATTATCTTGTAATAGATTGGCTTGGCAAAGAGCAGGGTTGCTCCGCCACCTCCGAACCAGCTGACCGAAACCCCTCCCAAATCATGTTTTTCAAATATCTCCAGCTGGTAACCGGCCCCTGCCCCGAGGGTCCAGGTGGTATTCAGTTTCCCGAACACAAATGAACCCGGACTCTGGAAATAGTAATTTGACAACTTTATCTCCTTGGGGTGCTTGAAGCCTTCGACACTTCCTTCAATAAACCAGCGCTGATTGGGCTTGAACTGACGCAGGTCACGGTATATGATCGACCAGCCGTCAGCATTGAGTGCCGGGCCAATCGATTTCTCATTGCGCCAGAAAATCCTGTCCTGAGGGTCAATATCTCCCTGCCCCGCGAGAGACCCGCAGATAGCAATAAAAAGTATGACGTGCCAAAATCTCTTAATCATTGTTGCGCTGATGTTAAGACTGGCAGCGGGGGAGAAGCGATGATCAGCCTTCCTGTTCCGTTGAAGCAGCATCGGCACTGCTGTATGCCGGACATGCTTCACGATTGCATGAACTGAATGCCAGTACTGCAAGCAGAGCGAGGACGACAATTAGACCAACTTTTTTCATAATTCCTGCCTTTAAGTCTGAGACAAAAGTAACTTTATTTTTAAAACAAGATTTGTGCCATATTATTATTTAAGTCTGCTCATTTTTTAAACCAACAGCTCTGTCAGTTGTTATCTGGTAAACTGAAAAACAATGAAATTTCAGGGATATATAATACTTTTAGTAACCATATTTCTACTTTCAATGGAAAAGGAAAGCCTGTCACAGGAGAAGCCGGCATACAATGACCTGTCGGCACAGGAATCGAAGGTAATAATCAGCAAGGCAACGGAATACCCCTTCACGGGGCTTTATGAAAAGTTCAATGCCAAGGGAACATACATATGCAAGCAGTGCGGCAATGCCCTCTATCACTCTGACGCCAAGTTTGATGCCGGCTGCGGATGGCCAAGCTTTGACGAGGAGGTTGCAGGTGCGGTGAAACGGGTCTCAGACGCTGACGGCATGCGCACCGAGATAATCTGCAACTCATGCGGCGGACACCTCGGTCATGTCTTCACCGGAGAACGGTTCACCCCTAAGAATACACGTCACTGCGTCAATTCGGTATCTCTCGACTTCGTACCGGAGGTACTGCCGGCAGGTACTTACGGCACTGCCCTCTTTGCCGGCGGATGCTTCTGGGGAGTCGAGTATTTCCTGCAGAAGGAGCCGGGGGTGGTGGCAGTCGTCTCCGGGTATACAGGGGGTCATATAAAGAATCCGTCTTACCGGGAGGTATGCAACGGAAATACCGGCCATGCCGAAACGGTGAAGGTCATGTATGACACGAAGAAGACCTCGTATGATAAGCTTGTAAAACTCTTCCTTGAGATACATGATCCTACCCAGGTGGGAAGACAGGGGCCGGACATCGGCGATCAGTACCGCTCGGAGATTTTCTGGAAGAATGAAGAGCAGCGCAAGACTGCAGCAAAGTACCTTACCCTGCTGCGCGATAAGGGGCTGAAGGTGGCTACCGGGCTCACCAAAGCGTCTGAGTTTTATCCGGCAGAGGAGTATCACCAGGACTACTATTTCCGGAATGGTAAGATGCCATACTGCCACGGGTATACCAGGAGGTTTTAGTCGGCAGTACCAGTTGGCAGTTGGCAGTCAGTCAGATATTTGGGAACTGCAGACTGCAGAATGAAAAAAACCCCGACAGCCGTCAGGCATGTCGGGGGTTCAGATTATTCGCAATTTTCAGTTCGCAACTCGCCCAATTCGCAATTCGCAAATCGCAAATCGCAATTCCTTACAGCCTTGGCACCCTCCCGGTTGTCCACGGAGCCTTTATCTCATCCAGTTTCGCATTGAGCGCATCAACAGCCTTTCCTGCTTTCTGTATCCTCTCAAGCAACACCGGAAACTCCTTCTTCAGGATGGTGAACTGCTGGTCAGCAATTCCGGAGATATCACCGGAATTTCCGTAGAGCGACCTTGACATGGCTGACAGCCTTGCAGAGAGTGATACCGGTGACGGAGGAGTCTCCTCGGTGCTGGCACCAACAGAAATTCCCCTGATGAGATATGTTATCTCACTCATCTCATCACTCAGCGCTGCAGCTTCCTTCATCAGTGAAGCCGGTGCTTCTGGCATCTGATGGATGGTCTGCATAATGGTGTTAACAGTTCCGTCAAGCTCGGTGGCATATGAGATGGCACCGTAAGCAGTCTTCGCGAAGGCAGCCATCTCCTTCATCCATTTTTCCTTGGCTGCCGCATTGGTGGCCGGCAGGGTCACTATGTCAAGCGGCTTGCACACGAAGGGCTCGGGACCGGCCAGTTCTTTGATCTCGCCATCGGCGTACATAGCCATTGAAACAAAATACTTTCCCGGAATGACCGAGATGCCTCCGCCTCCCCAGCGTCCACGGCCTTCATCAGCCACAGGGCTGAATTTCCCGGAGGCCCTGACAGGCTGATAACCGGCATAGGTAAAGTTCCATGTCACCCGGCCCACACCCTTTGATGCATTTTTATAGAGCTTGCGGATCACCGAGCCTTCTTCGTCACTTATGGTGAAGATGAGATAGGGTTTGATCTCACGCTCCTCAAGACTGAGCTCCCTTGCTGTGGGCTGCGGAATGAAATCACCTTTTTCGACGAGTTTCTTCTCCTTCTCCTTCCTGATATCACGGGCGGTCTTCGGAACAGTGTCAACATAATAGGTGATGGTAGCTCCGTAGGGTGGATTCTTCGCCACATAATACATTGAGCCCTGGTTGTCAAACTCATCAGTCTGAACAAACATCCTGGCATCCTTGATGGGGAAGATATAACCGGCCTTTGTGGTGATGCTCTTCGAGTAATTCTGCAACGGAGTGTAGTCATCGAGGACATAAAATCCTCTTCCGAATGTGGCAATCACCAGGTCATTCTCACGTTCCTGGATGGCAATGTCACGCACTGCAATTGTCGGAAGGCCCCTGTTGAACTCAGTCCATGTGGCGCCTGCGTCAAATGATACGAAGAAGCTGAACTCAGTTCCCAGGAACAGGAGGTTGGGATTGACATGATCCTGCTCGATCGTATGAACCGGTCCGTTTGCCGGCAGGTTGGCGCTTATCGAGGTCCATGTGCGTCCCTTGTCAGTGCTCTTGAGTACATACGGCCTGAAATCATCACGCTTGTGGTTGTTGAATGTCGCATAGACTACGTCTGCATTGTATTTGTCGGCCAGCAGGTCGCTCACATAGGTATATTCCGGCACGCCGGGATAGGTTTTGTTCATCCTCCAGTTGGCGCCGCCGTCTTCCGAGACTGCAATTACTCCGTCATCACTTCCGGAATAGAGCAGGTCCTTCTGTACGGGCGATTCAGTGAGTGAAACAATTGTTCCCCAGAGGGAGGTAGACTTGTTTTTCGCGACAGCGTCTGACGGCCAGTACCTGTCCATCACCTTAAAGTTGTCTCGGTTCTCGTTCCTTGTCAGGTCGGGCGATATTGTCTTCCAGCTGCTTCCCCGGTCTTCACTGCGGAACAGGAAATTGGCAGCCATGTAGATTCTTTTGTTGTTGTGCGGGCTGATAAGGATCGGAGTATCCCAGTTCCAGCGGTAGGTCAGTTCGGCCTCACCGGGGAAGGGCTTAATGCTTACGCTCTCGCCGCTTCTGCGGTCATAACGGGATGCATTGCCGTACTGCGATTCGGTATAGACGATGTCCGGTTCTTCCGGATCGATGGCCACCCAGAATCCGTCCCCGCCTGAAGTAACGAACCAGTCGTCATTGACGACCCCGTTGCTGGTGCTGGCCGAGGGGCCTCCCATGGAGTTGTTGTCCTGGGTACCGCCGTAGATGTAGTAGAAGGGGTATGAATTGTCAACAGCCACACGGTAGAACTGGGTTACCGGGAGGTTCGACTTGAAGATGAAGTTACTCCCGTTGTCATATGTCTCGTAGATGCCGCCGTCACCGCCGATGTAAAAGTGGTCAGTGTTGGTCGGATCAATCCACAGGGCATGGTCGTCAACATGACGGCCGTTGTTGCTTACCCTCGACCATGTGCGGCCGCCATCAACAGTCACCTGGGTGTAGGTGTCAAGGCTGAATACCCTGTCCACATCCTTCGGGTCACAGATGATCTTGTTGTAATACTGTCCGCTTGAATGGTAGGAGTTCATCCTCTGCCATGAAGCGCCTCTGTTGACCGACCTGTAGAAGCCACCGGCCTCACCCTGTGCTTCCACTATAAGATAGAGAACGTCAGGGTTAACCGGCGAAATGGCTATCCCCATGCCGCCAAGGTCTCCTCCCGGGAGCCCTTTCATTATCTTTTCAAACGATTTTCCGGCGTTGGTTGACTTGTAGACTGCTGATTCCGGTCCTCCGCTGATCTTCATTCCGACATGTCTGCGGCGTTGTTCGCTTGTGCAGTAAATGACATCGGGATTACGCGGATCAAGCACCACGTTGTTGATGCCGGTGTTCTCGCTGATATTGAGAATCTTTTCCCATGTTTTTCCGCCGTCAGCCGTTTTGTACAGTCCGCGTTCACCGCCCGGACCCCATACAGATCCTTCCGCTGCGACATATACCACATCGCTGTTGCGGGGGTCAATGGCTATTCCGCCTATCTGACGCGATTCCTTCAGACCCATGTTCTTCCAGCTTGCGCCTGCGTCATCCGAGCGGTATACGCCGTCACCCCATCCCAGTGCACGCTGATGGTTGTTTTCGCCGGTACCGGCCCAGACCACGTTGTGGTTGCCCGGGTCAATGACGATGCAGCCAATGGCATATGCACCGTATTTGTCAAAAATCGGTTCCCAGGTGGTGCCGTTGTTCTCGCTCTTCCAGATGTTGCCCGAAGCAACCGCGGCGTAGATCTCCGAATGGTTTGAGGGATTGACCGCGAGGTCTGCTATACGGCCTGAGGCCCATGCCGGCCCCACGGACCGGAAAGAAACAGCGCTGAAGAATGATGAGGATACGGAGGGCTTGATCTGGCTCTCCGGTGTCTTTGCATCCTTCTTCGTCTCTTTCTTTTGTGCCCACAGACTGCCTGAGCCTGCCAGCAACAATACAAAAATCAGTGTCAGAACTTTTTTCATAAGAGGTTTTTTGGTCAGTTTATTACTATCGCTAAGGTAAGATAAGGAATTTTGTCAGCTAACTTTTTAACGTTATTTAATTATTTTGCTGCAGATTAAAAAGAGTCTATATGAACAGCACATATTTTACCAGGAGAACGATACGGAAATACGCACAGCGCGATATTGACAGTGACCTCCTTGAACGACTGCTGACGGCAGGAACAAGGGCATCCACTACGGGCAACATGCAGATATACAGCATCATAGTGACCCGGGATCAGGAGATGAAAAAGCGGCTGGCTCCCGCCCATTTCAACCAGCCCATGGTGACAGAGGCACCTGTGATGCTTACCTTCTGTGCCGACTTCAACAGGTTCAACCTCTGGTGCAGGCAGCGTGAGGCCGAGCCCGGCTATGATAATTTCATGTCATTTATGACTGCGGCAATTGATTCACTTCTGGCTGCCCAGACAATCTGCAATGCCGCTGAAGAGGAGGGACTGGGCATCTGCTATCTCGGAACGGCTACCTATAATGCAGACAGGATCATTGAGGTGCTGGAACTTCCACTGGGCGTAGTACCTGTTGCCACGGTCACACTGGGCTGGCCGGCACAGGTGCCGGAGCAGCCTGACAGGCTGCCCCTGGAGGCAGTGGTGCATTACGAAAAGTACCATGATTTTACTCCGGACCTGATCGACAGCCTGTACAGGGAGAAGGAGGCACGCACCGACTCTCAGCAGTTCATTGCCGCGAACGGGAAAGAGACGCTTGCACAGGTCTTCACAGACGTGCGTTACAAGAAGGCAGACAACGAATATTTTTCAGGGAAATTTCTGGAAGTGATCCGCCGTCAGGGTTTCACTTTCTGAAATCAAATCCCAGTTCAGTGGCTATGATCTTCAAGTCGTCAACCACGGCAGGCACCACACTTATTCCTGATTTAAGGTGTTCCTTCTCCGCTTCCCTTTCCGGATCACCTGGAATCAGCACACGCTGTTCCCCCTTTGCAGGTTTCGCATTGCGGAATGTTCTGATCCAGAGATCCATTGCCTCCCTGAATTCATTTGCGGGCCTGAAGGCATCAATTCTCATGGCGCCGAAAAAATGGCCGGTACCTTTGCCGGGCTGATTCTCCGGCACCGGCAGGTAAGCAACGCTGGGCGGCACGAACGGGCCGAAGTTGGCTCCGCTGAAGAGAGCGCTGAATATGTCAATCACCGCGGTCATGCAGTACCCCTTGTGGCTGCCGTGCAGGCGATCACCCCCCAGAGTGACCATTCCCCCTCCGTGCCGAAGAATACCGGGGTCATCGGAAGGATTTCCCTCGGCGTCCTGAACGTATCCCAACGGTACCTTCTCGCCCTTCTTTTCCGAAACGGCGAGCTTTCCGCGCGCAATAGGCGTAGTTGCGAAGTCTGCCACGAAGGGCGGCTCCTCAAGCGCGGGAACTGCTACTGCAAGCGGGTTGGTGCCCAGGAGGCGGCTCACTGAGAAGGTGGGTACCACAAGCGGGTTGGCGTTGGTGACAGCGATGCCTACCATATCATGTTCGAGAGCCATCATTGCGTAGTAACCGGCTATGCCGAAGTGGTTTGAGTTGCGGGCTGCCACCCAGCCCGTGCCGGTGGCAGCCGCCTTCTCAATGGCCAGATGCATCGACCTGACTCCTGCAACCATGCCGAAGCACCTGTCGCCGTCGACAACAGCCGTGGAGGGGGTTTCATGTACCACCTTCACGTCAGGGCTGACATTCACCCGTCCGCTCTTCCACAGCTCGTAGTACTCGCGGACCCTTATCATGCCGTGCGATGAGTGGCCGCGCAGCTCCGCCGCCACCAGTACGGCGGCAACGGCAGCAGCATCATCAGAGTTGCACCCCACCCGGGTGAAAACTTCGGTGGTGAAATCAAGGAGATATTTGTGGTCGTACATAATCCTTCATTGCTTACTTCCTCACCTTCACCGGATACGGCGGTCTGACGGGCTCGGCCGGCGGGTTCTTCTCCAGCTCCTTAAGAGCCACCTCGATGGCTTTCTCAAGCTGAGGATCCCTGCCTTCAAGCACATCGGCAGGCCACTGCTCAACTTCAATGTCAGGGGCCACACCTACATTCTCAACCACAAAACCGTCTTCGGTCCAGATAGCCAGGTTGGGTGCTGTCACCATTCCGCCATCCATCAGTTCGGGGAAGCCCAGTGTCCCTACCAGTCCGCCCCAGGTACGCTTGCCTACCAGGGTACCGACACCAAACTTGCGGAACATCCAGGGAAGCATATCACCGCCTGAACCTGCCGTCTCATCAATGATCATGACCTTCGGCCCCTGAATTGAAGCACTTGGTGTCTTGAGATCATTGCCGTAACGCATGTTCCAGTACGACTGTAACGGGCGTTGAAGCAGATCAATGTAGTAGTCGGCAATCATCCCCCCGCCATTGAACCGTTCGTCAATGATGACAGCCTTCCTGTTGGCCTGCGGGAAAAAGTACCTCTTGAAGTACTCATGACCCTGCCCGGATGTGTTTGGCACATACACATAAGCCACTTTACCGTCGGTTGCCTCCGTTACCTTCCTGAGGTTACCCTCAACCCAGTCACGGTTCCTCAGGCTGATCTCGTTACCGATGGGTACAACCTTTATCACACGGGAACCCGTGTAATCCGGATTCGGCCCAACGGTAAGCTCAACGATTTTACCGTCTGTGTTCTCGAGAAACCTGTGGATGTTTTCATCTGCGGTGACATCGCGGCCGTCAACAGCAAGTATATATTCCCCGGTCTTAACATTCAATCCCGGTTCGGTAAGAGGTGATCTGAGATCGGGGTTCCAGTTGAGTCCGCCGTAGATTTTCCTCAGCCGGTACCTGTTGTTCTCCACCGAGAAGTCGGCGCCGAGGAGGCCGCCTCCGACCCTCTGCGGGTTGTTCAGCCTGTCACCACCGCCAACCCTGTGGTGGCCAACGCCAAGCTCGCTGCACATCCACTGGATGACCCTGTTAAGATCACTCCTGCAGGTCAGGTGAGGAAGGAACTGAGAATACTTGTCCTTCATTGCCTTCCAGTCGGCCCCGTGCATGCCAAGATCATAGAAATAGTCGCGGTTGACCCGCCATGCCTCACCAAATATCTGAGGCCACTCTTCTTTCGGATCTATCCTGACCGAGATGGCCCCGGTATTCAGTATGCCCTTGCCCGGCTCCGGTTTTTTCCCTGCGGCGGTGATCCCGTAGGTCGTACCCCTGGCATACAGCATCTTCTTCCTGTCAGCTGACACAATATAGCCGTCGAGCTCCATCACCTCCTCATCTTTCCTGTCGGAGACATTGTATTTATGAAGCATCGACTTTTGGTCTGCAGGGTTGGAAACGATATAAAGAATTTCACCTTTTCCCGCTACCCCAAGTGAACTGTAATTGCCGGCAGATACCGGTACGTTTACAATTCTTTCCTGCAGTCCGTCTGTTTCTATCCTGAGCAGATCACTCTTTTCTGCGGCGGGTGTCTTTGCTGCGCTCTTTGATGAACCCTTGCCGGAGCTCTTGTCAGACGCAGCGGCTGCAGGTTTATCAGCATCGGGTTTGACTTCCGTACCCTTTTCTTCATCACTCTCCTTTGCAAAGGGCGAAATAATGTCCTTCCTGAGGGTGACAAGATAAATTGAGTTTGTCATCCTCATGTCTGCGCTTGAAAGGTCGAACCAGTTAATGACCGGACCGGCGTCAGTGGATGCGAATAAATAGATATAGTCTCCGCTCGGGTCAAAGACGGGATCAGAGGCATCGCTCAGCCCGTCAGTGACGGGAAATGATTTCTGCTGGTCAACAGAATAGAGGTACACAACCCTGTAAAAGCTGTTCAGCATCTTCGTGTACACGACCCACCTGGAGTCTGATGACCAGTCGCCGTGCATCTCCCTGAACGGTCCCGGAAAGTATATCTCGTCAGAATCGATCTTCTTTATTACTGAGGTTGTTACGTCAAGAAGCCACAGGTTCCTTCCGTTATCTGTGAAGGTAATTCTTTTGCTGTCAGGGGACCACTCCGGGAAGGCATAGAATCCCGTTCCTGTCAGTTTGTATACCTTAACCTCGCCCTTGCCGTCCTGTGATTTCAGATTCAGGGTGTATTCACCGGATTCATCCGAGAAATAGGCAATTGTTTTTCCGTCAGGTGACCATGCCGGGTATTTTTCATGAAAACCGGGTGTGTTGGTGATATTCCTCGGATCTCCCTTTTCGGCAGGAAGGGTGATGATTTCTCCCCTGTACCCCAACACAACGCGGCTTCCCGTCGGAGAGATGTGCCCGCTCCGGATGTACCCCGGACCCTGGACATAACGCGGGCGCAGTTCAAGCAGGTCAGCTGCTATAGCTGTCTTTATCCTTTGTGATTCGCCCCTGGCGATGTCATATAAATGAAGGTATCCGGCCTGTTCAAAGACTATCCTGCCCGTTGCAGCTGAAGCGCTAAGCACGGGGAAGTCTGTGAAATTGGTGTGCTGCCTGATGTCAGCGCCACTGCCGCTGCATGAAAAGAGGTTGAACTCTCCGTTACGGTCACTGAGAAAATATATCCTGTCACCGACCCACATGGGATGGGTGTCATTGCATCCTCCCTGCGGCTGCGGCACCCTGATCACTGACCTGTCGGCCTGGGTGAAGAGCCAGATGGTCGAAACGGTTCCTCCGCGGTAGTTTTTCCACTGGGCATGTGCCGGAGGCAGCGGGGTGTAGGCCATCCTTTTCCCATCGGGAGACAGGGAAACATAGTGAGAGTTTGGAATCTGCATTTGTTCCGGGTAACCCCCTTCAATTCCCACCGTGAAGAGCTGGGCATAGCGGCCGGTGAATGTCGACCTCTGTGAGGCGAAGACCACCTTCGCCCCGTCAGGGGTGAATGTTCGTGCAACATCAGCCCCCGGGTGCCAGGTGAGCCTAACCGGCACACCGCCCTCCACCGGGATGACAAAGACATCCGTGTTCCCGTCATACTGGGCACTGAATGCTATAAGCTTCCCGTCAGGGGAGAAACACGGTTCGCCTTCAATTCCTTCGTCAACTGTGAGACGGCGGGGATCAGTTCCGTCGGCGTTCATCACCCAGAGATCCTCGGCGTAGATAAATGCGACATGTGTTTTACTGGCTGCGGGCTGTGACAGCATCCGTGTGTCAGATGTGTCAATACCGCTAAGATTGCCTGATGCTCCGAAAACGAGAGCTGCAATCATTCCAACTGCAAAGAAATTTCTTTTCATGGCTATCTGGTTTTTCTGAAAGTGTTGGTTGCGTTTGCCTGTGCTTTGGGTGTGATGACCAGGTCATTGATACAAACATGATCGGGAAGGCTGGCACAGTAATGGATGACCCCGGCAATGTCATCGCCGGTGAGCGGCTCGAGGCCGGTATAAACGGCTGCGGCCCTGTCAGTGTCACCCTTGAAGCGTACTTCCGAGAACTCGGTCTCAACCATGCCCGGTGCAATGTTTGTCACCTTTATGCCATGCTTCAGAAGGTCAATCCGCATGGCCCTCGAGAGAGCATCAACGGCATGCTTGGAGGCACAGTATACGGCACCGTTCTCGTATACCTCCTTTCCGGCAATTGATGCGATATTGAAAATGTGACCCGTGCCCCTTGCCACCATCAGCGGCGATACCACCCGGGTAACGTAAAGAAGCCCCTTTACATTCGTGTCAATCATCCTGTCCCAGTCATCGGTGTCTCCCTCGTCAATATGGTTCAGACCCACTGCCAGCCCGGCATTATTGATGAGAATGTCAATCTTCTTCCACTCCTCCCTAAGGGCTCCGAGATGCTCTTCCACTTCGTGCCTGTTCCTCACATCGAAACAGAGAGCAAGCACTTCAGCCCCATAAGTATCCCGGAGGTGATCAGCGAATTCATCCAGTCTTTCTTTTCTTCTTCCTGTAATAATCAGTCTGTCAGATGATTCTGCAAACTTCACGGCTGCGGCTTCCCCGATACCTGAAGTCGCACCTGTAATCAGTACTGTCTTTTGCATAGCATAACTTATTCAGATGGGTAAATGTAAAAATATTAAGGGTATCTTTGCCGCCTGTCCGGAAAATGATGGGTTAAATCTACCATAAAGACACATGGATGTCCGGCAGTGATGCAAGAAAAAACAGCCAGCTGACAAAAAATCTGTACTGATGCAAAACACAACCGGGAACAGCGGACCATCTGCAGACAAGGTTGAAAGTATGTTTGATTCAATCTCAAAGCATTATGACCGGCTTAACCATCTTCTTTCCTTTGGCACCGACAGGTTCTGGAGGAGGAGGGCTGTTTCGCTCATCGGCAGGCATATTAAACCGGTTAAAATGCTCGATGTTGCCACGGGTACAGGAGACCTGGCCATCGAGGCGCTCAGGCTCAGGCCTGAAAAGATTACCGGCATTGACATCAGCTCCAGGATGCTGGAGGAAGGCCTCCGGAAGATTAATGACATGGGCTATGGAGGCACCATTGAGCTGCTGAGGGGCGATGCCTCTGCCACCGGATTCAGCGATGGAACTTTTGATGTTGTGATGTCAGCGTTCGGGGTGCGTAATTTTGAGAACACCCTGACCGGACTGACCGAGATGTGCCGCGTGGTCAGGCCCGGAGGAATGATAATGGTGCTGGAATTCTCAAGGCCGGAATGGTTTCCCTTCAGGCAGATTTACGGATTTTATTTCAGAAGGATTCTGCCCCTTATAGGAAGAAAGGTTTCGGGTGACAGGTCAGCCTATTCCTATCTGCCCGATTCGGTGATGGCATTCCCGGACAATGAAAAATTTCTCGTACTGCTTGAGAAGGCCGGATTCAGCCGCGTTGCACAGAAGAGGCTGACTGGAGGCATTGCAAGCATATATACCGGATTCAGAAACGGCGAAGGGCAATACAATAAAAACTAAATTTTCCGTTTTATTATTCAGGACCATTCAGAAGAGTGTATAAAAGAACTGCCATAATCATCCTTCTGCTTCTGATGCCATTATTGTTGGTTGCCCAGAAGGCGAAGCCCAAAAACGACTCGAATTATGACGACAGGCTTCTCCATTTCGGCTTCAGCATGGGCATCAACACTATGGATTTCATAGTGAACAACAAGGCAGAGTCTGACCTGAAGGCAGAAATCGTCAGCCTGAAGCCGGGTATAAATATCCAGATCGTAACAGACTACAGACCATCAACATATCTTGACCTGAGGTTTCTGCCGGGAGTATCCTTCGGGCAGCGGAACATTAATTTCTATGACCTGAGCGGAGCAAAGTGGGGAGAAACACAGGTTATCGAATCATCATTCCTTGAATTTCCTCTTTCACTTAAGGCAAAGGGAATGAGACTGAACAATTCAAGACCATACCTGCTGGCCGGGGTAAATTTCCGTTATGACCTGGCCGGGAAAAGGGAGTATGATATTGACAGGCCTGTTTATATCAGGCTGAAAAGACCCGATCTTTACTATGAGGTTGGCGCGGGCATAGACTTTTACCTTCCTTATTTCAAGCTGACCATTGAGGCAAAGATGTCTACAGGACTCTTTGACGTCATGGTTCATGAACCTTTCCCGGGGTTCGAAGAGTATGTTACTTCGATCGGATCACTCAGGTCTCAGATCTGGTCTCTCTCCTTCCATTTTGAATAGTCATGTCCGGGGAACTAAACCTGGTGGTGCCTCCGCAGACAGCCTTTGATGAGACGGCACTGAGGAGGTTCCTCGAAAAAAAGAGCGGCAGAAACGATTTTACCATCCGAATACTCAGGCGTTCAGTCGATGCGCGTAAGCCTGAGATCAAAGTCAATCTGACTGTACAGTTGGGATACCCGGGAGAGGAACAGGAGGTGACAGAACCGTTCAGGATCACCGATGTCTCTCATGCCAGGGAAGTGCTTATCGCCGGCAGCGGGCCGGCGGGACTGTTTGCTGCGCTTGCACTCATCGAGGCCGGACTGAAACCCGTTATTCTTGAACGGGGCAGAGAGGTGCATGAGCGAAAGAGAGACGTGGCAGCCATAAGCAGACAGCATATCGTTGACCCGGACTCAAATTACTGTTTCGGTGAGGGTGGCGCAGGCACCTTTTCCGACGGCAAGCTCTATACAAGATCCAAAAAGCGGGGCGACAACCGGCGCGTGCTGGAACTGCTGGTACTGCACGGAGCCGATCCTGCAATACTGTATGAGGCACATCCTCACCTGGGAACGGACAAACTGCCCGGAATAATCACCGCAATCCGGAATACCATCAGGGAAGCCGGAGGAGAGGTGCTTTTCGGCAAACGAATAACGGGCATTTCAGTCAGTGACGGACGGTTCCGGGAAGTGACCGCAAACGGGAACGAAACCTTCAGGGCAGGTGATCTGATCCTGGCCACAGGCCATTCGGCCCGTGACATACATGCGATGCTTGCCGGAGCAGGGGTAAAGCTTGCCTTTAAGCCCTTCGCCATGGGCGTAAGGGTCGAGCATCCCCAGGAGCTGATTGACCGCATTCAGTATCATGGCAGGCCACGGGGCGAATATCTGCCGGCAGCAGCGTACAACCTGGTCACGCAGATTTCCGGCAGGGGCGTATACTCTTTCTGCATGTGCCCCGGAGGATTCATGGTTCCTTCGGCCACTTCGCCGGAAGAGGTGGTGGTGAACGGAATGTCGCCCTCAAACCGCAACTCCAGGTGGGCCAACAGCGGGATAGTGACCGAGATCAGGGAGGAGGATGCTATCCGTTACGGCAGCGGGCCGCTGGCAGGCACAGCATACCAGGCAGCCCTGGAGAAAATGGCATGGAAGGAGGGGGGAATGACTCAGCGGGCTCCGGCGCAGAGGCTGACCGACTTCGTGGAGGGCAGGGCTTCATCCACACTCCCCGATGCGTCATATTTTCCCGGCCTTACAGCCTCACCGCTTCATCAATGGATGCCTGCAGATATTTCCGGAAGACTGAGGGAAGGATTCAGGGAGTTCGGGAAAAAGATGAGGGGATTCCTCACCGGTGATGCCCTGGTAGCCGCAGTGGAGTCCCGAACATCATCTCCGGTCAGGATCCTGCGTGATCCGGTCACACTGAACGCGGAAGGCATTGAAGGCCTGTGGCCTGCCGGCGAAGGTGCCGGATATGCCGGGGGCATTGTTTCGTCGGCGGTGGACGGTATGCTGCTCGCGCAGGCTATTGCCAGAAACTATTGATAAAGTCGGCAGTACCGGTTGGCAGTCGGCAATACCGGTTGACATCTGATTGTTGCAATTCAGGACTGCTGACTGCTGATTGCCGATTGCTGACTGCCTGCAAGGCCTCTCCTGAAGAATTCCGAACACACAATGGCAGCGGCCATGCTGACGTTAAGCGATTCCAGCCCGGCGACAGGATTCGGCGGACCGGGAATGGTGATGCGCCTGGTGACATGTTGCAGCAGCCCGGCGGAAATTCCTTTTGACTCGTTCCCGAAGAGGATGATGCCCTCGCTGCCTAGCTCACTCTCATAGACCGATGTACCGTCAGTGGTGGTACCGTAAACAGGGATGCCCTCACCGGCGGCGTAGCGGAGAAGCTCATCAAGCGGCCTGTACCAGACGTTCACATGCATGAAGGCACCCATTGTGGCCTGGATCACCTTGGGATTGTAAAAGTCAACTGAATCGGGAGAACAGATGATGTTGCCCATCCCGAACCACGCGGCAATTCGAATGATGGTCCCGAGGTTGCCCGGATCCTGTACGCACTCCAGCACCGGGGTAAGCCTGCCCCGGATGGAGTCATCGCTGAACTGCGCCTTCCTCATGGGGGCCACGGCCAGTACGTTGTGCGGGGTCCGGAGCGAGCTTATCCGTCTCAGCTCCTCGTAGCTTACCGTGACAACCTCATCAGCCCCGCCGATAACTGCTTCAGATTCACCATCAATCCATTCAGGCTTGCCTGCCATCAGCATAACCCTGTTGCCTGCAAGAATATACTCCCTGACCAGCTTGTCGCCCTCAATGACAAAGAGTGAGTTATCCTCCCTTACCTTTCGTTTCTGAAGTGAGAGTATCATTTTTACATGGTTGCGGGTGATCATCCTGTGCATAATTCACTAATTGAAAATAGAGTTTATAATGGTATATTTGCGTGCACCACTCTTCCCGGGCAAGTGATCCAACTGAGAACAAATATAAAAATTACCGGACCCAAACTCTTCCTGCTTACCATCATTATTTTCACGGCTGCATCGTGCAATCCCACAAAATACGTCCCTTCGGGCGAGCTGCTCCTCAGCAGCAATGAACTTACCGTCAGTCCGGGTGGTGAATCATTGCCCGCGACGGTGAGCCGGAGCGCAATGAAGCCTTATGTC
Source organism: Bacteroidota bacterium (assembly GCA_018262715.1). Classification (GTDB taxonomy): domain Bacteria; phylum Bacteroidota; class Bacteroidia; order Bacteroidales; family VadinHA17; genus SR-FBR-E99. The sequence continues at coordinate 51,649 of JADFDS010000010.1, forward strand.
AGGCAGCAGCCAAACAAGAGGATTTTCGGGGTGAGGTTTCACCTCGGACTCTTCAATCTCTCTGATATCACCCGTGAAAAATGGCCCCACGGCTGGCTGAGGCGGATCGGCGAGGAACCGGTGATATTTGATGAGGTCGCCGCAGAAAGATCCGCCGGGCAGATTCAGAGCTACCTCTGGTCAAAAGGCTTTTTCAATGCCATTGTTACCGATACGGTCAATGTCGACGGTAACGAGGCGAAGGTTATCTACCGGGTCAGCCCGGGAAGACCTTATAAGATTGCTGACATCAGGTATGAGGTGCAGGATTCCATTCTCCACAGCCTGATAATGATTGACACGGTAAACTGCTCCGTGGAGAGAGGGATGATCTATGATGTGGACGTCCTCAGGAAGGAGCGTCAGAGACTCGAGAGGTTTATCCGCGACATAGGCTTTTATACTTTTTCGACGGAGAATATCTTCTACCGCATAGACAGCTCCCTCATGAGCCATCAGATGATTGTCAATTATGTCGTTTCGCCGGGGGTGACGTTTGACAGCCAGGGCAGACAGGTGACAACTCCTCACAAAATGTACCGGATCAGGGATATCTATGTCTATCCTGAGTTTGATCCCCGGACGGCGCTGACGGGCGGCGAAGAGTATCTCAACAGCCTTGATACCTCATATTTCGGAGGGATACATTTTGTATCACCTCCCGGCCGTACCCTCGTCAGGCCCGAGGTTCTCGCACAGGCAATATATATTGCACCGGGATCCCTCTACAGTGTCACCAATACAGAAAGGACGCAAAAACACCTCAACGATCTAAGGAACCACAGGCTGGTGAATGTCTCGTTCATCGATGCAGGAAGCCTTTCAGGCGAAAGAAGGGATGAAGGGATGCTTGACTGTGTCATTCAGCTAACCCCGATGCAGCGGCAATCATTCACCGTGGAACTGGAGGGTACCAATACAGGCGGAAACCTCGGCGGAGCACTTAACCTTATATACCAGAACAAGAGCCTGTTAAAAGGCGCTGAAGTATTCAGCATGAAGCTGAAAGGTGCATACGAAACGCTCACCGAAGATCTCAGCGGTTTCAGGAACACCCAGCAATACGGCATCGAGGCTAACCTGAGAATCCCCAAGTTCATGATCCCATTTCCGGCAAAAGAATCGTTTATCAGGAACAGGGATCCCAGAACGGTTCTGTCGGCCGGGTACAACTACCAGAAGCTGCCGGCATTTGCCCGCTCGGTTGCAAACATATCGCTTGGTTATTCATGGAACGGCAACAAATATACCAGGTTCAGTGTGAACCCGCTCTCGCTGAACGTGGTAAAGCTTCATTACATCAATCCTGATTACCAGGCGACAATTGAAGATATGCCATACTTCTCCAACTCACTGCGTGACGTCAGGATTGTCGGCGGACGGTATGACTTCGCCTTCAACAACCAGGTGATTCAGAAATCACGCGACTTCTGGAACATTCGTCTCGGGCTGGATATTGCCGGCAACCTGCTTGATGCCGCCTACCGGACCGCCAATGCAGAGCTGGCTCCTGACGGAAGCTACCACCTGTTCCGTCAGCCGTTTGCCCAGTTCATCAAGGGAGAGGTTGATGCAGCCTATAACTACAGGTTCAATGAGGCCAGCAGCATCGTTTACAGGTTCTTCGCCGGAGTGGGATGGCCCTATGGGAACTCGGAGGTGATGCCCTTTGAGGAACAGTACTTCGGCGGCGGATCAAACGATATCAGGGCATGGATGGTGAGAACGCTCGGACCCGGATCTTACATATTGCAGGAGAGCTCATTCATCAACCAGACAGCTGATATGAAGCTCGAAGCCAACGTCGAATACCGGTTCAAACTCTTCTGGATACTGGAGGGGGCTGCCTTCATCGACGCCGGTAACATCTGGACCGTCAGGGAGGACGAGGACAGGCCCGGAAGCGTCTTCCGGTTCAGGTCATTCACCGATGACATTGCCGTAGGTACCGGCCTTGGTCTGAGGTTTGACCTTAAGTTTGTCCTGCTGCGTGCCGATTTCGGGCTGAAGGTGCGTGACCCTCAGGAGACGGAGGGCTCGAAATGGATCCCCTTCAATCGTCCCTATGACCGTAAGAAGGACGTTACGATGGTGATCGGGATAGGATATCCCTTCTAGCAGGCAAGAGGCAATAGCCATCAGGCAATAGTGTTGACAAGATATGAGCAGTAACTGCCTGATAACCAATACTTACACTACTGCCTACTGCCCATTGCCTATTGCCTATTGCAAGGTATCCCAAATTTTCATATCTTTCATGACGTCTTGCTGCTTCGTCTATGAAACGATTCAGGAAATCCGTCACAGCACTGTTCGGTTTTGACCGCCGGGAGAGGCACGGAACGTTTGTCCTGTCACTCATTGTCGTGACGCTTCTGCTCGTACGCCTTACAGTCATGCGGCCCGGTGAGGTGCCGGCAGAGCTGCCTCCGTTGCCATTGGCGCAGGATGTCAATGCCGGCGGCAGTGATACGGAAAGTACTACCCCGGCGCTCTTCATGTTTGACCCCAACACATGCACCTATGATGACCTTCTGAGTCTCGGCCTGTCGGCCAGGCAGGCGCGCACTCTTATAAACTACCGGGGCAGCGGGGCGAGGTTCCGCCGGCCGGAGGACCTGCGGCGGATATACGGAATCGATTCGTCCACTGCCGCAAGGCTGATACCATATATATTAATAGAGACAGACCCGGAAGGGAAAAAATCCGGTACCCGTAAAGGATGGTCCGGGGCAGATTCCGGGAGGGATGCATCGGTGACATGGGCAAACAGGAAGGAGAGTGCTCCGGAGCGAAAGCCATCGGCAGATCAGGAGGAAAATGCCGTGGGAGGTCCGCGGTACAACCAGGGAGATAACCAGGCAACCCCCACTGCCGGGGGAGGTGTGTTGGCGCTTGACATTAACCGGTGCACTGCCGGCGAGCTCGTCGCCCTTCCCGGCATCGGGCCGGTACTTGCAGAACGGATAATAAAATACCGCAACCTTCTTGGCGGGTTTGTTGACAAATGGCAGCTGGTTGAGGTATACGGCCTTGACAGCTCGGTAGCAAGGCTGGCAGCGGAGCAGCTGATACTGACATTTGAAGAGGTAAGGCCGCTGGTCCTTGACAGCGCAAGCTACAGCGATCTCGCTCACCATCCCTACCTGGGGTACGAGACTGCAAGGAAGATTACCACCTACAGGTCGGTATCCGGACTGCCGGTCACACTCGGAGAGATGGTCAGCAGCGGTGTCATCACCCCGGTTCAGGCCGGGCGGATAGCCCCTTATGTGAGACCTGCCCCGGGCGTTACAGGAACCGATTATGAATTTATTTCATCAAAAGTTTTGAAATGATTTTCAGAGATATTAATTTTGCGGCTCGATTTAAATTTAAAGTTCAAATATGATTATTGTACCGGTAAAAGAAGGCGAGAACATCGACAGGGCTCTCAAGAAATTCAAGAGGAAGTTTGAGAAGACCGGAGTTATCCGTGAGCTCAGGTCCCGTCAGGCCTACGTCAAACCCTCGGTCCGCCGCAGGGATGAGATAAAGAAGGCCGTCTATGTTCAGCAGCTGCAGCGCGAGGAGGAGTAATACTCCTGCCGGCCGAAGCTGTAATAAAATATAAAACCAAAAGGTTCCTTTCATGAATACAAAGGAATCGTTCCTTCAATACATCAGTACCGAGAAGCGCTATTCACGGCACACTGTAACATCTTACAAAAATGATATTGATCAGTTCATGGGCTGGCTTGAGGAAGTCCGTCCGGGGGCTGATCTTGTATCCGTAACCCATGCTGATGTGCGCGGCTGGATGGTATCGCTTCTTGAGGGGGGCGCTTCGGCCGGCACGGTTCACAGGAAGATGTCGGCGCTCAGGACTCTCTTCCGTTATATGCGAAGGCACGAGCTCATTACTGCAGATCCGATGGCTGGGCTGAAGCTTCCCAAAAAGCCGAAACAGCTTCCCGTATTTGTTGCCGAGGATGCTCTCGCGAAGCTGCTTGACGAATTCAGGTTCGGAGATAATTTTTCAGGGCTCCGTGACAGAACTGTTGTGGAATTTTTGTATCTTACAGGCATGAGGAGGTCGGAGCTGACAGGCCTGCGTGACGCGGATGTGGATCTCTCTGCGGGGCAGGTCAGGGTTACTGGTAAAAGGGACAAGCAGAGGGTCATTCCTCTTGCTGCAGGATTTGTAAAATCACTTCGGTCATACATTGAAGCGCGTGAGGAGAAGGGGTTCTCAGGAGGCTGGTTCTTTGTCACTGACAGGGGGAACAAAATGTATGACAGGGCTGTTTATAACATAGTGACGAGATATCTTGCCATGGTTACAACGGTTGAAAAGAAGAGCCCTCATGTTCTCAGGCATACCTTTGCCACGCACATGCTTAATTACGGTGCTGACCTCAACTCGATAAAGGAGCTTCTGGGCCATGCAAGTCTATCGGCCACGCAGGTATACACGCACAGCACGTTTGAACAACTTAAGAAAATCTATAAACAGGCTCATCCAAGAGCATAATCATTAACTTAACAGGAGGTACTGCCATGAACATTCAGATCCATTCGCTAAGGTTTGATGCAGACAAGAAACTGATTGACTTTGTTACTCAAAAGGTAAACAAGCTTTCTCAATTAAGTGACGATATTGTCAGCGCCGAGGTGTTTCTGAGGTTAGATAAAGATGATGAAAGGGAGAACAAGATTACGGAAATCAAGGTGGAGTATCCCAGGGGGCCGCTCTTTGCCCGCAAACAGAGCAAAACTTTCGAGGAGGCGACCGACCTTGTTGTTGACGCCCTTAAGCGGCAGATAGTCAAACAGAAGGGAAAGATGCGGGGGGAGTAATCCCTCTGCATCAAAAAAACTTCGGATAAATTTGAGATTTGAATTTTTAATTTCTACATTTGCAAACCGATTTTTGAGGGTAATTTCTCAGAAATCGGTCGTTCTTTCAAATGCCGATGTAGCTCAGTTGGCCAGAGCAGCTGATTTGTAATCTGCAGGTCAAGGGTTCGAATCCCTTCATCGGCTCATTGTATGCAAAGCATGTATGTCTAACCAGGCATGCTCTGTAAAGACGGGGAGATACCAAAGTGGCCAACTGGGGCAGACTGTAAATCTGTTGTCTGATGACTTCGTAGGTTCGAATCCTGCTCTCCCCACTCTTACAGTGCAACGTTCTTTTTTCCGCAGAAACGGGAAAAAAAGGAGTACCGGTTAACTATATAAGCGGGAGTAGCTCAGTTGGTAGAGCATTAGCCTTCCAAGCTAAGGGCCGCGGATTCGAATTCCGTCTCCCGCTCAGCATGCCGATGTAGCTCAGGGGTAGAGCACTTCCTTGGTAAGGAAGGGGTCATGAGTTCAACTCTCATCATCGGCTCAAACGATTTTGGATGTAAATTTAAATTAATAAGCTTTTATTATGGCAAAAGAAAAATTTGACAGGTCGAAGCCACACGTAAATATCGGTACGATCGGTCACGTCGACCACGGCAAGACCACCCTGACGGCTGCTATTACGATGGTTCTCGCTAAGAAGGGTCTCTCAGAAGTAAGGGACTTTGATTCAATCGACAATGCCCCCGAAGAAAAGGAAAGGGGTATTACAATCAACACTTCTCACGTTGAGTATTCAACCGCGAACCGTCACTATGCTCACGTTGACTGTCCGGGTCACGCTGACTATGTGAAGAACATGGTTACCGGTGCTGCCCAGATGGACGGCGCCATCATCGTTGTTGCCGCCACTGACGGCCCGATGCCCCAGACACGTGAACATATCCTTCTTGCACGCCAGGTGAACGTGCCGAGGATCGTCGTGTTCCTCAACAAGGTTGACCTTGTTGATGATGAGGAACTTATTGACCTCGTTGAGATGGAAGTACGTGATCTCCTCACATTCTACAAGTTTGACGGTGACAATGCTCCCGTTATCCGCGGTTCAGCTCTCGGTGCAATGAACCATGAGCCGAAGTGGGAAGACAAGGTTATGGAACTGATGGATGCAGTTGACTCATACATTCCCATTCCTCCGCGTGAGAACGAGAAGCCTTTCCTGATGCCTGTTGAAGACGTTTTCTCAATCACCGGCCGTGGTACAGTTGCTACCGGCCGTATCGAAACCGGTATGGTTCACACCGGCGACGAGCTTGAGATCGTCGGCCTTGGTTCAGAGAAGCGCAAGACTGTTTGTACCGGCGTTGAAATGTTCCGCAAGATCCTTGACCAGGGTGAAGCAGGTGACAACGTTGGTCTGCTCCTCCGCGGCGTTGACAAGAAAGAGATCAAGAGAGGCCATGTGCTTGCAAAACCGGGTTCAATAACACCCCATACCAAGTTCAAGGCTGAGGTCTATGTTCTTAAGAAAGAGGAAGGCGGACGTCACACCCCGTTCCACAATAATTACCGTCCGCAGTTCTATCTCCGTACCCTTGACATTACCGGCGAGATTCAGCTCCCGGAAGGTACAGAGATGGTTATGCCCGGTGATAACGTGACAATCACTGTTGAGCTCATCTACCCGGTTGCAATCAACAAGGGTCTCCGTTTCGCTATCCGCGAAGGTGGCCGTACCGTTGGTGCAGGCGCAGTTGTTGAGATCATCAACTAAGACCTTATTATATATATAATATGGTAACCGTGCGCGTACGCGTACGGTTACCATCAGAATGTACACGGGTGTAGCTCAGTTGGTAGAGCACTGGTCTCCAAAACCAGGTGTCGGGAGTTCGAGCCTCTCCTCCCGTGCGAAACGGAATTCTTGTTATGAAGATAGGAACATACTTTAAAGAATCGTATAACGAACTCATGCACAAGGTGACATGGCCTTCATGGAGCGAACTCCAGGGAAGCGCAACCCTTGTACTCGTTACCTCTGTCATCCTGGCCCTGGTCATCTGGGGAATGGATTTCATTTTTGACAAGGCCATGGGTTTTGTATATGGTCTGTTATATTAAAATTCATAACGGTCACAGATGAGTGAAAACGTTAAGAAGTGGTATGTGCTCCGGGCTATAGGCGGCAAGGAGAAAAAAGTCAAGGAGTATCTTGACAATGAAATTGCACGCCGTAATCTGCAGGATTACATCACCCAGGTGCTGATACCGATGGAGAAGGTGTACCAGATCCGTTCGGGCAAAAAGGTGAGCAAGGAGCGTACATTCTTCCCGGGATATGTCATCGTGGAGGCTGCACTCGTAGGTGAGGTGCCGCACATCCTCCGGAATATCCCCAACGTACTCGGATTCCTCGGCTCACAATCAGGAGAGCCCATACCAATGCGGAAGGCCGAAATCAACCGCATCCTTGGAAAAGTAGACGAACTGGCAGCCAGCGAGGAGGAACTCAATGTTCCGTTCGTGGTGGGCGAGACGGTAAAAGTAATAGACGGCCCGTTCAACAGCTTCACCGGCGTGATTGAAGAGGTCAACGAAGAGAAGCGCAAGCTCAAGGTAATGGTCAAAATCTTCGGACGAAAGACCCCGCTCGAGCTCAGCTTCATGCAGGTAGAGAAAGAAAGTTAAGGAATTAAGGAAATTGACAGCCGTGAATTATAATGCTTCCTTAAGCGGCCGTCATGCTCTCGCTATAAACAATGCAAATTTTTAATTATGGCAAAAGAAGTTGCTGGATTAATCAAATTACAGATTAAAGGCGGAGCAGCCAATCCATCTCCACCCGTCGGACCCGCACTGGGCTCCAAAGGTGTGAATATCATGGAGTTTTGCAAACAGTTTAACGCCCGGACACAGGACAAGGCGGGGAAGGTCATACCGGTAATCATTACCGTGTATAATGACAAGACTTTTGAGTTTGTCACAAAAACCCCTCCCGTTGCCGTTCAGCTGATAGAAGCCTCAAAAACAAAGAAAGGCTCGGCAGAGCCCAACCGCGCAAAGGTGGCATCAATCACATGGAACCAGGTGAAGACTATTGCTGAGGATAAAATGCAGGATCTGAACTGCTTTACCCTCGAATCCGCGATGAAGATGGTGGCTGGAACAGCCAGAAGTATGGGCATCACCGTAACAGGTGCATTCCCCGGTAAATAACAAATTAAGTGAATAGAAATGGCTAAGCTTACCAAGAATCAGAAGTTTGCCCTCGCGAAAGTTGAGCATGGCAAACTCTATACTTTGTCAGAAGCGGCAGCATTGGTAAAAGATATCACTACTACGAAGTTTGATGCCTCTGTTGATATTGACGTCAGGCTTGGGATTGACCCCCGCAAATCGAACCAGATGGTTCGTGGCGTTGTCTCCCTTCCTAACGGCACGGGTAAGGCAGTCAGGGTTCTTGCCCTGGTTACCCCCGACAAAGAGGCTGAAGCAAGAGAAGCAGGCGCAGATCACGTGGGGCTCGATGAGTGGGTTGAAAAGATCAAAGCAGGCTGGACAGATGTTGATGTCATTATTACAATGCCCTCAGTAATGGGTAAGATAGGTCAGCTGGGACGTATACTCGGTCCCCGTGGTCTCATGCCGAACCCCAAAAGCGGTACGGTAACCATGGAGATCAGTAAGGCTGTCAAGGAGGTTAAGCAGGGAAAAATCGACTTTAAAGTAGACAAAGCCGGTATAGTACATGCTTCCATCGGGAAAGTATCTTTCGAACCTCATAAGATCGTTGAAAACGCAAGGGAATTCCTCTTTATGATCAACAAACTCAAACCCGCCTCGGCGAAAGGAACATACGTAAGAAGTATCTTCCTCTCAAGCACCATGAGCCCGGGCCTGAAGGTTGACCCCAGGAGCCTTGATGTTTAACCGTAAGCACAAATGCAGAGATTATGAGAAGAGAAGAAAAAGCCGATATAATTAACAGTCTGGCTGCTACCCTGAAGGAATACAGCCACTTTTACCTGACTGACACTGCACAGCTCAATGCTGCTGACACCAGTGACCTCAGAAGGAAGTGCTTTGAGAACCAGATCAAACTGGTTGTCGTGAAAAACACTCTCCTGAAAAGAGCTCTGGAGCAGGCAGGCCTCGAGTGCGGAGAATTGTTCCCCGTCCTTAAGGGCTCAACTGCCGTCATGTTCTCGAATAACGGAAACACTCCTGCCAAAATGATCAAGGAGTTCCGTAAATCGCATCCGAAACCCCTGATCAAGGGAGCATTCGTGGAATCATCCGTTTACACTGGTGAAAACCTCCTTGAGACCCTCGTGGCACTCAAGTCAAGGGAAGAGCTTATCGGTGATATCATCATGCTCCTCCAGTCTCCCGCGAAGAACGTCATCTCCGCGCTGCAGTCAGGAGGTTCCAAAATCCACGGTGTTCTGGAAACACTGTCAAAAAAAGAATAATCAATTAGTTAATCAAATTAAAAATTCCTATAGAAATGGCAGATCTTAAGAAATTTGCAGAAGAGTTGGTGAACTTAACCGTGAAAGAGGTTAATGAGCTTGCAAAAATACTGAAAGAAGAGTACGGCATTGAACCCGCAGCAGCAGCAGTTGCAGTAGCAGCTCCCGCAGCAGGCGGCGACGGCGCTCCGGCAGCAGCCGAGAAAACCTCGTTCGATGTTATCCTCAAGAATGCAGGCGGCCAGAAGCTTCAGATCGTCAAGCTGGTGAAAGACCTTACCGGCCTCGGCCTGAAAGAAGCAAAAGCTGTTGTTGATGCCGCTCCCGGCCCGGTGAAAGAGGGTGTATCAAAGGAAGAGGCAGAGAACATTAAGAAAACATTGGAAGAATCAGGAGCTGAAGTTGAACTTAAATAAGTTATACCTGATTACCGGGTTTACAGGTTTAGTTCCGCCACCAGGCGGAGCTAAGCCTTTTTGTCATTTTTCATAAGTTCACTTAATCCTACCATCAATGTCCTCAAGAAATACCGAACGAGTAAGTTTCGCATCCAAGAAAGATCAGCTTGAATACCCTGATTTTCTTGAGATTCAATTAAAATCATTTTCCGAGTTCTTTCAACTCGGAACAACACCCGAGAACAGGAGGAAAGAGGGCCTTTTCCAGGTCTTCATGGAGAACTTCCCTATTACCGATACCAGGAACAACTTCGTGCTCGAATTCCTGGACTATTCAATTGACCCTCCCAGATATACCATCGATGAGTGCATCGAGAGGGGACTGACCTTCAGCGTCCCGCTCAAGGCAAAACTGAAACTTTACTGTACCGATCCCGAACACGAGGATTTTGATACTGTCATCCAGGACGTGTACCTGGGTGTGTTGCCATATATGACCGAACGGGGTACGTTCGTCATCAACGGTGCAGAAAGAGTAGTCGTATCACAGCTCCACAGATCACCCGGCGTATTCTTCGGCCAGAGCATCCATGCCAACGGCACCAAACTCTACTCCGCGAGGATTATCCCCTTCAAGGGCTCATGGATAGAGTTCGCCACTGACATCAACAACGTGATGTACGCCTACATCGACAGGAAGAAAAAACTGCCTGTCACCACACTCCTCAGGGCCATTGGCTTTGAGAGTGACAAGGATATTCTCGAGATCTTCAACCTCGCAGAGGAACATAAGGTCTCCAAGGTAAACATCAAGAAACTGGTTGGCCGCAAGCTGGCAGCCAGGGTGCTCCGTACCTGGGTTGAGGATTTCGTTGACGAGGACACCGGCGAAGTGGTCTCCATCGAACGTAACGAGGTGGTCCTTGACAGGGAAACAATCATTGAAAACGAACACGTTGACCTCATTGTCGATTCAGGAGCCAAGTCAATTCTGCTTCACCGCGATGACGTAAGCCTCTCTGACTTTGCCATCATATACAATACGCTGCAGAAAGACCCCTGCAACTCCGAGAAGGAGGCAGTGCTCTATATCTACCGGCAACTGCGCAACGCCGAGCCGCCGGATGAGGCCACTGCACGTGACATCATTGAAAAGCTGTTCTTCTCTGACAAGAGGTATGACCTGGGCGATGTCGGACGCTTCCGCATCAACCGCAAGCTCAACCTCAACATTGATATGAGCACCAAGATCCTCACAAAAGAGGATATCATCGCAATCATTCATTATCTCATCGAGCTCATCAACTCGAAGACAGACGTTGACGATATTGACCACCTGAGCAACAGGAGGGTCCGTACCGTGGGCGAGCAGCTTTCAGCACAGTTCAGCGTCGGGCTGGCACGTATGGCACGTACCATCCGCGAACGTATGAACGTCCGTGACAACGAAGTCTTCACACCTGTTGACCTGATCAACTCGAAGACACTCTCATCAGTAATCAATTCCTTCTTCGGCACCAACCAGCTGTCGCAGTTCATGGACCAGACAAACCCGCTTGCGGAGATAACCCACAAGCGTCGTCTCTCGGCTCTCGGCCCGGGCGGTCTGTCACGTGAGCGCGCAGGATTTGAGGTCCGCGACGTGCACTACACGCACTACGGCCGCCTCTGTCCAATTGAAACACCTGAAGGACCGAATATCGGACTTATATCATCACTGTGCGTCTACGCACGCATCAATGAGCTCGGATTCATCGAGACCCCATACCGTGACGTACATGACGGCAAGGTGAACCTTAATAATGCCGACGTGAAGTGGCTTACCGCCGAGGATGAGGAATACCTCACCGTGGCACAGGCCAACGCACCGGTGAAGGATGACGGCGCCTTCGTCAATCCCAGGGCCAAGTCAAGGCTCGGGGCTGACTACCCCTACGAGGAGATAGCCAAGGTGCAGATGATGGACGTTGCTCCGAACCAGATAGCATCGATAGCAGCATCACTGATCCCCTTCCTTGAGCATGACGACGCTAACCGCGCACTCATGGGATCGAACATGATGCGCCAGGCAGTGCCGCTGGTAAGGCCCGAAGCCCCGATTGTGGGCACAGGCCTCGAAGAACAGGTGATCAAGGACTCACGAATCCTCATCGTCGCTGAAGGTGACGGCGTGGTTGAATATGTTGACGCAAACGAGATCGTCATTCGCTACAGCCGGACAGACGAAGAGAAATTCGTCAGCTTTGACGATGACATCAAGCGTTACCAGCTTCCCAAGTACCACAAGACCAACCAGAACACCACAATCAACCTGATCCCCATCGTAAGGAAGGGAGAAAAGGTGGTTAAGGGACAGGTGCTCACGGAGGGCTATGGTACCAAGGGCGGCGAACTCGCCCTCGGCCGTAATCTCAAGGTGGCATTCATGCCATGGAAGGGCTACAACTTTGAGGATGCAATCGTGATAAGCGAAAAGGTTGTCCAGGAAGACATCTTTACCTCGGTCCACATTGACGAATACCTCCTTGAAGTGCGTGATACCAAGCGCGGGATGGAGGAACTCACCTCAGACATACCGAACGTCAGCGAGGAGGCAACAAAGAACCTTGATGAAAACGGCCTTATCCGCATAGGCGCACAGATCAGGCCCGGTGACATACTCATCGGCAAGATCACGCCTAAAGGCGAATCCGATCCTTCTCCCGAGGAAAAACTCCTCCGGGCCATTTTCGGCGACAAGGCCGGTGATGTGAAGGACGCATCACTCAAGGCCGGTCCGTCTCTCGAGGGTGTTGTCATCGATAAGAAACTGTTCACCAGGGCTATCAAGGACCGCAAGGCCAAGACAGCCGAGAAACCTCTGCTTGACAAGATCGACGCCGACTTCAACAGGGCGGTTGACGAGCTGAAGGCCAGGCTGGTAGACAAGATCTTCATCCTTGTCAATGGCAAGACATCACAGGGAGTGAAGGATTATCTCAACGTAGACATTATCCCCAAGGGTGCTAAGTTCACCCTCAAGCAGCTCCAGGAGATTGATTACCTTAATATCAATCCCAACAAGTGGACCACTGACAAGAAGAAGAATGACAGCATCAAGCAGCTCCTTCACAACTATGTGATCAAGTACAAGGAGATTGACGGTGTCTATAAGAGGAAGAGGTACAACATCACCATCGGTGATGAGCTGCCCGCAGGTATTGTCAGGCTGGCCAAGGTCTATATCGCCAAGAAGCGCAAGGTCAGGGTTGGTGACAAGATGGCCGGGCGCCATGGTAACAAGGGTATTGTGGCCAAGATAGTAAGGCCGGAAGATATGCCTTTCCTGGCTGACGGAACACCTGTAGATATCGTTCTCAACCCGCTTGGTGTGCCTTCACGAATGAACCTCGGCCAGATCTACGAGACTGTTCTCGGATGGGCCGGCAGGGAGCTGGGAATGCAGTTCTCAACACCCATCTTTGACGGCGCAAAGCAGGAGGAGATCAATGGCCTCACCGAGAAGGCAGGAATTCCGAAGAACGGAACCACCTATCTCTATGACGGCGGCACAGGCGAGCGGTTTGACCAGCCGGCAACGGTGGGTATGATCTACATGCTCAAACTGGGCCACATGGTTGATGACAAGATGCATGCCCGTTCAATCGGACCCTATTCGCTCATCACCCAGCAGCCTCTCGGAGGTAAAGCCCAGTTCGGCGGACAGAGATTCGGAGAGATGGAGGTCTGGGCGCTTGAGGCTTTCGGCGCAGCCCATATCCTTCAGGAGATACTGACAATCAAGTCTGATGACGTGATCGGAAGGGCCAAGGCTTATGAAGCAATAGTCAAGGGCGAACCGATGCCGCTTCCCGGCATCCCCGAGTCGCTGAACGTGCTGCTGCATGAACTGCGCGGGCTCGGACTGAGCATCAACCTTGAATAATTAAGCTGAGGATTCACACAAGATAAAAACGAAAACATAATATGTCATTCAGAAGGGATAACAAACAGAAGACCAGCTACACGAAAATTTCGATAGGGCTGGCATCGCCGGAAGAGATTCTCGACAAGTCAAGCGGCGAGGTCCTGAAGCCTGAGACAATAAACTACCGTACCTACAAGCCTGAACGTGACGGCCTCTTCTGCGAGAGGATCTTCGGACCGGTGAAGGATTATGAATGCCATTGCGGAAAATACAAGAGGATACGTTACAAGGGTATCGTCTGCGACCGCTGCGGCGTTGAGGTGACGGAAAAGAAGGTAAGACGCGAGCGCATGGGACACATCTCCCTGGTCGTTCCCGTAGCCCATATATGGTATTTCAGGTCGCTGCCCAACAAGATCGGTTATCTGCTGGGCCTGCCGACGAAGAAGCTTGACAGCATCATTTACTATGAGAGGTATGTTGTCATCAATCCGGGTGTCAAAGCCGCAGACGGAGTCAAATATCTTGATTTCCTCTCGGAAGAGGAGTACATGGAGATAGTGGAGACCCTCCCGAAGGAGAACCAGTATCTTGATGATGACCATCCTGACAAGTTCGTGGCCGAGATGGGGGCAGAAGCTCTCTACAAGCTTCTCGGCAAGCTTGATCTGGATGAGCTCTCATACTCACTTCGCCACCGCGCAAACACTGAGACTTCACAGCAGCGCAAGAGCGAGGCTCTCAAGAGACTGCAGGTTGTTGAAGCCTTCAGGGAGTCAAAGAACATCAACAGGCCCGAGTGGATGATCGTCAAAATAGTGCCGGTCATTCCGCCCGAACTGAGGCCTCTTGTTCCTCTCGATGGCGGCCGTTTCGCGACAAGCGACCTTAACGACCTCTACCGCAGGGTCATCATCCGCAACAACCGTCTAAAGAGGCTGATAGAGATCAAGGCCCCGGAAGTCATTCTCCGCAATGAAAAGAGAATGCTCCAGGAGGCTATTGACTCTCTGTTTGACAATTCACGCAAGGCCAACGCCGTCAAGACCGACGCCAACAGGCCTCTCAAGTCGCTCTCTGACAGCCTCAAGGGCAAGCAGGGACGCTTCCGCCAGAACCTTCTCGGTAAGAGGGTTGACTACTCCGCACGTTCGGTTATCGTTGTGGGCCCTGAACTCAGGCTTCACGAGACAGGTATCCCGAAGGATATGGCAGCCGAGCTCTACAAGCCGTTTGTGATCCGCAAGCTCATTGAACGCGGCATCGTCAAGACTGTAAAGAGCGCGAAGAAGATCGTTGACCGCAAGGATCCTGTTGTCTGGGATATCCTCGAGAACGTTCTCAAGGGTCACCCGGTGCTGCTGAACCGTGCACCAACACTTCACAGGCTGGGTATCCAGGCCTTCCAGCCGAAGCTGATTGAAGGCAAGGCAATCCAGCTGCACCCGCTCGTCTGTACGGCTTTCAACGCCGACTTCGACGGTGACCAGATGGCAGTTCACCTTCCCCTCGGCAACGCTGCGATACTTGAGGCACAGATGCTGATGCTCGCATCGCACAACATCCTCAACCCGGCCAACGGCGCCCCTATCACCGTGCCTTCACAGGACATGGTCCTCGGCCTTTACTATATCACCAAGGCCCGCAAGAGCACCGAGACCATCAAGGTCAAGGGAGAAGGAACTGTGTTCTATTCACACGAAGAGGTACGCATCGCATATAACGAAAATAAGGTTGACCTCCATGCGATAATCAAGGTCAAGGTGAATGACATAGTTGACGGACAGAAGGTCAACCACCTGATTGAGACCACTGTAGGCCGCGTTCTCTTCAATGAGTTCGTGCCTGAGGAGGTTGGATATATCAATGAACTGCTGACGAAGAAGTCACTGAGGGACATCATTGGCACAGTGCTGAAGAAGGCAGGAACTGCCAAAACCGCAGACTTTCTTGATGCAATCAAGGATCTCGGGTTCAGGATGGCATTTACCGGCGGCCTCTCGTTCAACCTTGACGACGTCATCATTCCGCAGGAGAAGGAGATGTTCGTTCAGGAAGGCTACGAGCAGGTTGACGAGGTGCTTTCCAACTACAGCATGGGCTTCATCACCAACAATGAAAGGTACAACCAGATCATTGATATCTGGACTCATGTCAATGCCCGTCTTACCCAGAGCCTCATGAAGCAGCTGTCAAATGACAAGCAGGGCTTCAACTCGGTTTACATGATGCTTGACTCGGGTGCAAGGGGCTCGAAGGAGCAGATCCGCCAGCTCTCAGGGATGAGGGGTCTTATGGCGAAGCCTCAGAAATCAGGCGCTACCGGCTCGGAGATCATCGAGAACCCGATCCTGTCGAACTTCAAGGAAGGACTGTCAGTACTCGAGTACTTCATCTCCACCCACGGCGCCCGTAAGGGTCTTGCTGACACAGCCCTCAAGACTGCTGACGCAGGTTACCTCACACGCCGTCTCGTTGACGTCTCCCAGGATGTCATCATCACCGAGGAGGACTGCGGAACCCTGCGCGGACTGGTTGCCACGGCAATCAAGAACAACGAGGATATAGTTGAATCACTGTATGAAAGGATCCTTGGCCGCACAACCGTCCATGACATCTACAATCCGCTTACAGGAGATCTTATTGTCTCCGCAGGGGAGGAGATAACGGAGGAAGTTGCCGGCAATATTGACCAGTCGCCCATTGAACAGGTGGAGATCCGTTCGGTTCTTACCTGCGAATCAAAGAAGGGTGTCTGTGCCAAGTGTTACGGCCGTAACCTCGCCACCGGAAGGATGGTGCAGAAGGGTGAGGCTGTCGGTGTTATAGCCGCACAGAGTATCGGTGAACCCGGTACACAGCTTACCCTCCGTACCTTCCACGTCGGTGGTACCGCCTCGAACATCACAACCGAATCTAGCCTTATCGCAAGATACGGTGGTATTGCTGTGATTGAGGAACTGAGAACCGTTGCCAAAAAGGATCCCGAGAAGGGGAACATCAATATTGTCATCGGCCGTCTTGCCGAGCTCAGGATTGTTGACAAAACCACGGGTATTGCGCTTACAACACATACCATTCCTTACGGCAGCAGGCTTTATGTCAAGCCGAACCAGGAGATACAGAAGGGTGAGCTGATTTGCGAATGGGATCCGTTCAACGCGGTCATAATCTCCGAAGTTTCCGGTAAGGTGGCATTTGATTATCTCATAGAAGGCGTGACCTTCCGTGAGGAGTCAGATGAGCAGACAGGCTTCAAGGAGAAGGTGATCATTGAGAGCAGGGACAAGACCAAGAACCCGACCATCAAGATCATGTCTCCCGAGGGAGTTGAGATCAAATCATATAACCTGCCGGTGGGTGCCCACCTGGTTACCGACCTCAACAAACTGGTCGAAGCCGGTGACACTATCGTCAAGATACCGAGGGCAGTAGGAAAGTCCGGTGACATCACCGGAGGTCTGCCAAGGGTTACCGAGCTCTTTGAGGCACGTAACCCGTCCAACCCGGCTATCGTGACCGAGATTGACGGTGAGGTTACCTACGGAAAGATCAAGAGGGGTAACAGGGAGATAACCATCACATCCAAGTCAGGTGAGATGAAGAAGTACCTTGTACCGCTGTCAAAACAGATTCTTGTGCAGGAGAATGACTATGTCAGGGCAGGCACATCACTCTCTGACGGCGCAATCACACCTTCGGACATTCTTGCCATCAAGGGGCCCACAAAGGTCCAGGAATATATTGTCAATGAGGTCCAGGAGGTTTATCGTCTCCAGGGTGTGAAAATCAATGACAAGCACTTTGAGACCATCGTCAGGCAGATGATGCGCAAGGTTGAGATAATTGACCCGGGTGACACTAAATTCCTTGAGCGACAGATTGTTGATAAGCTGGAGTTCATGGATGAGAATGACTGGGTATATGGCAAGAAGATTGTGCTGGAACCAGGTGACAGCCAGACGCTGAAGCCGGGCATGATAATCACGGCCCGCAAACTCAGGGATGAAAACTCACTGCTCAAGCGCCGTGACCTCAAGCTGATTGATGCAAGAGATGCAGTACCTGCTACATCACAGCAGGTGCTTCAGGGTATCACCCGCGCTGCACTCCAGACGAACAGCTTCTTCTCTGCAGCATCATTCCAGGAGACCACCAAGGTCCTCAATGAGGCTGCCATCCTCGGGAAGGTCGACTTCCTTGAGGGTCTCAAGGAGAATGTCATCGTCGGACACCTCATCCCGGCAGGCACCGGCCTCAGGGAGTACAACAACATCATTGTCGGGTCTCTCGATGATTATGAATCTCTTGTTCACGCCGGGCAGAGTCCCAGCGAGGTGGAACAGGGCTAAAACCAGAGGATCATGTCAGACATCAAGAATCAGGGCCAGTTTAACATTGAACTAAGCGAGGATGTTGCTGAGGGCGTCTATTCCAACCTGGCAATAATAACCCACTCACCGGCGGAGTTTGTAATTGACTTCGTCCGGATCATGCCGGGCGTACCCAAGTCAAAGGTCAAGTCGAGGATCATCCTGACCCCCGAGCATGCCAAGCGGCTTGTGGCAGCGCTGAGTGACAATATTGCCAAGTACGAGGCTGTTCACGGCCCGATACGCGAAGTCAAGGGATCAGGCCCTGTCATGCCGGTCACTTTCGGCGGACCGACAGCACAGGCATGATTCATGAACATACTGAAGATAAGCCGGTTGTGAAAACAACCGGCTTGTTTGTTTGGAGGGAAGGAAAATTAGCATTATTTTGCAGTGTCTAAACAGCTCAGAATCATGAAAAGAAACAGGATATTGGCCACACTGGCCCTGGTTTTTGCAGTTGCTGCACTGGTTGCAGTGACGGCTGGCTGCAAGAAACAACCAAAATGCGGTTGTGACGGTGACGCCCTTGACTCCCTGAACCTGTCAAACGTTTATATCACATATGACGCAGTCAACAAGACTGCGCGGTTCTCCACAATCTGGGATCAGTATTCAATATATTATTTCTGTAATCCCTCGCAATGGATAAGTGAACTGACCAAATTCGCCCAGGGAGAGGAGATACTGGTGTCAGGGGAGTACTTCTATGAGTGCAATTACCTGATGAACAGCAGTAACTCATATTATTACAGCTATATGAGGATCTACCAGGTAAAGGTAACTGCGGTGGCTGCCCATGAATGGGGAAAGTAACGCTGCAATTTGACGCAATGATCTGCCAGCAACGGTGTCTACCTACAACATATCCTTCATCGGAGCAGGCAATGTGGCGGAGTCACTTGCCACAGGGCTGGCATCAGCAGGTCACAGGATAGTATCCGTTGCCTCAAGAAACGGCATAAGCGCACGTGAGCTGGCGAAAAAAACCGGGGCCGGATACCGGCTGGATCTTACTGTGCCGGGCGAATGTGATCTCCTTCTGATCTGTGTCACCGATAAGACAGTTGCCGAAGTTGCTGCCTCAATCGTCATATCCCCTCATACAGTCATCGCCCACACAGCAGGCAGTATCCCGATTGAAGCCCTCGGGCGGGCATCCGGTGCGGGTGTATTTTATCCGCTGCAGACCTTTACCAAAGCTTTTCCGCCTGATCTGCGCAAGGTGCCGTTCTTCATTGAGGCCACTGACAGTCTGGCCATGGAGGTGCTGAGGAATACAGGTGAGAGCATCGGGGCCGGGGTGTGGGAGTGTGACTCAGAGAGCAGAAAAAAGCTTCACCTGGCTGCCGTCTTCACAAACAACTTCTCAAACTTTATGATGACAGCCGGTGAGTCAGTCGCCAGGGAAGCCGGCATTGACCCGGTACTGCTCAGACCCCTGATGGAGGAGACGGTGCGCAAGGCTCTCCGCACCGGCCCTGAAGCCGCCCAGACCGGGCCTGCTGTGCGACATGACACCGGCACAGTGAAAAGTCACATCGAATTGCTATCTTTCTCACCACAATACCAGAAACTCTACCGGCTTGTCAGCAGGATGATTGCCGGACATTACAGGAAAAGGGAAAAATGACGAATTTCAAGGAAGAACTCCGGGGAGTAAAAGCCTTTGTCTTTGACATCGACGGAGTACTGTCAACACAGACTATCGCTCTCTCGGTATGGGGCATACCACTCCGGACAGTCAACCTCAGGGACGGATATGCCATCCAGCTGGCTGTCAAAAAGGGATATCACGTCGGGGTTATTTCCGGCGCTAATTCAAAGGAATATATCAAAAGACTTAAAACACTTGGTGTTAATGACATTTTTCTGAATTCGCGAACCAAGAAAGAGAGCATGAAGGAACTGGCAGAACGGTGGAATGTAGACCTGAAGAGTGTCCTGTACATGGGTGACGACATTCCTGACTTTGAGGTGATGAAGATGGTTGGCCTTCCGGCCTGTCCGGCCGATGCCGACAGTGAAATAAAGCAGATTGCCGTTTACATTTCAGATAAAAATGGGGGAGAGGGATGCGTGCGCGATGTGATTGAGCAGGCGCTGAGACTCCACAAAAACTGGATGGACTATGAAGCATTCTCGTGGTGAGAGATTAAAAGACCTTCTGGATCTTGTAAGGCTGCCAAACCTTCTGGTAGTGGCGCTGACAATGATGCTGATGAGATACGCAATCATCAGGCCGCTGCTGGGCGCCATCCTGGTGACAATGGCCGGAGATCCGGCAACTTTGGTTGCCATGGACTTCCGCCTCGGCTGGTTTGACTTCCTCATACTTGTAATTTCAACATGCCTTATCACTGCAGCAGGCTATGTGATCAACGACTACTTCGATATCCGGGCAGACCTGATCAACAGGGGAACTATCATTGTCGGAAACACTATCACAAGGCGCATGGCAATGATGTATCATAACGTGTTCAATTTACTGGGCGTTATCGGCGGGATATACGTTTCTGCACGTATAGGTTATGTATGGCTTGGAATCTTCTTTATACTGATATCCGGGCTGCTTTACTTCTACTCGGCCACCTATAAGCGGCAGTTCCTGATTGGAAACATTATCGTGGCGCTGCTGGTTGCAATGGTTCCAATGCTGGTAGTGGTGTATGATGCAGCACCTGTTTATGTATACTATTCACAGGCCTCCTCCGGTTTTCCGGGTGTAGCCATACTTTTCTGGTGGGTAGGCGGATTCGCCCTGTTTGCATTCCTGACAACCCTCATCCGCGAGATAATAAAGGATATGGAAGATTGTGATGGCGACCGTGAGACAGGCAGAAAAACGCTGCCGGTGATATCAGGGCTCACAGTCTGTAGAGTCATTGTTGTCCTTCTTTCAGTCGTAACCGTGGCGTTGCTTTATTATGTATGGTCCAGGCATCTCCGTGACACCATCACCCTTGTGTATATCTCGCTTCTCCTGGCGGTTCCGCTGGTGGCGGTGATTGTCAGGGTGCTCACTTCGGGGGAAAAGAAGCATCTTACCCTTGCAAGCAGGCTGATGAAGCTCATCATGCTGGCAGGAATACTCTACTCACTTGTTGCAGGAGCAATAATCTCTTCAGGGAAAATTCTTTAGAATGTTTTCAGACAGGTTGCAGAACTTTGACCTTATCCTTGCCTCGGCATCACCAAGGCGCAGGCAACTAATGGAAGATGCCGGATTCAGGTTCAGGGTGGCTGTCACCGGCTTTGAAGAAAACTGGCCTGCTCATCTCAGGGGAAAAGATATCGCAGAGTTCCTGGCGGCAGGCAAGGCGTCCTCATGGGATGAGCCGCTTGCTCCGGGGCAGGTGCTGATCACCGCTGACACCATTGTCTGGTGCCATGGTGAGAACCTGGGCAAGCCTGCCGGTGATGCGGAAGCAATCAGTTTCCTCAGGCAGCTTTCCGGGTGCAGGCATGAGGTGATCACAGGTATATGCCTGAGAGACAGTAAAAAAGAAATGGTCTTTTCAGTCACCACCGGAGTCACCTTCAGGGAAATGAGTGATGACGAGATTGAATACTACGTTAAGAACTACCGCCCCCTCGACAAAGCCGGCGCATATGGCATCCAGGAATGGATAGGCCTGAGGGGCATAACAACAATAGAAGGGTCTTATTACAATGTTGTGGGAATGCCGGTTAGCGAACTCTTTACAGCCCTTCTTCAATTTACCGGAAACGAAATCAGAAACAAAACCAGAAACATATGAAAACGAAACTTTTCACTATTGCGATGCTCCTTGCCATGGCCACACCGGCAGCATTGGCAGATGAGGGGATGTGGATCCCTGTGCTTATTGAGAAGTACAACATCAAACTGATGCAGGAGAATGGCTTCAAGCTTACAGCTGAAGATATCTACAGCATCAACAGGGCATCAATGAAAGACGCCGTGGTGCTATTCGGGGGAGGTTGCACAGGCGAGTTCATCTCTGACAAAGGGCTGATAATCACCAACCACCACTGTGGCTATGGGTACATTCAGAACCACTCCACTCTGGAGCATGACTACCTGAGAAACGGATTCTGGGCTGCTTCCAATGCTGAAGAGCTTGCAAATCCCGGACTCTCCGTCACCATCCTCAAGTATATGGAAGATGTCACCGACAAGGTTCTCAAAGGGGTGACTGATGACATGGACAAGGAGAAACGTGATGAGATCATCAACGCAAACATCACTGCCATCAACGCAGAGGCAGTCAAAGGAACCCATTATCGTTCGGCCGTCAGGCCTTTCTTCCTTGGTAACCAGTACTTTCTGATTGTCAATGAATCTTTCCGTGATGTCAGACTCGTGGGAGCGCCCCCGTCAGCCATCGGCAAGTTCGGAGGCGACACTGACAACTGGGTATGGCCGAGGCATACGGGCGACTTTTCCCTGTTCAGGGTTTATGCTGACAAGGAGAACAAGCCTGCTGCATATTCAGCTGAGAATGTGCCCTACCATCCCGCATACCACTTCCCGGTGTCAATTGCCGGAGTTAAGGAGGGCGATTTTACAATGGTCTTCGGATACCCCGGAAGGACACAGGAATATGCTCCGTCATATCACATCAGCATGCTGAAGGACGTCATCTACCCGAAAATGGTGGACATGCGCGGCAAGAAGATATCAATCATGGAGCAGGCCATGGCAAAGGACCCGCTGGTCAGGCTGAAGTATTCGGGTAAATCATTTGGCCTCGCCAACGGCTGGAAGAAATCAATCGGTGAAATCCAGAGCCTTAACAGGATGAATGGTGTAGCCCGCAAGCAGGCTTTTGAGAAGGAGTTCATGAAGTGGGTGGCAGCTGACCCGGAACGTGTCCGAAAGTACGGTAAGATACTCGATGAGTATGCTGACATCTACAGCACCTACACACACAATTATCTTGTAAACTCCTACACCAATGAGGTGTTTGGCTCAGCAGGCGTAGAACCGGCATCACTTGCCGGAGCCTTCAGAAGAGCAGTGGAAATGGCCTCCCAAAAGGATCCCGGGCTTGACAAGGAATTGAAAAGACTGCAGGAATATGCCGACGGATACTTCCGCAACTATGACCGCAACGTTTCGGAGCAGCTGTTTGTGGCTGTAATGGACCTTTACGGGAAGAACATCGACAGGGAGTGGCAGACTGATGTCTACAAGGCGCTGGCTGAATCATGCAGGGGAGATTTCGGCATGGTGGCCGGTAAGCTTTTCGATAAGTCAATCTTTACCGACGAGAACAGGGTTAAGGCACTCATCAGCAAATTCGATCCCAAAAAGGTTCAGAAGGATATCTTCTACCGGATGGCTGTCTCGGCATCTGACCTGACTGCATCACGCCTCAGGGGAGAGCTGTCAGCTGCCGATGCCAGGCTGGCAGAGCTCAACAAACTCTATATGGCCGCCCAGATGGAGCAGGGGGGAGACAAGGTCTTTTATCCTGATGCAAACTCAACCCTAAGGCTGGCTTACGGAAAGGTGATGGGTTATGACTCACGTGATGCCGTTTACCATGAGCATCAGACGACCCTCACCGGTGTGATGGAGAAGGACAACCCGGAGATCTATGATTACGATGTGCCTGACAGGCTGAAGGAACTGTATGAGAAGAAAGATTTCGGCAGGTACGGATATGACGGCGATATGCCGGTATGCTTTATTGCCAATAACCACACTACAGGAGGCAACTCGGGAAGCCCGGTGCTTAATGCCGAGGGTCACCTGATAGGGGTCAACTTTGACCGTGCATGGGAAGGGGTGGCATCAGACATGATGTACAACCCTCAGCAGAGCCGTAATATCAGCATAGATATCAGGTATGCGCTTTTCCTGATTGAAAAGCTTGGCAACGCAGGTTACCTCATTGACGAGATGACTATTGTTGGTGTGCCTCAGCATACTCCCTGACCTGGAAGAAGAAGGCCTGTAGCCTTGTCTCAAGTGATACGCTGTCCTGCCCGTCATAGGGTATGTTGAGGAACGGAATGTTGTTGTGATCCTTCCTGAAGGAATCACTGACAGAAGCGATAAGCGTTCCCGGCATACACGTGAAGGGCAGGATTGCTGCTATTCCTGACACCCCTCTCCCTGCCAGCGCAGAAGACATCCCGAGGGCTATTGGCGGATCACCGTCATAGAACTCGCTTACGTACCTGTTGCTCAGCCTCAGTATTTCATGAAGCGACACATCTTTGGAGGTATCACTCACCTTCCTGATGCCTCTCAGCAGGTAATCAACAAGAACCTCCTGGCCAATGCCCTGTATCTTCGACCTGATGACGCCCTTCGTGTCGTTCTTCCAGCGGCTGTCACGTGTATAGCGGTGGGTTGAATAGGTGATCCATTCGGAGAAGGGGCCTATGAGCACCTCGGCGCCCAGTGCTTCAAGCCGGTTGGCAATGTTGCCGTTGCATCCTGCGTTGTCACGCATGAAGATCTCACCAAGCACGGCTATCACCGGTTTCTTTTTGCTCTTGTCGACCTTTACGGCCATGAAGGCCGATGAAGCCCCGACCAGTATCCGGCGAAGGCCCCTGCAGTTTTTCTCGATGGAGGCTTCGGCCTTTTTCATGGCATCCAGGTAGACAGCCTCGCTTTCGCCCGGATTGAGCTCGTATGGCCGGGTCTCCCTGTACAGTTTCCTGATGAAGTCAAACGCCACGAACCCTTTCCACGCGTTGATCCTGAACCGCTGGCTGCGGTCTCCTGCCAGATCGGCATAGGAGGTGTCATTTGAAGGTGTGACCAGCTCTGCATCCCTGAAGCCAAGCCTGTCAAATAGTATCCTCTGGAACTGGTTGTACTGCCCGAAACGGCATGGTCCGTTATGGTCAGGCATGAAGAAGCTCATCTTCGACGGGTCCGCTCCCGGCTCCATAAGCTTTTTCAGGAAGCTGCCGGTGGTGCAGATCATCGGGAAACACTCCTTCGATGAGGTATACTTCCTTCCCAGTGCAATATCCTCTTCTGTCTGCATGGGCAGAACCTCCGAGGGGATCCCGACACTCCTCGCCGCGGCGGCAACAAACCGTGCGCCGTCATGCATGTACGGGAAATAGAGGGTCCTGTTCGAGGGTGGCTCAGAAGGGCTGGGCCGGGGCCTGATGACCTCAACAGCCTTCCTTGCATTCTTCTCTGACCCCTCCAGGCTGTCAAGAAATGCCTCTATGCGGGTAACCATGCCTGCGTCAGCAGAGTGCTCATCGACTTCCAGGTGAAGGAAGGGCTTTCCCTTGAGCTCCTCGGTGACGTAATGCCATATGAATGAATCAGGGCCGCACCTGAAATTACTGATATATACTGCATACAGACCATCTGTACGGGCAACGTGCTTTGCTGCCGCAATGATCTTCTGGCCGTTGGGCCAGTACATGTTACGGTAGTTCTTATAAAGGTCAGCAACGGAAAGGTCAAGCATGTCAAGCGGAATAGGCATCACATTCTGTGCGATGAGCTTTTCTGCAAGGCTCAGATTAAGGTGCGGATCAGTGCTGTTGTATGGCCTGCCAAGAATAACTGCAGGCCTGCATCCTTCGGGAATTTCAATGAGGGCCTTACGCCCGTATTCCGCCACGCCTCTCTCAAAGGCTGTCTGCATGCCGTCAGCCTGCAGAAGCGCCTTTTTCACCCTGGAGGAATCAAATCCCATCTTATCACCGAAAAACGAAATCATCTCCTTTGTCAGAGCCCGCTCAAAATACCTGAAATGCAGGGTGGGGGTGAGGAATTTCTTCTCATCAACCCGGTCACGGAGCGCTGCCCTGACCATAAACGGAAACGACTGAATCCACGGACAGTTGGAGTTGGATGTACTGTCTCCCTCTTTGTACTTGCCGCTGACGATGAAAGGCATGAAGACATAGTCAACTCCCTTGTCAACAAGATCGATGACATGCCCGTGCATCAGCTCTACCGGGAGGCATGTCTCTGAGGTGACAGTCTCCAGTGACCGGGTCACCAGCGCCCTGTCCGACTCGCGTGACAGCACAACCCTGAATCCGAGTTCGCTGAAGAAGGTCCTCCAGAAGGGGAATTGCTGGTAATATACCATCAGCGCCCTGGGGATGCCGACTGAAGGCCTGCCGTCAGGCTCCTCCTCGCGGTAATCGCCCATCAGCATCTCCGTCCTCTTCAGAAAGAGGTTGGGAATGTTATCATTTTTTTTCTTCCTGCTGTCTGTCTCCCATTTTTCGCACCTGCCGCCGTAGAAAAGTGGTTTTTTCTCCCCGGCAATCTTCACGCTGCTGATCTCACAGTGATTGACACAGCCGTTGCAGACAAACCGGCTTATCTCATAGCTGGCATTCCTTATGCCGAATCCCTTGAATGTTGTTTTCTGCCCTTCGGTCATTGACTTCTGTGCCAGAATTGCAGCACCGATGGCTCCTGTGACATCGAAATGGGGCGGGATAATTATCTTTTTCCCAAGCACCTGCTCGAAAGCAGCCACCACCGCCTTGTTGTTGGTTACGCCACCCTGAAAGAAGATGCGGTTGCCTATCCTGCGGTCTGCCACCACCTTCTGAAGGTAGTTATAGACTATGGAATAAGCCAGTCCGCCAACCAGGTTCTCATCCCTGGCTCCCTTCTGCATGAATGTGTTCAGGTCAGATTCCATGAAGACGGTGCAGCGGTCACCAAGCTTAACGGGACTTTTGCTGCTGAGGGCCATTTCCCCGAACTCACCGACTATCTTTATGTTAAGCTTCTCGGCCTGCTCTTCGAGGAATGAGCCTGTGCCGGCAGCACAGACCTTGTTCATCTCGAAATCAACAACCACTCCGTTTTCACTGCTGATGTACTTGGAGTCCTGCCCGCCTATCTCGAAGATGGTGTCCACTGTGGGGTCATAGTCTATGGCTGCGGTTGCCTGTGCGGTGATTTCGTTCCTGATGGTGTC